>NZ_CADEPL010000053.1 GCF_902829295.1 Vogesella oryzae
CAGGAGGGGCGGCCTTTGCTGCGGAAGCCGCGGCTTGCAATGCTTTCAGCTGTTTTTCCAGCTCATCGATCTTGTGCTGAGCCTGCTGCAGAGCCAGATCAGTGGCTGGAGCTGACGCTGCGGCATCCGGCGCCTCCAGCTTCAACACAGGATTGCCACTGGGAGCCAAGGTAGTCGGAGCCGAAGCTGCCGGCTTCATCTCTGGTTGCGGAGCAGGTACAGCGGCAGGTGCTGGTGTTGCCGGCTTCGTTGGTGTCGCGACAGGCGCGGCCGGCAACGGCTTGACGGCCGGCATAGTACGGGCAGACATACCGCCGGCAAGAATGGCCGATATCTGCGACTCCTGCAGAGCTCGCATGCTGGCAGCCGTCGGTACTTTCAAGTGACTGCCGGCCTTGATGGAAGAAGGATTGCCATTAATAAAAGCAGACGGGTTGGCATTAACCAATGCGGCCATGACTCGGCGCTGCCCCAAACCGGACAAGCCGAGACTGCGAGCCAAGCCCGACAGTGTCTGTCCAGGTTGAACCACCAGGCTTCCGCGCGGAGCACGGTAGGCTGGCGGCACAGGCGTATTGTCAGCGGGCAGCGGGCGTGGACGCACCACCGGTGGCGCCGGACGTCGCAGAGGTGCTGCCGGCATATTGCTGCGACTGATCTCGTCGGCACGGCCTGCGTACTCGGCCGGATCCAGCAAAATGGTGTACTCGCGTACGTAGCGGGCATTGCTTGCCTTAGCCTCTACCACAAAGCGTAGGAAAGGTTCGCTGATAGGCTGGTTGGAACTTACCCGGATGTAGGGATGCCCGTCACTGCGGTAAGCCAGCGTGAAACGCAGGCTACTGAGCACACCGGCGTAGTCCACCTGCAAATCGCGAAAAGTATCGATAGGCGCCAGCCCGACACGAACCACATCATCGGCTTTACCCGTCAGATCGATATCAGCGCGCAGCACTTCGCCCAGGTTGGAACGTACAACCACCCCCCCCAACCCGGCCCAGGCGGACGACGAAAACAGCAACGCCAACAGCAGCGAACTCATTCTTTTCTTGGCCAGCATTTTTCTTGCACTACCTTTCGCTGTAATTATCGTTTCCCACTCCACCACAGGCAGATGGAGGCTTGTTTTTCGCACGTAATATCAAACTAGCAGATCAACAAGCCAAACCACATCCCAGTGTCAACACCCGATACTAACTGTAGTTACCGCATCAAGCAAAATAGCCACGTTTCATCAGTGCCATGGCAGTGGCTACGCAGCTTTGCGCAATCGCAGCGCGGATGTTATCCGCGGCCAACCAGAACGACAGTCCGTTACCCTGACGGCGCACACGGCTGACCCATACCACCTCGTTGCCGGATGCTTCCAGCGGGGTGACATAAGGCATGTCGCCTGCAGGGTCATCCACGACCTGCATACCCGCGGCTGCAAGCAACTCGCGTGCCTTTTCTGCCGACATTTCATCTTCGCTCTGTACGGTTACTGCCCAGCCATGACCGAAGAACACCGGCACACGGACACAGCTGGCCTCAACCACCAGTTGCGGCAAAGCCAGCAACTTGCGCAGCTCGTGCTCCACGGATGACTCTTCCTCGCTCACCCCGGCGGCATCGACGCCGCCGATCAGCGGCAAGACATTAAACGCAATACGCTTGGGGAAAACCTCCAGCTCGGCATCGCGCTGCGAGAACAACGCAGTGGTCTGGTTGGCCAACTCTTCCAGTGCCGCCTGGCCACTGCCGGATACCGACTGGAAGGTGGTCACCGTCACCCGCTGCAAACCGGCCGGCTTCAGCGCTACCAGTGCTTGCGCCAGCGGGGTCACGGTGCAGTTGGGAATAGACACCAGCGGCGCCTCGCCCAGATCATCCAGCAGCTTGTCATTGATAAGCGGTGCATACAACGGCACATCGTCAGAATGGCGATAGACAGCGCTGAAATCGATCACTGCCACCCCAGCCGCGCGAACAGCCTGTACGTGCTGGCGTGACATCTCGCTGCCAGCCACAAAAATTGCCAGTGCCACATTGGCAAAATCGAACTCATCCACAGCCTGTACATCCAGCTCCAGATTGCCATAGTAGGCGCTCTCGCCTTCCTTCTCGGCAACATCCAGCGCATACACGCGCTCGATAGGCAGATCCCGCTCGGCCAGTAGTTCCAGTACCGCCTGGCCAACCAGGTTGGTCGCACCGACCACGGCAACACGAATCGCTTCAGACATTCATTTATCCAGTTCTAGAAAACAGAAAGGGCGCCGCCGGCGCCCTTTGAGGAAACAGCTATACGCGTATTTTAACGCTCAATCAGGATACGCAACATACGGCGCAGCGGTTCGGCCGCACCCCACAGCAGCTGGTCGCCGATCACGAAGGCCGACAGGTACTCGCCACCCATGTTCAGCTTGCGCACGCGGCCAACGCCGATCTGCAGGCCGCCGGTAATAGCGGCAGGGGTCAGTTCCTTGACGGTGATCTCGCGATCGTTCGGCACCCACTTCACCCAGTCGTTACCGGACTTGATGATGGACTCGATCTCGTCCAGTGGCAGATCTTTCTTCAGCTTTACCGTCAGCGCCAGGCTATGGCAGCGCATCGCGCCGATGCGCACGCACAGGCCGTCAACCGGAATGGTGGCAGTATTGCCGAGGATCTTGTTCACCTCGGCCTGCCCCTTCCACTCTTCCTTGGACTGGCCGTTATCCAGCTGTTTGTCGATCCACGGAATCAGACCACCCGCCAGTGGCGCACCAAAGAACTCGGTCGGCACGTCTTCGCGGATAGCGGCAGCCACCTTGCGGTCGATATCCAGAATGGCGGACGACGGCGTAGCCAGCTCTTCGGCGACGGCGCCATGCACCACGCCCATGCCCTTCAGCAGTTCGCGCATGTGGTTGGCACCACCACCGGAAGCTGCCTGGTAGGTCATGGAGGACACCCATTCCACCAGCCCCTCGCGGAACAGCCCGCCCATCCCCATCAGCATGATGGAGTTGGTGCAGTTACCGCCGATGAAATCCTTGACGCCATTGGCCAGACCGTTCTCGATCACGTTCTTGTTGACCGGGTCCAGCACGATGATGGCGTTGTCTTCCATGCGCAGGGTGGAGGCCGCATCAATCCAGTAGCCGTTCCAGCCTGCCGCACGCAGCTTGCCATATACCTCGGTGGTGTAGTCGCCGCCCTGGCAGGTAACGATGGCATCCATCGCCTTCAGTTCGTCGATATTGCGGGCATCCTTCAGCGGCGGCACTTCGCGGCCAACGCTAGGGGCAGCGCCACCAACATTGGAAGTCGTAAAGAACACCGGTTCGTTGATAACCGCAAAATCGTTTTCTTCCAGCATGCGCTGCATCAGCACGGAACCCACCATGCCGCGCCAGCCTACAAAACCTACTCGCACGATACTTCTCCTGAATGTCTGTCGGGTGATTTGAAACTGTTCTGCCGGCCCGTTGACGTACCGGCTCTATTCGATGATCAACCCCATTGTGCAGGGCAACAGCCGCCCGCACAATGGGGTTGTTTGTTTTTATTTGAACAGCATTAAAACGCTGATTTTACAGCGCAGACACCACTGCATCACCCATGCCGGAGCAGGTCACTTTCTCGCAGCCGGCCTCGAAAATGTCGGCAGTGCGATACCCCTGCGCCAGCACTTTTTTCACCGCATCTTCCACCCGCACGGCAGCGACTTCCTGGTTGAAGGTGTAGCGCAGCATCATGGCGGCGGACAGGATGGTCGCCAGCGGGTTGGCCAGGTTCTTGCCGGCGATGTCCGGAGCAGAACCGTGACTCGGCTCGTACAGGCCCTTGTTGTTCTGGTCCAGCGATGCCGACGGCAGCATGCCGATGGAGCCGGTGAGCATGGAGGCCTCATCGGACAAGATGTCACCAAAGATATTGCCGGTCACCATCACGTCAAACTGCTTGGGGTTGCGCACCAGCTGCATGGCGGCGTTGTCGACGTACATGTGGCTGAGTTCAACCTGCGGGTACTCGCGCGCCACATCGATCATGATTTCTTTCCAGAACTCGGTGGTTTCCAGCACGTTGGCCTTGTCTACCGAGCACAGCTTTTTATTGCGCTTCATGGCGATGCCGAAGGCCACGTGGGCGATACGGCGGATCTCGCTTTCGCTGTAGCGCATGGTGTTGAACGCTTCGCGCTCACCCAGCTCGTTCACCGCGATGCCACGCGGCTGGCCGAAGTAGATGTCACCGGTGAGTTCGCGCACGATCATGATATCGAGACCCGACACCACTTCCGGCTTCAGGGTGGAGGCGTTAGCCAGTTCCGGGTACAGGATGGCCGGGCGCAGGTTGGCAAACAGGTTCAGGTCCTTGCGGATCGCCAGCAGGCCACGCTCCGGGCGCAGCGGGCGATCCAGCTTGTCGTACTGCGGGCCGCCCACGGCGCCCAGCAGTACGGCATCGGCCTCGCGGCACAGCTTCTGGGTGAATTCCGGATATGGCACGCCGTAGGCATCGTAACCGGCGCCGCCCAGCGGCGCTTCTTCCATTTCGATAGGCAGGCCATCCTGGCGTAGTACATCCAGTACACGCTTGGCTTGGGCAATGATTTCCGGACCGATGCCGTCACCCGGCAGAACTGCGATTTTCATATTGGGTATCCCGTCAGATTCAAGTGACAAAAGGTTGGCCGCATGCGGCCAACCTTGGGGTAAATCAGGCAAACAGCCACGGCTGCTCGGCGCGACGTTTGGCTTCGAACGCCTTGATCTCGTCGGCGTGCTGCAGGGTGAGGCCGATTTCATCCAGGCCGCCCAGCAGGCAGTGCTTGCGGTGCTCGGTGATGTCGAAAGCGAACGACTGGCCGGACGGTGTGGTAATAGTTTGCGCCGCCAGGTCCACGTTCAGCTGATAGCCTTCTGCCGCTTCACACTCGCGGAACAGCTGGTCCACCACCTCGGCCGGCTGCACGATAGGCAGCAGACCGTTCTTGAAGCAGTTATTGAAGAAAATGTCGGCAAAGCTCGGCGCGATGATCACGCGGAAGCCTTGGTCTTCCAGCGCCCATGGCGCGTGCTCGCGGCTGGAGCCACAGCCGAAGTTCTCGCGTGCCAGCAGCACCTGGGCTCCGGCGTAACGCGGGAAATTCAGCACGAAGTCCGGGTTCAGCGGGCGCTGGCTGTTATCCATGCCCGGCTCGCCGTGGTCGAGGTAACGCCACTCGTCGAACAGGTTCGGGCCGAAGCCGGAACGCTTGATCGACTTCAGGAATTGCTTGGGAATGATCGCGTCGGTATCGACGTTGGCGCGATCCAGCGGGCAAACAAGCCCGTTCAGGGTAGTGAATGCTTTCATTATTTTGCTCTCCGGGGCCGTTAGCCCTTAGTGCACGGCATTTTCAATGGCCTGACCTGCTTTCTGCAGGCCATTGCCAACAGCCTCACCGCCCTGTTTCAGATCCTCCTTCACGCCATGTACGGTGTTGCAGGCAGACAGCAACAGCATCACAAACAGACTGATAGCAAACGTTTTCATGAAGAAAGATCCTTTGGTTGACAGGGCTAGGCTCGATTAGAGGGTACGGATATCCACAAAGTGCCCGGCAACTGCGGCAGCGGCAGCCATGGCCGGGCTAACCAGATGGGTACGCCCGCCCTGGCCCTGACGGCCTTCGAAGTTGCGGTTGGAGGTGGAGGCACAACGCTCGCCCGGCTGCAGACGGTCGGCGTTCATCGCCAGACACATCGAGCAGCCCGGTTCGCGCCACTCGAAACCGGCCGCCACGAATACCTTGTCCAAGCCCTCGGCTTCGGCCTGCGCCTTCACCAGACCGGAGCCCGGCACCACCAGCACCTGCTTGACGTTGGTCGCCTTGCTGCGGCCCTTGGCTACCGCGGCAGCCTCGCGCAGGTCTTCGATACGGCTATTGGTACAGGAGCCGATGAACACCACGTCCACCGGAATCTCGCTGATCGGGGTATTGGCCTGCAGGCCCATATAGGCCAGCGCGCGCTCGATGGAGCCTTTCTTCACCGGGTCGCTTTCCTGCGCCGGGTCCGGCACGCGGCCGTTGATGTCGGTCACCATTTCCGGCGAGGTGCCCCAGGTCACCTGCGGCCGGATCTCGGCAGCGTCAAGCACCACGACAGCGTCGAAATGCGCACCTTCATCAGAGTGCAGCGTGTTCCAGTAGGCTACCGCCGCATCCCATTGCTCCGCTTTCGGCGCAAATGGACGGCCTTTGACGTAATCGATGGTTTTCTGGTCCACCGCCACCAGGCCGGAGCGGGCACCGGCTTCGATCGCCATATTGCACAGGCTCATGCGGCCTTCCATCGACAGCTCGCGAATGGCCTCGCCACCGAATTCGATGGCGTAACCGGTACCGCCGGCGGTGCCGATCTTGCCGATAATCGCCAGCGCCACGTCCTTGCCGGTAATGCCGGCCGGCAGCTTGCCGTCGACCCGCACCAGCATGTTCTTGGATTTCTTCGCCACCAGGGTCTGAGTGGCCATCACGTGTTCGACTTCCGAGGTGCCGATGCCGTGCGCCAGCGCACCAAACGCGCCGTGGGTGGAGGTATGGCTGTCACCGCACACCACGGTCATGCCCGGCAGGGTGGCGCCCTGCTCCGGACCCATCACGTGCACGATGCCCTGGCCTTTGTCCTTGAACGGGAAGTAGGCCAGCGCGCCAAAAGCCTTGATGTTGGCGTCCAGGGTTTCAACCTGCTGGCGCGAGATCGGGTCCTTGATACCCTCGTCCCAGTGATCGGTCGGGGTATTGTGGTCGGCAGTGGACACCACCGAATCGACGCGCCACAGCGGACGGCCGGCCAGCTTGAGGCCCTCAAAGGCCTGCGGGCTGGTCACTTCGTGAACCAGGTGGCGGTCGATGTACAGCAGTACCGTACCGTCGGCTTCCTGGCGTACCACGTGGCTGTTCCAGAGCTTGTCGTAGAGAGTCTGTGCGGTCATGGCTTGCTTTCCGTTTACTGGCGCCGAACTCGGCGCCGGGGTCGCTGGATGGTTGGCCGCAAGGCGGCGATGCGCCATCATTGCGCAGCACGCTTCCTAGTACAAGATAAGCATTTATACTAGTAGTATCACTACCACCCAAGCCATCGATACAGGTTCCACATGGACAAGCAAGGCCCCGGCCCATTGGGCGAATTCATCCGCAGCCACCGCGAACGCATCAGCCCGCAACAGGCTGGCCTACCGGCCGGCAATCGGCGCCGCGCCAAGGGCTTGCGCCGCGAGGAAGTGGCGCAACTGGTCGGCATCAGTCCGACCTGGCTGACCTGGATCGAACAGGGCCGCACCCAGTCGGTCTCGGCCGCTACCCTGTCGCGGTTGGCCGATGTCCTGCTGCTATCGCGCGCCGAGCGCGACTACCTGTTCGACCTGGCCGGACTGAAAGACCCGCAGGAGGCCACGCTTGCGGCCAACCCGGAGGCACAGCAAGCGCTGGCACAGGTGGTGGACAAGATTGCCACGCCCGCCTACGTTCTGGATGCGCTGTGGAATGTACCGGCCTGTAACCGCGAGGCTGCGACGCTATTCGGCGGCTGGCTGGACGATGGCAGCGACAGCCACAATCTGCTGCAGTTCATGTTCCTGCATCCGCTGGCCCGCACGCTGGTAGAAGACTGGCCAACCCGCGCCCGCCGCATGGTGGCGGAGTTCCGCGCCGAGATCAGCAGCCACCACGATGACGCCGTTGCCGAGCTACTCGGACACCTGCGCCAGGACAGCGGCGAATTCGATGCCCTGTGGCAGCAGCAGGACGTACAGGGCCGCGAAGGTGGCGAGCGCGCCTTCAATCATGCGACGGCAGGCCGGCTGAGTTACCAGCAACTCACCATGCGGCTGGCGCATGCCCCCGGCCTGAAACTGGTGATTCTGCTGTAAGCCCCCCCGGCAGCCACGGCCGCGGCGGGCGGCATCAGTGTGCAACAGCCTGCGGCCGCAACCACTTCACACACACCGCCGCGCCAAGCAAAGCCGCCGCGGTGGAAATACCGAACGTCAGCGCCACACCGCCGTGCTGCCACAGCGCCCCGCCTAGCAGGCCGCCAAGACTGCCGCCAACGCCAAACGATGCCACGGTATACAGGCCCTGCCCGCGCGCCTGTTGCTGCTCGCTGAACATACGGTGAATCAGGCCAACCGATGCCGCGTGATGCACGCCAAAGGTGAAGGCATGCCCCAGTTGCGCCAGCACCGCCAGCGCCGGCACCGCCAGCAGCGAGGCGATCAGTGCGAAGCGCAGCGCCGACACCAGCAACGACGCCAGCATCAGGCGCTCCAGCGACACCCGCGCCATGATGCGCGGCATCTGCCAGAACACCAGGATTTCCGCCATCACGCCCACCGACCACAACCAGCCGGTAGCTGCCTTGTCATAGCCAGCTTCTTTCAGCCCCAGCGAGTAAAAACTGTAGTACGGCCCCATGGCGAAGGCGAGCAAAAAACAGCAACTGAACAATGCCAGCACCCGCGGTTGCCGCACCGTGGCCAGCATCGAGTCCTGCTGCCGGCTACGTTTTTCCATCGCGGCTTCCGGCACCGTCCAGCCGGCCAGCACCACCAGGCTCAGCAAGCCAAACAGCAGCCACGGCAGGCTGGCCAGCGACACCCATTCCAGCAGATAGCCGCCGATACTGGCGAGACAGACAAAACCGATCGACCCCCACACCCGGATGCGACTGTAGCGGCCGGGCTGGCTACGGGTAAGCTGGCTGGTCGTGGCCTCGGCCAGCGGCAACGCGGCGGCCCAGAAGAAAAAGCCCAGCGCCAGGGTAGCGAACATGCCCCAGAAGCCGGTTTGCAACGCCACCAGTACAAAACAGGCGGCGGAGGCCAGTGAGGTCCAGAAAATAATGCTGCGCCGCTTGCCGGAGCGGTCGGCCATCCAGCCCCAGAATACCGGCGACACGATACGCGCCAGCGTCGATAGCGACATCAATACGGAAATCTGCAGCGGCGAGAACGATAGCGCTTCGAGATACAGCGACCAGAACGGGCCGAACAGACCCTGAAAGGCGAAATAGCTGAAGTAGAAAGCGGCAAGCGCCGCCAGCGGAGGAACACGTGAAACAGACATTGCGGCCAACCTTCAATCGGGACAGCATTCTAGCGCAAGCAGCCCCGGCACGAGATGACAATCGCCTGCGCCGCACCTGATCTCAGGAACAGGTTGGCCGCAACCGGTCTACCACTTGTCCTTGAATCGGATGATGTCGCGGCGCGCCTTCTTGGTGGGGCGGCCCTCGCCATACGGGAAGCTGGCGTGCTCGGCCTTCTGCAGTCCGATCTGATGCTCGCGCGCCTGCACCGACTCCTCGCTTTCGCTATACAGCAAGCGGGCCTCCGCTGCCGGCCGACGCTGGCTGGCAAGCGCCAGCACGGTAACGTGGTACTCCAGTCGCTCAATGCGAATCTGCAGCATATCTCCCACCCGAGCCGCGCGTGATGCTTTCACCCGGTCGCCATTCACCAGCACGCGCCCCAGCTCCAGCGCCTCGTGCGCCAGCTGGCGGGTCTTGAAAAACCGCGCCGCCCACAGCCACTTGTCCAGCCGCAGCTTGTCGTCTGCCGCCTCTACGACCTGACGGCTCATGCCAGCACCTGCCAGTGGGCCTGCGGACCGTGCTGCAGCGCCAGTTGCAGCTGATCACCCGGCTGCAGCGGCCCGACGCCCTCCGGCGTACCGGTATAGATAAGATCGCCGGCTTGCAGACCATAGGTGCGCGACAGATAGCTGATGATGGTTGCCACCGGATACAGCATCAGCCGGCTATCGCCTTGCTGCCGCAATTCGCCGTTGACGTGCAGCGTGAAGTTGGCCGCAGCCGGGTCCAGCGCCGTTGCCGGCACAAATGACGAGATGCAGGCCGCGCCACGAAAGCCCTTGGCCTTGGTCCACGGCAAGCCGCGACGCTTGGCCTCGCCCTGCACGTCGCGGGCGGTCAGATCCAGCCCGATGCCGTAACCGGCGACATGGCGTAGCGCATCGGCTTCGGCAATGTCGTCGCCACCCTCGCCAATCAGCACCACCAGTTCACACTCGTAATGCACATCACTGGAATAGGACGGCAAACGGATCGGCTCGCCAACTGGCAGCAAGGCCGCATTGGGCTTGAGAAACACCAGCGGCTCCGGCTCCACCGCATTGCCCAGTTCTGCTGCGTGGGCGGCATAGTTGCGCCCGATGCAGAACACGGTATTGACGCGTTGCGGCTGCCCGCCCAGCTCGACATTCATGCACGTTCCCGTCTGTAGAAAATGAACAGCCGCCACGGTAGTACCAGCGCCCGACAGCGTCAACGCAGCGCTACTGGCGTCAGCCAGCGATACCGCCACGGCGCGCGCGGAATTTGTGCATTGCCGCAACAGCCGCGCAGCCGCAACCGCCAATGCCATTTCGATAAATCAACCACACCCCATCCCGCATTGCAACACGCAAGCTTCTGAATAAAAACGACTTTATCGCAGCGCACCAAACAACCCCAAGGTTGGCCGCATGGCAGCGGCGGCCATGCTTTACGCCAGAGCGCGCCGGTGACCGGTATCCGCGCCGCCAATTCGTGTGTTTTGTCATAAAGCGGTGATACAGTGACAAGCATGCATCGGTAGCGGGCCGCCACAACAATAAGGCACCGGCCCCGCCGTCCACCTTGCCATTTCCCGAAGGAGCCCCCATGAGTCAGGACCCAAAGGCAGCACTGGACAGCTTTTTTGCCAACATTTCCGAGACCAATCAGAAATGGATGCAGCAGTTCGTCAATTCCCTGTCGGCCGGCGCGACACCGGATCAGGCCGATAACCCGCTGGCTGGCGCCTGGGGCCAGATGATGGAGAACACCAGCCAGTTCTTCGCCATGCAAAACAGCCTGTACCAGCAGCAAATGAACCTGTGGATGCAGTTTCTGGGTCAGGGTAACGCTACCGGGGGCACCGCCGCTCCGGCGACCGACCGTCGCTTTGCCGCACCGGAATGGAACGAGCATCCGTTCTACAACTTCCTGAAGCAAAGCTACCTGATGACATCCAAATGGATGACCGAGCTGGTGGACCAGGCGCAACTGGAAGCCGGCGACAAGGAACGCCTGGCCTTCGCCACCCGTCAGTACATCGACGCGATGTCGCCGACCAATTTCATGCTGACCAACCCGGAAGTGGTGAAACGTGCCATCGAAACCAAGGGCGAAAGCCTGGTGGAAGGCATGAAGAACGTGGTGGAAGACCTGCAGAAGGGCCACATCTCGATGTCGGACGAGAGCAAGTTCGAGATCGGCAAGAACATCGCCTGCACCCCGGGCCAGGTGGTATTCCGCAACAACCTGATAGAACTGATCCAGTACACCCCGACCACCGGTGAAGTCTACGAAAAGCCGTTGCTGATCGTGCCGCCGTGCGTCAACAAGTACTACCTGATGGACCTGCAGCCGGATAATTCCATGGTGCGCCATTTCGTGGCCCAGGGTTACCGCGTGTTCCTGGTGAGCTGGCGCTCCGCCACCCCGGAAATGAAGCACTACAAGTGGGACAACTACATCGAGGAAGGCGTGTTTGCCGCCGCCGAAGCGGTGAAGAAGATCACCAAGCAGGCATCGATGAACGTGCTGGGCTTCTGCATCGGCGGCGTGATCCTCACCACCGCCCTGTGCGTCGCCAAGGCCCGCGGCCTGAAGTACTTCGACTCCGCCACCTTCATGACCTCGCTGATCGACCACACCGATCCGGGCGAGATCAAGGTATACCTGGACGACAACTTCTTTGCCGCCCGCGAAGCCAAGCTGGCCAGCGGCAACGGCGGTATCGTCAGCGGCAAGGAGCTGGGGCGTACCTTTGCCAGCCTGCGCGCCAACGATCTGGTATGGAACTACGTGGTCAACAACTACCTGCTGGGTAAGACCCCGCCGCCGTTCGACCTCTTGTACTGGAACAATGACGCGGTTGACCTGCCGATGCCGATGCACACCTTCTTCCTGAAGGAGTTCTACCGCAATAACGCGCTGACCAAGCCCGGCAGCATCACCCTGTGCGGCGTTCCGATTGACGTGAGCACCATCGACATCCCGGTCTATATCTTCGCCGCCCGCGAAGACCACATCGTGCCGTGGCAGTCTGCCTTCGACGGCCTGAAATACCTGACCGGCACGCCGAGCTGCCATTATGTACTGGGCGCATCCGGCCATATAGCCGGCTCCATCAACCCGGTAACCAAGGACAAGCGCAACTACTGGGTAAACGACAACAAGGCGGTCTCGGCCGAAGCCTGGCTCGATGCCGCCGAAAGCCGTCCTGGCAGCTGGTGGAAGGACTGGGACGCCTGGCTGGCGCCGCAATCCGGCAACAAGATCAACACGCCCAAGACCATGGGCAGCAAGGATCTGCCGCCGCTGTGCCCTGCCCCGGGCGAATATGTACAGGTCAAGGCGATGCCGGCCCAGCTGGCGACCCTGCAATAATTCGCAACAGCTTCCGTGCTAGAGTAGGTCTCGCCCCGTGCAATACCTACTCCAAAAAAGCACATAACACACCATTCTGGAGAAACCCGATGCAAGACGTAGTCATTGTTGCAGCCCTGCGTACCGCCGTTGGCAGTTTTGGCGGCTCCCTGTCGAAGATTCCGGCTCCGGAACTCGGCGCCACGGTAATCAAGGGTCTGCTGGAAAAAACCGGCGTGCAGCCGGAAGCCGTCAGCGAAGTCATCCTCGGCCAGGTACTGACCGCCGGCGTGGGCCAGAACCCGGCCCGCCAGGCGCTGATCAAGGCCGGTCTGCCGGTATCCACTCCGGCCTCCACCCTCAACGTGGTGTGCGGCTCCGGCCTGCGCGCCGTCCATCTGGGCGCCCAGGCCATCGCCAACGGCGATGCCGAGATCGTGATCGCCGGCGGCCAGGAAAATATGTCGCTGTCCCCGCACATCCTGCCGGGCTCCCGTGATGGTTTCCGCATGGGCAACGCCCAGCTGGTGGACACCATGGTGGCCGACGGTCTGACCGACGTGTACAACCAGTATCACATGGGCATTACTGCCGAAAACGTGGCTGCCAAGTACGAAATCAGCCGCGAAGAACAGGACGCACTGGCACTGGCCTCGCAGAACCGCGCCGAAGCCGCACAGAAAGCCGGCAAATTTGCCGACGAAATCGTGCCGGTACTGGTACCGCAGCGTAAAGGTGACCCGGTTGCCTTCGCCAACGACGAATACATCAAGGCCGGCACCACTGCCGACACCCTGGCCAAGCTGCGCCCGGCATTCAAGAAAGACGGCTCCGTTACCGCCGGCAACGCCTCCGGTATCAACGACGGCGCTGCCGCCGTGATGCTGATGACCGCCGCCAAGGCCGACGAACTGGGCCTGAAACCGCTGGCCGTTATCAAGTCCTACGCGCTGACCGGTTGCGCGCCGGAAATCATGGGCATCGGCCCGGTGGCCGCTACCCGCAAGGCACTGGACAAGGCCGGCTGGAAAGTGGAAGACCTCGACCTGGTAGAAGCCAACGAAGCCTTCGCCGCCCAGGCTCTGGGCGTTGCCCGCGAACTGGGCTGGAGTGCCGACAAGGTCAACGTCAACGGCGGCGCCATCGCGCTGGGCCACCCGATCGGCGCCTCCGGCTGCCGCGTACTGGTGACCCTGCTGCACGAAATGCAGCGCCGTGATGCCAAGAAAGGCCTGGCTACCCTGTGCATCGGCGGTGGCATGGGCGTGGCACTGGCGGTAGAACGCCCGTAAGCCAGCAAACCTAGTACAACAGGCCGAGGACTTCCCCGGCCTTTTTATTGCGCCACCTGTCCATTAGTGCAGCAAATTCGCGTATCCGGGCGCAAGGCTTGCGCACGCTTATGCCACACCGGAAAATGAATACAATATTTCCGGAGCCCGCCATGAGCCAGATCCCCCAGCGTATTGCTGCCCTGCGCAGCGCCATGCAACAACATGGCATTGCCGCCACCCTGATTCCCTCTTCCGATCCGCACCTGTCCGAGTATCTGCCCGGCTATTGGCAGGGTCGCCGCTGGCTGTCCGGCTTTCACGGTTCGGTCGGGCTTCTGATCGTAACCGCCGATTTCGCTGGCCTGTGGGCCGACAGCCGTTACTGGGTACAGGCCGAGCAGGAACTGGCCGGCAGCGGCATCACGCTGATGAAAATCCAGACCGCCGCCAGCACCCAGCATCTGGACTGGCTGGCGGCCAACCTTGCCAGCGGCGACTCGCTGGCCGTCGATGGCGACGTGCTGGGGCTGGCCGCGGCTCGCGCGCTGCAAACCGCGCTGGACAGTGCAGGCATTGCCCTGCGCACCGATCTTGACCTGCTGCAGAGCGTCTGGACCGAGCGCCCGACCCTCCCGGCCGCCGCCGTGTACCAACATCTGCCCCCCCATGCCAGCGTTGGCCGCATGGAAAAACTGGCAGCCCTTCGCGCCGCCATGCAGCAGGCTGGCGCCGGCTGGCACTTCATTTCCACCCTGGACGACATTGCCTGGCTGACCAACTTGCGCGGCAGCGATGTGAACTACAACCCGGTGTTCATCGCCCACCTGTTGCTGGGCATGGATGACGCCACGCTGTTTGTCGGCGCCGGCAAGGTAGACGCCGAACTGGCCGCAGTGCTGGCAAGGGATGGCATTGCCATCGCCGGTTACCGCGACACCAAGCAGGCGCTGCAGCAACTGCCCGCCGCCAGCCGCCTGCTGCTCGACCCGCGCCGCATCACCCTCGGCCTGCGCCAGGCCATTCCGGACAGCGTGCAGGTGTGCGAACAGATCAACCCCAGCACCATGTTGAAATCGCGCAAAACCGCCACCGAAGCCGCCCACGTGCGCCAGGCGATGGAACAGGACGGTGCCGCGCTGGCCGAATTCTTTGCCTGGTTCGAGGCCAACGTTGGCCGCAGCCGCATCACCGAACTGACCATCGACGAGCAGATAACCGCCGCACGGGCACGCCGCCCCGGTTTTGTCTGTCCGAGCTTTGCCACCATCGCCGGCTTCAATGCCAACGGCGCGCTGCCGCACTATCGCGCCACCGAACACAGCCACAGCGAGATCGCCGGTGACGGCCTGCTGCTGATCGACTCCGGTGGCCAGTACCTGTCCGGCACCACCGACATCACCCGCGTGGTCGCGGTCGGCACCCCGTCCGCCGAGCAGAAGCGCGACTTCACACTGGTGCTCAAAGGCATGATGGCGCTGAGCATGGCGCATTTTCCGGCCGGCACGCTGTCGCCGATGCTGGACGCACTGGCTCGCGCGCCGATCTGGCAGGCCGACATCGACTTCGGCCACGGCGTCGGTCACGGCGTCGGCTACTTCCTCAACGTGCACGAAGGTCCGCAAAGCATCTCGCGCTCGCTGCCGGATGCCAGCATGGCGATGCAGGCCGGCATGATCACCTCCAACGAGCCTGGCATCTACCGCCCGGGCAAGTGGGGGGTGCGCATCGAGAACCTGCTGCTGAACGTGGCAGCGGCGGACAATGAATTTGCCAGCTTCCTGAAATTCGAGACCCTGACGCTGTGCCCGATCGATACCCGCTGTATCGACCGCAGCCTGCTGCAGGCAAACGAGATCGACTGGCTGAACCGCTACCACGCCGAAGTACGCGCCCGCCTTGCACCACTGGTCAGCGGCGATGCGCTGGCCTGGCTGCAACAGGCTACGGCGGCAATCTGAGCAGCGTGCGCTCCGTCCGCGCCGGGCGGAGCGAACTTGGCTATACTGCCGCGTCCGAGCCGGATTCACCCATGAAAATCTTACGACTGATCGCGCTACTGGCGCTGCTGGGCCACATGCTGCCAGCACTGGCACTCACCCTGCTGACCGAGGACTGGCCGCCGGTCACCTTTGCCAATGACAAAGGCCAGGCTGACGGCATGGCAGTGGAGGTGGTACGAGCCATCCAGAGCCGCATCGGCGACACCAGCATCATCCAGGTGCAGCCGTGGGCACGGGCCTATAACAGCCTGCTGAAAGACAGCAATGTGATGCTGTTCACCGTTGGCCGCAATGCCGAACGCGAGCAGTTGATGACCCTGATCGGCCCGATCCTGACCTCCAGCACCGACGTGGTCGCGCTGGCCAGCGAGGCACCCGCCATCCGCCAGCTTCCCGCCAGCGAACTGCACCGGCTGCCGGCTGCCGCCTATCGCGGCAGCATCTTTGCCACCACCGCCAGGAATGCCGGCTTCACCGTAACCAGCACCAATGATCCGGAGCAGTCGGCGCGCATGCTGCTGGCCGGCCGGGTAAAGCTGTGGGTGGACGGCAATGTGGTCATCGGCCAGGTCTTGCGCCAGCAGGGCGTGCCCAGCACCGCCGTCGCCAAGATCGTCACCCTGGACAAGCTGGACCTCTACCTTGCCTTTGCGGCCAACGTGCCACGCAGCACCATCCTGCAATGGGAAGCGGGGCTTAAAGCCATCAAGCAGGACGGCACTTTTGCCGCCATCCACCGCCGCTGGTTCCCGCTGGAGCAAGCGCCAATGCAGGTCGAGCGGCTGGGCATCCAGCGATAGCAGCGCAGTCGCGCCGGGCGCGGCGCAACAAAAAGCCCGGCGTATGCCGGGCTTTTTTTATCACTGCTTACAGCGCCTGCTCATGCTGCCAGGCCGCCACGATGTCGCTGATGGCACGCTGCCAATCGGCCTTCTGCGCCGGCGCCAGCCAGCTGGCTTCGAAGCCGTTACGCACCAACTGCACGATCTCGTCGGCGCCCAGGTCCAGCGCACGGCGGCAGGCCAGCAGGTTTTCACCCAGGTAGCCACCAAAGTAGGCAGGATCGTCGGAGTTCACCATCGCCACCAGCCCGGCCTGCAGCATGCGCCGCAGCGGGTGCTCGGCCAGATCGGCAACCACTTTCAGCTTGATATTGGACAGCGGGCATACCGTCAGCGGCATGCGCTCTGCGGCCAACCTGTGCACCAGCGCCGCGTCCTCCAGGCTGCGTACGCCGTGGTCGATGCGACATACCTGCAGCAGATCCAGCGCTTCGCGCACGTAGGCGGCCGGGCCTTCCTCGCCGGCATGCGCGACGCAAGGCAGCTCCAGCTGGCGGCAGCGGGCGAACAGGCGCTGGAACTTGGACGGCGGATGACCGGCCTCGCTGGAGTCCAGGCCGAAGCCGTCGATACCCGACAGGTAAGGCATCGCTTGCTCCAGCACCGCAAAACCGTCTTCCTCGCTGAGGTGGCGCAGAAAGCTCATGATCAGCCGCGAAGTCATGCCCCACTCCGCTTCCGCCTGCTCCAGCGCGCGGCTGATGCCGTGATACACCGTGGCAAAGGCAATGCCGCGCGCGGTGTGGGTCTGTGGATCGAAGAAGATTTCGGTGTGCACGATGCTGTCGGCGTGGGCGCGCTGCAGATAGGCCCAGGTCAGATCGTAGAAATCCTGCTCGGTCCGCAATACACCGGCACCGGCGTAGTACAGGTCGAGAAAGGATTGCAGATTGTTGAAGTCGTAGGCGGCGCGCAGGCTGGCGATATCGGCGTACGGCAGGGTGATGCCGTTGCGCTCGGCCAGCGCGAACATCAATTCCGGCTCCAGCGTGCCTTCGATATGCAGGTGCAGTTCGGTCTTGGGCAGTTGCGCGATCAGCGCGTCGATAGGATGCAGGGCAGACATGGATAACTCCGTGCAGGTTGGCCGCAGCGGCGGCGTGCTTTGAGCATGGTGCAAAGCAGCTGGCAGGAAAAGCAAAAAGCCCCGATTGCTCGGGGCTTTTCACATTCTGGCGGAGAGGGGGGGATTCGAACCCCCGTCAGGGTATTACCCTGAACACGCTTTCCAGGCGTGCGACTTAAACCACTCATCCACCTCTCCAGAATTTTTTAAAGCCAGTCATCAACTGGCTTGCAGGCAATCTGGCGGAGAGGGGGGGATTCGAACCCCCGTCAGGGTATTACCCTGAACACGCTTTCCAGGCGTGCGACTTAAACCACTCATCCACCTCTCCAGATGGCTTTGACAACGTGCCTGTCGGCGTTTCGTCGTCAGAGGCTGCGCATTCTAGGGTAGCGCCCCCGCCTTGGCAAGCTTTTTTGCAGAAAAATGCACGCAACACCGCCACGCATCGCTTGCCACGACGCCCTGCTCCGCCGACATCGGCAGCAAGCGTTTGATCCGGCAGGCAAAGGCGGTGACAGCCGCCAATCAGCACATGCACGGCGCAGGCGCGGCGCGATCAGGTAGAATCGGCGCTGTTTCTTATTTTCCGCTGCACCCGACACAATGCGTATCGCTCTTGCCCAGTTCAATCCGGTGGTAGGTGACATCCCCGGCAACACCCAGAAGATTCTCGAACTCGCCCGCGCCGCCATGGCACAGGGCGCCGATGTGCTGGTTACCCCGGAGCTGGCGCTGACCGGCTACAGCCCGGAAGACCTGCTGCTGCGCGACCAGTTCTACCGCGACATCGCCCGCGGCATCGACGAGCTGGAAATGCTGGACGGCATCACGCTGGTAATCGGCCACCCGGTGAAGCTGGGCAACGAGCGCTTCAACGCCGCCACCGTGCTGCGTGACGGCCACCGCCTCGGCCAGTACCACAAGATGCTGCTGCCGAATAACGAAGTGTTCGACGAATGCCGCTACTTCACCCCGGGCGCCGCGCCGCTGGTATTCGAGCAGAACGGCGTGCAAGTCGGCGTGCTGATCTGCGAAGACGTGTGGTCGGTAGAGCCCGCCTCCGAGACCGCCGAGGCCGGCGCGCAGGTGATCGTGTCGCTGAACGCCTCGCCGTTCCATCGCAACAAGATCGCCACCCGCCACGACGTGCTGCGCTACCGCGTGGAAGAAACCGGCGTGCCGATGGCCTACGTCAACCTGACCGGCGGTCAGGATGAACTGGTTTTCGACGGCGGCTCGTTCGCCGTCAACAAGGCCGGCGCAGTGGTGGCGCAGGCCGCCGCCTACGACGACGAACTGTTGCTGCTGGACGTGGTGGACGGCGACATCGCCGCGGCCAACGTTGCGCCGCTGCCGGACGAACTGGAAAGCATCTACCGCGCGCTGGTGGTGGGCGTACGCGACTACATCGGCAAGAACCGCTTTCCCGGCGCCCTGCTCGGCCTGTCCGGCGGTATCGACTCCGCCCTGACGCTGGCGGTGGCGGTGGATGCCCTCGGCGCCGATAAGGTACACGCAGTGATGATGCCGTCGCGCTACACCGCCGATATTTCGGTGACCGACAGCCGCGACATGGTCGGCCGCCTCGGAGTGAAGTACGACGAGATCGAAATCTGGCCGATGTACGAAAGCTTCATGCAGGCGCTGGCGCCCTCATTCGCCGGTCTGGATGCCGACACCACCGAGGAAAACCTGCAGGCACGCATTCGCGGCACGCTGCTGATGGCGTTGTCCAACAAGAGCGGCAAGCTGGTGCTGACCACCGGCAACAAGTCGGAAATGACCACCGGCTACTGCACGCTGTACGGCGACATGGCCGGTGGCTTCGCGGTGCTGAAGGACGTGGCCAAGACCCTGGTGTTCGCGCTGTGCCGCTGGCGCAATACCGTGTCCGAGGTGATTCCGGAGCGCATCATCACCCGCCCGCCGTCCGCCGAGCTGCGTCCGGACCAGAAAGACCAGGACAGCCTGCCGCCATACGAGGTGCTGGACGCCATCATGGAACGCTACGTGGAAGGCAACCAGTCCGCCGCCGACATCGTCAAAGCCGGCTTTGCCGAAGCCGACGTCAACAAGGTCGTGCGGCTACTGAAGATCAACGAGTACAAGCGTCGCCAGGCACCGGTCGGCCCGCGCATCACCCATCGCGGCTTCGGCAAGGACTGGCGCTACCCGATCACCAACCGCTTCATGTAACTACCGGCAACACGTTGGCCGCAAGCATGCGGCCAACCTCGCTGCAAACGTTAACAAAAGTGTACGAACAGTCATCGCAGGACATGGTCTGATCGGCCATCCCTTTACCGACAGGAACACCATGAAAGCCATTGCCAGTCTCGCGCTGTGCTGCGCCATGATCGCGCCGGCGCATGCGGCCGCCATTGCCCAGCTCAAGGCCTTTGTTGCCGACACCAAGACCCTGTCCGCCAGCTTCAGCCAGACCGTGACCAGCAAAAACGGTCAAGAGAAGGCCAGCGGCCAGATGGAAATCCAGCGCCCGGGCAAGCTGCGCTGGACCTACACCCAGCCCTACGAGCAGCTGATCGTCGGCGACGGCAAGACACTGTGGGTGTACGACAAGGAACTGGCACAGATTACCAAGCGCAACCAGGCCGGCACCCTGGGCAGCAGCCCGGCTGCGCTGCTGGCCGGCAGCAATGCCATCGAGCGCGACTACCTGCTGCGCGAGGTTGGCCGCCAGGGTGCGGTGGAATGGCTGGCAGCCACCCCGCGCAAGGGCGACAACACCTTTGACAGCATCAAGATGGGCTTCAGCAGCAACCAACTGGTGGAAATGCAGCTGACCGACAGCTTCGGCAATATCACCCGCATCAGCTTCAGCAGCATCAAGAAGAACCCGCCGCTGGCTGCCGACCACTTCAGCTTTACCCCGCCCAAGGGCGTGGACGTGGTCAGCGAGTAAGCCATGGATCTGTTTGCGCGCGAACCGGTCAAGCCGCTGGCCGAGGCCATGCGGCCAACCTCGCTGGATGAAGTGATCGGCCAGCAGCACCTGATCGGCGCCGGCAAGCCGCTGCGGCTGGCCGTCGAGGCGCAGGTGCCGCATTCCATGATCCTGTGGGGACCGCCCGGCGTGGGCAAGACCACGCTGGCGCGCATCCTGGCTGGCGCGTTTGATGCCGAGTTCATCCCGCTATCGGCGGTGCTGTCCGGCGTGAAGGAAATCCGCGAGGCGGTAGAACGTGCCCACGCCATCCTGCAGCAAAGCGGCCGCCGCACCATCCTGTTTGTCGACGAAGTACACCGTTTCAACAAGAGCCAGCAGGATGCCTTCCTGCCGTTCGTGGAATCCGGCCTGCTGACCTTCATCGGCGCCACCACCGAGAACCCGTCGTTCGAAGTCAACGCCGCGCTGCTGTCGCGCGCCCAGGTCTACGTGCTGAAATCGCTGCAAACCGCCGACCTGCTGGCGCTGCTGCAGCGGGTGCAGGCCAGCGGCCGGCTGGACGGCATCAGCTTTGCCGATGGCGCCGCCGAAGCGCTGGCCGGCTACGCCGACGGCGACGCGCGCCGCTTCCTCAACCTGCTGGAACAGACCATCACCGCCGCGCGCGCGCGCAAGATCGGCAGCGTGGCGGCCGACTTCCTGGCCGAGGTGCTCACCGTCAGCGCCCGCCGCTTCGACAAGGGCGGCGACAATTTCTACGACCAGATCTCCGCGCTGCACAAATCGGTGCGCGGCTCCAACCCGGACGCGGCGCTGTACTGGCTGACGCGCATGCTGGATGGCGGCGCCGATGCCCGCTACCTGGCAAGGCGCATCGTGCGCATGGCATGGGAGGACATCGGCCTGGCCGACCCGCGGGCGATGCAGATCGCCAATGACGCCGCTGCTACCTACGAACGGCTGGGCAGTCCGGAAGGCGAGCTGGCACTGGCACAGGCGGTGATCTACCTGGCGGTCGCCGCCAAGAGCAATGCCGGCTACATGGCCTACAACCAGGCGCGCGCCTTTGTGCAACAGGACAAGAGCCGCGAGGTGCCGGTGCATCTGCGCAACGCACCGACCAAGCTGATGAAAGAGCTGGGCTACGGCCACGACTACCGCTATGCCCACGACGAGCCGCATGCCTACGCCGCCGGCGAAAGCTACTTCCCCGATGGCATGGCAGAGCCGGGCTGGTACCAGCCGGTACCGCGCGGCCTGGAAAGCAAGATCGCCGACAAATTGGCCTTCCTGCGCCAGCTGGACGCGGAAGCCGGCAAGAAATAGCACCGGCCGGTTGGCCGCCGCCGTTCACGCGGCCAACCCGCTACCGCAAATCGTTCTTCCGGCATTGCCGGACAGGACAAACCCCACGGCAAGCCATTACACTTGCGGTTTATGTCGCCGTGCATCATGCCGGCGGCAATGCCCGGCCAACGCAATGCGCCGGGCAGCACCAGATCACGACCCCGCCCGCGCTGGACGCGGGCGTCAATGACAAGCCAATTCAAAAAACAGGATTGAACCATGCTGGACATTCAACTGCTGCGCAGCAATATCGACGAAGTGGCCGCCCGCCTGGCGAGCCGTGGCTACACCCTGGATGTGGAAGCCTTCAACGCGCTGGAAGCCGAGCGCAAATTCCTGCAGACCCGCATGCAGGAGCTGCAATCCAAGCGCAACACCGTGTCCAAGCAGATCGGCATCGCCAAGAAAAACGGCGAAGACGTTTCCGCCATCATGGCCGAAGTCGCCACCCTGGGTGACGAGCTGAAAGCGGCAGAAGACGGCTTTGCCGCCGTACAGAAGCAGCTGGACGACTGGATGATGAGCATCCCCAACCTGCCGCACGAATCGGTACCGGCCGGTGACGACGAAAGCGGCAACGTGGAAGTCCGCCGCTGGGGCACCCCGCGCAGCTTCGATTTCGAAGTAAAAGACCATGTCGATGTCGGCGCGCCGCTGGGCCTGGACTTCGATACCGGCGCCAAGCTGTCCGGCGCACGCTTCACCGTGCTGAAGGGTGACATCGCCCGCCTGCACCGCGCACTGGCACAGTTCATGCTGAACACCCACACCGGCGAGCATGGTTACGAAGAGCACTACACCCCGTACATCGTCAACGACAGCGCCCTGCTGGGCACCGGCCAGCTGCCGAAGTTTGCCGAAGACATGTTCAAGGTCACCCGTGGTGGCGAGGAAGGCACTGTCGACCAGTACCTGATCTCCACCTCGGAAATCACCCTCACCAACACCGTGGCCGACAGCATCCTGAAGCTGGAAGAACTGCCGCGGAAGATGACCGCCCACTCGCCGTGCTTCCGCTCCGAGGCCGGCAGCTACGGTCGCGACACCCGCGGCATGATTCGCCAGCACCAGTTCGACAAGGTGGAAATGGTGCGCATCGAGCACCCGGACAACTCGTTTGCCGCGCTGGACGAGATGGTGAACCACGCCGAGAACATCCTGAAGGCACTGGGTCTGCCCTACCGCGTGATTACCCTGTGCACCGGCGACATGGGCTTCGGCTCCCACAAGACCTTCGATCTGGAAGTGTGGCTGCCGGCACAGAACACCTACCGCGAGATCAGCTCCTGCTCCAATATGGGCGACTTCCAGGCGCGCCGCATGATGGCGCGTTTCAAGGATGCCGACGGCAAGAACCGTTACGTGCACACCCTGAACGGCTCCGGCCTGGCGGTTGGCCGCACGCTGGTAGCGGTACTAGAGAACTACCAGAACGCCGACGGCAGCGTGACCGTACCGGAAGTACTGCGTCCGTACATGGGCGGCAAGGACAAGATCGGCGGTTAAGCACGCCAAAGGTTGGCCGCATGCGGCCAACCTTGAGACAACAAAGCCCTTGCGCAATACGCGCAAGGGCTTTGTTGTATGTGCTGGACAGCAACTAGCGCAGTCACCTGCTCGCTATGGTCGATAGGCGCATGTAGCCGTGCAGGCCAGTTGCAGGGGGAAGAAGCCGAGCAAATGACAGCTCAGCTCAGCCTCTGCACGGCAACAACTGGCCGGGCGCGGCCAACCGTCCGGCAGTTGTCGACCCATAGGCGACGGTCGGCGTTTTAGGAAAGCGGACGATTAATGTAGAGGTAACCGGCCTGCGCGGTTTAGGGCTCGATGACAAGTTGCACCTCTCGGACGCCAGCCCCGGACGGGCCATAGCGCTTCTTCACTGTGGCACCCCGCGTGAACGAGGTGGACTCAAGAATGGGGGTGATGACTTCGACTAGCCGATCGGCGCTTGGCCCGTACATGTACAGATAGCCGTCGCTTCCATCGACGGCAACTTCATTTCCATCGTATTCGCCAATACCAGCCTTGGAGATCGCCTTCTCCAATTGATCCTCAAGCTCAAACAAACGCTGGAGGTTCTTTGAGCCGTACTTGAAGTGAACGATGACGGCCTGCTCACTTGCAGCATGAGAAGGAGAAGCGGCGCTGGCTGCCGACATGGCGGCGATTGAACAGAGTATGCCCGCGATTGTGGTTCGAATACGCACTCTCAAGCCCTAACGTAAAATAGACGACGTTACAGCCGCATAACACTGGCAGAGTACTGTATATCCTGACAGCAGAGCAGCCAGGAAGCCTTGCAGATACAGGTGATCAGAGATTCCGGCAATATCTACGAGAATATGTGGCAGTCATACGTGGTGCAGTCTTATGACGTAGGAATTGTGCCAGCCACACTCTCGGCTGTCATCCAGTGAGCATCCCTTGCTTACTGCTGTGTTGAAGCAACTTCCCCGGCGTCCACTCCTGGCCGTGTGCTGCCAACCCGTCCACGGCTGGAGTCGACCCAAAGAGGCTGTAGGCAGATTCAATAAGCGGACGCTCAATAATATTGGGTGTTAGGGAAGGTTAGCCACATGCTGACCATGGAAGGGATTTATGCGACCATGTCAAAATCTTTTGGCAAAACAAATAATGCTACAAGCAATGCAGTGATTTCTACTAAAAAATACTTCATAAACCACTGCACACCCCCTTGGAAAACGAAGTTTGACAGATAAAAAATACTATTTTTCTCAACGCGAAAGAAATCCAGCAATACTCCAAGAGCAAAAACAAATGAAGGTGCAAGTATCAAAACTAGCGAAATTGATTTCAAGTTCCTTCTCAACTTAAAGTTCGCACATACAATCGCCAGAAAAAAAGCTGGCACAAAAAAAAGCAACTCCCCACCCAAGCCACCCATCACCATGGCCACCAGCAAGTATTTCAACTGAACGACATCTCCCGCTCTAGACGTAAAAATGGTTAGCGCCGGAAAAAATATCGCACCACCTACCACCGGAGAAAGGCAAAAGGAAGATACAACTTTCAAATGTGGATACGATATATCGCTGTTCATGACCATGCCTGTTCGAGCTTGGAGTAAATGGGGTTCGATTACGCCTAATAGAGGCGACCCTCGAGCTGGATGGTAACCCAAAGCAGTCGGTCTCTTGGCCACGGACTCAGCTGCTGGTAATCGTACGTTCCCGTGACTACTTTATGGCAAAGCTGTCGAGTGACTGTTTCTGGCCGGCAGCAGTCACCCGGAACATTCTGTCGCAACATAAAAGATAGGAAATTCAACGTTTCCGTCTACTGGAACGGCTGCTTATGCGCTTATTTGGAAGAGAAAACATCTGCATCTCCCTCCTGCTCAAAAGCAGTACCGAATGAAAGTTGGCCATTAGTTAGCTGATACGGGAAAAAGACATTCACCGAATAATTGTCACGGTGATTGAGTGACACAGCGATGGCATCGGACTTTGTGCCTGTTGAAGGCAAGGCAACTCTCACATCGTAAACCAAGGCAGTAGCCCTGTACTCACCTGACGTTGCACCCTTTACAAATCCTTCTTTTAACATGTGAATGATGTCGTTTGATGGCGGTTGCTCGCGGCCATCGTAGCCTGCGACGCTCGCAATTTCGCCGTTTGTTTTGAGTGCGGCACCGTATGGAAAGAACTCGCCATGCTTTTGAAGCATTTGTACTGCAAACGGTAGAGCTGCGTTCATAAGGTTTTCACACTCAGTTTTCGGTATTGTCATATCCTGTGCTCCAGCGACTACGGAAAACAGCAATGAAAGAGCAATAAGCAGGATTCTCATGGTGCATAACGCTTGAAATGAATAGTTAGTACGAATGGCTGGTCTCGTAACCAGCAGCGCCACGAGTCCGTTTGTTTTACGATAACCTATGCTGTTCAACGGGCGCTTTAGAGAAACGTCAGATGCGTCCGCTTCTGGCCGATAGCAGCCACGCCAACACAATAGCATAAAATGCTACTTTAGCCCGCCCTGACTGCAGGCGGCAGATATTGAGCCGGCTATCCGGGTAGTAGTCTGAAAGGTTGGCCGCAAACAAAACGGGCCACTGCAATGCAGTGACCCGTTGTCATGCTGGCTACCGGCTTATGCCAGTTGCAGCGTGTTGTGCGGGTCGATCACGAATTTCTTCGGCGCGCCGCCGTCGAAGGCGCGATAGCCTTCCGGTGCCTGATCTAGCGAGATCACTTCCACGTTGACGATGTCGGCGATCGGCAGGCGGTCCCACAAAATGGCCTGCATCAGGCTGCGGTTGTATTTCATTACCGGCGTCTGCCCGGTGTGGAAGCTGTGCGACTTGGCCCAGCCGAGGCCGAAGCGGATGGAGAGGCTGCCCTTCTTCGCTGCCGCGTCCACCGCGCCCGGGTCGTCGGTCACATACAGGCCGGGAATGCCGATGCCACCAGCTACCTTGGTTACCTCCATCAGCGAGTTCAGCACCGTCGCCGGCGCTTCCTCGTGACTGCCGGCACCGTGGCCGCGCGCCTCGAAGCCGACGCAGTCCACCGCGCAATCGACTTCCGGCACGCCCAGCAGCGCGGCAATCTGTTCACCCAGGGTGGCATCCAGTGACAGGTTCACCGTTTCGAAGCCCACGGCGCGGGCGTGTGCGAGACGGTCGGCGTTCATGTCGCCCACGATCACCACCGCCGCGCCCAACAGGCGGGCGGAGGCGGCAGCGGCCAGACCTACCGGGCCGGCGCCGGCGATGTAGACGGTGGCGCCCGGTTTGACGCCGGCCATCACCGCGCCGTGGTAGCCGGTGGGCAGGATGTCGGACAGGCAGGTCAGGTCGCGGATCTTGGCCAGCGCGCGATCCCGGTCCGGGAATTTCAGCAGGTTGAAGTCGGCATACGGCACCATCACGTATTCGGACTGACCGCCGATCCAGCCACCCATATCCACGTAGCCGTAGGCGCCGCCAGCACGCGCCGGGTTCACGTTCAGGCACACGCCGGTATGCTGCTCCTTGCAGGTCACGCAGCGGCCGCAGGCCACGTTGAACGGCACCGACACCAGGTCGCCCACTTGCAGGGTTTCCACGTCGCGGCCAACCTCGATCACCTCACCGGTGATCTCGTGGCCCAGTACCAGGCCGATCGGCGCGGTGGTGCGGCCGCGCACCATGTGCTGGTCGGAACCGCAGATATTGGTGGTCACCACCTTCAGGATCACGCCGTGACCGATTGCACGCCCGCTCGGGTCGACCATGCGCGGCGATTCGATCTCCCGCACTTCGACCTTGCCTGGCCCCATGTACACCACACCACGATTGTCGCTCATTGCTTGTCTCCGCCTTATTGGATGGCTGTGATTGTTGGTGCCGGCAACCGCCGGGCGGCTTGTGCCGGCACCACGCGGCAGCTGCCGCGCCCACGAGAATACGCGCCTGCCATATGGCAGCAACGAGAGGGAAACGGCCTGAATCGGCCCGATTGCGACATCGCCCGCCAACGACAGCCACAGCGGAGCCGACTGTGGAAAATCCATAAATATCAATAACAAGCAGGCCGCACTGCAGCGAGCACATGCGGCCAACTGCAAATAAAAAAACCGGTGTCGTGGACACCGGTTTTTATCGACAAACCCGCGACTAGCGACAACTAGCCCTGCGCCGCGAAGGTCTGCACGTAGCGGCGGAACTCTGCCGCCGGCAGCGGCTTGCTGTACAGATAACCCTGCGCCATGTGACAGCCCTGCTCGCGCAGAAAATCGCGATGTGCCGGCAGTTCCACCCCCTCGGCGACAATGGACAGTCCCAGACTGCGCCCCATCGAAATAACTGCCGAGGCAATAGCGGCATCATCCTTGTCTTCATGCAGATGGGCGATAAACGAGCGGTCGATCTTCAGCACCTGCACCGGCAGGCGCTTGAGATACGCCAGCGAGGAGTAGCCGGTCCCAAAGTCGTCGATCGACAGCATGATGCCCATGGCACGCAGCCCTTCCAGCGCACGGCCAACCTCCTGGTCGCTGTCCATCGCCGTGCTTTCGGTGATTTCCAGCTCCAGGTTGGCCGTAGGCAACTGGCTTTCGGCCACAATCTGCGCCACCGTATCCTCGATGTGGCCAAACTTGAGCTGGCGACCGGACAGGTTGACGGCTACCCGGCCGTTAAAGCCCAGCTCCAGTTGCAGCTGGCGGGTAAAGCGGCAGGCTTCGGCCAGCACCCAGGCTCCGATCGGCACGATCAATGCCGACTCCTCGGCCACCGGAATGAATTCGTCCGGCGACACGATACCCAGCTCGGGATGAATCCAGCGGATCAACGCCTCCATCCCCTCCAGCTGGCCGCTGGCAAGATTGATCTTGGGCTGGTACCACACCTGGAATTCATTGCGCGCCAAGGCACGGTGCAGGCCATACTCCAGTTTCAGCCGCGCCATCGCGCTGGCATTCATATCGGCGGTGTAGAACTGGAAGATGTTCTTGCCGCGATTCTTGGCGCGGGACATCGCGGCATCGGCATTCACCAGCAGCGAGTCTGCCGAGCTGCCATCCTCCGGATATACCGCGATACCGAGGCTGGCAGACACGAATACCTTGCTGCTGCCACCCAGCACCACCTCGCCGGCGATGCCATCCAGAATGTCCTGCGCCAGGCTGGCAACACTATTGGGCAAACCGGCATTGGGCAGCAGCAGCGTGAACTCGTCGCCGGCCAGCCGCGCCACGGTGCTGCCCGCCGGCGCCTCGGCCTGCAGCCGCGCGGCGATCTTGATCAGCAACTCGTCACCGGCCTGGTGGCCCAGGGTGTCGTTGATCAGCTTGAAACGGTCCAGATCGATGAACATCAGCGCCAGCCGCTGGCCGTGCTCCCGCGCCTGCTCGATGGCGGATTGCAGTTTCTCGCCAAACAGCGTGCGATTGGGCAGCCCGGTCAGCGCGTCGTGATTGGCGAGGAAGTGCAGCCGCTCCTCGGCCTGCTTGCGCTGGGTGATATCGGAAAAAACCGCCACATAATGACGCACACCGCCAAAGCCGTCGGGGATACCGGTAATGGTGAGATGCTCGGTATACAGCAAGCCGCTCTTGCGGCGGTTGACCACCTCACCCTGCCAGTAGCCATCGGCCTTGAGCTGGCGCCACATGTGCTCGTAGAAATCGGCGGACTGCCGTCCGGACTTGAGGATGGCCGGGGTCTGGCCGATCACTTCGTCGCGGCTGTAACCGGTAATACGGCTAAAAGCCGGGTTGACCGACTGGATCACGCCGTTTTGATCGGTAATCACGATCCCTTCCAGCGTGGATTCGAACACCTTGTCGGCCAGCTGCAGGCTCTGGCGGGAACGCAGCAGCGCCTCGTCGCGCTCGCGCAGGGCCGAGCGCAGCTCCACCAGGAACTCCTGCTCCAGCGTGGCCAGAATGTCGGACATGCCGACGATAGCCATCAACTGACCATCGTCGCCACGCACCCCGAGGTGGCGGATCTGCCCTTCCAGCAACACACGGCGGGCATTAAGCAGGGTGACCTGATGCGGCACCGAGCGGATCGGGTAACTGGCCAGATCGGCCACCGTCATGGCGTGATCGCCGGTGGCTACCAGTCGTACCACGTCACGCTGGGTCAGCACGCCCCACGTGTCATCCGCATAGCGCACGGCCAACGCCTCGACCGAGAAATCGCGCATGCGCTGCATTGCCAGCACCGCCGGATCGTGAGCGTCGACTACCACCAGCGGTTTGTGCAGCATGCTGTCCAGCCGCTTCAAGCGCAGGAAGAGTTCGGCGTCCTGATTCACCACGATATCGGTAACGGATACCACGCCCAGCCGCTTGTCGGTCGCCGGGTCCAGCACCTGCAGGTGACGCACACCATGCTGATGCATGTAGGCAGTCGCATCCTGTATCGACATATCGGCGGGGATGCTCAGCACCGGCGCGCTCATGAAGCTGCGAACCGGACAGCGCGCAACCTCGGGATGAAACAGGTCCAGACGGACAACATCGCTTTCCGTCCAGATGCCCAACGCTTCGCCATGCTCATCCACGATGATGATGGAGCCGCAATGCGCCTGGCACATAGCCTTCGCGGCCTCGCTCACCGGCATGTCCGGCGGGCAGGTCAGCACATTTCGGGAAATTATCGATTCAACGGCATGGGAAAAGGTCACGCCAAGGCTCCACGCATCATTTACAGGCAAATGCTTAATACTAAACCGATCAATTCATTAAGCATTGATAAATAACAAACACCACCGAGAACAACCGCTTGGCATTATTCGTCAAATAGAAGCCACTATCAATTGCAGCTGTAAACCATACGCCACACTCGCCATTTGTTGCCAATTATTATCGGCTCCAGAGTCGAGAATGACTGAAAGTCCGCGCATTCTGGCCGATAAATAAGTATCAGCGCACCCGGGGCCGGACATGGACATCTCTCGAATCAATGGGGCGGGATTTACCCCGCCAGGACAGCTGGTCAGCAGCGCGGCCAAGGCCAGAGCCGAGCAGCGGCAGAGCGAACGGCAGGAAACGGTCACGCTGAGCCAACCGCAGGACGAGCAGCAGACGCTCACCTACAGCAAGCCGGGCGCCCAGCCGGCAACACGCGCCACGCCAGCCACCCCGGCCTCCCCTGGGGGGCCGGGCAGCGCCGCCACACCGGCAACGCCCGCGACACCGGCCACACCGGCAAGCCGCGGTCCGGAAGACCTGTCGGCGCTCCTGGAAGAATCCGACCGCAAGGCCAATGAAATGTTGCAGCTGCTGGGCAATCTGATCCAGAAGCAGGGCTTGGAATGGAAGAAGGTGGTCACCGGCGAGCAGCACCTGACTGCAGACCCGGAAACCATCAAGGCGGCCCAGGCTGCCATTGCCCCGGATGGCGAATTTGGCGTGCGCAAGACCGCAGAGCGCATCCTGAGTTTTGCCCGCAGCATGATAGGCGACGACCCGACCCGACTTGACGCGGTACGTCAGGCCGTCACCAAGGGTTTTGATGACGCCAAGGCGGCGCTGGGCGGCGAACTGCCGGACATCAGCAAGCAGACCTACGATGCGATCATGGCCGAATTCGATCGCTGGTCTTCGGATGGCCTGCCCGCCAACGGACCAATCAGCCTGGCGGATAACAGCAAGACTGCCACGGACACCAGCGCCAACACTCCAGCAACGGCCTGAGTCACCGGCACCGGCATGCGGCCAACCTGACACAGGTTGGCCGCATTGCCTTGTCAGGCACCGTGGTGCGCTCTGCTATACTGCCGCCTTTGCCGAACAAACGTTCTTTGCCCCGCGCATGACCACCCCCACCCTGCCCGAACTCAAAGCCGCCCTGTCCACCTGCCTGATCCGCGATCGCTATGGCCTCAAGCGCAAGCTGGCCGATGCCGAACAGCGCCTCAAGCGTCAGCAGCCGTCCGATCGACTGCTGGCCGACCTCGCCGCGCAGATTGCCAAATCGGCCAGCCGCGCCGCGGTGCGCGCCCAGCATCTGCCCAAGCCGAGCTTCGACGATGCCTTGCCGGTGAACCAGAAGCTGGACGACATCAAGGCGGCAATTGCGGCCAACCAGGTGGTGATCATCTGCGGCGAAACCGGCTCCGGCAAAACCACGCAGATCCCCAAGATCTGCCTGGAGCTGGGCCGTGGGGTGTACGGTCTGATCGGCCACACCCAGCCACGCCGGCTTGCCGCACGCTCGGTGGCCACCCGCATCGCGCAGGAGCTGGGCAGCGAGCTAGGCAACCATGTTGGCTTCAAGGTGCGCTTTACCGACAAGCTGTCGGAGCGCAGCGTCATCAAGCTGATGACCGACGGCATCCTGCTGGCGGAAACGCAGACCGACCGCCATCTGGAAGCCTACGACACCATCATCATCGACGAGGCGCACGAGCGCAGCCTCAACATCGACTTCCTGCTCGGCTACCTGAAGCAGCTGCTGCCGCGCCGGCCGGATCTGAAGGTGATCATTACCTCGGCCACCATTGATGCCGACCGCTTCGCCCGGCACTTCAACAATGCGCCGGTAATCGAGGTTTCCGGCCGCACCTACCCGGTGGAAGTGCGCTACCGCCCGCTGACGCAGCGCGACGAAGACGAGCGCGAGATGGAGATGGAAGACGCCATCGTCGAAGCGGTAGACGAAATCTCGCGCCACGGTCCCGGCGACATCCTGGTGTTCCTGCCGGGCGAGCGCGAGATTCGCGATACCGCCGACAAACTGCGCCGCAGCGGCATCCGCCACTACGAGGTGCTGCCACTGTTCGCGCGGCTGTCCAACGAGGACCAGCAGAAAATCTTCAAGCCCTCCGGCGGTCGCCGCATCGTGCTGGCCACCAACGTGGCGGAAACCTCGCTCACCGTGCCCGGTATCAAGTACGTGATCGACACCGGCCTCGCGCGCATCAAGCGCTACAGCCCGCGCGCCAAGGTAGAACAGCTGCAGGTGGAGAAAATCTCGCAGGCCGCTGCGCGCCAGCGTGCCGGCCGTTGTGGCCGGGTGGAGGCCGGTGTGTGTGTGCGGCTGTACGACGAGGCCGATTTCAACGCCCGCGGCGCCTTTACCGACCCGGAAATCGTGCGCAGCAGCCTGGCGGCGGTAATCCTGCGTATGGCCGCGCTGCGCCTGGGCCAGGTGGACGAATTCCCCTTCATCGAACCGCCGTCGAGCCGCCTGATCGCCGACGGCTACCAGGTGCTGCAGGAGCTGGGCGCAGTGGACGAGGCGCTGCAGCTCACCGCAGTGGGCAAGGAGCTGGCGCGCATTCCGGTGGACCCCAAGGTTGGCCGCATGCTGCTGGCCGGCCGCGAGCACCACTGCGTGCGCGAGGTGCTGATCATCGCCGCCGCGCTGTCGGTGCAGGACCCGCGCGAGCGGCCGTTCGAGGCGCGCGAGGCCGCCGACCGCGCCCATGCCCGCTTCAGTGACGAAAAGTCCGACTTCCTGTCCTTCCTGCATCTGTGGGACTTCTTTGCCGACGCGCTGAGCAACAAGCAGAGCAACCGCCAGCTGGTGAACCTGTGCCACCAGCACTTCCTGTCGCACCTGCGCATGCGCGAATGGCGCGAACTGCACGCCCAGCTGGCGGAGATCGCCGCCGACATGGGGCTGATCGAGCGCGAGGCGGCGCATGCACCTGCGGCACCGACCGGCACCGAAGCCACGCCGAAGAAACGCGCCCAGGCCGAAGCGCTGGCCTACGAAAAGCTGCACAAGGCGCTGCTCACCGGCCTGATCGGCAATCTCGGCATGAAATCGCAGGACGGCGACGACTACAACGGCGCCCGTGGCGGCAGCTTTTTGATGTTCCCCGGCTCCGGCCTGAAAAAGGCGCGCCCGAAGTGGCTGATGGCCGCCGAGCTGGTGGAAACCACCAAGCTGTACGCCCGTTGTGTCGCCAAGATCGAACCGGACTGGGTGGAGGACGTGGCGCCGCATCTGGTGAAGCTGCATCACTTCGACCCGCACTGGGAAAAGTCGCGCGGCGAGGTGGTGGCCAGCGAGCGCGTTACCCTGTTCAGCCTGACGCTGATCGCCCGCCGCCCGGTGAGCTACGGCCGCATCGCGCCGGAAGAAGCGCGCGAGCTGTTCATCCGCGGCGCGCTGGTGACGATGGAATACGTCAGCAATGCACCGTTCTTCCAGCGCAACCAGCAGCTGATCCGCGAGGTGGAGCAGCTGGAGCACAAGGCACGCCGCCAGGACGTGCTGGTGGACGAAGAAGCGCTGCTCGCCTTCTACGCCGAGCGCATTCCGGCCGAGGTGGTGGACGCCGCCAGCTTTGAAGCCTGGCGCAAGGAGGCCGAAGCGGCCAACCCCAAGCTGCTGTTCCTCACCCGCGAAGAGCTGATGCGCCATGCCGCCGAGCATGTGTCGGAAAACCAGTTTCCGGAGTGGCGCGAACTGGCCGAGAGCCGCTGCCGCCTGCGCTACCGCTTCGAACCCAACCACCCGCTGGACGGTGTCACCATCGACCTGCCACTGGCGGTGCTGAACACGCTGCAACCTGCCGAGTTCGAATGGCTGGTGCCGGGCATGATCCGCGACAAGCTGCAGGCCATGATCAAGAGCCTGCCCAAGCAGATTCGCCGCAGCTGCGTACCGGTACCAGACTTTGTCACCCGCTTCCTGCTGACCAACCCGGACCAGCACAAGCCGATCGGCCCGCAGCTGGCACATTTCATCCTGCGCGAGACCGGCGGCGTGAAGGTGGACCCGCTGGAGTTCGACACAGTGGAGCTGCCAGCGCACCTGCAGTTCAACTTCCGCATCATCGACGACGGCAAGCAGGAAATCGGCATGGGCCGCGACCTGATCGCGCTGCAGAAGCAATTCGGTCAGGCGGCGCAGCTTACCTTCCGCGATACTAGCGCCGAATTCGAACGCGATCATGTGGAAGCCTGGGACTTCGGCGAGCTGCCACAGGCGATCCAGTTCGCCCGTGGCCGCCAGCAGCTCACCGGCTTTCCGGCGCTGACGCTGGAAACCGACGCCAAGGGCGAGCACGTGGCGATCCGCCTGTTCGATACCGAGAGTGCGGCCAACCATGCCCACCGTCAAGGCGTGGTACGTCTGCTGCAATACCAGCTGAAGGAACACATGAAGCAGCTGGGCAAGGGCCTGCCGGGCATGACCCAGCTGGGCCTGCAGCTGCGCACGGTGTGCAATGTGGACGAACTGCTGCAGGATGCGATCGCCGCCATCTGCGACCGCGCCTTCATCGGCGACGACGACATACCGCGTACAGAGAAAGCCTTCAACGAGCAGAAAGCACGCGCCCGCACCCGCCTGCCGGCGGTGACGCAGGCGGTAACCAGCTACCTAAACCAGATCGCCGCCGAATACCAGGCGTTAGCGCCGCGACTGCAAAAGCACAAGCTAGGCTTCGAACTGACCCAGCAGCTGGGACGGCTGGTGTACAAGGGCTTCCTGGCTGCCACGCCGTGGTCGCAACTGCCGCACCTCCCCCGCTACATGAAGGCGATGGGCCTGCGCATGGACAAGCAACCGAGCAACGCCCAGCGCGACGGCCAGCGCGGCGCGGAAATTCGCGAGCTGTGGGCGAAATGGGAGGCGCGCATGGCGGAGGAAGCCGAGCGCGGCCAACCTTCTGCCGAGCTGCAGGCTTTCCGCTGGCATATCGAGGAATTGCGCGTGAGCCTGTTTGCGCAGGAGCTCAAGACGCCGTATCCGGTGTCGATGAAACGGCTACAGAAGCTGTGGGACGAACTGCCCCGCAACTATTAATGCCGGACAGGACCGAAGCTGAACGGTATTTGTGCCACAATCAAAAGGGTATTGTTGCAGCAACTTACATATGGGTGCCATGGAGAAGTCCGATAACTCGCCATCGCTGGAACAGATGCTGAAAGTTGGCGAAGCGCTGCCGACGGACATTTATGCCCGCAATGGCCTGCTGTTGCTGAAAAAAGGCCATTACGTGCTGAACGAGAAACAGCGCAACCGCCTGGTCAGCATGGGCGTCACCCAGCCGGCCGGCCCGGTGCCGCCGATGGATAACGACCTGGCACGCATTGACGACTTCAGTCCGTTTGAAGAGGTCCAGCATGCCAGCCGTCATCTGGATTTTTTGCTGGGTGCAGGGCTTTCTGCCGATGGCTTCGAACAACGCGTGCGCGCTCTGGCCAATCGCCTGACCGCGTTCACCCTGCGGGCACCGGATGGCATGTTGGCCGCCGTGTTGCTGGTGCCGATGGGAAAGTATGCGGCAGCTCACAGCATCCATGTCGCCATTATCCTGGCCGTACTGGCCGAGAAACTGGAGCTGCCAGCCGAGGTACGGGCCAGCCTGCTATGCGCAGCCCTCACCATGAACCTGTCAATTGCCGCGCTGATGGACTCGCTGCACCACCAAAGCAGCCCGCTGTCTGACGAGCAGCGCCAGCAGATCGAGGGCCACCCGCTCCTTTCTTCTGCCATGCTGCGCGAACTGGGCGTCCACGATGAAATGTGGCATCTCTTGGTTCAGACACACCACGAGCAATGGAATGGCAAGGGCTACCCGTACGGTTTAAACCGCGAGCATATCGAATCGCTGTCACACCTGCTGCATATCGCCGACGTTACCGCAGCCAAGCTGGCCCCCCGCGGCTATCGCGCGGCCCTGAAACCGAACAAGGCGCTGGCTCACGTTTTTCTTGAGGCCGACAGGTCATTCGATTACCGTTTCACCGCCCTGCTGGTAAAAGAACTCGGCATCTACCCTCCCGGCTGCTTTGTACAGCTGGCCAACCATGAAATGGGCGTGGTACTGCAACGGCGCAGCCGCGCCAACGAGCCCTGCGTGGCAGTGCTCCGCAGCAACAGCGGCAGCTCCTATAACAAACCGCAATTGCGCGAGGCCAACAGTTCGCAATACAAGATTTTGCAGGCACTTGACCAGCAACAGATCGGTGTCCGGCCACAGTATCTGGCAAGTCTGTGGAAGCGACTCCGCACCAGTGCCACACTTATTCGCTAGCACCTTCCACACTGCCAGCATTGCGCTTTAAGGCAAGACCATCATGAGCAAGCCCTCTACTCCGCTACCGTCCAACATGATCACCATCGGTGCAGAACTGTCGACCGATGTGTTCGCCAAAAATGGCATGTTGTTCATCAAGCGCGGCCACTATGTCCTGACCGAAGCGCAGAAACAACGCTTGCTGGAGCACGGCCTGATTACCGGCCATGACCGGGCAGCACAGATTGAAAAAGAGCTGCGAGAACGAAGGGAAAAGCATGACCAGGAGCGTCGCGAACATGCCAATCGCCAGAGCAACCCCATCATGGAAATGGATCGCTTGGCGCACAAAATGGGCGGCCTGCTCAACCGGTTTTTCCAGTTCAACAACTTTGCCGAAGAGATCGAACAAGTCGCCGAAAGGCTGATCCGCTTGGCAAACCAGCATCCGGATGGGCTAATTGCGTCCTGTCTGCTGGTACCATACAAAGACTATGGCAGCATGCACAGTCTGCATACCGCAGCTATTCTGGCCGTGCTCGGGCGACGTTTGAATCTACCTGCGGCCGAACAGCAGATACTGCTATGCGCCGCACTGACCATGAATATCTCGACCACGGCAATGCACAGCGAGCTGAGCCGCCAGGAACAACCGCTGGATGATGCACAGCGCTCGGAGATGTACGCTCATCCCTTGCTTTCCTCGGCCATTCTGCGTGACCTAAAGATTGAGGATGAGCGCTGGCACCTACTGATCCAACAGCACCATGAAGAATGGAATGGCAGCGGCTACCCGTACGGTCTCAAGAAGGAACAGATTGATCCGGGTGCCCATCTGATTCGCCTGACCGACGTACTGACCTCCCTGCTGACGACTCACGCCCATCGCCCAGGGCACTTGCCATCCGTTGCGCTTGGCAAACTGTATCGAGGCGATTTCAGCGAGTTTGATGCTCGTTTTGTCGCCATGTTGATTAAGGAAATCGGCATCTATCCGCCAGGCAGCTTTGTCCGGCTGAGCAATGGAGAAATTGCCGTGGTCGTACAACGCCCTCCCGAGGGCCGAGGAAACACGCCACGCGTGGCTTCGGTACGTTCTGGCAGCGGTGATATGTATGGCGAACCGCTACCGCGAAATACAGCGCTAACCGAATACAGCATTACCGGACCTGTTTCAATGAAAGATGCAGGTATCCGCCCTGGGTTTCTGGTCAAACAATGGGGTTGAATTAAAAGACCTGCCACAAGGCAGGTCTTTTAATTAGCTAAAATTTTCGTCCTGTGACAGATAGCGCCACTGCCCTGTCGGCAAATCACCAAGCATGATGTTACCGATACGGATCCGCTTGAGACCAACTACCCGCAAACCGACCAACTCGCACATGCGGCGAATCTGGCGTTTCTTGCCTTCTCGCAGGATGAAACGCAATTGGTCGTCGTTTTGCCACCACACCTTGGCAGGTTGCAGGGCCTGGCCATCCAGTGCCAGACCATGATTCAGCAGGCGCAAACCCTCGGAATCAAGCTCACCTTCAACCCGCACCAGATATTCTTTTTCCACCGCAGAGTTTTCGCCAATGATTTCCTTGGCGACCCGCCCATCCTGGGTCAATACCAGCAGCCCGACGGAGTCGATATCCAGTCGACCGGCTGGAGCCAACCCTTTCAGGTGGTCACGAGAAAAGTTGACTTTACTTTGATCGCCATGCCAATGATTTTCCGGCCGGATCAGCACTACAGCAGGCTGGTAACCATTCTCGGCCTGCCCGGACACATACCCGACCGGCTTGTTCAACAGGATAGTTACCCGATGCGCTTGTGCCGTTAGCGCCTGCCTCTCCACCACGATCAGGTCGTCAGGTGAAACCTTCTGCCCCAGTACAGCGGCAACACCGTTTACCTTCACCCAGCCTTTTTCGATGTAGACATCCGCTTCGCGGCGCGAGCAGATGCCCATTTCAGCCAAGCGCTTGGACAAACGCATTGTTTCCATATCACTCCCACCGCCATGCCGACAAAGGGCGGCATCATACCACCAACAGCCTGCAATTACAGATAGTTGAACAGCGACAACTTGCTGATACTGGAGAACGTCTGCTGCGAGGCCTGCAAGGCAGTAACAGCCTGCTGGTAGGAGGAAATGGCTTTGACATAACCATCCTCATCTAGTCCCACCAGCTGCTGGATACGCTGGGTATAACTGATGTCTTGATCAACACCGATATCTTTTACCGTCTGGGCCGCATTCATTCGTGAGCCGATAACAGTATTGACCGACACAACCTGTTCGAAACCGGCATCCAACCCCTTCAAAACTTCGGCCATCCCCTTTGAGTAATAGGCGGAACCGCTATTCGGGTTGGGAGGATCGGGGATATTCCAGTCCGGCGTTGCGGCGAAATCCTCATAAGCCTTGTACGGATTAGGAGTCGTTCCAGCCGCCGTCAACTGACGAGACTCATATAGCATCCTGTCAAAGGCAGCTGTGCTGCCCTGGTCATTGGGACCGACACGCAGCAACTCATCCAGCCGAGAAATAGCCTGAAATAATTGGTTACCACCAGAAAAGGCATCCGGATCGGTAGACACGGCGGGCAATGCCAATGGGACCGTGGGTGGATTGGCTGCAACTGCAGGCAGTGCAGTTGCTAACGGAGACACAACACTGGTACTGCCCGCAACAAGATTGCCTGGTTCAGTCAACGCCAAGGTTCGGGATGCACCGATTGATACTTCCTGTCTTTGGGTATTACCAAGGTAGGTAATCTTGATACCGGGCTCCCAGGAAATATCAAAAGGTTTGCTATCCGTCGCGGTGCCACCAAAAATGTAATTCCCTTCTGCACTAGTCGAGTTGAGCAAACCCACCAGGTTCTTGCTGACCTCAACCAATTCACTACGCATCGCAGCACGATCAGTGTCCGATAACGCAGGTTTTCCCGCCTGCACGGTTAACTCGTGAATACGGGTGATATTGTTGGCAACACTCTGCAAAGTCGTGTCCGTAATTGACAATTGATCGTATGCCAGTCCTGCATTACTAACATAGCGATTATTGCGATCGGCAATAGCCGACACTTCTACGGCAAGGGATGCGGCGGCAGGATCGTCTGATGCACTAATGACCCGTTGCTTGGAGGATATTTGCTCATACAATTTCTGCAGGCTTGCCTGCTTTTGCTGCATGTAGAACACACCCATGCTGAACTGTGTGGTGGTAGTTACTCGCATGATAGTTTTACTCCTTACGCCATTGCATCCAGGATTGACTGGAAGGTCTGCTGTGCAACCTGGATTACCTTGCTTGACGCTTGGTATGCCTGCTGGAATTTCACGAGGTTAGCAGCCTCCTGGTCCAAATCGACGCCAGACAATGCTTGCTTCTTTTTGGTTACCTCGAGGCTAAGGTTTTTCTGGGCGGTCAACTGCACATCGGTAATGCTTCCGCGGCTGCCGACATAGCTCACGGTTTGAGCAAAGTACACTTCCATAGTTGAAGTGCGAGTAAAGCCCGCATCCGTGATTTTGGGATAAAGCGAAGTCGCGCCACTCTTGCTACTTGCCAAAATCGGCTTTGATTGCAGGTTATTGATGGCCAACATATTGCTGTTATCAACACCATTGATGCCATCAGTCGCCGGGTCGCGAGCCCGAATGGTCAGGTTTGTCGTCCCCGTCAAAGGCAAAGACTCCGCCTTGAATGCCAACTTTACTGTCTGGCCAGCAGGAGAAGTCATTTCGAACTCCCACACCCCCTGTTGGGAAGCTGATTTGGAAATGGCTGTAAAGGTATAGCCTGCCGCAGTAGTACTTGGCGTCCCAAACACGGGATTTGTCGTAGCATCAAAAGGAATCTGGATAGAATTCGGTGGTGGCAGCACATCAAAAAGTCGTGCATTCGGCTCTTTGCCAACAAATGGTGTGGCATTGTCCTGATGCAAGTAAGCCTCTTGCCATACAGACGTTATGCTTGGCTGCACCAGAGAACCATCCGGGTTAAAGGCCGGTACCGCCATAACACCAGATGACATGGCCAATTGTGCCGGGTTTGAAACCTTGACCCCCAAGTGATCGATGGCCAAACGCAATGCCAATGCCTCATCGGTAATAGTGGTGGCCTGTTCAGCCTGCAAACGTTCAGCCCCGAGGTCGACAAACAAGCCACCTGTTTGCGCAATGTACGGGCCGGTACTGGCTGCCGGATCAAGATAGGACTGAGTTGAGGCAGGCTCGTACTGACCAGTCAAATCCACGCCCAAACCATGCTGCCGGTTAACCGCGTCGGTAAACTCGACTGCAAGGTTGCCCAAATCGATCTGCACACGCGGAATATCCTGCTCCAACAATTGCAGATTACCCTGCAGTTCACCACCTTTGATATCCGAATACTGCAGTTGTATCGGCGTTGCCTGCCGGGTATTTACATAGACCTCGATCGAGCTCTGGGTCGATTTGGTTGATAGTGTGGAGTAGTCGGAGCCAACCACCAATGCTGAACCATTATCGAGAAACACGTTGTAGTTACCATCGTCCGACTGCACCATGCTGACATGAACCACTTTATTCATATCAACTACCAGTTGATCACGTTGATCCAGCAGATCGTTAGGTATCTTGGCATTGCCATCGGACAAAATGGTGATTTGCCTGTTTATCTTGGCCAAATTCTCGGCCAGCGTATTGATACGCTGAACATTCACCTCTACTTCGCCCCGCAGGTTTTGCCGCAACTCTTCTATCTGGCCATTGGTCGTCTGAAAGCGGTCCACAAGGGCCTGAGCCTGGCTTAATACCACCTGACGAGTGGCCACGGAGGTCGGGTTGGCCGCGGCCGTCTGCATCGCAGTAAAGAATTGCTGCACCGAGGCCATGATGCCGGTGGAGCTATCGGTCAACATATTGTCGATGGTGCCCAGAGCATTCTGCTGTGCCTGCAGCGAACTGATATTCGCGGTAGCAGTACGATTCTCCACTTCGACAAACTGGTCAAACATGCGGCTTACACTGGCAATATCGGCCCCCTGCCCCAGAAAGCCGAAGCCGTTGTACTGTGGCAAGGCAGCCTTTTGAGATACCACTTGGCGTGAATAGCCTTCAGTATTCACGTTACTGATGTTGTGACTGGTGGTTTCCAGGTTCACCCTGGCAGCTGACACGCCGCTCGCACCCAGATTCAACAGATTCATCGTACTCTCCTTACCACTCTATATCGGCAGCATGGCCGTTAATTGAAGCCTTACAGGGCAACAACACTCTTGGCCACTGCCTGCAGCTTGGCAGCATATGCCGGGTCGGTGGCGTAACCGCCACGCTGCAATGCCTGCGCATAGGCGCCGAAATCGCCGCCGAGATTCAATGCTTGCCGGTAACGCGGGCTGTTTTCGATCAATTGCGCATAATCATCAAATGCTTGTCCATAAGACTGGTAGGCACGGAAGCTCTCTACCTGCTTTTTCGCCTTGCCCGACTCATATTCGGTAGTCAATGCCGCCACCGAGTCGCCCTGCCAGTTAGTGGATGCCTTGATACCGAACAGATTGAAACTGTTCTGGCCATCAGGTTGCCGCAACATGCGTCGCCCCCAGCCAGATTCCAACGCCGCGTGCGCAACCAGCACCTCGGGTGCGACCCCCAGACGTTCGGCCGCGCGACGGGCATGCGGCAACAGGGCGGCAACAAAACCGGTTTTATCGCTGGGCAACGCGTCAGTGCTACTGTCTGGTGTCGCGGCAGCAGTAGAACTCAGCCCATCCCCATAGGCTTGCTGCAATCGGGCTCGGGACACGACAGGCGGCAATTGCACGCCAGGCGGCGGCAATTCTTGCTGCCCATCGGACAGATTTGCCTGCCGCATCAGCTGCTGCGTCAGCATGTTGGCAAGCCCCATACCGCCAGATTGCACCATGCCCTCTACCAGCTGCTGGTCGTACATCCCGCGGAAAGTATCCATCGCGCCAGTGTCATCTTCACCACCCAGCGAGTTTTCACGCATTGCCGACATCAACTGCCCTAGCAGCAGGCCTTCAAACTGGCCCGCCACTGCCTTCAGCGCCGCCTTGGGATCCTTGTGCGACAGCGCGGCAATACCCTGCGTGGCGGCAGGGTCCATTACCAGCTGGTTTGAAAGTGTAGGCAGGGACATGCTGAAGTGCTCCGGTAATAATCACCCTTTCACAGCAAGAAGCGGGCCAACAAAAAAAGCACCCGCAGGTGCTTTCTCATGTTGGCCGCAAATCGCCTTAGATGATCTGCAGATCAGCCTTTAGCGCACCGGATGACTTCATTGCCTGCAGAATCGAGACCAGGTCCTGCGGTGTGGCGCCTACAGTATTGAGTGCGTTGACGACCTGCGACAAGGAGGCGCCACCAGGCAGATTGATCACCTTGCCGGCATCGGACTTGATGGCAACATTAGCCTGGTTGGTGGTTACGGTATTGCCGCCACTCAACGGTGCTGGCTGGCTTACACCCGGGGTATTGTTGACGGTCACGGACAAATTGCCATGCGCAATGGCGCAAGGCTCCAGTTTCACCGCCTTGTTCATGACAATGGACCCGGTGCGGGCATTAATGATGACCAGAGGTACCTCTTCGCCCGGCTCGACATTGATATTTTCCAGCCGCGACAGGAACTGGATGCGGCTATTGCTATCCTGCGGCGCCCGGATTTCTACCGTGCCGCCATCAAGCGCACGCGCGGTATTGGCCCCGAACTCGCGATTCACGGCCATCACCACATGATTGGCGGTGGTAAAGTCCGACTCGGCCAGATTGAGCATGACCACTTCGCTACTGGCAAAGGCATTAGGCACCTCGCGCTCGATAGTCGCCCCCGCCGGGATGCGGCCAACACTCAAATGGTTAACCTGTGCCTTGCTGCCCCCTGCGGCCGCACCGGCGCCACCAACGACCACATTCCCCTGCGCCAGCGCGTAAATCTGCCCATCCGCCCCTTTCAATGGCGACAGCAGCAGCGTTCCGCCCTTCAGACTCTTGGCATCACCGATAGAGGAAACGGTCACGTCCAGCGGTTGGCCGCGACGGCCAAAGGGCGGTAATACCGCGGTCAGCGACACCGCCGCCACGTTCTTGGGATCAATCTTGGTACCCGCCGGCACCTGGATTCCCAACTGGTTAAGCATATTGGCCAGCGACTGGGTGGTGAACGGAGAAGAACTGGACTTGTCGCCACTGCCATCCAGCCCCACCACCAGACCATAGCCAAGCAGCGGGTTGGAACGGACGCCAGCCACGCTGCTTATTTCCTTCAGACGCTGCGCGGCCTGTGCATTCACACACAGCAAGCCCGCCAGCAATACCAGCCACAAACGTTTCATGTCAGCTTTACGCCTCAGAACGGCATCACTGCCAGGAAAATCTTCTGCAACCAGCCCACGTCGTTATAGAAACGACTGCGCCCCTCGTTGATCTGCTCGATGCGGGCATCCGCCAGCCTGGTCGACGCAATGGTGCGATTCTGGGCAATATCACGCGGGTTGACCACCCCGGACAGGCGGACGAACTCGTGCTCGCTATTTACCTTGAGCTGCTTTTCACCGCTGACCAGCAAATTGCCATTCGGATAGACATCGATCACGGTCACGGTAATCGTCGACTGGAAGCTGGTGCTATTGGAACTGCTGCTCTTGCCAGAGTCGCTGGCCGAACCACTACCACTGAGAGTAGTACCCGCCAGCTTCTTCTCCAGCGCCCCCGGCACAAACGGCAACGACAGCGAGGCACCGACAGAGCCGTTTATACTGGACTGGCGATTACCGGCAGAATCTTCCTTGTTGGACGAGGTCGAGCTCTCGCTAATGGTAACGGTCAGCAGATCACCAACCCGCAGCGGCACCTTGTCCTCGAAGAACGGCTGATAGCTACTGGCACCGAAAATAGAACCCTGCGGCGACATGGCCACCGCCGCCGGTTGCGGCCGGATCGACATCGGCTGCTGGGTAATGGGTGGCGACTGGGTACTGCATGCCACCAGTAGCAAAGACATCATCGGCAGCCATTTTTTCATCGCCATCACCTTACTCAATCAACCCGGTTACAGCTGCGTCAGACGCTGCAGCATTTCATCAGAGGTCTTGATTGCCCGCGAGTTCATTTCGTACGCACGCTGCGCCTGAATCATGCCCACCAGCTCTTCCGCCACATTGACGTTGGACTCTTCGAGAAAACCCGATTTGATGGCACCAAAGCCCAGCAAACCGCCGGTACCGGCAATAGGTGCCCCCGAAGCAGTAGTCTCGCGGTAAAGATTACCGCCCAGCGACTCCAGACCCGGGGAATTGATGAAATCAGCCAGTTCGAGCTGACCGGCATCGACACGGGTGGTACTGCCTGCAGGAATGTAGGAGACGGTGCCATCGGTAGACACCTCGATGGCTGTACCATCAGGAATGGTGATTTCCGGCTGCAGCGGATAGCCCTCGGATGTCTCCAGCCGGCCGGTAGAGCCGCGCTGGAACTGGCCATTACGGGTGTAGGCAGTCTCGCCGTCCGGCGTTGTCACCTTGAAGAAGCCTCGACCATTGATAGCCAGGTCCAGCACATTGTCGGTAGTCGACAGGCCGCCCTGGGTGTGCACCCGGGCAGTCGCAGTTGCCGCCGAGCCCAGACCGACATGCAGGCCAGTCGGCAGCTCCTCTCCGGTTTGCAGACGCGAACCCGGCTCACGCAAGGTCTGGTACATCAGGTCTTCGAACACCGCATTGCTGCGCTTGAAGCCCTTGGTAGCGACGTTGGCCAGGTTATTGGAAATCACGTCCAGCCGGAACTGGCTGGATTCCATGCCGGTCTTGGCGATGTAGAGCGAACGCATCATGGTGCGGTTACCTGCTTATCTTGTCGTTACGCGTTCAGCGACAGAATCTGTGTCGCCTGGCGGGCATCCTGATCCGCTGTTTGCATCATGCGGACATTCAGATCGTATTGTTTGGCGTGGCTAATCATCTGCACCAGGCTGTCAACGGCATTGACGTTGCTGGCCTCCAGAAATCCGCTACGCACCCGCACCGCCGGATCGGCATCGGCATCCTCGCCATTACTCTGGCGGAACAGGCCGTCATCTCCCTTGTACATGGTGTTGGCCGGCGGGTTGACCAGCTTGATGCGGCCAACCTCTTGCGGTTCGCCACCATTGGCCGGAATGGCAAACACATAGCCATCCTGACGCACATCCACCTTGTAGCCTTCCGGAATCTGCAGCGGGCCACTCTCTCCAGCAATTGCCATGCCAGTTCTCGTGCGCATGGTGCCGGTCGCATCCAGCTCGAAACCGCCATTACGGGTGTAGGCTTCGCCGCCATCCGGCAACTGCACGGCAAAAAAACCCGGCGTCGTCAGCGCAAAGTCGAAATCATTGCCGGTTTGCTGCAGAACACCCTGCGACAAATCGTGACCGATGGTGTTATCCACCTGGTAAATGCGCGTCGGGGCACCATCGCCCACCACCGGCAAGGCACGGAACGATGCCAGGTCGGCCTTGAAACCATTGGTGTGAACGTTGGCAAGGTTGTTGGCCGTCGTTGCCTGTTGCAGATCCACATGCTTGGCGCCGTTCATTGCCAGATACAACATCTTGTCCATTCAGTTCACACCTTTCAGATCAATGGTTAGCGGAGGTTCAGCAGCGTCTGCAGCACCGAGTCCTGGGTCTTGATGGTCTGCGCGTTGGCCTGATAGTAACGCTGCGCCACGATCATGTTGACCAGTTCCTGGGTGGTATCCACGTTGGAATCTTCCAGAGCACCGGACTGCAGCGCCCCCAAACCGGCGGAGTCGGGACTACCGACCGTCTTGGCGCCGGCGCTATCGGTATATACCCAGCGGTTGTCCCCTACCGGACGCAGACCCTGCGGATTCACAAAGTTGTACAGTTTGATGTGGCCAACGTTCTGCACATAACCATTGGAAAACCGCGCGCTGACCAGACCATCACCACCGACGTTAACACTGGCCAGGCTACCCAGCGGATAACCGTCATTATTCAGCCCGGTCACCGCAAACTCGCCGGCATACTGCGTGGTTTTGCTCAGATCGATGGTAATCGGGTTAGCCAACGTCACGCCTTCTGCGACACCAATCTGGAAAGTCGGTGGCGTCGGGCTATTTAATTGCCCCAGCGAATCGAAGGTAATCTGGTAAGGCGGGTTGGCCGGTGCAGCCGTGCCATCGGCGTTGGTAACGGTACCGCCATCAAGCTGCCGGTACACATCCCAGGTATTGGTCGCGGCATTACGCTTCACGAAGAACACCGTCACTTCGTGCGGCGAGCCGAAGTTGTCATAGAACTTGCTGGTATTGGTATAGGAGTAGGAACCCCGCACCGTCACATCCGGCACATCGTAACCACCGCCGGCGGCATAGGCGATTGCCGGGGTACGGGTGGCGTCGGCGTCGAGGTTGAAACTCCAGTCGATATTGGTGGTGGCCTTGGCCACGCCCTGCGCCAGGTTGGCAATGTTCAACGGGCCTTCGGCGCCGATCTCGTTACCGAAAGAGTCCAGCTGGTAACCGGTCAGGAAGTAACCATTGTTCTCGAAATAGCCATCCTTGTTCAGCTTGAACTGGCCATTACGGGTATAAGCCGATACGCCATCGCCCGATTCTGCGGAGTTCACCTGAAAAAAGCCCGGGCCGGAAATCGCCAGATCCAGCGGGTTTTGCGTCGTGGTGACGTTGCCCTGAAAAAAGCTTTGCGCCACGTTTACCGTCTGCACACCGATACCCACCTGGGTATTGCTGATTGCCGACAGGCTGTTGGCGTAGATATCGGCAAACTCGGCACGAGATTGCTTGAAACCCACGGTATTGGCGTTGGCAACGTTGTTACCGATGACATCCAGCGATTTACTGGCTGCATTCAGACCACTCAGACCTTGCTGAAAACCCATGATGCTTTCTCCTCGAATGCTTAAGCCGTAATCAATTCAACATCCGTCAGGCCGACGCGCTGACCGGAAGAAAGAATCAACTGGGGTTGTCCACTTTCAAATGCCACCGCGCTAACCATATAGCCTTGCAGCGAAGTTACCGGCACGGCCGTGCCGGCATTGCTGGCACTAACTTGTACGCTATAGCTGCCGTCCGCCACTGCCGCGCCATTCATGTCCTTGCCATCCCAGGTGTAGCTGAGCATGCCGGCATCGCCACCAGCCACATCCAGAGAGCGCACCAGCTTGCCGTTGCTGTCGCGGATATCCACCGACACCTTGTCGGCCGGTGCAGACAACTTGACCAGCCCTGGCGCCGTACCGTTCTGCAGATTGAGGCCATTGCCACTCGACAGCACTTTCTTGCCGATGACGTTTACCGCGGCCATCGACTGGCCCGACAGCTGCGCATCCATCATCACTTTCAGCGTCGAGTTGAGCTTTTCCAGCCCGGACACGGTGCTGATCTGCGACATCTGTGTCGTCATCTGGCTGTTGTCCATCGGATTCAGCGGGTCCTGCGATTTCATCTGAGTGGTCAGCAGCTTCAGAAAGCGGTTCTGGATTTCTTCGGCCGACGTTACGTTGGCCGCATTGGCCGACTGGCCGCTGGTGCCGTTGATCTGGTCAAGCGCCGTCTGGTTGTAGGTCGAACTGGCAATGGTGGACATCACACTCTCCCGGCTTCAGCTTACTGACCCAGCTGCAAAGTCTTTTGCAGCAAGGTTTTGGCAGTATTCACAATTTCCACGTTGGTCTGGTAGGAACGCGATGCGGAGATCATGTCCGCCATTTCTTCCACCAGATTCACGTTGGACATCTTCACGTAACCGTTTTCGTCGGCCAGCGGGTGACCCGGCTGGTACTTCATGCGAAACGGCGAGGTATCTTCCACGATGGCCGTCGCACGCACTCCGGCCACCTGCGGCACATCGGAGGTTACCGGCGTCGCGGTAAACACCACGTGACGGGCGCGGTACGGCTCGCCGGTGGAGCTGGTGCTGCTTTCGGCGTTGGCCACATTACTGGCCACGATGTTCAGGCGCATCGACTGAGCAGTCAGCGCGGAGCCGGCAATATTGAAGACGTTAGACAGCGACATGATTATTGCCCGCCTTTGATGGCATCCATCAGGCCGCTGATACGGCGACCGAGGAATGTCAGGGTGCTTTGATATTTCAGCGCGTTATCGGTAAACGCGGAACGCTCCACATCCATATCCACCGAGTTGCCGTCGATGCTGCGCTGTACCGCGCTGCGGTACTGCAGGCTGGCACCTGCCGGCTGCAGGCCATGACCGGCCATGTGGCGGCCATTGGTCAGCGTCATGCCCAGCGAGCCATCCTGCGAGCTGGTCTGCGCCTCAAGCGCCTTGGCGAAATCGAAATCGACCGCCTTGTAACCCGGGGTATCGGCGTTGGCGATATTGCCGGCAATGACTTCTGCCCGCGCGGCACGCAAGTCCAGCGAGCGCTGCAGAAAATCGAGTTGCTGGGACATCTTGTTCAACATGGCACGATACCGAAGGAGGAATGACCGCGTTAAAGCACGATGTGTGCCAACAATTTTTAGCCATTCGCCCTCAAGAAAATCAGGCCCCTGCCGAGAGGCGCATCGCGTGACGGCGGCAGCAACGGCAAGATTTGCCGCCGTGGAAAAACAAAACGCCACCGTTTGCCGGTGGCGTTGCAATTGCGGCAAGGTTGGCCGCATCAATCGTCGCTGCGAATCTCGAAGTCGTGGGTGATGTCGGCGGTTTTGCCCAGCATGATGGAAGCCGAGCAGTACTTCTCCGCCGACAGCTTGATGGCGCGCTCCACCACTTCCGGCTTCAGCTCGCGGCCAACCACCACAAAGTGGAAGTGGATGCGGGTAAACACTTTCGGATCGACCTCGGCACGCTCGGCGTCCATTTCCACCCAGCAGTCACGCACATCCTGACGCGACTTTTTCAGGATGTTGATCACGTCGTAGCTGGTGCAGCCGGCAGTCCCCAGCAGCAGCAGTTCCATCGGGCGCGGACCCAGATTGCGGCCACCGCCTTCCGGCGCGCCATCCATTACCACCGCATGGCCGCTACCGGTTTCCCCCATGAAACACACGCCGTCTACCCACTTCAATCTTGCCTTCATTGTTGTTCTCCGCTCAAAACAGGCGCCTAGCCTAACATCGCCGATTTGGGCGGACAAAGAATCACCGGTAAAATGGAAAGATTGATTTGTTTTGAAGCCAGATAATGCTTGTTCTTGGAATTGAATCGTCCTGCGACGAACCCGGCGTAGCCCTGTACGACACCGAGCGCGGCCTGATTGCCGACCAGCTGCACAGCCAGATGGCGATGCACGCCGAGTACGGCGGCGTGGTGCCGGAGCTGGCCAGCCGCGACCACATCCGCCGCATCCGCCCGCTGACCGACGCCTGCCTCGCCGAAGCCGGCATCACGCTGCAGGACATCGATGCAGTGGCCTACACCCAGGGGCCGGGTCTTGGCGGCGCACTACTGGTCGGCGCCAGCTTTGCCAATGCGCTGGCCTTCGGCCTCGGCAAACCAGTGATTCCGGTACATCACCTGGAAGGCCACCTGCTGTCGCCGCTGCTGGCCGAGCCGCGGCCAACGTTTCCGTTCCTGGCGCTGCTGGTTTCCGGCGGCCACACCCAGATCATGGCGGTACGCGGCGTCGGCCGGTACGAAATCCTCGGCGAAACGCTGGACGATGCCGCCGGCGAAGCCTTCGACAAGACCGCAAAACTGCTCGGCCTGCCCTACCCCGGCGGCCCGCTGCTGTCAAAGCTGGCCGAGGAAGGCGACCCGGCGCGCTTCACCCTGCCGCGGCCGATGCTGCGCTCCGGCGATCTGGACATGAGCTTTTCCGGCCTCAAGACCGCGGTGCTGACGCTGAGCAAGCAGGTGCAAGCCGAGCACGGCAGCATCGACGAACAGGCGCGCAAGGACATCTGTCGCGCCTTCCAGGAAGCCATCGTCGAAGTACTGGTGAGCAAATGCCAACAGGCGCTGAAGCAGACCGGCATGAGCCAGCTGGTAGTGGCCGGCGGCGTCGGTGCCAACAAGCAGCTGCGCGCAGCGCTGGATGCCGCGGCCAAGCGCCGCAAGTTTGCGGTGTACTATCCGCCGCTGAAACTGTGTACCGACAACGGCGCCATGATCGCCTTTGCCGGCGCCATGCGCCTGTCGCAAGCCCAACCCGCCGGCGGCTTTACCGTGAAGCCGCGCTGGGACCTCTCCAGCCTGCCACCGGTTTAGTCCGCAGTCGCCAGCAATACCATCGAACCCACAAGGTTGGCCGCAACGCGCGGCCAACACCCAGTCTGCCCGTCGTGGCGAGTGAACACATGATCCAGTTAAAGAACCTCACCCTGCGTCGCGGCCTGAAAGAATTGCTCGTTGCGGCCAATCTCACCATCAACCCGGGTAACAAGGTCGGCATGGTGGGCGCCAACGGCGCCGGCAAATCCAGCCTGTTCGCACTGCTGCGCGGCGAACTTCACGCCGAGAGCGGCGACGCTATCGTGCCGGCGCAGTGGACCATGGCGCACGTGGCGCAGGAAACGCCGGCGCTGCAGCGGAGCGCACTGGACTATGTGCTGGACGGCGATGCCGAACTGCGCAGCCTGGAACAGCAACTGGCCGCCGCCGAGCACAGCGGTGACGGCCATGCCATCGGCCACCTGCACGAAGAACTGGCCCGCATCGATGGCTACGCCGCGCCGTCGCGCGCCGCGCGGCTGCTGACCGGCCTCGGCTTCAGCCAGGAAGGCCAGCAACGTCCGGTGGCGGAATTTTCCGGTGGCTGGCGCATGCGTCTGAACCTGGCACAGGCGCTGATGTGCCGCTCCGATCTGTTGCTGCTGGACGAACCGACCAACCACCTCGACCTGGAAACGGTGCTGTGGCTGGAGGACTGGCTGAAAGCCTATCCGGGCACACTGCTGGTGATCTCGCACGACCGCGACTTTCTGGACAGCGTGACCAGCCACATCGTGGAAGTGGCCTCGCAAACGCTGACGCTGTACACCGGCAACTACAGCCAGTTCGAGGTGATGCGCGCCGAAAAGCTGTCCCGCCAGCAAGGTGCCTACGAGAAACAGCAGCGCGAGATCGCGCATCTGGAATCGTTCATTACCCGCTTCAAGGCCAAGGCCAGCAAGGCACGCCAGGCACAGAGCCGCGTCAAGGCGCTGGAAAAACTGGAGCGTGTGGCGCCGGCACACGTCGCCTCGCCGTTCGACTTTCATTTCGACACCCCGGACAACCTGCCCAACCCGCTGCTGCGACTGGACAGCATCAGTGTCGGTTATGGCGAACAGCCGATCCTGCAACGCATCAGCCTGTCGGTAATGGCCGGTAGCCGCATCGGCCTCTTGGGCGTCAACGGTGCCGGTAAATCCACGCTGGTGAAACTGCTGGCGGCCGAGCTGAAACCCCAGACCGGCGAGTTGATCAGCGCGCAGATGCTGAAGATCGGCTACTTTGCCCAGCACCAGCTGGATACGCTGCGCCCGGACGAATCACCCCTGTGGCATATGCAGAAACTGGCGCCGGACACCCGCGAGCAGGAGCTGCGCAACTTCCTCGGTGGCTTCAACTTCCGCGGCGATAACGTTACCGACCCAGTAGGACCGATGTCCGGCGGCGAAAAATCGCGACTGGCGCTGGCTTTGATCGTGTGGCAAAAGCCCAATCTGCTGCTGCTGGACGAACCGACCAACCACCTGGACCTGGAAATGCGCCATGCGCTGACCATGGCATTGCAAGATTTTGCCGGTGCACTGGTGGTGGTTTCGCACGACCGGGCATTGCTGGAAGCCACCACCGACGACTTCTGGCTGGTGGCCGATGGCACCGTCACCGCCTTTGACGGCGATCTGGAAGACTATCGCCAATGGCGACTGGCCCAGCTGGCACAACAGGGTCAGAGCAGCACTCCTTCCAGTGGCGACGCGCAGAACGTTGGCCGCAAGGAGCAGAAGCGACAAGAAGCGGAAGCGCGGCAAAAACTGGCCGCCGCCAAAAAGCCCTTGCTGAGCAAACTTGCCAAGCTGGAAAAACAGCTGGACGCCCTGTCGCAAGAAAAAGCCGCGCTGGAAGCGTTCCTGTCATCGGAAGATGCCTACAATGACGCCAATCGCCAGCAACTGAGTAGCAGTGTCAAACGCCAGGGCGAGGTCAGCAGCCTGCTGGAAGCAGTAGAAATGGACTGGCTGGCACTGCAGGAAGAGATCGACAGCCTGGAACAGGCACACGCGCAGTAAGTAATTGTTCAAACACTTGATCGTGTCTGCGGCCAACCATGACGGCAGCCGCCAAGCGGTCTACAATCCCGCCCTTGATCAGGAAGGATGCATCACATGAAAATCAGCAGCAATTTCGATGCCGGCAGCATCGAAGTAGTTTCCGCCACCCGCTTCGATGATATCCAGCTGCGCATCCGCAAGGACAACGCCTCGGACTTTGCGCAATGGTTCTATTTCCGGCTGCAGGGTGCCGCCTACGAGACTTGCAAGCTGCGCTTTCTCAACCTGAATGAAACTGCCTACCCGAACAGCTGGGACGGCTATCAGGCCGTGGCATCCTATGACCGCGTGAACTGGTTCCGCGTGCCGACCTACGTCGACGGCAATGAGCTGGTGATCGAACATGCGCCGCTGGCCGGCAGCATCTACTACGCCTACTTCGAACCGTACTCGCACGAGCAGCACCTGAACCTGATCGGCATGGCGCAAAGCTCCGGCCTGTGCCAGGTGTCCGACCTGGGCTCCACCGTACAAGGCCGCGACATCAATCTGCTAACCATCGGCCACGAAGTGGAGTCAGACCTGAAAGTCTGGATCACCGCACGCCAGCACCCGGGCGAAACCATGGCCGAATGGTTTGTCGAAGGCCTGATTACCCGCTTGCTGGACACGCAGGATCCGACCTCGCGCGCGCTGCTGGACCGTGCCACCTTCTACATCGTGCCGAACATGAACCCGGACGGCTCGGTACTGGGCAATCTGCGCACCAACGCCGCCGGCGCCAACCTGAACCGCGAATGGCTGACCCCGAGCGAGGAGACCAGCCCGGAAGTCTTCCACGTGCGCAACAAGATGCTGGAAACCGGTGTTGACCTGTTCCTCGACATCCACGGCGACGAGACCATCCCATACATCTTCGTGGCAGGCACCGAAGGCGTGCCCAGCTACGACGAGCGCATCGCGCGGCTGGAAGACAAGTTCAAGCACTTGCTGCGCTTGTCTTCGCCGGATTTCCAGGACGAGTTCGGCTACGACAAGGATGCAGCGGGTGCGGCCAACATGAGCATGGCCACGGCCTGGGTCGGCGAACAGTTCAAGTGCCTGGCTTACACCCTGGAAATGCCGTTCAAGGACAACGACAATCTGCCGGATGACGACTACGGCTGGAACGGGCAGCGTAGCCTGCGCCTAGGCGAGGCCACCGTCAGCGCCATTTATGGCGTGCTGCAAGAACTGCGTTGATTGCATCGCGCCAAACAGAACGCCGGCAGCCAAATGGCTTGCCGGCGTTTTTTGTAGCGAGTGGCGACTAATTCGACTTGATCAGATCAATCTCGACATGACACCAGTCCACCCCTTTTTCCAGCACCCGTCCAAGACGGATCTGGAAGGCTTTGCCCTTGGCGCGCATTTCCAGCTCGCGCCCTGCGGCATATGAACTGACCGACAGCAGCAAGGTATTCAGCTTTTTGTCTTCGCGCACAAACGGCACGAACAAGGCGATCTCGCCCTTGTTCCAGATCAGCTCCGCGGGCAGCACACTGTCTGGCGGCACACCGTCACTACGATGCAATGACGCCGCCACCGGCCGGCTGGACAGCACCTGAATCCCGAGGTAGACACGCTCGGCTTCCGGGCGCTGCAGACGACGGATCAGGCCCAGCGTCCAGTTCTGCTCTTCCGCCTCGCGAAATGCCATCAAGCCACCTAGCGCTACCCATTCGTTGCCGTGCGATGGCAGGTTGACACCAATACCGGTGGCGCTCTTGTTATCCAGCTCCCAAAACGGAAATACCGATGGCGGCTGCACCTGACTGTAAACGTTCTTTTCACGACGACGACTGCTGACGAAGCCGTACACGCGATACTGTTCTTCCTCTCCATCCTGAGCATAAGACATTTGCCGGGCCGCATCATCGGCGTCACGGACCAACCTGTGGACTACCGCCAGGCGGTGCGCCACTTCCACCTGCTGGCATCCGCTGCGCACCCGTTCGGCACGCTGGTAATGGAACGGCCGCTCAGCCCACTCTCGCGCCAGATAGCGCAACAGCGTGGTCTCGCTAGTGGTCATCATCAGACCCTTGAGTTCCAGCGGCAATACGCCCGACTCACAGACCACTTGCCAGCGGTCGATCTGCTCGATGATGTCCGCCGTATTCCAGAACCGCAGATTGCCCGGCATATCCAGCTGCCGAACCCGGCTTGGCGGCATGCCCTGGTCCAGGTCGATAACAAAGCTTGGATAGTCGCTGGCATTGCGCCGCAGCGTCGCCCGGTTGGACACCAGCAGCGCCAGCTGGTGTCCAAGCGAAACTTGCCGCGCCGACAAGTTGCCGCTGGACAGCACGGCCACCAGCAGCAGGGACAGATACAAATCGTGAACCGTAGTCACGGTTCCATTCTTGAACAACTCGACAGGGCGTGCATCCAGCCCCAGTTGCTCGGCACGGGCAAACAACTGGTTTACGGTTTCCCAGAATACGCTGTCCGGCAATGCATGCCGGTAGTACTGCCACAATGCCTGCTCGGACAGGTAATGCATCATGCGGGCAATTGCCAGCAGCAGGTTATCGCCCATCTGGCGAGTTTCTTCAGCATCCAGCGCCAGAAAGCGCTGATAGGCCGCCACGACTTGCCGGCCATATGAACGGATACGACTGCGCAGCTGCTCTTCCAGTACCTTGGGCAAACGACCGTTCAACAGGTACTGCGCCCCCAGCTGCTGATGCTGTTGTGAAGCCAGTTCATCTAATGCCAGCAAGGCCGCCAGGGTTTGTGGCGCCAGGCTTTCACCGTGCAGATTGTACTGCCCAAGCAGATCCACAACTTTCTGATGCGCGCCGGCACCGTACTCCTGCACAGTCTCGCCATACCATGCCGCAGCGGCAGCGGCATCATCGAGTGGCTGGGCTTTCTTCTTGCTGCCAAAAGACAAAAAATCTAGCTTAACCATTTATCATTATCTCGAAAGCGAAACCGGCACATAACCAGCAGGACTAATATTGTCCAGCCAGTATAGTGCAGACACGTTATCGCTGTGACCAAAAACAAAACGCCATGCTAATGCATGGCGTTTTATATACGGCCCAAGAAGGACTTACTTGATCAGCAGTTCTTCCAGTGTGCGACCGGCATCCAGCCAGGTAACCACCCACAGCGGCTTACGTCCACGACCCGTCCAAGAAAGTGAAGCATCGTCAGGATGGCGATATTTGGCATCTACCGGCTTGCGCGCAGTAGTAGCAACTGCTTTTACCGATTTATTCGCCAGCTCCTGCAGATCCAGTCCATGAGTACGAATCAGCTCCATCACCTGCTTAGCAGCTTTTGCTTTTTCTTCGCTTTCACGGCGACGAATTTCCGCGTCAACATCAGTACGCAATTGCAGCAGCGCCGAAAAATCCAGAGTCGACAAATCCATTTGATCACCATTGGCTTTAGAGTTTTGATTTTCGAAAATTAGCCCTTATTCAAAAAGCCGTCAAGCCTATTTATCAAAACTGTCGTCTAGCAATTCAATCCGCATCTGGAAAAGAATAAGGCAATGGTAGCTGCTCAATCTTCGCAAGCACTCCTGATGCCAGTTTGGGGTTATCGTCCCAAGCCATCGCCTGCATCACCAACAGGCACTCATTTTCTCCATCCAGCAATGGTACCGTCAAAACAATGCGGCCAATGGCTTGCTCCCCGGTACTGGCGGCCAGCAATGCATCCCCTTCATTTACATGCCCCCCACTAATACGGGCACGGTAAAGACGGCGTTTGACCTTACCAAGGTACTGCGTGCGCGCAACAATCTCCTGCCCGGGATAGCAACCCTTTTTAAAGCTGACACCGCCTAGCAAATCAAGATTGGCCATTTGAGGGACAAACTCCTCATAAGTTGCCTTGCTCACCCAAGGTAAACCAGCCTGTATAAACACCCAATCCCAGGCCTGGCTCCCCACCGCCCGATGCTTCGTCTGCCACTTTGCCAATTCGCTGGCAGGGTCCTCAGTCAAAACAATGCTGACATTAGGGGAAATGGCAGCCACGAGATTTTCATCACATTGCAATTCTCGCTGCGGCAACACACCATGACAGGCAGTTGCCTGCATGACGCCAAATGCCAGCATCGAACTATCGACGCATTCGATTTTTACTTTTGACCGCAGCACAAACATCGACAAACGTTTCCTGAATGTTTCTGCGATATCATTGCGCAGCAACAAATGGAAAACGCCGGCACTACCAAACAGCAGAAAACTTGCCTGCATGCGCCCCTTGGCTGTGGAATAACTACCCCAGCTCACGCCGTTTTCTGCCACGGCGGCCACATCACAAGAAAACTGCCCCTGCAGAAAAGTAGTGGCATCGTCTCCGGAAACCCGCAAAATGGAGAACTTGCTGAGCCAGCTATAGGCGATACCGTCGGTTACTGCGGCCAACTGCCCAGCATAATCTGGCATGCTCAATTCGCCATTTTCGCTGACCGTTGCCTGATTACGTTGCAACCAGTCGGTAATTAATTGTTGCTGCATAATTTGACCTCTTGCTCTGCCGCCCAAGCAGCATGATATGAAACATAAGCCGGTTGCTTGACTGTATCGCTGCACAGCAGGGATAGTGTCGACCCCGCACTGATACTGAATGCAATGAAGCAGCAACCGCTTTTTTCGGCTTTCTTAGCCATTTTACTGTGGGCCACCCTAGCCAGCCTTGGCGTTTTCACTCAACGACTTCCGCCGTTTCTGGTCACAGCTATTGCGCTAGGCATCGGCAGCTTGCTGTCTATCCGCCATTACCGGCAATGGCGCGTCCCTTTCAAAGTTCTCGCCACAGGAGTGGTCGGCATTTTCGGCTATCACGCGTTGATATTCACCGCATTCCGCACCGCGCCGCCACTGGAGGCCAACTTGCTGAATTATCTGTGGCCACTGCTACTGGTACTACTCAGTCCATTATTTCGCTTGGGCAACTTACAATGGCAACATCTCGTTGCCTCCATTGCCGGCTTTTGCGGAGCTGTCCTGATTGTCACGCAAGGTAAATTGCAGGTACCGGCCACACTTCCCAGTGGCTATCTGTTTGCCATCGCAGCAGCATTAACCTGGTCATGCTACAGCCTGCTACTACGCAAGCTACCCAGCTTCCCCAATAGCGTAGTCGGCTTCTTCTGCTTGCTGTCAGCAATTCTTGCCGGCATCTGCCATTGCTTATTCGAACCTTCCGTCACCCCGAATACAAGCGAATGGCTGGCGCTACTGATCATCGGAATCGGCCCATTAGGCATGGCGTTTTTCCTGTGGGATAAAGCAATGAAGCAAGCAGACCCTCGCCAAGTAGGCGTGCTGGCCTACCTCACCCCCTTGCTGTCCACGCTCCTGCTTGCGCTGAGCGGGCTAGGCGAGATGACTAGCACCAGCTGGCTGGCCGGCGCACTCATACTCGGCGGCGCAACCATCGGCAGTCTGAAACTCAAACCGCGCCAACGGCTAACCACACTGCCCACTAGTCAGTAATACGGATTCAATCCTTGGAGGCGACAGAATAGCGTCCAGAGAGCAACACCAACGCGGCCAACCTGGCCGCGTGTCGTTTGAGCATTCTAATGATTTACAAACAGAACAAACACTGCAGTCACTACAGGGTTATTTACCCTGGTGATGATAGACACGCTGTACACCGCGCACTGCATGTAACGGCACGGTAGACAAGCGAGTAGAAGCGAAATGATGGATTTGACGCGAAGCACGGCTGGCAATCAGGCAACCGGACAAGCCGGCCTCCAGCGGCATGAAACAGGGCAAGACCTGTCGCGGCAAAACTGCAGTGTACTGTTGCCAGCTTTTCTGTTGCCGCCCCAGCCAGCGCTCGCCGAGCACCTGCAGATCATGATGCATATCCGCCGAGGCCCGTAACAGCGACGCGCCAGATGTCAGGGAGCTTTCCAGCTGCGATGACAAATGCTGGCGACTTCCAAATAATGGTTGCACGCGCCATAGCTGCTGCCAGTAATCACCATTAGCATCCAGCCAGCGCTGCTGGGCGCTCTGAAAAACATCCAGGTACTGCTGCAGCACATTTGCCATAGCGCCTCCTCTTGCCTACACATTCGCCATTCCAATGCAGCAACACCGATTGCTACAGTTCTGGCACCCTAATCTGCCACACCGGCTCCAGCTCGCCTACCAGCGCCTGCAGCACAGGATCTGCAGCCTTGTCGGCCGCAAAGACAAATTGCAATTCCGCCGTTTTAACCAGGTCCGGCCACAGCTCCAACTCTCCCGCAGCCTCGGCAGCCAGCGCATCCTCTTCCCGTAGCAGTGCGATACCGACCCCGGCTTTAATCAACTCCATCGAGGTCAGAAAGTAGTCGCTTTCGGCCACTTTCTTCGGCGAAATGTTCAGTTCACGCCACAATTCGCTGACGATCTTGGACAAGCTGGAAAACTGCGACACACCAACCCAAGGCAAGCGTCCAAGCTCCTTTGGATTGTCGACTTGCACGCGGGACAACCAGCCAAGCGGCATGGCGACGCGCAGCCGCATATTGTCGAGCAGGACCGTATGCACGTTTGCATACGGGTTCTTGCCCAGATAAAAACCGCCATCCAGTTCCTTCTTGCGCACGGCGTTGAGAACATCGCCGGTAACGCCCTGATGGAGGCAGATTTCAAGCAAAGGATAACGCTCGGTCAGGCGTGCCACCCAGGGGCCGATCCGCAGCAGCGCTGGCATCAGGGTAATACCCAGCTGAGCCTTGCCAGTAAGCTGTCCTTTCAGGCTGCGCGCCTGGTTCAGCAGCTGTTTGGCAGCGGCAAGAATCTCCTGGGCTTGCGGCAGCAGTTCCTGCCCTGCTCTGGTCAACACCACACCACCTGCGGTGCGTTCGAACAGCGGCATGCCAACCTCTTCCTCCACCGCCTTGATCTGGGCGGTCACTGCTGGTTGTGACAAATGCAGTACTTCAGCGGCCTGAGTCAGGTGCCCTTGCTGGGCCACGGTGACAAAGGTTCTCAGCTGATAGATTTCCATCCTGCTACCACCCTCCCGATGGGGCCTGCCTATATGTGGCGGCCTGCCAAATTATTGACACCCATTCTGTACAAGCCACCGGTTCGCGAAAAGGGAAACTACACAATATCTGGATAAGATTCACTTATACGCGGCATAAATAAAGCAAATGCTCGACTGCAAGCAATTGAATTTGCATCATTTTTTTGACGCGACAGACCAAACGTTATCCGCCACATCAAAAAAAACGATTAGCCCGACACTTTCCTGCGTCTTAATTTCCCAGCACGCGATCAAGGTCTTTCGGCCTGTCGCGATGACAAAGGAGGAAACAATGAACGAGGACATCCTGCAACGGGTGCAAGCCAATCCGAAGTTCGCAGAACTGGTACACAAGAAAACCAGCTTCGGATGGCTGCTCAGCATCATCATGCTGGCAATCTACTACGGTTTCATTCTGGTACTTGCCTTCTCCCCGGCCACACTTGGCGCCTCGCTTTCTGGCGGCGTGACTACCGTTGGCATCCCTGTCGGCATTGCCATCATCCTGTCGGCCTTTGTACTGACCGGCATCTATGTACGCAAAGCCAACACCGAGTTCGATGAACTCACCCAACAGATCGTTGAGGAGGCAAAGCAATGAACAAATGGCTGAAATTTGCAGCTTATGCCGCACTGGCCACCCTGCCCGGGCTGGCCATGGCCAGCGGCGCCATTGAAGGCGAGGTACAAAAGCAGGCCACCAACTGGACAGCCATTACGCTGTTTGTCCTGTTTGTCGGCGTTACCCTCGGCATCACTTACTGGGCAGCACGCCGTACCCGTTCCGCGTCCGACTTCTATACCGGCGGCGGCGGCATTACCGGCCTGCAGAACGGTCTGGCCATTGCCGGTGACTACATGTCTGCGGCATCGTTCCTGGGTATTTCCGCCATGGTGTTCGACAAGGGCTACGACGGCCTGATCTACTCCATGGGCTTTCTGGTCGGCTGGCCGATCATCCTGTTCCTGGTCGCCGAGCGCTTGCGCAACCTGGGCAAATTCACCTTTGCCGACGTGGCCTCCTATCGCCTGCAACAGGGACCAGTACGCACTTTCGCCGCCACCGGCACCCTGGTGGTGGTAGCGCTGTACCTGATCGCGCAGATGGTCGGTGCCGGCAAGCTGATCCAGCTGCTGTTCGGTCTGGAATACAGCGTGGCGGTGGTACTGGTAGGTGTACTGATGGTGATGTACGTGATGTTCGGCGGCATGCTGGCCACCACCTGGGTACAGATCATCAAGGCGGTGATCCTGCTGTCCGGCGCTTCTTTCATGGCCTTCATGGTGCTGGCTTCCGTTGGCTTCAGCCCGGAAATGATGTTCCAGAAAGCGACCGAAATTCACGCCAAGGGCATCGCCATCATGTCTCCGGGCAAGGCTGATCCAATCGACTCCATCTCGCTGGGTATTGCGCTGATGTTCGGTACCGCCGGCCTGCCGCACATCCTGATGCGCTTCTTCACCGTCTCCAACGCCAAGGAAGCCCGTAAATCGGTGTTCTTCGCCACCGGTTTCATCGGCTACTTCTACATCCTGACCTTCGTGATCGGCTTCGGCGCCATCATGCTGCTGCTGAACCAGCCGGGTCTGATGGAAACCGTGACCAAGAACGGCAAGGAAGTCACCCAACTGGTTGGTGGTAGCAACATGGCCGCCATCCACCTGGCTCACGTCGTGGGCGGTAACGTGTTCTACGGTTTCATCTCCGCTGTGGCCTTCGCCACCATTCTGGCAGTGGTTGCCGGTCTGGCACTGTCCGGCGCTTCCGCGGTATCGCATGACCTGTACGCTTCGGTCATCAAGAAGGGCAAGGCTGACGAGAAGAGCGAAATGCGCGTTTCCAAGATCACCACCCTGTGCCTGGGCGTGCTTGCCATCGTGCTGGGTCTGGTGTTCGAGAAACAGAACATCGCCTTCATGGTAGGTCTGGCGTTCTCCATCGCCGCCTCGGCCAACTTCCCGGTACTGTTCCTGTCCATGTTCTGGAAAGGTCTCACCACCCGCGGCGCGGTCATCGGCGGCTTCATCGGCCTGATCTCCGCTGTCGGCCTGATCGTGGTCGGCCCGACCGTGTGGGTAGACGTGATGAAGCACGAAGCTGCCATCTTCCCGTACAAGAACCCGGCACTGTTCTCCATGACCATGGCCTTCTTCTTCACCTGGCTGTTCTCGGTACTGGATACCTCCAAGGCCGCAGCAGAAGAGAAGCAGAAGTTTGATGCCCAGTTTGTCCGCTCCATGACCGGCATTGGTGCCTCCGGTGCGTCCAAACACTAAGTAAGCAATACGCAGTAATGGCCGCACCGTTCTCGGTGCGGCCAACCAAGAAAGAACAAAGGAGCCAAATATGTCTACCCTCGAATCGATCCTCAAGGAAACCCGCAGCTTCCCGCCCAGCGAAGACTTCCGCCGCAAGGCCAGCATCTCCGGCATGGATGCCTACAACGCGCTGTGCGAACAGGCTGACGATCACTACCTGTCCTTCTGGGGTGATTTGGCTCGCGAACTGATTACCTGGAAAAAACCGTTCAGCCGCGTGCTGGACGATAGCAACGCCCCGTTCTTCAAGTGGTTCGACGACGGCATGCTGAACGTGTCCTACAACTGCCTGGACCGTCACCTGAACGAGAACGGCAACAAGATTGCGCTGATTTTTGAAGCAGACGATGGCGATGTCACCCGCGTGACCTATGCCGAATTGCATCGCCGCGTCTGCCAGTTTGCCAATGGCCTGAAGAGCCTGGGCATCGCCAAAGGCGACCGCGTGGTGATCTACATGCCGATGGTGATCGAAGCCATCGTCGCCATGCAGGCCTGCGCCCGTATCGGCGCCATCCACTCCGTGGTGTTCGGCGGCTTCTCTGCCGGTGCGGTACGTGACCGTATCCAGGATGCCGGCGCCAAAGCCGTGATTACCGCCAATGAAGGCCTGCGTGGCGGCAAGACCGTGCCGCTGAAAGCCACCGTTGACGAAGCGCTGGCCCTGGAAGGCTGCGAATCCGTCGAGCATGTCGTGGTCTACCAGCGCACCAATGGTGGCGCCAACTGGACCGAAGGCCGCGACGTATGGTGGCACAAGCTGATCGAAGGCCAGGCCGAAACCTGCGAACCGGAATGGATGAATGCGGAAGACCCGCTATTCATCCTGTACACCTCCGGCTCCACCGGCAAGCCCAAGGGCATCCAGCACAGCAGCGCCGGCTACCTGCTGGGCGCCATGAACAGCTTCCGCTGGGCTTTCGACTACAAACCGAACGACGTGTACTGGTGCACCGCCGATGTGGGCTGGATTACCGGCCACTCCTATATCTGCTACGGCCCGCTGGCCAACGGTGCTACCCAGATCGTGTTTGAAGGCGTACCGACCTACCCGGATGCCAGCCGCTTTTGGCGCATGATCGAGCAACACAAGGTCTCCATTTTCTACACCGCACCGACCGCCATCCGCTCGCTGATCAAGCTGGGTGCCGACCTGCCCAAGCAGTTCGACCTGTCCAGCCTGCGCATCCTCGGCACCGTGGGCGAGCCGATCAATCCGGAAGCCTGGATGTGGTACTACGAGGTGGTGGGCGGCGGTCGCTGCCCGATCGTCGACACCTGGTGGCAAACCGAAACCGGCTCGGCGATGATCGCGCCGATCCCGGGCGCAGTACCGACCAAGCCGGGCTCCTGCACCCTGCCGCTGCCAGGCATCATGGCCGACATCGTCGACGAATCCGGCGCCCAGGTCGAACCGGGCCGTGGTGGTTTCCTGGTCATCAAGAAGCCGTTCCCGTCACTGGTGCGCACCATCTGGAACGACCCGGACCGCTTCAAGAAAACCTACTTCCCGGACGAGTTCAACGGCCAGTACTACCTGGCAGGCGACTCGGCCAACCGTGACGAGAACGGCTACTTCTGGATCATGGGTCGTATCGACGATGTGCTGAACGTATCCGGCCACCGTCTGGGCACCATGGAGATCGAATCGGCGCTGGTGGCCAACCCGCTGGTAGCGGAAGCCGCCGTAGTGGGCAAGCCGCACGAGGTGAAAGGCGAAGCCGTGGTGGCTTTCGTGGTGCTGAAAGGCGCCCGCCCACAAGGCGACGATGCCAAGAAGATTGCCGCAGAACTGAAGAACTGGGTGGCGCACGAAATCGGCAAGATCGCCCAGCCGGACGACATCCGTTTTGGCGAGAACCTGCCCAAGACCCGTTCCGGCAAGATCATGCGTCGTCTGCTGCGCTCCATCGCCAAGGGCGAGGAAATCACCCAGGACGTATCCACGCTGGAGAACCCGCACATCCTGGAGCAACTGCAACAGGCTGCGATCTAAACCGCACGGCGGCGGATGTTTCCCCTAGTTTCATCCGTCGCCACGGTAAACAAGTAGTACCCTGCTGAAGTAGTAGTAACAGTACCCTCCTTCGCCACACGCGTGCTGCAATCACCGTGTGGCGGTTTTTTTGGGGCTACTTGTCTCTGCACGATATAAATCCCGGTTATTAAAGATGCGGCCAACCTCGCCATGTCGGCATGAAGGTTGAAGCCATGCCAGCGAACACGGATAATTCGCGCATTCTTCGCTGGCAATGGCATCGATGGATTTCTCGCACTACCTGCTGATTCTGCTCAGCACCGTACTGGTCAACAACGTGGTCCTGGTACGCATATTGGGTCTGTGCCCGTTCATGGGGGTATCCAAGAAACTGGAGGCCTCCATCGGCATGGGCGCCGCCACCACTTTCGTGCTCACCCTGGGCGCCGGCAGCAGCCACCTGATCAACCTGTTGCTTGAGGCAGCCGGACTGGAGTACCTGCGCACACTGTCCTTCATCGTGGTCATCGCCGGCATCGTGCAGTTCACCGAGATGGTCATCCACAAGACCAGCCCGGTGCTGTACCAGGTGCTGGGCATCTACCTGCCGCTGATCACCACCAACTGCGCGGTGCTGGGCATTCCGCTACTCAACGCGCAGGAGGGCCATACCTTTGCCGAATCGCTGATCTTCGGCTTTGGCAGTGCACTGGGCTTTTCGCTGATCCTGATCCTGTTCAGTGCCATGCGCGAACGGCTGGAAGGTGCCGACGTGCCGGAAGCCTTCAAAGGCACACCGATCGCACTGGTTACCGCGGCGCTGATGAGCCTGGCCTTCATGGGTTTTGGAGGCCTGGTGAAATGACAACGCTGCTGCTTGCCCTGCTGATCATGGTTGCCCTGGCGCTGTTGCTGGGCGCGGTGCTGGGGTTTGCCTCGGTACGCTTTCGCGTTGATGGCGACCCGCTGGTGGAAAAGATCGACGCCATTCTGCCGCAAACCCAGTGCGGCCAATGCGGCCATCCTGGCTGCCACCCCTATGCCGAGGCGATTGCCGACGGCAGTGACGACATCAACAAGTGCCCGCCCGGTGGCGAAGACGGCATCAGGAAACTGGCCGAACTCCTGGGCGTGGAGTTCAAACCGTTTGCTGCCGATGCGCCACAACCCAAACCCAAGGCGGTAGCCCTGATCGATGAGGCCACCTGTATCGGCTGCACGCTGTGCATCCAGGCCTGTCCGGTGGATGCCATTCTCGGCTCGGCCAAGATGATGCACACCATCATTGCCGACGAGTGCACCGGCTGCGAGCTATGCATCGCCCCCTGTCCGGTGGATTGCATCCGCATGATTCCGCAAGGTACCGACCTGACCAACTGGAAGTGGCGCTATCCCACCATTCCGATCAAGGCACTGAAAACCGCACCGGAGTCGCGCGCATGAGCCGGCTGTACGACTTCCACGGCGGCATCCACCCGCCGGAAAACAAGCAGCAGTCCAGCGCGACACCGATCCGCCAACTGCCATTGCCGCCACTGCTGCATATCGCGCTGGGTCAAAGCGTGGGCAATGCCGCACTGCCCTGCGTACAGCCGGGCCAGCGGGTCCTGAAAGGCCAGTGCATCGCCGAAGCGGACGGCCGGCTGTCCTCCGCGGTACACGCACCGACCTCCGGCAACATCATCGCCATCGGCGAGCATGCCTTTGCCCATCCGTCCGGCCTGCCTGCCGCCACCATCACGCTGCAACCGGATGGTCTGGAGCAATGGCAACCACGGCAAAACCTGCCGCACTGGCGCGATGCCAGCGGCAGCGAATTGCGCGACTTTCTGCAGCAGATGGGCATCGTCGGGCTGGGCGGCGCGGTATTCCCCACCCATCTGAAACTGGCCGCCCGTGAGCTGCAAACTCTGGTAGTAAATGGTGCCGAGTGCGAGCCCTACATCAGCTGCGACGACCGCCTGATGCAGGAGCGTGCCGCCGACATCGTCGCCGGCATCGGCATTGCCGCCCACGCCCTGCGCGCTGGCGAGGTCCTAATCGGCATCGAGGACAACAAGCCGCAGGCGATTGCCGCCATGCAGGCCGCCTGCCACGGCACCCCATTCCGCGTCGTGGCCATCCCCACCAAATACCCCAGCGGCAGCGCCAAGCAATTGATCCGCGTGCTGACCGGCAAGGAAATCCCGCATGGCGTGCGCGCCACCGAACTGGGGGTGCAGTGCCTCAATGTCGGCACGCTGTACGCCATCGCCCGCGCCGTACTGCATGGCGAGCCGCTGCTCAGCCGCATCGTTACCCTCACCGGCGCGGTGGCCGATGCAGCCAACGTCGAAGCGCTGATCGGCACTCCGCTGGACTGGCTGCTGGCACAAGCCGGGCACACCACAGCAGCAGAGGTGATCATGGGTGGCCCGATGATGGGCTTTACCGTGCCGGATCTGGCCGCCGGCCTGAGCAAAGCCGGCAACTGCCTGATCGTGAAAAGCCCGGCCGAATTCCCGCCCCGCCCTGCGGCCATGCCCTGCATCCGCTGCGGCGAGTGCGCCACGGCCTGCCCGATGGAACTGCAGCCGATGGACCTGTTCTGGTTCGCCAAGGCCAGGAACTTTGGCAAGGCACAGGAATGGCACCTGTTCGACTGCATCGAGTGCGGCGCCTGCAGCTATGTCTGCCCCAGCCAGATCCCGCTGGTGGACTACTACCGTTTTGCCAAGAGCGAAATCTGGGCCGCCGAGCGCGACAAGAAAGCCGCCGACCTGGCACGCCGCCGCCATGACTTCCGCCAGTTCCGCATCGAACGCGAGAAATCGGAAAAAGCCGAACGTCTGGCGGCCCGCGCTGCCGAGCAGGCCGCCAAGCTGGCCGCCAGCCAAGCGGCCACGACTACCGTGTCCAGCGCCCAGGACGACCCGAAAAAAGCCATCATCGCCGCCGCCATGGCCCGCGCCGCCGAACAGCAGGAAAGTAAGCCGCTGCCGGACAGCCATACCCAGGCGCTGGACGATGCCAAACAGGCCGCCATCAAGGCGGCAATGGAACGCGCAGCTGCCCGCAAGGCGGCAGCGCAGCAAAGCAGCGACGACAGCAGCAACGCTGCGGCCAACCCTGCCGGCAGCACCGGCATCGACAACGCCAAACAGGCTGCCATCCAAGCCGCGATGGAACGTGCTGCGGCCCGCAAGGCTGCCGCTCAGCAAAGCAGCGACGACAGCGGCAACAACGCTGCGGCCAACCCAGTCAGCGCCACCGGCATCGACGACACCAAGCAGGCAGCTATCCAGGCGGCGATGGAACGTGCTGCGGCCCGCAAGGCGGCCGCCCAGCAGAGCAATGACGCTAGCGGCAACAACGCTGCGGCCAACCCAGTCAGCGCCACCGGCATCGACGACGCCAAACAGGCTGCCATCAAGGCGGCAATGGAACGCGCGGCTGCCCGCAAGGCGGCAGCTCAACAAGACCAGCAAGACCCGACATGACCCTACACGCCACCCACATTGCCAAACCCGCTACCGTCTCCGCGGTGATGCTCAAGGTACTGGCCGCCATGCTGCCGGGCATCGCGCTGTCGGTGCATTTCAACGGCATCGGTGTACTGGTGCAATTGTTGCTGGCCAGCGTTACCGCCTTGCTGGCAGAAGCGGCCATGCTGCGCTTGCGCGGTGTGCCGGTAACACCCTTCCTGAAAGACCTGTCCGCCATCGTTACCGCCTGGCTGCTGGCGTTGGCGATGCCGCCGCTGGGCGCCTGGTGGCTGATCGTGGTGGCCACACTGTTCGCCATCGTGGTGGCAAAACAGCTGTACGGCGGACTCGGCAACAACCCGTTCAACCCGGCGATGGTCGGCTTTGCCGTAGCCATCATCTCGTTTCCGGCACAGATGGCCGCCTGGGGCAGCCCGCTGGCGCCACTGGATGCCGCTGCCCAGCTGCAATGGATCTTCAGCCATACCCTGCCGGCCGGCAGCGCGCTGGATGCGGTGTCCAGTGCCACACCGCTGGACCTGCTGAAGACCGGCCTGCTGCAAGGCGGCCGCGACGTATCGCAGCTGCTGGCCGGCGACCGCTTCGGCCAGCTTGGCAATGCCGGTGGCGAGTGGATCGCCCTCGGCTGGCTGGCCGGTGGCCTGTGGCTGTGGCAGCAGAAGCTGATTCCATGGCAGACGCCGCTGGCGACGCTGGCCGGCGTGGTCGCCATGTCCGGCGCGCTGTGGTTGGCCGCGCCGGCACACTACGCCAGCCCGCTGTTTCACTTATTCAATGGCGCCACCCTGCTGGCCGCAATGTTTATCGTCACCGATCCGGTATCCGGCTCCACCACGCCGCGAGGACGCTTGATTTTTGGCGGGCTGGTCGGCGTGCTGACCGTGCTGATCCGCGTGTTCGGCGGCTTTCCGGATGCCGTGGCGTTTGCGGTGCTGATCATGAATATCGCGGTACCGTTCATCGACCAGTACACCCAGCCGACCGTGTTCGGCCACAAGGGAGGTCGCCGTGCGTAGCGCCCCGCGCCAGGCGCGCCGCAGCGCCCTGATCCTGGCCAGTTTTGCCGCCGCCATCACCCTGCTGCTTGCCGGCACCTGGTTGGCCACGCGGGCGCAGGTCGCGGCCAACCAGAGTGCCGCCCGTGCCGCGCTGCTGACCCAGGCACTGCCGGCGGCGCTGTTCGATAACGACCTGGCCGCCAGCCGCCAGCCGCTGCCGGAAGCGGCGGCCTGGCTGCTCAACGGCCGTGCTGCGGCCAACGTCTACCGTGCCAGCAAGGCCGGCCGGCCCAGTGGCGTGGTGTTCGAGGCGGCAGCCCCTAACGGCTACGGCGGCCGTATCGACCTGCTGATCGGCATTGCCGCCGATGGCAAGCTGCAGGGCGTGCGCGTGGTCGGCCACAAGGAAACCCCGGGGCTGGGCGACTATATCGACCAGTCGGTCAGCAGCTGGGCGCGCCAGTTCAGCGGCCGCGACACCGCCAGCCACCGCGACTGGAAAGTGAAAAAGGATGGCGGCGATATCGACTATGTCAGCGGCGCCACCATCTCGGCGCGCGCGGTCGCGGCTGCCGTTGGCCGCGTGAGCGGCTATTTCCGCGACCACCGCGCCGCCTTGCTGCAAGGAAACCCATGAACAACTGGCAAGAAATTTCCCGCAACGGCCTGTGGCGGCAGAACCCGGGGCTGGTACAGCTGCTGGGACTGTGCCCGGTGCTGGCGATCAGCAATAACGTGGTCAACGCGCTGGCGCTGGGGCTGGCCACCACGCTGGTGACCGCGCTATCCGGCACTGCCGTGGCCAGCGTACGCAACCTGGTGCCCAACGAGATCCGCAACCCGATTTTCATCATGATCATCGCCGGGCTGGTGACCTGCGTCGACCTGGCAATGAATGCCTGGCTGCACGAGCTGTACCTGGTGCTGGGCATCTTCATCCCGCTGATCACCACCAACTGCATCGTGATGGCCCGTGCCGAGGCGTTTGCTTCGCGCAACAGCGTGACAGAAGCCGCGCTGGACGGGCTGATGATGGGGCTGGGGCTGACCGGCGTGCTGATCGCGCTGGGCGCGCTGCGCGAACTGGCCGGCAAGGGCACCTTGCTGGCCGGCGCCGACAAGCTGTTCGGCGAGGCCGGTCACGCCATGGTCTTGCACCTGGCACCGGCCAATTACCAGTTCCTGCTGGCACTGCTGCCGCCGGGTGCCTTTCTGGGGCTGGGCTTGCTGATTGCCGGCAAGAACCTGCTCGATGCCCGCCAGCGCCGTATCGCCGCCACCGCGGCCAACCCTGCCACTCATGCCGTCAGCCAGCCATGAACGCCGCCAAACGCCTGCAAATCTTCGAGCGCCTGAAAGCGCAGAATCCGCATCCGACCACCGAACTGGAGTACGACACTCCGTTCCAGCTGCTGATTGCCGTGCTGCTGTCGGCGCAGGCTACCGACGTCGGCGTCAACAAGGCCACCCGCGTGCTGTTCAAGGTCGCCCCCACCCCGGACAAGATGCTGACCCTCGGCGAGGAAGGCGTCGCCGACTACATCAAGACCATCGGCCTGTTCCGCACCAAGGCCAAGAACACGGTGGCCACCTGCCGCATGCTGCTGGAGCTGCACGGCGGTGAAGTACCGCAGCAGCGCGAGGCACTGGAAGCCCTGCCCGGCGTTGGCCGCAAAACCGCCAACGTGGTGCTGAATACCGCCTTCGGACAACCTACCATTGCAGTAGATACCCACATTTTCCGGGTAGCCAACCGCACCCGCATCGCCCCTGGCAAGGACGTGCGTGAAGTGGAGGACAAACTGTTACGTTTTGTGCCAGTAGAGTACAAACTTGACGCCCATCATTGGCTTATCCTGCACGGACGTTATGTGTGCAAAGCGCGCAAGCCGGAATGCGAGCGCTGCGTGATAGCCGACCTCTGCGAATATCCGGCAAAACCGCTATGATGGACCCCTATCTGTTGATTTTTGCGACTTTACCGCCACTTACCGGTTACATGCGCCTGCCGCGTTAATCGCCATCCGGCGTCGCGGCGTCCACTTCAGTAAAAAAAGGATGTTTCAGGTGAATAGCTATACCCGCGTGGCCATCGCCAGCGCGCTGCTACTGGCCCTGGGGGGCTGCGGCAAGATTGAAGCCCTGTTCAAGGATGACAAGGGCGCACCGGTTGCGGTGCCGGCCAAGGCGGACGGCAGCGTGGCGATGCTGTTGCCCGACTTTACCCAGCTGGTTGAGCGCGAAGGCCCGGCCGTGGTCAACATCCAGGCCGTCCGCGCCGAAACTAGCCGACAAGCCACCCCCAGCAACGATCTGCCATTCCCGGTACCGGAAGATGACCCGTTCTACGAATTCTTCCGTCGCTATATGCCCAACCCCAACCAGCAACAGGAACCGCAACCTTCCGAAAGCGTCTCTTTCGGCTCCGGTTTCATCCTGTCGGCTGACGGCTACATCCTGACCAATGCCCACGTAGTGGCCGGCGGCAACCAGATCAAGGTCATGCTGACCGACAAGCGCGAACTGCGGGCCAAGCTGGTGGGCCTCGACAAGCGTACCGACGTGGCCGTGCTGAAAATCGATGCGGCCAACCTGCCGACTGTCAAAATCGGCCCCCCGTCAGCACTGAAAGTCGGCGAGTGGGTGGCCGCCATCGGCGCCCCGTTCGGCTTCGAGAATACCGTCACCGCCGGCATTGTCTCGGCCAAGGGCCGCAGCCTGCCGGATGAAAGCTATGTGCCGTTCATCCAGACTGACGTGGCGATCAACCCCGGCAACTCCGGCGGTCCGCTGTTCAACCTGCGCGGTGAAGTGGTCGGCATCAATTCCCAGATCTACAGCCGCTCCGGCGGCTTCATGGGGATTTCCTTTGCCATCCCGATCGACATCGCCATGAAGGTCGCCGACCAGCTCAAGAGCAATGGCAAGGTAAGCCGCGGCCAACTCGGCGTTCACATCCAGGAAGTGACCCAGGAACTGGCACAGTCTTTCGGCCTGGATCGTCCGCGCGGTGCGCTGGTCGTACGGGTGGAGCCTAACGGCCCGGCCAGTCGCTCCGGCATCCAGGTCGGCGATATCATCCTGCGCCTGAACGGCCAGACAGTGGAAAGCTCGCGCGACCTGCCGCGCATGGTTGGAGACCAACCCCCGGGCAGCCGCATCAAGCTGGGGGTATGGCGCAAAGGCAACGAGCAGAATGTGGAAGCCACCCTGGCAGAGCTGGCCGCCGAACAGGCCGCATCGGCCAGCGAGCCCGCAACTCCGTCGCAACCGCAAAGCTACCAGTTCGGCAAACTGGGCCTGACCCTGGCCGAACTCACCGCCGACGACAAGCAAACCCTTGGTGTGCGCGGCGGACTGGTGATCCAGAAAGCGCAAGGGCCGGCCGCCCAGGCCGGGCTGACCAACGGCGACGTGATCATTGGCCTTAACCAGACCGAGATCACCAACATTGCTTCGTTCGAGCGGGCACTGTCTGCGGCCAACGGCAATATTGCCTTGCTGGTTCGGCGCCAGGACAGCACGCTGTTCGTTCCCTTACGCATCAACTGAAACACACCGCCCCACGGGGCGGTTTTTTTTCGTCCATCAAAACAAAAGCAACGCAAAGGAGTAACCATGACTTTTCTGACCACGGATTTGTACGACGCCAACGAAGGCAACGTCGCCGTACTGGCACCGATGCTGCAAAGCTACGGCGCACGACCACGTTTTTGCGGCCAGATCGTGACCTTGAAGCTGTTCGAGGACAACACCCTGGTACGCGAGGTGCTGGGCGAACCCGGCAAGGGCAAGGTGCTGGTGGTGGACGGCGGCGGCTCGTTGCGCTGCGCCCTGCTGGGCGACCAGATCGCCGAACTGGCGGTGAAGAACCAGTGGGAAGGCGTGGTCATCCACGGCTGCATCCGTGACTCGGTGGCCATCAATGCCCTGCCGCTGGGTGTCCGCGCGCTGGCAACCAATCCGAAGAAGTCGGTTAAGCGCAATGAAGGCAGCCGGAATCTGACGGTGAACTTTGGTGGCGTGGATTTCGTGCCGGCGCAGTGGCTGTACGCCGACGAAGACGGCGTGCTGGTTTCTGCCACCGCCCTGCTGTAAACCGGCAAGCGGGCCTTGCTGGCCCGCTTGCGTCAGGCACTGCGGTCGTACTGGCGGTGACGACGGTGACCGGCCAGCAGTGGCAGCATGCGTATCCAGCTAAGCATGTCCTGGGTCCAGGTATGATCCTCCGGCGCCACCAGCTCCGGATTTTCCAGCGTTGCCGCGGTCAGATCGATTTCATCCGGCGACGCCTCGTGGCGGTAGCTCAGCGTGGTCCCGCACCGGGGACAGAAGCCACGATCCACCCCCATGGACGAGCGATAGTGCCGGACTTCGCCGCGCCACTCCAACTCCAGCTCGCGCACGGTAAACCAGGTAACAAACGGCGCGCCGCTGGCCAGCCGACACGACAGACAGTGACAATGGGTGACATGGTAAGGCTCACCCCTGATCCGGTAGCGCACGGCACCGCACAGACATCTTCCTTGCATGGCCGGAACTCCCTGTCGAATCAGCTGGTTAGAAAACTATAGCCTGCTTGCCGCCAAAATCCAGAATGTCGCGACGCCTTCCCACATGGCGGCAATGCCAACTGTTGCGATAACCGCCCGATGCGCTGATATCACCCGTTTGGCACGATTCGCACCATGGCAATATCCATCGCCAGCAAGCACTCGGCGGCAAAAAAAAGCCCGGCACTATGGCCGGGCCTTTTGCATACTGGGGAGCAGCACTTATGCCGGTTGCACCGGCGTCGCGCCCTTCAGTTCGGTGATCACGTTTTTCTCGTCCACGAACACCAGCTTCGGCGAGTGGTTGGCCAGCTCGCTATCTTCATAGGCGGCAAACGAGGCGATGATCAGCAAGTCGCCCGGGGCGGCACGGCGTGCGGCCGAGCCGTTTACCGAAATCACGCCGGAGCCACGCTCGGCGCGGATCGCGTAGGTAGCAAAACGCTCGCCGTTGGTCACGTTCCAGATCTGTACTTCTTCGTATTCCTTGATATCGGCGGCTTCCAGCAGGTTTTCGTCGATAGCGCAGGAGCCGATGTAGTGCAGTTCGGCATGGGTGGTGGTGACACGGTGGAGCTTGGATTTCAGCATGGAACGCTGCATGGCGGTCTTCCTCGGCGCGTTTCAGCGCGTTACTTCAATATTGTCAATCAGGCGGGTCTTACCCAGACGGGCTGCGGCCAACACCACCAGGCGCGACTCACCGGCGTGGGCGACCTCCAGGGTATCGGCCTGGCGGATCTCCACGTAGTCCACACGCCAGCCGTTGGCAGCCAGGTCATCGCAGGCGGTCTTTTCCAGGGCGGCATAGTTGCTGTCGCCCGCCTGCAGCGCATCGCGGATTGCCGCCAGGTGGCGGTACAGTCGCGGCGCCTCGGCGCGCTCTTCAGCAGTGAGGTAGCCATTGCGTGACGACAGCGCCAGACCATCGTCGGCACGGCCGGTATCCACCGGTACGATCTCGATCGGCATGTTCAGATCGTCCACCATGGCGCGGATCACGTGCAGTTGCTGGTAATCCTTCTTGCCGAAGCAGGCCACATCCGGTTGCACGATGTTGAACAGCTTGCTCACCACCGTGGCTACGCCGCGGAAGTGTCCAGGACGGAAGGCGCCGCATAGTTCGTTCTGGATATGCGGCGGCTCGACATTGAAATCCTGCTTGATACGCGGGTACAGCTCGCGCTCGTCCGGGAAGAACAGTACGTCTACCCCGGCAGCTTCCAGCTTGGCGCAGTCGGCATCGAAAGTACGCGGATAGGCATCGAAGTCCTCGCCCTGACCGAATTGCAGGCGGTTGACGAAGATACTGACCACCACCTTTTCGGCACGCTGGTGGGCCTCGGCCACCAGCGCCAGATGCCCGGCGTGCAGGTTGCCCATGGTCGGCACAAAGGCGATACGCCCGGCGCTGCGGCGCCAGGCACGGAGCTCGGCAATGCTACGGATAACTTGCATGCAAACCTCAGAAGCAGTGTTCGGGAGCCGGGAAGGTCTTGCCCTTCACCGCGGCAACATAGGCGCTGACCGCGCCCTGGATGCTGTGCGCTTCGGCCATGAAGTTCTTCACGAAGCGGGCTTTCTTGCCCGGGTACACGCCCAGCACGTCGTAGATCACCAGCACCTGGCCGGAGACATCCAGACCGCCACCGATACCGATAGTCGGCACGGCCACCGCCTCGGTGACCGCCTTGGCCAGCGCGGCCGGCACACACTCCATCAGCACCAGACTGGCACCGGCATCGGCCAGTGCGCGGGCATCGGCCAGAATACGCTCGGCATCGGACTCGCTGCGTCCCTGCACCTTGTAGCCGCCAAAAGCGTTGACGAACTGCGGCGTCAGGCCGATGTGCGCGCACACCGGTACACCGCGCTCCACCAGGAAGCGCACGGTATCCGCCATGAAGGCACCGCCTTCGATCTTCACCATGTGGGCCCCGGCCTGCATCAGACGGGCGGCATTGGCAAAAGCCTGCGCCGGGCTTTCCTGGTAGCTGCCGAACGGCATGTCGGCCAGCACCAGCGCCCGCTTGGCACCACGCGCCACGCAGCGGGTGTGGTATTCCATTTCCGGCATCGACACCGGCAGGGTCGAGTCTTCACCCTGCATGACCATGCCCAGCGAATCGCCAACCAGCAGAATGTCTACACCGGCTTCATCCAGCAGGGTGGCAAAACTGGCGTCGTAGCAGGTCAGCATGGCAATTTTCTGACCTTCCGCTGCCATCTGTTGCAGCGTGTTGACGGTGACTTTCATTTTTTTGTGTGTCCTCGTTGCTTCCAGTGGCGAAACGCCGCTTGTGGCTGCGGTCGCGCACCGGGTTCAGAGCCCCTTGTTGAAGTAACTGCGCTGACCACGCATCTCGGTGATGCAGCGCAACAATAGCTCGAAATCTTCGGTACCTTCAACCAGATCGAGGTTGTCGGTATTCACAATCAGCAGCGGCGCCGCCTCGTAACCATGAAAGAAGGCGCTGTACGCCTCGTGCATACGTTGCACATAGCCTTCGGGCATCGGCGGCAATTCGCTGCTGGCAGCCCGTGCGGCCAACCGGCTGGCGACCGTATCGGCCGAGGCCTGCAAATAGATCACCAGATCCGGCACTGGATATTCGGGCAGGAAACGCTGTGCCACACGGCGATACAGTGCCAGCTCGTCGGCATCCAGCGTCTTGCTGGCGAACAGCTCGTCTTTGTCGAACAGGAAATCGGACACCAACGGCGCGGCCAGCAGATCGCCGTGCAACATGCCGTGGGCGGCATCGGCGCGCTGCATCAGGAACGACAACTGGGTGGCCAGCGCATGGTATGGCGGCTGACGGTAGAAGCGCGCCAGAAACGGATTCTGCTCCGCGGCCTCGGCCAGCAGGCGTACCGACCAGTGGTCAGCCAGGCGGCGGGCCAGTTGCGATTTACCGGCGCCGATCGGCCCCTCCACTACCACATAGCGCAAGTGGGACATCAGTTGCTCTCCTGCAAGAAAACTCAATCCAGGCGGATGACTCCGCTGGCGTCAAGGTTGGCCGCAATAGCGCCAGCCGTGCCGTGGGCACCGATCTGCCACTCCGGCGCCATCTGCGCCAGCGGCACCATCACGAAGGCACGCTCGTGCATGCGCGGGTGCGGCAGGGTCAGGAACGCGTCCTGCTGGCTGACACCTTCCACCAGCAGCAGGTCAAGGTCCAGCACGCGCGGTGCATTGCGGAAGGTACGTACGCGGCCAAATTCCTGCTCCAGCTGCAACAGCGCGGCCAATAAATCCGACGGTGTCAGATCGCTCGCCACCTCGCACACCGCATTGATGAAATCAGGCTGGTCGGCGAACCCTACCGGTGCGGTACGGTAGCAGGCCGAGCGGCGCAGCAATTGCACCCCCGGTAAAGCAGAAATGGCGGCCAGCGCCGCCTCGATCTGTGCTGCCGGGTTTTCCAGATTGCTACCCAGCGCGATCACAGCCCGCTTCACGCGTCGCCACCCTCGCTCGGGCGCGCCGGCTTGCGACGGCGACGGCGCTTCTTGCGCTGGGCATCGCTGCCCTCGCCGTCACCCTTGGCCGCAGCCGCCGCTTCGGCAATCAGTGCCTGGCGTTCGGCATGATCGGCGTCCTGGAACTCCGACCACCACTGCACCATCTCCTTGGGCACCTCGCCCACTTCGGCACGCAGGCTATAGAAGTCGAACGCAGCGCGGAAACGCGGCTGCTCCAGGAAACGGAACGGACGGGCTCCGCCACGGCTTTCAAAACGCGGTTGCAGCGACCAGATCTCGCGCATGGTGGCGGAGAAGCGGCGCGGAATAGCGAAATCGTTGTCCTGCAGGGTTTCCACTTCGGCCATCGCCAGCATCAGCGCCGGCAGCGACTTGTCGCCACGCGCGATATGGCTCTGCCAGCGGTTGTTGACCTGCGCCCACAGCAAGGCGGCCAACATGAAACCCACCGATACCGGCTTGTCGGCACGTACGCGCTCGTCGGTATTGGCCAGTGCCAGTTTGAGGAAGGCTTCGCCACCGTCTTCGTCCAGCACCGCGTCCAGCAGCGGGAAGATGCCGCGCGACAGGCCCTCGTCACGCAGCTTCTGCAGGCAGGCATAGGCGTGGCCGGAATGCAGCAGCTTGAGCAGCTCGTCGAACAGCCGCGCCGGCGGCTCGTTCTTCAGCAAGCCTGCGTGCGAGGCAATCGGCTTGCGGGTGTGTTCGTCGATCTCGAAGCCCAGCTTGGCCGCCAGGCGCACCGCACGCAGCATGCGCACCGGGTCTTCCTGGTAGCGGCGTGCCGGCTGGCCGATCATCACCAGCTTTTTGGCGTGCAGGTCTTTTACGCCGTGGTGATAGTCGATGATGGTTTCGTCGGTCGGGTTATAGAACAGCGCATTGACGGTAAAATCGCGGCGCTGTGCATCCTCGGCCTGGCTGCCATAGGTGTTGTCCGCCATAATGCGGCCGCTATCGCTGGTCTTGCCGATGTCGCCGCCGCGGAAGGTGGTTACCTCGATGGTTTCCGGCCCCATCATCACGTGCACGATGCGGAAGCGGCGACCGATGATGCGCGAGCGGCGGAACAGGTGATGCACCTCCTCCGGCGTAGCGCTGGTTGCCACATCGAAATCCTTGGGCGTCACGCCCAACAGCAGGTCGCGTACCGCGCCGCCCACCACATAGGCAGCATGGCCGCCTTCCTGCAGGCGCGACACCACGCGCAGGGCGGCACTACTCAGGCCGTCGCGGCGCACGCCGTGTTGCGCCAGCGACAGTACTCGCGGCTTGGTTTTGCTGGTGGCGCGGTTGCCGGACAAGTCGAAAACGCGACTGAACAATTTGCGGATCATGGGAATGGTATCTGGAGGTAGTAGCTGCGCGGCGCATGCCGTCGTGGACTTGAGCGCGGGATTATAGCCCGATACCGCCCTTCTTCTCCAGCTTCGTGCCAAAGTCATGCTTGACAGCATGCGCGCTCTGCTCTAATTTTCGGGCTTGCGCCGATTTTTGCTGCTTGCGGGCGCCTGATAAATACCAGCTAAGAGCGCACCGCCTAACCCGCTGTTGCCCTTAATTGGTCACAGCGGGTTTTTGCATTGCAGCAGCCAGAAGCGGGCACAAGGTTCATGCGCCGAGTTAATCGACAACTTGCAGGGCGCCATCGAAATTCTGCTAAAGCGTCGCTCGGCTTTTCCGGGCGCGCATCACGCTATGGAGACTGCCATGTACGACTGCCAGGAAGACCGCTACACCGAGTTCAACGCCGCCCCGCACACCGCCACCCCGGCACTGCGCGGCAAGCTCACCGCCCGCGTGCTGGACAGCGCCCACAAAGCCCGCCTCACCGAACTGGCCGCCTACGCCACCGAGCGCCAGCTGGATATTTCCCTGCAGCAAGGCACGCTGGGCATCGACGACCTGACCCTGACCGAAGCCCTCAACATCAACGCCCGCTTCGGCAACGAGCTGATCATCAGCTGCCACCTGCGCTGCGACCCGCCGGCACACTTCGACTAAGGCGACACCGCGTTACAGCCTGCGGCCAACCCTTCATGCCGCCGGCAAAGCTGCGCTTATAATGGCGCTCCTTTAGCCTGCCGGTGTTTTCCATGCTGTTTGAACTGAACCGTAGCCCGTGGCGCAGCCTGCGCCACGAAGCCTTGCTGCTGATCCAGCTGGCGCTGCCGATGATGGTGGCGCAGATCGCCCAGGTCGCCACCGGTTTCGTCGACACCGTGATGGCCGGCCGGGTCAGCACCGATGACCTGGCCGCGGTATCGCTCGGCGCCAGCGTGTTCATCACCGTATACGTCACCCTGATCGGCATTGCTGCAGCGCTGAACCCGATCCTGGCGCAACAGCATGGCCAGGGCGAAACCACCACGCTAGGCGACACCGCGCGACAGGGACTGTGGTTCGGGCTGCTGCTGGGCATTCTCGGCGCCTTGCTGATGCTGGCGGTGCAGCCACTGCTGCGACTGTGGCTGGACCTGCCCGCCACGGTAGAAGACAAGGCGATGCTGTTCATCGACGGTGCGGCCGTCGGCATGCCGGCGGCGATCCTGCATCGCGCACTGGGCGCCTTTGCCTCCAGCCTGGGGCACACCCGTCCGCTGATGGTGGTGAGTGTCACCGGCCTGCTGCTGAACATTCCGCTCAATTACGCGCTGATCCACGGCCTGTTCGGCCTGCCGGCACTGGGTGGCGCCGGTTGCGGCTGGGCCACCGGTGCCGTGTTCATCTTCAACGCCAGCGCGCTGTTCCTGTACATCAAGCATCATCAGGTCTTCCGCCAGTACGGTCTGTGCGGCCGCTTCGTCGCCCCGCAATGGCGGCGCTTCCCCGCCTTCCTCAAGCTGGGGCTTCCCATCGGGCTGTCGTTCTTTGTGGAAGTGAGCCTGTTTTCCTTTATCGCCTTGCTGGTTGCCAAGCTCGGCACCACCGTGGTGGCCACCCACCAGACGGTGATCAACTTTTCCAGCGTGATCTACATGATTCCGCAAAGCATCGGCACCGCTGCCACCATCCGCGTCGGCCAGAGCGTGGGCGCCGGCGATTACCGCCAGGCGCGACTGGTGTGCGGCGTCAGCCTGGCAGTGGGGCTGGCACTGGCCTGTGTCACCATGCTGTGGGTATTGCTGGATCGCCACGACATCATGCGGCTGTATAGCGCCGACCCGGCGGTTATCGCCCTCGGCGCGTCGCTGATGCTGTTTGCCGCCTTCTACCAACTGACCGACGCGATGCAGACCATCGCCTCCAGCGCCCTGCGCGGCTACAAGATCACCAGCATCCCGATGCTGATCCATATCGTGTCGTTCTGGGGCTTCGGTCTGCTGCTAGGCGCGTGGCTGGGGCTGGGCACACCACAGATGGGAGTACACGGATTCTGGGCGGCACTGGTGATCAGCCTGAGCACCGCCGGCCTGCTGCTGGTAAGCTACCTGTCGCGTGTCAGCCGCCAGCGGCTGCACCGTCAAACTGCGTGAAAGACCGAATGAATCCCGTAATCCATCCCAATTATCCGCTACGCGAACTCAACACCTTCGGCATGCCGGTGCATGCGGCCAACTTCTGCGTGCTGGCAGACCTCGCCGAGCTGCCAGCCCTGCTGGCCAGCGCTGCGTTCCGCCACGGCCCGGTGCTGTGGCTGGGCGGAGGCAGCAACCTGCTGTTTACCCGTGACTATCCGGGTCTGGTCATCAAGGTCGCGCTCAAGGGCATCCGTGTGCTGGCCGATGATGGCGACAACGTACTGGTCGAGGCCGCCGCCGGCGAAAACTGGCACGATTTTGTGCAATACACCCTGACCCAGGGCTGGAGCGGACTGGAAAACCTCAGCCTGATCCCGGGCACCGTCGGTGCCAGCCCGATCCAGAACATCGGCGCCTACGGCGTGGAGGTAAAAGACCACCTGGCGCAGGTGGTCTGTGCCGACCTGCAGCAAGCCGGCCGCGAAGTAGTGCTGGACAATGCCGACTGTCACTTCGCCTATCGCGACAGCGTGTTCAAGCAGGCGCTGGCCGGCCGCCTGCTGGTAACGGCGGTGCGCTTCCGCCTGCAGCGCAGCTTCCGGCCGCGCATCGGCTATGGCGACATCCAGCAGCAACTGCAGGCCATGGGGGCCGGCGACGCGCCCAGCGCACAGCAGGTCAGCGCCGCGGTGATCGCCATCCGCCAGAGCAAACTGCCGAACCCGGCCGAGCTTGGCAATGCCGGCAGCTTCTTCAAGAATCCGGTCGTCAGCCAACGCGAAGCCGGGGCACTGCTGGCACGCTTCCCCGCCCTGCCGCACTACCCGCAGCCGGATGGCAGCGTGAAGCTGGCCGCCGGCTGGCTGATCGATCAGGCCGGCCTGAAAGGCTATCGCGACGGCGATGCCGGTGTGCATGCGCGGCAGGCACTGGTCCTGGTCAACTATGGTCACGCCAGCGGCAGCCAGATGTGGGCACTGGCGCAAAAGGTGCGCGATACGGTGCGCGCACGCTATGGCGTAGAGCTGGAACCCGAACCTATCGTGCTCTGAGCCCACGCCGGAAACAACAACGGCCAATCTGCTACAGGTTGGCCGCATTGTTTCTAGCGGCAGTTACAGCAGATGTGCCGCCAGCAGGAACAGGTACACCACGGTACTGAAGCCCAGCAGCCACAGCAGCGAGCGCAGCGTGGCCTTGTCCGCCACATAGCAGAAGCCGTGCGCCACCCGCGCCAGCAGGAACACCAGTGCCGCGGCATCGATACGCTCCGGTGGCACCTGCTGCAAGGTGGCGATGATGACCCCGGCGGCAAACGGCGTCAGCGCTTCCCAGGCATTCTGCTGCGCCCACTGCGCGCGCTGGCGCCAGCCGGTGAGCTTGTCCAGGTACTGTCTTGGCGCATGATTGTCATAACCGCCGCCGGATTTGGCCACCCCTGCCCACAATATCGGCAGCACCGCGGCAACCAGCACCGCCCAGAACGCAAAGTGCATAGCTCTTCCCCTTTTGTTGTTAACCGCTACTGTCGGTCCAGATAGCGGGCATCATCGAACGTTGCCACCCACTGCGGCCGGTACACGATCAGAATCGCCATCACCAGCCCGCTGGTAAAGGCCTCGGACCAGGCCAGCAGCCCATAGTAGGGCAAGGCATTTTCCAGCAGATGCTCCAGCGGATAGGCGCCGGCCAGCGCCAATGCCGCCAGTCCGCAACAAGCGGCCAGCAACATGCCGCCGGCACCGGCAAGAAACGCGTTCACGAACACATACACGAACACGTTGGCCGCGAGCCGGCGCTGCGCCACCCGCAATAAAAGCGCAGTCAAAGCAACTTGCGGCACCAGACTCAACAGATAGTCCAGCCCCAGTGCCGGCCACTCCAGCTGCCCGCCTGCCGCCAGCCCCAGCAACACCACGGCCAGCGCCGGCAAAGCCAGCGCCGGTCCCATCAGCAAGGTGAACACCGTGCCCCCCAGCAGATGGAAACTCAGCCCCGGCTGCAAGCCGGCACGCCCCAGCCAGAAGCCCAACAGCAGCACGCAGGCGCCCAGCCAGGCATTGACGGCACCGCCTTCCAGCGCGCGCCAGCGCACCTGGGTGAGCGCCACGCCCAGCAACAGCAAAGCCAGGACATCGCCAAGCCACAGCGCCCATTGCGGAAACTGACCGGCCACGAAATTCATGGTTCCCTCGCACGTCGAATACGCGGCCAGCATGCCGCCTGCGGCATGATAACAGCGGCAACACCCCGCCAGCAGGCGCGGCGCGACGGCAATCGCGGTAAAATGCGGCCAACTTATGTTCTGGATGATCGACTCATGTTCACGCTTCCCGCCTTTCACCACATTTCCCGCCTGGTCAGCGATGCACTGGCCGAGGACATCGGCCAGCAGGACTGGACCGCGCTGCTGATCGCCGCCGACAGCCAGGGCAGCGCCCGCGTCATCGCCCGCGAAGATGCGGTGATCTGCGGTATCGCCTGGTTCGACGAAGCGTTCCGCCAGGTGGACAGCCGCTGCGAGGTGCGCTGGCAAGTGGCCGAAGGCGAGCGCGTAGCGGCCGACCAGTGTCTGTGCGAGATCAGCGGCCCGGCGCGTGCCTTGCTGACCGCCGAACGCACCGCACTGAACATGCTGCAAACCCTGTCGGCGGTGGCAACCGAAACCCGTCGCTATGTGGACATTATCGCCGGCACCCGCGCCCGCATCCTCGACACCCGCAAAACCTTGCCCGGCATGCGTCTGGCGCAGAAGTACGCAGTCACCGTCGGTGGCGGCATGAACCAGCGCATCGGCCTGTACGACGGGGTGCTGATCAAGGAAAACCACATCATGGCCGCCGGCAGCATTACCGCCGCCCTGGCCAACGCCCGTGAGCTGGTGCCGGCCGGCGTCAGCCTGCAGGTGGAAGTCGAAAACCTGGCCGAACTGCAGGAAGCGCTGGCCGCCGGCTGCGAGCTGATCCTGCTGGACAATATGTCACTGGACGATATGCGCGAGGCGGTGCGCCTGTCTGCCGGCCGTGCCCAGCTGGAAGCCTCCGGCGGCGTGGAACTGGCCAGCGTGCGCGCCATTGCCGAAACCGGCGTCGATCGCATCTCGATCGGCAAGCTGACCAAGGACGTGCGCGCAGTGGATCTGTCGATGCGCTTTGCCGGCTAAGGTGTGTCTTGCATGGCAAAAGCCGGTGCTAGTGCACCGGCATTTTTGTGGTAAACGCTACTTACCTTACCGCCAGCGTTAAGCGCTAAAGGTTGGCCGCATGATGCCGTGCCAGCCGGCGCAACATCGCCGCCGTCGCCCCCCAGATAAAGTAGTCGCCATAGCGCAGCACGTAGTAATGACCGGCAACCCCATCGCGCACATACGGCTGCCGCTCGTACACCGCCTCATCCAGCGCCAGCACGAGCGGCAGCGAGAACACCTCGGCGACTTCGTGCGGTGATGGTCGCGGCTGGAACGGCGCAGTCAGCAGTGCCAGCACCGGCGTCACCCGATAGCCGGTCACCGTGTCGTAATGCGGCAGCGTGGCTACCACCCGCACCAGCGCTGGCGGCAGACCGACCTCCTCCTCCGCCTCGCGCAACGCGGCGACCTCCGCGCTGCCGTCCTCCGCCTCGATTCGCCCGCCGGGAAAACTGATCTGTCCGGCATGGCTGCGCAGGTGCGGCGTACGCCGGGTCAGCAGGATGTGCCAGTCATCGGCATGCCAATGCACCGCCACCAGTACGGCAGCGCTCTTGGCCGGCACCTGACGCAATCCCAGACCCTCCTCGTCGGCCACTTCCAGCCCGGCAAAACCGGCCAGCCAGCCAGCCATCTGCTCGGCATCGCGCAGCAGGTTCATCGTCGCCTAGCCTCCTTTGCGCCCGGCAATCTTGGGCAGGGTCAGTTCGCTCCAGTGCGCCAGCAGACGCAAGGCCACCCCGCCGGCAAATACCAGCTGCACGGCGACCAGATGATCCCACCCCAGCTCGGACAACACATACAGCACCGAGGCCACCAGAATGGACACCGTACCGTAGAAGTCCTTGTGCAGGATGAACGGCACCTCGTTCACCATCATGTCGCGCACGATGCCGCCCCCTACCGCGGTGACAAAGCCCAGCAGAATCACCCCGAAGGCATTTATGTGGTACTCCACCCCCAGTTTGGCACCCGCCAGGCTGAACGCCACCAGCCCGATGGAATCGGCGATGATGAACAGCCGCGTCAGCACCTCGTACTCGCGCTTGTGCAGGCGGGCCGCCAGCGCAAACAGCATGGCGCCGGCAATGATCACCAGGCTGGTATTACCCAGAAACACTTGCGGCATGCGGCCAACCAGTACATCGCGAATGATGCCGCCACCAATGGCAGTCAGCAGCGTGACAATCACCACGCCCAGCAAGTCCAGATGCTTGCGCACCCCCAGCAGATAACCGGAAATGGCAAACGCCACCGTACCGATGGCGGCATAACCGTCGAAATCCAGCAGATAGCGCCAGACAGGATCCATATTTTTCCTCGCAAAAAACAAACGCCAGACCCGCGGGCCTGGCGTCTGGAACGGTAACCGTATTCCCTTAGCGGCGCATCGAATCGAAGAACGCCAGATTGGACTTGGTTGCCCGCAGCTTGTCGAGCATGAACTCCATCGCTTCCAGATCGTCCATCGGGTACAGCAGCTTGCGCAGCACCCAGATGCGTTGCAGCTGTTCTTGCGGAATCAGCAGCTCTTCGCGGCGGGTGCCGGATCGGTTGATGTTGATGGCCGGGAAAATCCGCTTTTCCGCCATGCGGCGGTCCAGATGGATTTCCATATTACCGGTACCCTTGAATTCTTCGTAGATCACATCATCCATCCGCGAACCGGTATCGACCAGTGCGGTGGCGATGATGGTCAGCGAACCGCCTTCCTCGATATTGCGGGCAGCACCGAAGAAGCGCTTCGGACGCTGCAGCGCGTTGGCATCGACACCACCAGTCAGCACCTTGCCGGAAGCCGGAATCACGGTGTTGTAAGCGCGAGCCAGACGGGTAATCGAGTCCAGCAGGATCACCACATCCTTCTTGTGCTCCACCAGGCGCTTGGCTTTCTCGATCACCATTTCGGCAACCTGCACGTGACGGGTAGCCGGTTCGTCGAAGGTCGACGACACCACTTCACCCTTCACCGAACGCTGCATCTCGGTCACTTCTTCCGGACGCTCGTCGATCAGCAGCACGATCATTTCCACTTCAGGATGGTTGGTGGTAATGGCGTGCGCAATGTGCTTGAGCATCACGGTCTTGCCGGACTTCGGCGGTGCCACCAGCAGGCCGCGCTGGCCTTTACCGATCGGCGCAATCAGGTCGATCAGGCGGCTGGTGATGTTTTCCTCGCCGCGGATATCTCGCTCCAGACTCAGGCGCTCGGTCGGGAACAGCGGAGTCAGGTTCTCGAACAGGATCTTGTTCTTGGCCTGCTCCGGCGGACCGCCGTTGACCTTGTCCACCTTCACCAGCGCGAAGTAGCGCTCGCCCTCTTTCGGGGTGCGGATCTCGCCCTCGACGGTATCGCCGGTGTGCAGGTTGAAGCGGCGGATCTGCGACGGACTGACGTAGATGTCGTCCGGGCCGGCCAAGTACGACGAATCCGGGCTGCGCAGGAAACCGAAACCGTCCGGCAGCACTTCCAGCGTACCTTCGCCGTAGATGCTTTCGCCTTTTTTGGCCTGGTTTTTCAGAAGCGCAAAGATCAGGTCCTGCTTGCGCAAGCGACTGGCAGCGTCGATCTCGTTGGCGATGGCCATCTCTACGAGTTCGCTTACATGCGTACGCTTAAGATCAGAGAGGTGCATAGTATTTGCGGTGTCGGACGTTTGTGTCACAGTGTGCGGCGCTGACGCCGGTCGGGAAAATACGTGAAGGGATGCTGCATGTGATTCGAGCGGCCTGAGCCGCTCGTAAGGACTATCGTGAAGATAGTGGAACAGGTGGCGGCTGTCAATGCCGGCCACCTGTGAAGATGGACCGTCGCTACAGGCGACTACCCATCACGCCACAGCTTACAGCTGGGCGTTCAGGAACTCGATCAGCTGGGTCTTGGACAGCGCGCCAACTTTGGTGGCAGCCACTTCGCCATTCTTGAACAGCATCAGGGTCGGAATGCCGCGGATGCCGAATTTCGGCGGGGTGGCTTCGTTCTGGTCGATGTTCAGCTTGGCGATGGTGAGACGGCCTTGGTATTCCTTGGCCACATCGTCCAGGATCGGGGCGATCATCTTGCACGGACCGCACCACTCTGCCCAGTAATCCACCAGAACCGGACTTTCTGCTTTCAGAACGTCTTGCTCAAAAGAATCGTCGGTTACGTGCAGAATCAGCTCGCTGCTCATGGAGTAGTCCTCTCGATGGGATGTCGATTATTTATGATTGACCGATGTTAACAACTCACCCCATGAGCGGCAACCCTGATTCCGGCACGACTATTGCCGGCAACATAGAGAAACGAGACTGTCTGACAATTGCTGGTTATAATGCCGCGCTAAATCGGATTGAAAAGGATTCAATATGGGTTTCCTGCAAGGCAAAAAGATTCTGATCACCGGGATGATTTCCAATCGTTCCATTGCCTACGGTATTGCTCAAGCCTGTCATCGCGAGGGCGCTGAACTGGCGTTCACCTATGTTGTTGACAAGCTGGAAGACCGCGTGCGCGAGATGGCTGCCGACTTCGGCAGCAGCCAGGTATTCCGCTGCGACGTACAGAATGACGAAGAAATCAACCAGCTGTTCGTCGACCTGGGCAAGTCCTGGGACGGCCTGGATGGTCTGGTGCACGCCATTGCGTTCGCCCCGCGCGAATCGCTGGAAGGCGACTTCCTGGACGCCCTGTCGCGTGAAGCATTCCAGACTGCACATGACGTTTCCGCCTACAGCTTCCCGGCGCTGGCAAAAGCTGCCCGCCCGATGATGCAAGGCCGTAACGGCGCCCTGCTGACCCTGTCCTACCTGGGCGCGGTACGTGCCATCCCGAACTACAACGTGATGGGCCTGGCCAAGGCCAGCCTGGAAGCCTCGGTACGCTTCATGGCAGCCAGCCTGGGCAAGGACGGCATCCGCGTAAACGGCATTTCCGCCGGTCCGATCAAGACCCTGGCCGCTGCCGGCATCTCCGGTTTCGGCAAACTGCTGAGCATGGCTGCCGGTCAGTCCTGCCTGCGCCGCAACGTTACCACCGAGGAAGTTGGCAACACTGCCGCCTTCCTGCTGTCGGATCTGTCGTCCGGCATCACCGGCGAGATCACCTACGTTGACGCCGGCTTCAGCATCAACTCGCTGAACGTACCGGACGCATAATTGCAGCATCAGATCGCGGCTGGCAGCCTTGCCAAGCCGCACTGAAAAGCCCGCCATCACGGCGGGCTTTTTCATGCGCCAACAGCACCGGTCCTAATGACACAATGCCTCGCATGGCACGCCATCCTTGTTGGCATCCAGCCGTGCGACACCGCAAACCTGCAGGTGATAGCGCGCCTCGTCACAGCTTTGCATCTGGCTACAGCGCTGCTTGCTACCGCAAACCCAGTTGGCGCCGTCCGATGCATCTTGCGGCCGAGACTCCGCCGGGGCCTTGGCAGGCGACTGCGGCGTGCGACCAACCCGTACCCCGCGCCGCCACTCCCACGGCGGCACCGGCGCTGCCTCTTGCCACAGCCCGGCCAGATTGCTGCGTGCCTCGCGCTCGGCAGCATAATAAGCCGCCTCGCGTGCATACTGGCGATACACCCACGCCCAGCCCGCGCGCACCTGCTGCAAGTTGATATCGGCACCATCCAGCAGCACCTTGGCCACCAGCCGGCCATACTTGTCCTGCTCCTGCCGCTGCAGGGTGACATCGCGGCCAAACACCCGGGCCGCCAGCGCGTACTTGGCACGTTGGCCGTATGACTGGCTTTTCTCCGGTGCATCGATCTGCCCCAGCCGTACGGTGATCTCGCGCCAGTTACTCAGGCATTTGAGGGTATCGCCATCCAGTACCGCCACCACGCGGCAGTTGGTGGTTGCCGGCGCCGCCAGCACCGGCTGGTAAATCAGCGCCAGAAGCAGCACCATCCAGTATCGCATTGTCGGTTTCCTGTCAGTCGGGGCTATCCGCCAACAACTGGCGGCGGTAGCGCTCCGGCGTAATCCCGGTCTGTTTGACGAACATGGCAATGAAGGCAGAAGGCGTGGCATAGCCCAGATCCGCAGCGATGTCACTGACCGACCTGCCCTGCTTCAGCCCCACCAGCGACTGCAGCAGCCGCAAACGGCTGCGCCATTGCACAAAGCTCATGCCCAGTTGTTGCCGGAAGCGCCGTGCCAGTGTGCGCTCGGTGCTATGCACCTGCTGCGCCCAGGCCGCCAGCGTGGTGTCGTCACCCGGCTGCGTGCGCATCGCCAGCAGAATGGGACGCAGCAGGCGGTCATCGCTGTCCGGCAGATAATCTTCCACACTGCCGGCTTCACGCAGGCGTTGCAGCAACAGCTGCGCCTGGCAGACATCCCATTCCTCTTGCAGGCTGGTAATACCGCGCTGGCAGAAGTCGTCCAGCAGCGCGCGGATCAGCGGCGTCTGCGCGATCAGGCAGGGCCGGGATGGCAAAGTTGCCGCCTGCTCGTCCGACACATACACCGACACATAGTCCAGCGACTGGCGGATGTGCGCCGCATGCGGCAAGCCCGGCGGAATCCACACCAGATACTCGGCCGGTGCGGCCAACGTGCGTTGCGGCAGCTGCAGCTCCAGCAGACCGAGGCTGATGCGGTTGAGCTGGCCCCACGGGTGGCGATGCCAGTCGAACTCGGTATCGGCCTGATATTTTTCGTGACGGAAGGACAGCGGTGCCGGCGCCGGCAGGGACAGATCCACAGCGCTGAATGGCAGTTCGGTCATGGCAGACTTTCGTTTGTCGCAAGTACAGCATCGATTTGTCTTATTTGCATTATATGCCACTAATCAGACAGCCTTACACTGTCGGCAGTGCATCTACCGGAGGCCATGATGGCTACCCTGTTTCCCCTGCTGGCGGTATTGATCTGGTCAGCCAATACCGTGGCATCCAAGGCCGCTGCCACCGTATTCGACCCCGCCGCCATCTCGCTGTACCGCTGGCTGCTGGCGTTCGTGGTGCTGACGCCGCTGTTCGCCCGCCCGCTGTGGCAAAAACGTGCCCTGCTGCGCCGCCACCTGCCACAGCTGGCAGTGCTGTCGCTGCTGGGCATGGTGGCATCGCAAAGTCTGGCCTACTACGCCGCCCATCTCACCAGCGCCACCAATATGGGCGTGATCACCGCGCTGATTCCGCTATCCGGCCTGCTGCTGGGCGCGTTGTTCTTCCGCCAGCCCATCAGTGCCCAGGCCGCCGCCGGCGTGGCACTGTCGCTGAGCGGGGTGTGCTACCTGATGGGCGCCGGCAACCCGCTGTTCATGCTGCAACAGGGTGTCAACATCGGCGATGCCATGGTGCTGCTGGGCGGCTTTGCCTACGCGCTGTACAGCATTCTGTACAAGCGCTGGTCGCCGCCGCTGGGGCAATGGCTGAACCTGTATGCCCAGGTCATGCTGGCGGTATTGATGCTTCTGCCGCTGGCCGCCGGCGCCAAAAGCCTGGCCATTCCGTTGGCGGGCATTCCGGTACTGCTGGTGGCGGGGATCGGCTCTTCCATCGTCGCCGCCTATCTGTGGATGCTCAGCATCCAGCGCATCGGCAGCGAGCGCACCGCCATCTTCATGAACCTGTTGCCGCTGTTTACCGCGCTGCTGGCCAGCGCGCTGCTGGGCGAAACCATCCACGCCTATCACTGGATCGGTGGCGGTCTGATTCTGGCCGGCGTCAGCCTGAGTCAACGCAAGCCGCTGGCGGCACGTGCGCCACAGGCGGCCTGAAGCAGGCATGGAAAACGGCCCTTGCACCACGCGCTGTGGTGCAAGGGCCGTTTTCATTTTATGGGCGTGGACTCAGCCCGGATAATCCGTCTCACCGGCATCGGTAATCACGATCATCACGCCGGCCAGCAGGGCCAGCAGGCAAAACAGGATGGCGACTGGCATCACCGTCTCTCCTTGTTCTTGTTTACTGCTGCTTTATCGCCAGCAGCGGACAGAACTTGAGCCGGCCCCGTCTTTGAGACAGGTCGCCAGCGGACACTGCGGCCAACTAGCGGCCGACAAACGCCGCGATGCGCCGGTAGCTGGCGGCGCAAACCTCCGGCACCAGAGCTTCCAGCAACAGGAAGGCATGAATCTGCGCCGGCTCGCAGTGATACTCCACCGCTACCCCGGCAGCGGCCAGCTTTTGCGCATAAGCGGCCCCCTCATCCAGCAGCGGATCGAAGCCGGCGGTGATCAGCAAGGTCGGCGGATGGTTGGCCGCCACCTCGCCCAGCAGCGGCGAGGCCGCCACGCGGTCGCCGCCACGCCGGAAGTAATGCGCGAAGTACCAGCCGATGCGCTCGCGCTCCAGCAGATAGCCCTTGCCGTTACGCTGCAGCGACGGCTGCGCCAGGGTGTAATCGACACTGGGATAAATCAGCACCAGCCGCTCGCAGGCCAGTGCCGGATCATGCTGCCCGCGCTGCGCCAGCGTCGCCGCCAGCGCGGCACCGCCGGAATCGCCGGCCAGCGTGCGCTCGCGGCGATAGCGCACCGCGGCGCCATCCAGCGTCTGCCACAACTGGCGCAACACCTGCGCCACATCCTCCAGTGCCGCCGGATACGGGTTCTCCGGCGCCAGCCGGTATTCCACCGCCACCACGATGTGGCCGCTGCTGGCGGCCAACCTGCGGCACAGCGGATCGTAGCTGCTGACGCTGCCGGCCATGTGGCCGCCACCGTGACAGAACACGATGACCGGCCGCGCCTCGTCCGGCGCCGGATGATAGATGCGCAGCGGCACCGGACTATCGCCGCCCTCCACCAGCGCCTCGTTCACCCACGGCAGCGCCGGCCCCGCCGGCAGCATGGCGGCAATCAACCCGGCCAGCGCCTCGCGCACACCGATCGGCGTCGCCACCCAGCCGGCAGCCAGACGCTCGGCCTGCGCCGCATTCACTTTTTGCAGCCAGGCCGCTACCGCGGGATCGAGTTCAGCCATGTCTGGGTTCCTGCATATGATCGCGCTGCGCCAGCGACGGGAACCAGCGCATCCACAGCATCACCACCAGCAGCGTGCCGGCACCGCCGGCCACTACCGCCGGCACGGTGCCGAGCAGGGTCGCGGTCACGCCGGACTCGAACTCGCCCAGCTGGTTGGAGGCGCCGATGAACAGCGAGTTGACCGCATTGACGCGGCCGCGCATCTCGTCCGGCGTTTCCAGCTGCACAAACGTGCCGCGAATCACCACGCTGATGATGTCGGAAGCGCCCAGCACCACCAGCGCCAGCAACGACAGGCCGAAGTGGCTGGACAGGCCGAAGCCGATCGTCGCCAGCCCGAACACCGCCACCGCGGCAAACATGGTGCGGCCAACCTTGCGCTCCACCGGGTTACGCAACAACCAAGCCGACATCGCCAGCGCGCCCACCGCCGGCGCCGCCCGCAGCAAGCCCAATCCCCACGGGCCGGTGTGCAGGATGTCGGCAGCAAACACCGGCAGCAAGGCGGTGGCTCCGCCTAGCAGCACGGCAAACAGATCCAGCGAGATGGCACCGAAAATATCCGGCCGGCTGCGAATGAAACGCACCCCGGCCAGCAGCGAGTCCAGCGTCACACGGCGGCCATCGCTGACATGGCGCGGCAGTTTCAGCCCCAGCACCATCACCACGCCGGTGACGAACATCAGCGCATCCAGCCCGTAGGTAAACGGTGCGCCGATGGCAAACAGCAGACCGCCCAGCGCCGGCGCCACGATAGTGGCCACCTCGTTGGCCGAGGCCGAGGCCGCCACCGCCGACGGCAGCAATGCCGGCGGCACGATATTGGGCAGCAGCGACTGCATGGTCGGCATATCGAAAGCGCGGCAGGTGCCGATCAGCACCGACAGCACAAAGATCAGCTCGCGCGTCACCGCCAGGCCGATACCGGCGCTGCCCAGCAGCAGCAGCAATGCGGCCAACGCCTGCACCGCCATGCTGCAGGCCACGATGATGTGGCGCGGGTAACGGTCGGCCACGGTGCCGGTGACCAGCACCAGCAGGATACGCGGCAGAAACTGCAGCAGGCCCACCAAGCCCAGGTCCAGCGTGCTGCCGGTCAGGCTGTAAACCTGCCAGCCGATGGCCACGCCCATGATCTGGAAACCGCCGGTCAGCAGCAGGCGTGCCAGCCAGAAACGCCAGAACGGTTTGCAGTGACGCAGGGAAGAAGGGGAATCGCTATGGAAATTCATGAAATGTAATGCACATGGACAGGCGGGGCGAACAGCCTACTCTCCCTTGCTGCGCTGCGCCATAGTTGGCCGCAGCACACTCTGTTCAGCCACAAAAAACCCCGCCGCACAAACACTGTGGGGCGGGGTGCCAAAACACGGCGCGGCTAGGCGTGGGCCAGCCAGTCAGCCGTTTCGGCAAGCGCCCTTGCCAAGACATCGACGATGAAATCGATATGCTCGCGCGTCACGATCAGCGGCGGGCAGAGAATGATGTTGTCGCCGCCATTGCGCACGATCATGCCGTGCGCCTGACAGCGGCTATTGAAATAGCTGCCGGCCTTGCCCGGCGGTGAAAACGGCTGCTTGGCGGCCTTGTCCGCCACCAGCTCGATGGCCGCGATCAGCCCCTCGCCGCGAATTTCCCCCACCAGCGGATGATCAGCAAAGCGCTGCAGCTGGCTGTGCAGGTAATCACCCAGTTGCGCCGCCTGCGCCACCAGATTGCGCTCCTCGATGATGTTGATATTCTCCAGCGCCACCGCCGCCGCCACCGGATGACCACCGGCAGTAAGGCCGTGGCCGAGAGTGCCGATCTCGCCACTGTAGTCGCGGATCACGCGGTACACCTTGTCGTTCAGCAGCAGCGCCGAGATCGGCATGTACGAGGACGACAGTTGCTTGGATAACGACATCATGTCCGGGCGGATGCCGTACGTCTGGCAACCGAACATCTGGCCGGTACGACCGAAACCGCAGATCACCTCGTCCGCGACCAGCAGGATGTCGTAGCGCTGGCACAGCGCCTGCACCCCCTGCCAGTAACCGCGCGGTGGCGGGATGATGCCGCCGGAACCCATCAGCGGCTCGCCGAAGAAGGCGGCGATGGTGTCAGCACCCTCGTGCAGAATCTGCTGCTCCAGTTCCTGCAGCAGGCGGGTGCTGAACTCGTCCTCGCTCTCGCCCTCGCGACCGTAACGGTAAAAGTGCGGGCAGGCGGCATGCAGGATGCCGGCCAGCGGCAGATCGAAACCGCGGTGGTTGTACGGCAAGCCGGTCAGGCTGCCGGAGGCAACGGTCACCCCGTGATAGGCCCCCAGCCTGGCGATAATCTTTTTCTTCTGCGGCAGCCCGCGTGCGTTGTGGTAGTACCAGATCAGCTTGATCGCGGTGTCGTTGGCCTCGGAGCCGGAATTGGCAAAAAACACCTTGCTCATCGGTACCGGCGCGATGTCGATCAGCTTCTGCGCCAGCGCCGCCACCGGCCCGTGGGTCTTGTGGGTAAACACATGGTAGTAGGGCAAACGGTTCAGCTGTTCGGTGGCAGCAGCCACCAGTCGCGGCTCGCTGAAGCCCAGCGCCACGCTGAACAGGCCGGACATGGCCTCCAGGTAGCGCCTGCCGGCCTGGTCATACACATACACGCCCTCCCCGCGCTCGATCACCATCGGCCCGATGTCCTCGTGGCGGGCGGCATTGGTATAGCCGTGCAAATGGCAGGCGATATCGTTGGCAACTACTGACATGCTTTCTCCCGATAAAAACGGTGCGGTGGCGCCTTATTTCAGGCTGCCGGCCAGAAACTGCTGCAAGCGTTCGCTGCGTGGCTGGCGCAGCACGATGGCCGGATCACCCTCTTCTTCTATCCGTCCCTGGTGCAGAAAGATCACGTGGTTGGACACCTCGCGGGCAAACGCCATCTCGTGGGTAACCACCACCATGGTGCGCCCCTCCTCGGCCAGCGCCTGCATCACGCGCAGCACCTCGCCCACCAGCTCCGGGTCCAGCGCCGAGGTCGGCTCATCAAACAGCATCACCTCCGGCTCCATCGCCAGCGCGCGGGCAATCGCCACCCGCTGCTGCTGGCCGCCGGACAGATGGGCCGGATATTTGTCCTCCACGCCGGCGAGGCCAACCTTGTCCAGATACTTGCGTGCCCGCGCCACAGCCTCCTCGTGCGTCACCTTCAACACCCGCAGCGGCGCTTCGATGATGTTCTCCAGCACCGTCATGTGCGCCCACAGGTTGAAATGCTGGAACACCATCGCCAGCCGCGTGCGCATGCCCTGCAGCTGTTTCTCGCTGACCGGCCGCAGCATGCCGTCGCGGGCGCTAAACAGCTGCAGCTCTTCGTCATTGACGTAGATGCTGCCCTCGTGCGGCCGCTCCAGCATGTTGATGCAGCGCAGAAAGGTACTCTTGCCGGAGCCACTGGAGCCGATGATGCTGATCACATCGCCGGCGCGGGCTCGCATCGACACGCCTTTCAGCACCTCGTGGTTGCCAAAGCGCTTGTGCAGCCCGTTCACCATCAACTTGCTTGCTTCTTGGGTATCCATATCAGGCTCCACGCGGGCGCAGATGGGCCAGCCACTTGCGTTCCGCCAGTTTGAACAGTCCGAGGACGATAAAGGTCAGCAGCAGATACATCAGGCCGGTAAAGACGAATGCTTCGAACGGCGCGTAAAAGCGGGCATACACGGTACGGCCGGCACCGGTCAGGTCGTTGAGCGTCACCGCGCTGGCAATGGCCGAGCCTTGCAACATCAGGATCACTTCGTTGCTGTACGACTGCATCATGCGGCGGAAGGCACCGGGCAGGATGATGCGGCGCATGCGCAGGCTCCAGCTCATGCCCATGGCCTTGGCCGCTTCAATCTCACCCACCGGCGAATTGCGGATCGCACCGGCAATGATCTCGGCGGTGTAGGCGGCGGTGTTCAGCGAAAACGCCAGACAGGCGCAGAAATACGGCTCGCGGAACAGCAGCCAGAAACGGTTTTCCGCATCCCACTGCGCCTGCAGCCATTTGAACTGGCCAAAGCCGTAATACACCATCAGCAACTGCACCAGCATCGGCGTGCTGCGGAAGAAATAGGTATAGGCACCGACCATGCGCCCCAGCCACGGGTACTCCATGGCACGGATCACCCCTAGCGGCAGCGCCAGCAGCATGCCGCAGGCCAGCGCGATGGCCACCAGCTGCAAAGTAGTGCCCAGCCCGCGCAGGTACAGGGGAAAGGTCGTGACGATGATATTGACGTCGAATTCCATCACAGCTCTCCTTTCACCACGCCGGCGTTGTAGCGCACATCCACGCGGCGCAGCACCACGCCCGAACAGGCGGTCAGCAGCATGTAGAGCACGCAGACAATCAGATAGAACAGGAACGGTTGCCGGGTGGAGCGGCCGGCCTGGTCGGCAAGCCAGGTCATGTCGGTAAGGCCGATCATGGACACGATGGCGGTACTCTTGAGCAATACCAGCCAGTTATTGCCCAGCCCCGGCAGCGCAAAGCGCAGCATTTGCGGCACCAGAATGCGGCTGAATACCTGCCACGAGCTCAGGCCGAAGGCGGCGCCGGCCTCGAGTTGGCCGCGCGGCACCGCCATGAAGGCGCCGCGGAAAGTCTCGCCGAAATAGGCGCCGAAAATGAAACCGATGGTGACGATGCCGGCCCAGAACGGGTTGAATTCGATCGGTTCCAGATCGTAGCGGTAAGCCACGTCATTGATCAGCATCTGGCCGCCGAAGAACACCAGCAGCATCAGCACGATATCCGGAATACCGCGGATCACGGTGGTGTAGCCCGCCGCCAGCCAGCGCAGCGCGGCAACCGGCGCCAGCCGGGCCGATGCCGTCAGCAGGCCGAAAACAATGGCGCACAACAGGGAAAGCAGGGACAGCTGCAGCGTCAGCCACGCCCCTTCCAGGATCGAGCCCAGGTAGTCATACCACATGCACGGGTTCCTTCTGCAGGGAGAATCTTGCCGCTCGGGACAAGCGGAGCGCCACCGTACCGGAGGGACGGCGGCGCCGTTTGCAGCAGGCGGGGACAGCGCCGGATGACGGCGCCCCCGCTACGCATTACGAACCCGACTTCGGCCAGATGTCGTAGGCGAAGTATTTCTTGCGGATCTTGTCGTAGGTGCCGTTCTTGTGCAGGGCATCGACGGCATCGTCCAGACGCTTGCGCAGATCGCCGTCTTCCTTGCGCACGGCAATGGCGGCGCCTTCACCGAACCACTTCGGGTCCAGCAGCGGCTTACCGGCCATCACGTAGCCCGCGCCATCCTTCGAAGCCAGGAAGGTGTCGTTTTCTACCGAACCGAACAACACCGCGTCCAGACGACCGGCTACCAGATCCATGTACACCTGGTCCAGCGACTGGTAGGCAGTCACCTCGGCACCGGCCTTCTGGTAAAACTCGTTCACATAGTTCTGGTGGATGGTGGCTGACTGTACGCCAATACGCTTGCCCTTCATCGCTGCCGGGCTATCCACATTCAGGTTGGAGCCTTTCTTGATCACGAAGAACGCCGGGGTGTTGTAGTACGGGCGGGTAAAGGCGATTTTCTGTTTGCGCTCCGCGGTGGAAGCCATGGAAGAAATGATGGTGTCGAAGCGACGCGACATCAGCGCCGGAATCATGCCGTCCCAGTCCTGGATCACGAAGGTGCACTTGGCCTTCAGGTAGCTACAGATGGCATCGGCCATGTCCTTGTCGAAGCCGACCACCTTCTTGTCCGGCGTCAGTTCATTGAAGGGAGGATAAGCCGCCTCGATACCGACCCGGATCAAGGTCCAGTCCTTGGCCTGAGCCATGCCACTTACCAGCGTTGCGCCCAGCAGGGCGATTCCCAGCAGTTTCTTCACATCCTTCTCCTTTGTTTGGTCTTGCCGTATCGGCCACCACCGCTCGGGCGGCGGCTTCTTTTATTAGGCGCTGAGCAGATGGCCGCTGCGCCGGATCTGTTTGCCGCTGACAAAAGCGATGCTTTCGCCGCGACGGGTAAAACGCTTGTCGGAACGCGCATACAGCAGGCCACGCTGGCTGGCGCGTACGGTCTGCCGCTCGCCGCTGACCGGATTGATGATGTCGGCCACCGCGTCGCCGGCTTCCAGCCAGCTTCCCGGCGCGACATGGAATGACAGCAGGCCGGCGACCGGCGCCTGCAGATCCTCGCTACCGGCCAGCGGGCAGGCTTCGGCACGCGGGTGCGGGCCGGTCAGACCGCGCTGGCTGAATACGCCGTACTCCGCCAGCCAGTCCATCAGGCCGGCGGCATCGTGCGCCGCCACGACATCGCCGACATCGCACTGTCCGCGCAGCTCCACCGTGGTGGCAAAGCAGCCGCTGCCCAGTGGCAATTCGGCACCAAAGTGCGTGCGCAGCCGGTCCCAGGTAGTGCTGCAAGCTTCGTCGAAGGCATTGCCGCCGCTGACCTCGGCCAGCAGCAGCACGCTGGCTCCCAGGTGCCGCGCCAGCGCTTGTGCCTCAAGCTCGCCGGATGGAGTGGAATACAGATGCAGCACCGCCTCCAGATCGCAGTGCAGATCCAGCACCGCATCGGCATCGCAGGCCAGTTGCAGCAACACGCGGCGCAGCGAGGCCAGCTCGGTCTGCGGCTGCAGCTCCTGCAGCAATGCCTGCATGTTCTGGCGCACCAGCGCACAGTTGGCCGCAGCATCGCTGCCCAACCGGCCAGTCAGCGCGGTCACCAGCTGCGGATACAGATCCGGGTAATGGCGGTTGAAGTTCTCGCCGCTGTGCAGCTCGAAACGGCCGATGCCCTCGCCGTAAAGCGCCTGCGCCAGCCCCGTCGGGTTGGCGCACGGCACCACCACCACCTCCCCCGTCAGCCGGCCTGCGTCTTCCGCCTGCTGCAGCAGCGGCAGCAGATGCCACAACACCAGCTGCCCCGGATGTTCGTCGGCATGCAGACCGGCCTGCAGATACACCTTGCGACCGCTGCCGGGCTGGCCGAAGTGGTGGCTGATCACACAGCGCTCGGTACCGGGCACATCGGAAATCAGGGGATGCCGTTTTGTCTGCATGGGTATGTTCCGCAATTTTGTCTATACAGTTAGTTCGCTTTACGAACGGAAGTTCGTGTGACAAAAATATCTACCCATAGAATCGCTTTGTCAAATGCTAATACCCGATTCTTCTAAGCCGAAAACTGCAAGAAAGTGAGAAAAACCACATGGATGCGTACATCGTTGACGGCGTTCGGACGCCATTTGCCCGCTTTGCCGGCAGTTTGTGCGATGTAAGAACAGATGATCTGGCCGCCAGCATCATTGCTTCGCTGCTGGCGCGCCAGCCGCAGCTGGACAGCGGCCATATCGACGAAGTCTTCATGGGCTGCGCCAACCAGGCCGGCGAAGACAACCGTAATGTGGCGCGCATGGCGGCACTACTGGCTGGATTGCCGGTTTCCATTCCCGGCGTCACGGTGAACCGGCTGTGCGCCTCGGGACTGGAGGCGGTGATCCAGGCGGCAAGGGGCATCCACGCTGGCGATATGCAGTTGGCAATTGCCGGCGGCGTGGAAAGCATGAGCCGTTCGCCCTACGTGATGGCCAAGCCGGACAGCGCCTTCGCCCGCAACTGTGGCCTGGAAGACACAACCATCGGCTGGCGGCTGATCAACCCGCGCATGCGCAAGCTGTATGGCGTGGAAAGCAACCCGGAAACCGCGGAAAACCTGGCGCGCGAGCTGAACATCAGCCGCGAGGATCAGGATGCCTATGCCTGGCGCAGCCAGCAACGCACCGCCGAAGCGCTGGCCAGTGGCTACTTTGCCGACGAGATTGTCGCGGTTACGCGACAGGGCAAGCGTGGCGAACAGCTTGCCAGCAGCCACGACGAACACCCGCGACCGGAAGCCACACTGGAGGGGTTGGCCGCACTGAAGCCCATCGTCCACCCTGCCGGCACGGTCACCGCCGGCAACGCCTCCGGCATCAATGACGGCAGCTGCGCGCTACTGCTGGCCAGCGCGCAGGCACTGCAACAGCACGGCCTGCAGCCACTGGCTCGCGTCATCGGTGCCGCCTCTGCCGGGGTGGAACCACGGGTGATGGGGATCGGGCCGGTACCGGCCATCCGCCAGCTGCTGCAACGCTTCCGGCTGACCATGCAGGACATCGACCTGCTGGAAATCAACGAAGCATTTGCCGCGCAGGTACTGGCCTGCACCCGCGAACTGGGACTGCCGGACGACAGCCGCAAGGTCAATCCGAACGGCGGAGCCATCGCGCTGGGACACCCGCTGGGCGCCAGCGGTGCACGGCTGGTACTGAGCGCGGCGCGCGAGCTGCAGCGCCGCCAGGGACGCTACACCATCGTCAGCCTGTGCGTCGGCGTCGGCCAGGGGCTGGCGCTGCTAATGGAACGCTGCTGAGCGCACAGCAGTCTGCGGCCAACCTGGCAACAAGGTTGGCCGCAGTGGCTTGGCTGCCAGCTAGGCGCGCGCGGCGCTGGCGTGGCGGTACGGCAGCAGCGTCAGATCCAGTGCCGCCGGCCCCGGGCTGTCGGTATCGATGATGCGCGCCAGCCGCGCGGCAAAGGCGGCGCGGAAGTGGTTTTTCGCCTTCACGCACCACAACCCCACCGTGTCCAGATCGATGCCGTGCATGCGGCACCACGCCGGGTCGTTGGGCGAGCGGCAGGTTTCGGTGACTACCACACGGATGCGGCCGCTGCGCAGCACCACACTGCGCCCCCAGTCGCAGGCCAGCCCGCGCTCCATCGGCCCCTCGTTGACAAAGCGGCCATCGCATAGCCGCTCCACCGTGCCGCGAAACGGTACCGGCGCACCGTAAGCGCTGCTGACACGGCCGCCCAGCTGCACTTGCAGCGTCGCGCCCGCGCCCAACTCGCAGGCCAGCCGCACCACGGCCGGATCGTGAATGAAACAGAACACCGTCTCGCACGCCGGCGGTGCGGCCAACAGCGCCGCCAGCAGCGCCGGCGTATCGCCGATGCCGCCGGACATCGGGTTGTCGGCCGGTTCCAGCACCGCCACACAGCCGCCATGCTGCGCGCGCCACGCCAGCGCCTCGGCGATGCCCTGCTGCGGGTCCAGCAGGCGCACGCGAAAGCGCGCGGCCCGCTGGCGAATGTGCGCCGCCAGTTCGTCCGCCAACCGCCGCGCCTGCAGCGGATCGCCAGCCACACACACGCTGGCGCTGGCACCGCAGTGCGGGGTATCCGCATAGGCAAAACCGCCGAACGGCGTGGCATCCAGCACCCCCGGCAGTTGCCGCAGCTCCGCCGCCAGTTGCTCCAGCTCGGCCATTGGCCCGCTGGCGGTGGTCATGGCATGACTGGGCAGCAGCACCCCGGCCGGCACGATGGCGCTGCACGGCTTGTGACCGTCGCGGATCGCCTGCTGCAGCAACGAGATCGCCTGCCAGCCGGTGTCGTACATATCGATATGCGGGTAAGTCTTGTAGCCGACCACGATGTCGGCAAGGCCGGCAATCTCCGGCGCCAGATTGGCGTGCATGTCGAAGCTGGCCGCCAGCGGCAGCGTGTCGCCGATCAACGCTCGCACCGCGGCCAACAGTGTGTACTCCGGCGCCAGCTCGCCGTCGCACACCATGGCGCCGTGCAGCGAAAAATACACGCCATCGATCCGCTCGCGCGCCAGCAGCTCACGCAGCGGTTGCAGCAGGCTGAGCTGCAGCTGCTGCCAGTCGTCGGCAGCGATACTGCCGCCGGGCGCCGCCGCGGCGCACTGCAGCCAGTGAATACGGCAATCCGGCTGCTGGCGGGCAAACGCTTCCACCGCACCCATTTCTGTGGCGGTATCACGATAAAAAGCCGGTGCCTCGGCACCGGCTACCCATTCGCGGGCGCGGAAATCGTCCAGTCCGGTGGGCACCGGGCAGAAGCTGTTGCCCTCGAACCAGCAGCGCAGTACTGCGATGCGGCTGCCGGCGGCACTCATTCCGCGCTCCGCGGCTGCGGCCCCAGCGCGGTAACCGGCTGCAGACGGTGACCCAGCGCCTGCGACAGCGATGTCACCGCCTGGCGCAGCGGCGGCAGCAGCCGACGCACCATATCCTCCGGCGAGGTGGTGGCGCGCGAGGCGCTGATATTCACCGCCGCCACGATCTGGCCGGCGCTGTTGCGTACCGGCACCGCCAGCGAGCACAAGCCGGTTTCCAGCTCTTCGTCGATCAGCGCATAGCCCTGGCTGCGGTCGGCGGCAATGCGTGCGGCCAACATGCCCGGATCGGTAATGGTTTTTACCGTCAGCGCCGGAAACGGCCCCTGCGCCAGGTAACTGTCCAGTTGCGCCTGGGTGTAGCCGCCCAGCAACACCCGCCCCATCGAGGTAGCGTAGGCGGGCAGCCGCGTGCCCACCCCCAGCGAGATGGTGATGATCTTGCGGGTCGGCACCCGGGCGATATAGACGATGTCGTTGCCATCCAGCACCGACATCGAGCAGCTCTCCCCCACCTCCGCCGCCACCTGGTTGAGCACCGGTTGCGCCAGCTCCGGCACGCCCAGCGCCGACAGGTAGGCATAACCCAGCTCCAGCACCCGCGGCAGCAGGAAGAACTGGCGGCCGTCCTGACCGACATAACCCAGATGCACCAGCGTCAGCAGGATGCGGCGCGCGGCGGCGCGCGACAGGCCGCTGACCTCGGCCACTTCCGACAGCGTCATGGCACGCGATTCGGCACCGAAAGCCTTGATTACCGCCAGCCCGCGGGCAAACGACTGCACGTACTCATCCGACTGCGGCGATTTTTTTTCCGGCTCGACATTTGACAAAGACATCGGGGAGTCCTCAGAATCAATTCACTTTTTGAACAAATGTTCTTTCTGCGAACAATATTACCATAACATCATCAAGCGGGAGCAACTAATGCGGCCTGAGCGCGAGACAGTCTTACACAGCTGGTGCAAACAAACCGAGTGGCAGGCACCGACCATTGTCGGCGGCGCAGGTGCCCACTTCTGGGACGAAGCCGGCAACCGCTGGCTGGACATGTCCAGTCTGGCCGAATCCAACCACCTCGGACACCAGCATCCGAAAGTGGTTGCTGCCATCCGCGAACAGGCCGAGAAACTGTGCTTTGTCACCAGCAGCTGGGGCGCACAGCCGCGCGCCGAACTGGCCGAACAGCTGCTGGACAAGAGCGGTTTTGCCGGTGGCCGGGTGTTCTTTACCCTCGGCGGCGCCGATGCCAACGAAAACGCCATCAAGTTCGCGCGCTGGGCCTCCGGCAAAGCCAATGGCCAGGTGATTACCCGCCATCGCTCCTACCACGGCGCCTCGCCGGCCACCATCAGCCTGTCCGGCGACAGCCGCGCCTGGGCGCAACCGGCGATGCCCGGCGTGATCCACGCACTGCCGCCCTACTGCTACCGCTGCCCGTTCGGCCAGCAATATCCATCCTGTAACACCCGCTGCGCCGACCATGTCGCCGACCTGTTCGCCTGGGAACACCCGTCACGGGTGGCAGCGGTGCTGATGGAGGCCCATGCCGGCACCAATGGCATCGTGGCGCCACCAGACTACTGGCCAAGGTTGGCCGCGCATTGCCGCCAGCACGGCGTGTACCTGATTGCCGACGAAGTGATGGCCGGCTTTGGCCGCACCGGCAAGTGGTTTGCCTGGCAGCACCACGGCGAGGCCGGCCGCCCGGACATGATGACGCTGGCCAAGGGGCTGACCGGCGCCCACCTGCCACTGGGCGCGGTGGTGCTGTCGGCGGAGATCGCCGGGCAACTGGAAAACCAGCAGCTGTACACCGGCCTGACCTACTGCGGCCACCCGCTGTCCTGCGCCGCCGGCGTGGCGGCGCTACGCGCCTATCAGGAAGAAGGGCTGATCGAGCGCTCGGCGCGGCTGGGCGCGCAAATGCACGCCAGCCTGCGCGAGCTGGCGCGGCGCCACCCGGTAATAGGCGACGTACGCGGCGAAGGGCTGTTCGCCATCGTCGAGCTGGTGGCCGAGCGCGAGCGCCGCACACCACTGGCGGCCTGGCCGGACACCCCGGCCGCGCTGAAGCAGCTGGTGAAGGACGCCCGCGAGCAGGGCGTGTCCTTCGCCGTGCGCGGCAACCTGATTGTGCTGGCGCCACCGCTGGTAATCGCCGAGCAGGACCTCGCCGATGCGCTGGGCCTGCTCGACCGCCTGCTGGCACGCCATTTTCCGCAACCGGCTTGATCCGACTGTCCAAGGAGACACGGCATGAGCAGCTTCCGCCTGACCTATTCCACCATGTTCAACCCGCCGGACGAGCTGCACCAGGCCTTCGAGGCGGCACTGGCGCGCGCCCAGGCACAGCTTGGCCAACGCCACGGCCTGTTCATCGACGGCGAGGAGGTGTTCTGCCAGGCGCAGTTCGCCAGCCGCAGCCCGATCGACAGCGAGCAGGTGCTGGGCCACTTCCAGCTGGCCGGTAGCGAGGAAGTGGATGCCGCCATGCAGGCGGCACAAGCCGCCTACCCCGGCTGGCGGCGCACCCCGTGGCCGCAGCGGGTGGCATTGCTGCGCAAGGTGGCGGATCTGGTGGAGCAACGGGTGTACGACATCGCCGCAGTAGTGGCACTGGAAGTCGGTAAGAACCGCATGGAAGCGCTGGGCGAAGTGCAGGAAGTCGCCGATTTCTTCCGCTGCTATGCCGACGATTTCGAGCGCAACAATGGTTTCGACCACACCTTGCCGGATGACCCGGTAGCCGGCTACCGCAGCCACAATCGCTCCGTCCTCAAGCCCTACGGTGTGTGGGGCGTGGTGGCGCCGTTCAACTTCCCGTTCGCGCTGACCGGCGGACCGGTGGCCGCCGCGCTGGTCACCGGCAATACCGTGGTGATGAAGGCGCCCAGCGACACGCCGTATGCGGTACGGCTGCTGAGCGACTGCCTGCGCGATGCCGGCCTGCCGCGCGGCGTGTTCAACTTCATTACCGGCAGCGGTAGCGTGGCCGGCAAGGCACTGATCGAGCATCCGCTGCTTGCCGGCATCACCTTTACCGGCTCTTACCACACCGGCATGGCCATCTACCGCCACTTTGCCGCCGGCGCCTATCCGCGCCCGGCGGTGCTGGAGATGGGCGGCAAGAATGCCGCCATCGTCACCCGCCACGCCGACCTGGACCGCGCCGCGCTGGGCATCATGCGCTCCGCCTTCGGCCTCTCCGGGCAGAAGTGCTCTGCGCTGTCGCGGGTGTATGTGGAAGAGAGCGTGGCCGACACGCTGATCGACAAACTGCTGAGCCATATTTGCCAGCTCAAGGTCGGCAACCCGCTGCAAGCCGGCGTCTACATGGGGCCGGTGGCCACCCCGGCGGCTGCGGCCAACTACGAGCTGTACTGCGCCCAGCTGCATGCCAGCGCCAAGGTACTGTGCGGCGGCCAGCGGCTGCTCGATGGAGAGATGGAAAACGGACTGTTCTGCGCGCCGACGCTGGCGGAGGCGCCAGTCGACCACCCGCTGTTCAGCCAGGAAATGTTCCTGCCGATCCTGATGCTGGCCCGCGTGGCGGACAAGGAAGCGGCGCTGGCCGAGGCCAACCGCGTGGAGCTGGGACTGACTGCCGGCATGTACGGCAGCGAGGAAGAAGTGGCCTGGTTCCTCGACAACATCGAAGCCGGCGTCACCTACAGCAACCGCCCGCAGGGTGCCACCACCGGTGCCTGGCCAGGCTACCAGCCGTTTGGCGGCTGGAAAGGCTCCGGCAGCACCGGCAAGGCCATCGCCTCGTTCTACTACCTGCCGCTGTACATGCGCGAGCAATCGCAAACCGTCGTGGAGTAAAGCATGAGCCAATCCCTTTTCATGCCGCTGGCCGAGGCGGTACGCCACTTCGTGCATGACGGCGACAGCGTGGCGCTGGAAGGCTTCACCCACCTGATTCCGTTTGCCGCCGGCCACGAGATCATCCGCCAGGAAAAGCGCCACCTGACGCTGATCCGCATGACGCCGGACATTATTTACGACCAGATGATAGGCATGGGCTGCGCCGACAAACTGGTGTTCTCCTGGGGCGGCAATCCTGGCGTCGGTTCGATCCACCGTTTTCGCGATGCCTACGAGCACAGCTGGCCCCGGCCGCTGGCGATCGAGGAATACAGCCACGCCGCCATGGCCGCCATGTACCAGGCCGGTGCCTCCCGGCTGCCGTTTGCCACCCTGCGCGGCTTCATCGGCAACGACCTGCCGCAGTACAACCACAACATCCGTCAGGTGGAATGCCCGTTCAGCGGCGAAAGGTTGGCCGCAGTGCCGGCGCTGAACCCGGACGTAACCATCCTGCATGCGCAGCGTGCCGACCGCCACGGCAATGTGTGGATCAAGGGCATCGTCGGCGCCCAGAAGGAAGCCGCGCTGGCCGCCAAGCGGGTGATCGTCACCGTGGAAGAACAGGTGGACGAGCTGGAGGCACCGCTGAACGCGGTAATCCTGCCGCACTGGACGCTAGCCGCCGTGTGCGTGGTGCCGCGCGGCGCACACCCTTCCTACGCCCACGGCCACTACAGCCGCGACAACGCCTTCTGCATTGCCTGGGATGCCATCTCGCGCGAGCGCGACAGCTTCCTGGCCTGGATGGATCGCCACGTGATGCAGGTGCGCGATTTTGCCGAAACCCTGCAGCTGATCACCGCGGCACAACGCACGGAGCTGGCATGAACATTACCTGGACTGCAGATGAAATGATGACCGTGGCCGCCGCGCGGCGCCTCGGCAACGGCATTGCCTGTTTTGTCGGCATCGGCCTGCCGTCGGCTGCGGCCAACCTGGCACGGCTGACGCACGCGCCGGAGGTGGTGCTGATCTACGAATCCGGCACCCTGGGCACCCGACCGGACGTGCTACCGCTGTCGATCGGCGATGACGAGCTGGCGGAAAAGGCCGACAGCATCGTGTCGATGCCGGAGATCTTCCGCTACTACCTGCAGGCTGGCCGCATCGACGTCGGCTTTCTCGGCGCGGCGCAGGTGGACCGCTACGGCAATCTCAACAGCACCTTCATCGGTGGTGACTACGAACACCCCGCCACCCGCCTGCCCGGTGCCGGCGGCGCGCCGGAAATCGCCGCCAGCGCCGGCGAAGTGCTGATCGTGCTCAAGCAGGGCAAGCGCAGCTTTGTCGAGCAGCTGGATTTCATGAGTTCCGCCGGCTACTTCAGCGGCGGCGACAGCCGGGAGAAATCCGGCGCCACCGGCCGCGGCCCCAGTGCGGTGATTACCGATCTGGGCATCCTGACGCCGGACCCGGTCAGCCGCGAGCTGACGCTGACATCGCTGCATCCCGGCATCAGCGTGGAGCAGGTCATCGCCGCCACCGGCTGGCCGCTGCAGGTGGCCGCGCAGCTCGACACCACACCGCCGCCGACCGCACACGAGCTGAGCGTACTGCGCGATCTGCACGCCCGGACCAGAGCGGCGCACAGCCAGTCGAAACTGGCCTGAATCCGCGCATCACTCATAACAACACCGAGGAGAAACCCATGCAAAACCCGCACATCCGTACCGAACTGCCCGGCCCGCGCGCCCGCGCCCTGCTGGAACGCGACCAGCCGGTAGTGTCACCGTCCTACCCGCGTGACTACCCGTTCGTGATGGACCACGGCCGCGGCGCCGAAGTCTGGGACGTGGACGGCAACCGCTTTATCGACTTCACCTCCGGCATTGCCGTCACCAGCACCGGCCATGCCCACCCCAGGGTGGTGGCCGCCATCAAGGACGCCGCCGACAAATTTCTGCATTGCTCGTCCGACTTCTGGCACGAAGGCCAGGTGCAGCTGGCGGAAACCATCAACCGCCTGTCGCCAATGGGCGAGCCGGCGATGAGCTTCTTTACCAACTCCGGCACCGAAGCGGTAGAAGGCGCGCTGAAGCTGGCGCGCTACGTCACCGGCCGCAGCCGCTTCATCGGCTTCATCGGCGGCTTTCACGGCCGCACCATGGGCTCGCTGGCCTTTACCGCCAGCAAGTACACCCAGCAGCAGGGCTTCTTCCCCGCCATGCCGGGCGTCACCCACATCCCCTACCCCAACAATTACCGCCCGCTGCTGGCCGGCGACGACCAGGGCAAGGCGGTGCTGAATTACCTGGAAAACGTGCTGTTCCAGAGCAATGTGCCGCCCAGCGAAGTGGCCGGCATCCTGATCGAACCGCTGCAGGGCGAAGGCGGCTACCTCACCCCGCCGCCGGGCTTCCTCCAAGGCCTGCGCGCGCTGTGCGACAAGTACGGCATCCTGCTGATTGCCGACGAAGTGCAGACCGGGGTTGGCCGCACCGGCAAAATGTTCGCGGTGGAACACGAGGGTGTCCATCCGGACATCATGACCCTGGCCAAGGGCCTGGGCTCCGGCATGCCCATCGGCTTGGTGGTGGCGAAAAAGCGGCTGATGGAACAGTGGAAGCGTGGCGCGCACGGCAACACCTACGGCGGCAACCCGGTGTGTTGTGCCGCGGCCAACGCCACGCTGCAGCTGGTGGAAGAGGAACTGCTGGAGAACACCAACCAGGTCGGCAAGCACCTGATCGAAGCCATGCAGGGACTGGCCGCCAAGTACCCGATGATCGGCGAAGTGCGCGGCAAGGGGCTGTGGATCGGCATCGAGTTCGTAAAGGAGCGCAGCAGCAAGGCGCCGGCGCGCGAGTTCGTCGACAAGCTGTTGCACACCGCCTTCCACAATGGCCTGCTGCTGCTCAGCTGCGGCGTCTCCACCCTGCGGCTGATGCCGCCTTTGATGATCAGCCGCGAACTGGCCGACGAGGCGGTGGCAATTCTGGATCAATCGATCGCCGAAACCCTGCAGCAGCTGGGCAGCTAACGCGCCCGGCGCTGCCAGGCCATCCCCCGCCGGCGCGGGGGATTTTTCTTGCCTGCGGCCAACCTTGCCGCCGGCTGTCCCTCCGGCGGCTTGCAATGCCGGCCGGCCGGCATATCATGCTTCCTGACTACTCCCTGCTGCAGCCAGCGCGCTGCAGCCACCCACCCGTTAGCCAAGGATGCAATCAATGGAACTCCGACCACTCGGCCGCAGCGGCATCAATGTCAGCCTGATCTCGCTGGGCACCATGACCTGGGGCGAGCAGAACAGCGAAGCCGACGCCCACAGCCAGCTGGACCTGGCGCTGGAGCGCGGCATCAACCTGATCGACACCGCCGAGATGTATCCGGTACCGCCCAGGGCCGAAACCCAGGGCCGCACCGAGCAATACATCGGCAGCTGGCTGGCCAAGGGCGGCCGGCGCGAGCGCATCGTGCTGGCCACCAAGGCGGCCGGGCCGAGCAGCGACCCCAAGCGTCCGGGCCACATCCGCGACGGCAAGGTGCACTTCGACCGCGCCAACCTGACCCAGGCGCTGGACGACAGCCTGCGCCGGCTGCAGACCGACTATGTCGATCTGTACCAGCTGCACTGGCCGGATCGCAGCGTCAACATTTTCGGCCAGGCGCTGTACCCATGGCAGGACGACCCGGCCGGCAGCGTGCCGATCGAGGAAACCCTGCGCGTGCTGCAGGACTTTGTCGCTGCCGGCAAGGTGCGCGCCATCGGCGTGTCCAACGAAACCCCGTGGGGGCTGGCGCAGTTCCTGGCGCTGGCCGAGCGCCATGATCTGCCGCGGGTGCACAGCATCCAGAACGCCTACAGCCTGCTCAACCGCAGTTTCGAATCCGGGCTATCCGAGTTCAGCCACCGCGAACAGGTGGGCCTGCTGGCCTACTCGCCGCTGGCCTTCGGCGTGCTGTCCGGCAAATACCTGGGCGGGGTGCAGCCGCAGGGCGCGCGGCTGACGCTGTTCGACCGCTTTACCCGCTATACCAACCCGCAGGCGGCCGCCGCCACCGAGCGCTACGTGGCACTGGCGCGCGAGCGCGGGCTGTCGCCGGCACAGATGGCACTGGCCTGGGTCAACAGCCGGCCGTTCGTCACCAGCAACATCATCGGCGCCACCACGCTGGCGCAGCTGGAAGAGAACATCGCCAGCGCCAACGTGACGCTGGATGCCGACACCCTGGCCGCCATCGAGGCGATCCAGCGCGCCATCCCCAACCCGGCGCCGTAAGCACCGCTCAGCCACCTTAAAAAAAACGCCCCGGATCACGCGGATCGCGGGGCGCCCAAGGAGGCTTGAATCGGTTGATCAGCTGGCGGCGACACCGCTGCGGATCAGGTGGTCGAAGGCGCCGAGCGCGGCCTTGGCGCCCTCGCCCATCGCAATGATGATCTGCTTGTACGGCACGTCGGTGACATCACCGGCGGCAAACACCCCGGGCACAGTAGTGTCCTGGTGGCGGCCAACCATGATCTCGCCGCGGCTGGTCAGCTCCACGCTGCCACGCAGCCAGTCGGTATTCGGCAGCAGGCCGATCTGCACGAAGATGCCTTCCAGTTCGATGTGGCGTGCTTCGCCGCTGACGCGGTCAATATAGTCGAGGCCGTTCACCTTGCTGCCATCGCCGGTGACGGCGGTGGTCTGCGCCTGCAGGATCACTGTTACGTTGGGCAGGCTGCGCAGCTTGTTTTGCAGCACCGCGTCGGCACGCATGGCGTCACCGAATTCCAGCAGCGTCACGTGCGACACGATGCCGGCCAGATCGATGGCCGCTTCCACACCGGAGTTGCCGCCGCCGACCACCGCCACGCGCTTGCCCTTGAACAGCGGGCCATCGCAGTGCGGGCAGTAGGCCACGCCCTTGTTGCGGTATTCCTGCTCACCCGGCACGTTCATTTCGCGCCAGCGCGCACCGGTGGCGATGATCACGGTCTTGGCCTTGAGGCTGGCACCGCTTTGCAGCTGGATTTCGGTCAGGCCACTGGCGCTTTCGCTGGCGGCAATCAGCTTGCTGGCACGCTGCAGGTTCATCACGTCGACGTCGTATTCCTTGACATGCTGTTCCAGCGCCATCGCCAGTTTCGGGCCTTCGGTCTCTTTCACCGAGATGAAGTTCTCGATGCCCATGGTGTCCAGTACCTGGCCACCGAAACGCTCGGCGACCACGCCGGTACGGATACCCTTGCGCGCAGTGTAGATCGCCGCCGCTGCACCGGCCGGCCCACCGCCGACCACCAGTACGTCAAAGGCGTCTTTGGCGGCGATTTTTTCCGCCTCGCGCGCCGCGGCACCGGTATCCAGCTTGGCGACAATTTCTTCCAGCCCCATGCGGCCCTGGCCGAAGACTTCGCCGTTCAGGTACACGGTGGGCACCGACATGATCTGGCGAGCCGATACCTCGTCCTGGAACAGCGCGCCGTCGATCATGGTGTGACGGATGTTCGGGTTCAGCACCGCCATCAGGTTCAGCGCCTGCACCACGTCCGGGCAGTTCTGGCACGACAGCGAGATATAGGTTTCGAAGCTGAAGTCACCCGGCAGCTCCTTCACCTGCTGGATCAGCGCCTGGCCGGCCTTGGACGGATGGCCGCCCACCTGCAGCAGCGCCAGCACCAGCGAGGTGAACTCGTGGCCCATCGGCACGCCGGCAAACTGCACGCGGGAGGTCGGCTCGCCGATGCGGCCAACACTGAATGACGGTTTGCGGGCAGCGTTACCGTCAAAGCGGGCGCTGACCTTGTCGGACAGGGCGGCAATATCGGCCAGCAGGCCGCGCACTTCCTCGTGCTTGCCGCCCTCGCCCAGGCTGGCGACCAGTTCGATCGGGTGTTGCAGGTTAGTCAGGTAAGCTTGCAGTTGCGTCTTGATAGTGGTGTCCAGCATGGTGTGCTCCTTGGTATCGGGTACCCGGGAAAGCGGCTTTGACGGCTCAAAGGTTGGCCGCAAGGGCACTTTCCGGGGCACCCGGCATAAATGTCGGGTGGTGGGCAAACCAGCCGGGAGAGGCCGGCCGGTTTACCGGGATGCTGCCGTGAGGCAGCGCGGCGGAAACTTAGATCTTGCCAACCAGATCCAGCGACGGTGCCAGCGTGGCATCGCCTTCTTGCCACTTGGCCGGGCAGACTTCACCCGGGTGAGCCGCCACGTACTGGGCGGCTTTCACCTTGCGCAGCAGTTCGGCAGCATCGCGGCCAACGCCACCGGCGTTGATTTCCACGATCTGGATCTTGCCTTCCGGATCGATCACGAAGGTGCCACGATCGGCCAGACCGGCTTCTTCGATCAGCACGCCGAAGTTGCGCGAGATCAGGTGGGTCGGGTCAGCCAGCATCGGGTACTGGATTTTCTTGATGGTGTCGGAGGTGTCGTGCCACGCTTTGTGGGTGAAGTGGGTGTCGGTGGAGACGGAGTAGATTTCCACGCCCAGTTCCTTGAATGCCGGGTACAGATCGGCCAGGTCGCCCAGTTCGGTCGGGCACACGAAGGTGAAGTCCGCCGGGTAGAAGAACACCACCGACCACTTGCCCAGCAGGGTCTGGTCAGTCACGTCGATGAACTGGCCGTTGTGGAAGGCTTTGGTGGCAAACGGTTTGATCTGGCTGTTGATGATGGACATGCTTGGCTCCTTGCTTGGGTTAAGTGCTGCGTGGCCGGCTGCGGTGTCGTCTTGTTCAATCACCCCGCCCGGTGGCGTTGCAGCGTTACGTCGTTGTCGATGGGTGGATAGTGCCGGAGTGTGATAGTTAATTCCAATTGAATGTTTTTTTCGGATAGTTTTATTTTTCCTATCGCCGGTAATTTAGCGATTTGATCGCAAGGAGCGGAGTGCCGGCGCCACGGTGTCCGCCTACAGTCAGGACAGGATGACTTTGCGGAGTAACAGCATGAAACAGCAGCCCCCCCACAGCGCCAGCGACACCGCCGCCGACCCGCGCTGGCAGGCGGTGCTGGCGCGCGATGCCGCCGCTGACGGCCAGTTCGTGTACGCGGTGCACAGCACCGGCATCTACTGCCGCCCCAGCTGCCCGTCGCGGCATGCGCGGCCGGAGAACGTGCGCTTCTACCCGGACGCCGCCGCCGCGGCGCACGCCGGCTTTCGCCCCTGCCGCCGCTGCCGGCCGGATGGCCCGTCGCCGGCGGCCGAGCAGGCCGCGCTGGTTGCCCGCCTGTGTCGCCTGATCGAGGACGCCGAACAGCCACCGACACTGGCCGAGCTGGCCGTTGCGGCCAACCTGAGCCCCTACCACCTGCAGCGGGTGTTCAAGGCCGCCACCGGCGTCAGCCCCAAGGCCTATGCCAGCGCCAGCCGCGCCGCGCGCATGCGCCAGTCGCTGCAGGCCACGCCGTCGGTAACCGAGGCCATCTATCAGGCCGGCTACAACGCCAGCAGCCGTTTCTACGAACAATCCGCCGCGCTGCTGGGAATGACGCCCGGCGACTGGCGCGCCGGCGGCAAGCAGCAGAACATCCGTTTCGCGCTGGCGCAGTGCAGCCTGGGCGCGATCCTGGTGGCCCAAAGCGCGCGCGGCATCTGTGCCATCCAGCTCGGCGACGATGCCGACAGCCTGCTGCGCGAGCTGCAGGACCGCTTCCCTGCGGCCAACCTGATCGGCGGCGATAGCAACTTCGAACAGCTGGTGGCGCAGGTGGTGGGTTTTGTCGAGGCACCGCAGCAGGGACTGAGCCTGCCGCTGGACATCCGCGGCACCGCCTTCCAGCAGCGGGTGTGGCAGGTGCTGCAGACCATCCCGCCAGGGCAGACGCTGAGTTACAGCGAGGTGGCGCAACGTATTGGTTCGCCACGCGCGGTGCGGGCGGTGGCGCAGGCCTGCGCCGCCAACGCGCTGGCAGTGGCGATTCCCTGCCACCGGGTGGTGCGCACCGACGGCAGCCTGTCCGGCTATCGTTGGGGCGTGGCGCGCAAGGCCGAGCTGCTGGCGCGCGAGGCCGCCGGCCAGCAGAAAGCGCGCCAATGATGGACGACCTGTTTGCGCCGCCCGCCGGCGACGAGCCGCATGCCGAACGCCTCGCCGCCGGCACCGTGCTGTTGCACGGCATGGCGGCACCGTTGGCCGCAACGCTGCTGGACGACATCCGCGCCATCGCGGCGCAGGCGCCGTTCCGCCACATGGTGACGCCCGGCGGCTATCGCATGGGGGTGGCCACCACCAGCTGCGGCGAGCTGGGCTGGGTGTCGGACCCGCACGGCTACCGTTACAGCCGCCTCGATCCGGGCAGCGGCCAACCTTGGCCGGCGATGCCGGACAGCTGGCGCCAGTTGGCTGGCGACGCCGCCGCGCGCGCCGGCTTTGCCGGCTTCGTGGCGGATGCCTGCCTGATCAACCGCTATGAACCCGGCTGCAAGCTGTCGCTGCATCAGGACAAGGACGAGCGCGATTTCTCCGCACCTATCGTGTCGGTCTCGCTGGGGTTGCCGGCGGTGTTCGAGCTGGGGGGTCTCAAGCGCAGCGAGCGCTGCGCACGGTTGACGCTGCGCCACGGCGATATCCTGGTGTGGGGCGGGCCGGACCGGCTGCGCTATCACGGCGTGCTGCCGCTGGCCGGCGGCGAGCACCCGCTGCTGGGCGCCTGCCGCATCAACCTCACCTTCCGCCGCGCCGGCTGAATCCGGCCCTTGGTCGCGGTGACAAACGGTCCGCCGCCACGTAGCCTTGCGGCCAACCTTTATCCCGAGCCTGCCATGTCCACCACCCTGCATTGCCAGCTGCCGCTGCCCGCCAATTACCGTGCCGACGGCTTTCTCGACTTTCACCGCCGCGATGCACAGCAAGTCGCCGAGCGGGTCTGCGAGCAGACGCTGGAAAAAGGCGTGCTGTGGCGCGGCCAGGCCGCGCTGTTGCGTATCGCGCTGCAGCCGCAGCAGGCCGAGGCCAGTCTGCTACTGGATGGCGCCCCCAGCCCTGACGATGCGGCACAGCTGGCCGCCACCGCGCGCCACATGCTGGGCCTGACCCAGCCGGTGGCAGCCTGCGAGGCGGCGCTGGCCAGCCATCCACAGCTGGGGCCACTGCTGGCGCGGCAATCCGGTCTGCGCGTGCCGCAGACCGCCAGCCCGTTCGAGGCGCTGGCGTGGGCCATCATCGGCCAACAGATCAGCGTGGCGGCGGCGGTGGCGATACGCCGTCGTTTCATCCAGGCCGCCGGCCGCCAGCACAGCAGCGGGCTGTTTTGCCTGCCGGATGCCGACTGTGTGGCCGGCATGGACGAGGCCAGCCTGCGCGGCGCCGGCTTTACCCAGGGCAAGGCGCAGACCCTGCTGCGGCTGGCCGCGGTGGCGGCCAGCGGCGAATTGCCGTTGGCTACCTGGCAATTCGCACCGGATGCCGCCGCCATCGGCAAGCAGCTGGGCGCAATCCGCGGCATCGGGCCGTGGACCATCGGCTACACGTTGCTGCGCGGTTTTGCCTGGCTGGATGGCTCGCTGCATGGCGACGTGGCGGTGCGCCGCAACCTGCAGCGGCTGTTGGGACGGCAGGACAAGCTGGATGCCGCCGAAACCGAAGCCTGGCTGGCGGCGTTCTCGCCGTGGCGCGCACTGGTGGCCGCCCACTTGTGGTCCATGCAAGCCACCGACGGCTACTGATGCGGCGGCGGTTGTCATCGCCCTGTCACAGGCGGTGGCGATACTGCCGCCAGCTGCATGGCTTTGTCCCGATTCTTCTTGCTGTCCGCCCGCCCCGCGCGGGCATTTTTTTTTGCGCGCCCGCCACGACCGCCACCACTTTGCCCGTATAGCCAATGTCATCATCGCCCCTGCCGTATATACTCTGCCGACTTGCGTCTACCGGATAACGGCCCCGTAATGTTCCGTTCTATTGCCAGACTGGCCGCCCTGCTGTTTTTGCTGCTCAGCCCGCTGCTGCACGCCGCGACCATGCCGCGCGTCGGCGTGGTGCTGGGCGGTGGCGGCGCGCGCGGTCTGGCGCACCTGGGGGTGCTGCAGGAGCTGGAAAAACTGCACATTCCGGTCAGCTGCATTGCCGGCACCAGTGCCGGCGCGCTGATCGGCGGCGCCTATGCCAGCGGCCAGAATCTGGACAACCTGGAACCGGAGCTGAACGCCGC
>NZ_CADEPL010000054.1:0-27500 GCF_902829295.1 Vogesella oryzae
GGCGTGGGCGGACCGGCGCATCAGTCATGGCGAGCTGCTGCGCAACTGGAGCGTGGTGTGTGCGGCCAACTTTGCCGGCGCCGCCGGCATGGCGCTGCTGGTCTGGCTATCCGGCCACCCGGGCATGAACCAGGGGCGAGTAGCGGTCATTGTGGTGCAACTGGCCAGCGCCAAGTGTGCGGCGCCGCTGGCCACCCTGTTCTGGAAAGGCGTACTTTGCAACATCCTGGTGTGTCTGGCGGTGTGGATGTCACTGGCCGGCCGCAGTGTCACCGACAAATTCATCGCCATCGTGTTTCCGGTGTCGGCATTTGTCGCCGCCGGCTTCGAACACAGCATCGCCAATATGTATCTGATCCCGCTGGCCTTGCTGCTGCGGGATAGCGTACCGCCCGAGCTGGTTTCGCCAGCACTGGGGGTGCTGGGTATGCTGCGCAATCTGCTGGTCGTGATCGCCGGCAATATACTGGGTGGCAGTGTGCTGGTGGCGCTGGTCTATTACCTGATTTACCGTCGCGCGCCCCGACCGCATTAGCCGCAAAAAACCGCCCATTAGGACGGTTTTTTGCGTGCGGCGGGCTATGGCTCAGTTGTTGTCGGCCCAGATCAGGCGCGCGATGGCTGACGAATCCAGCTCGCCCTCTCCCTCGGCTACCAACTCGCCAATCAAGCCGGCAACGCGCTCGGCCTCTGGCAACCGGATACCCAGTGAACGCGCAGTGTCGAGCACGATGCCCATATCCTTCTGGTGCAGTTTGGCCTTGAAGCCCGGCGCGTAGTTGTCGTCGATCATGCGCTGGCCGTGCACATCCAGCACCCGGCTGGCGGCAAAGCCACCCAGCAAAGCCTCGCGCACCGGCGCCGGGTTTACGCCACAGGCTTTGGCCAGCTTCATGACCTCGGCCACCGCGGCGATACCGACACCGACAGCAATCTGGTTGCAGGCCTTGGCCACCTGCCCGGCACCGCTGTCGCCAATATGGGTAATGGTCTTGCCCATGGCCTTCAGCGCCGGCCGCACCTTTGTCAACGCATCGGCCTGACCGCCGACCATGATGGTCAGCGTACCGTTGATGGCACCCACTTCACCACCGGACACCGGGCAATCGAGAAAGTCGATCCCCTTTGCGGCCAACCTGGTAGCAATGTCACGCGCTCCCAGCGGCGAGATGGTGCTCATATCCACACACACCAGGCCGGCTTTGGCCCCTTGGGCAACACCGTCATCGCCCAATAACACCTGCGCCACATCGGCAGTGTCGGAAACATTGGTCACCACCAGTTCAACGTTGGCCGCAAGCTCTGCGGGGCTCGCTGCCCACAAGGCACCGGCATCAAGCAGCGGCTGTGCCGACTCGCGACGACGTGCCCATACGGTTACCTGATGTCCTGCCTTGAGCAGGTTACGCACGCACGGCGCGCCCATAATGCCCAGCCCTATATAACCGACTTTCATTGCATCCCCTTGGTGTTATGCCCGAATCGGGCTTCAGGACTGCAAGGCGGCCGCTGGCGGCTGCCGCAGTGCCAGCCATTGGGCAAAATCCACGCTTTCACCCTTGGCCTGTTGTTCCAGAAAATAGATAAAGGCCAGCACTTCTGCCACGGCACGGTACAGTTCGGGGGGGATGTGGCTGTCGAGGTCGACTTGCAGCAGCAGGTTGATCAGCTCTGGCGAGTCATGCACAAACACGCCGGCATCCTTGGCCTGCTCGATAATGCGCTCGGCCATCTGGCCATAGCCCTTGGCCACCACCTTGGGCGCGTTATCCCCCTCACGGTAGCGCAGCGCTACGGCAGAACGGCGGTTATCAGGTCGATTCTGTTTCATGCTTTACCTGCAGGCTTGCCAGCGCCAGCCCGGCAGCCTCCATCGCGCCAGCCAGTTGCAAGCGATGGGATTCAATCAATGTTCCGGCGGCATCGCTATCGGTAGCAAACACCAGCTGAACCTGGTTGCCGACCATGCGCAGTCTCGCCGCCACCCCGCCCAGTGCCGGCAACTGCAGGTTGAGCTGGGTATGCCAGGCGCGCATTTCTTCCGCACCGCTGGCATCGCGCTCCTGGGTATCATCAGCCTGAATCTGCCACTGCACCTGCTGCCCCGGCCAGGCCATGCCGTTGTAGACGAACTGGCGTTGCTCCAGTGTCTCCAGTTGCCGCTGTACCAGCTGGCCCATGGCGCCCTGCGCTTTGGCTGCGTCCCCCAGCTTGGCTTGCGGCTCCTGCCGCAACTCGTCGAGTGACAGCCGGCCATCGATCCAGGCTTTCTGGTGCGACTCGTAAAACAGGCCGCTTTTTTCTACCGTCTGCTGCAGGCTGGCACTATGCTCGCTACCAGGCTGCTCCGGATTTGCCAGCAGTGCCTTGCCGCTGCTAGTGACTTTGGCATCGGTATCGTAGGCAGCGGCCAACGCCGCCGCCGTGGCGGAGGGACGGCCTCCCGGCTGATTTGCGGCCTGCAGCAAGATATTGAGATAGCGGGTTGCATCACTGAGCGACACCGGTGCTGATTTCGCCATCTCCGGATCCTGATCCAGAGCGACCTGCACAAAGCTGACCACAGGATCAGTCGCACGAACGCGCAATAGTAGCGGATCGGCATTCAGCGCCTTGGAGCCTGGCGGGGCCTGCAAGGTAAAGGCCGCATTCTTGGCCAGTACCACGGCGGAACCATCCGCCAGCCGTTCGGCGACTCGGGCATGTACCCACTCACCCACCTGAAACCCTGCGGTCTTGCCTGCCGGCTGGCTCAAAGTGGCCAGCGGTGTTTCTTCCTGGCTGGTTGCCAGTCGCAAAGCATCCTGCAATGCCGCCGGCACCTCCTGCTGCAAATCCACCAGCGCAAAAGCCAGTGGCTGCAACGAGGCCACGCGAAGGTTCAGCACATTCCCGGCCTGGGCCTGGCTACCTGCCGGCATATTCAACAGGAATGTCTCGCCCTTGATCTGGGCAGCCAGCTTGCCATCTGACAGGCGTTCGCTAACGGTTGCGGCCAGACGCTCGCCACTCGCCAGCTCCGGCAGCCGGGACGGCGTACTGCTGACCTCGATCAGCACCCGCCCTTGTTCGCGCTCCAGCCGCGCCGTTTGCGCCGGGCTGAGCGTGGTATCGCGCGCGGAGGAGGCGCCGGGAAGCAATGGTGAAATCATGAGGTAGAGCTATTGCGGTACAAGGACAGGATCAGTTCGGCTTCGCTGCGTGAAATGCCGCAACGCTCGGCGACGTCGGCGGGGCTGAAGCCACGTTTGAACAACTCGATCGCCTGATTGTAGGGGCTGGCACCCTCGCTACTCGCCACAGGCTGGCTGCTGCGCTGGCTACGCGGCGTCTGCAACTGCTGCTGGGCAATCAGCGCCACATCCTGCAGGCTGCGTTGCAGGTGACTGATCTGCCGCTGCAGATCCTCAATATGCTGCTGACTGAACTCAAGATAGGCAATCCGGCGATAGGCACGGTACAGCAGGTAAGCCACCACGGCGGAGTGGATAACCAGTACCCAAATGATGTAATCCATCTCACACCTCTGGACAGTGAAGGGAGCTCATACTGCAATCTAGCACCCCCAGATGGCTCTAGTGGCAGGAAAACGCGACAAGGAAGGGGGCGTTTTATTGACCGTACGTAGCGTCCAGTTTGCTCTGGTTGCTTATCGCCACTAGCTGGCCTGACAGCTGCTTTTGTTCTAGCTGCGCAAGCATGGTCAGCTGTCGTAGCAGCTGCTGTGCTTGCCCAAGTTCGGCACGCAGAATGTCAGCCTCTACCGCAGGCACCTCTTCTGCAGACAGAATGCGGTAATCCAGTGCGGCCAACTGCTCGCGCCGCTCGGCAAAGCCATCCCAGTCACCACGCTGTGCGAGCAGCAGCATTTCCTGTAACAGGGGAAGTAATAACCTTACCGCCGCTGCATGCCCAGGAGAATCAGACGGCACCATAATTCAGGCCCGATTTACCGCCGTCACTGCTGCCGGCTTGTGGTTTGCCGATTTCCTCCCAAGCGCTCTTGATTTCTCCCAGCAAGTTGGCAACCTCATCCAGCGCGGCGACATCATTTTTGGTGTTGGCCATAAACAAGCGCTCGCAGCAGTAGGTATACAGCGCCGCCAGATTTTCGGCCAACTCTCCTCCTGCATTACGATCGAGAGCCAGTAGCAGACCTTCGTCCACAATGGCGATTGCCTTGCTGATCAGTCGTCCTTTTTCAGCGACATTACCGTTCTCCATGTGGAAACGTGCCTGCTTGATGGCCTGAATAGCGCCATCGAACAACAACAGGATCAGCTTGTGCGGTGAAGCACTTTCCACTTCCAGCTCCAGGCTTTTCTGTCCGTATGCCTTCAGCGCTTGTCTATTCATGTATTACGTCAACTCGATTTTGTGAGGGCCGCCAGTTGCTGCGTCAGGTAGTTACCCGTGCTCTGCATCTGGCTTACGGTGGCATCCAGCGCATTAAACTGCTTACGGTAGCGCGCCTCCGTCTTGGTCAGACGATCGTTCATGCGGTCGCGCTGTTCGCCAATACGCTTGACTGTAGTGTTAAGACCATCGGTCTTGGCATCAATCATCCCAGTCTTGCTTGCCAGCAAGCTATTCAACACACCATCCAGCGCAAAGGCAAAACCTTTGCTGAACTCTACCGTGCCGCGGTCGCCAATAGTACCGCCATTCACTGTGACTGACAGCCCTTCCACCGGGGTACCACTGGCACCTGTCAGTTTATTGCCATCGGCCAATGCAGAGTAACCGCCAATGGTCCCGGATACTTTGTCCGAGCCTGCAACTCCCGTGCCAGTAGAGAACAGACTCACACTACCGACATCAGTTGTCACGCTGTCCAAACCACCAATCACCTCAACTGTTGAGCTGGTGCCGGTTTTAGTCGAACTCAACAGCAGTTTACCGGAGCTATCCACCGACACCGTCACCTTGTCACCCTTGGTGGTCAGCGTGCTATCGGCATTAATCACCTCTTGCAATTTGCTCGCCAGTGTTGCCGGCGTGTAGGTCGCTGCCGGCAAAGTAAGACTCGCCGTGCTATCACCATTGATCTTGACACTGAAGCTGGCCGGCGCCGTCACCACGATGGAACTACCTAGCACAGATGCCCCCAACATGGTTCCGTTCTGCACAGCCGTCAGGTTGATCGCATAATTGCCAGTCTGGGTATTACCTGTTGCCGCGGAGAACTTGATATTGCCGTCGGTTGGCGTCCCCACAGAGCCAAACAATTTCAATACGTCATCCGGGCTTTTATCAATAGCGTCTTGCAGCTTGGTCGTGTTCAGCGCCAGCTTGCCATCCTTGTCAAAAGCCAAACCGATTTCTGCCGGACGAGTGAAAGCACCATCAACATTCTGCACGGCAGAAAAGGCAGTACGAATCTGGTTGCGTATCGCACGGATACTGGCATCCCCGGCCAGCGGTGGCGCCGAGCGTTGCTGGCCTTTAGCGGGGGTGGCACTGGTATCTACATTGCTGACATCACTCAGCGTCTTTTCCAGTTCGTTGTAGCTCTTAACGAAGTCCTGGATCGCCTTGCTGATACCGGAACTGCTACGGCTTACATCGATCTTGGCAGCCGAATCTGTCGCGGCATGTGGCTTTACCAGGGTAAAGGTCAAACCATCCACCGCATCGCTAACGGTATTACTCTGCTTGGTGATGGTCATGCCATCCAGCTCGAAGATGGCATCTTTCGCGGACTGCACCTCGGTCAGCATGGTACCGGCCGGATCATTAGTAAATGCAGACAAACTTGCATCACTGGACTCGACTTTGAGGGTGCTTTTTGTCCCGGTTGCCGTGGTGTACACCAGCCGATTGCCTGTGCCGTCATTCACGATACTGGCAGTGACACCAATATTGGCCTTGTTAACGGCATCGCGGATTCCGCTCAGGCTGGAACCTGCGGGAATGCTCACCGTCTGCGGCACTTTTTCCGGATTCAACGCGAAAGAGGCTCCCGCGGTAGTGCCGAAACTGAAAGTCAACGTTCCGCCACCAATTGCCGTTGTCGTACTGGCAAAGGCTGTCGTAGCTAGTTTCTGGCTCTGTGCCAGTTGATTGACACGCAATAAAAAGCTGCCTGTCCCTGCTGTATTGGAACCAGAAACCTTGACATTGTCTTCAGACGAACTGGTTGCCTGGATAGCATTGAACTTACTGCTGTCTTGCAATGTTTTGGTCGCCGACTGGAATGAAGACAGCGCCCCCTTAACCTGCCCCAAGGCGGAAATCTGCGCCTGGACATTCGCTTCCTTGGTATTGAGCTGCTGCAATGGCCGGGACTCCACCGCCATCAGCTGGCTGATCATATTATCGATGGGCAGGTTGGAACCGATACCCGCAGAGCTCAAAGTAGCCATTACATTACTCCTGTATCACGCACGCTCTTCAAACAGAACACCCAAGACCTTGTCCAGATTTTTGGCGATCCGTAGCACCTCCTCGGAGGGAAACTGGCGAATGACTTCATTGTTGGTGGTGTCCAGCACCTTGACCACCTGAATACCCGAGTCTTGATCAATGCTGAAGTTCAATTCCCGGCCATAAGCCTGCATGGCAGAGCTGACCTTCTCCACCGCCTTGCGCAGCTCGTCGTCAGATGCCGCGGTATCCCGCCCTTTTTCTGCAGTCGCTGCCGCCTGTACGGCTTGCGGAGAAACCGCCACAGCGGCAGAGCGTTGCGAAGTCAGTGCCTGGCCGCGTGCAGCCAGATCTGCAGTATTACTACTTGTGGCCGGGAGCACGCCCGGGCCAGGAAAATTACCCAGAATATTCATCATCACTCTCCATGGGCAAAAACCCGGCAGCCTGGCTGCCGGGTTTAATCATACCGATCCTACCGGCTAGCTTAACGCAGCAGGGACAGCACACCCTGCGGCAGCTGGTTGGCTTGCGCCAGCATGGCAGTACCAGCTTGTTGCAGCACCTGGTTCTTGGTCAGCTTGGCAGTTTCGGAAGCAAAGTCGGCATCCTGAATGCGGCTGCGCGATGCGCTCAGGTTTTCGGACGAAGTCTGCAGGTTCGAAATGGTGTTTTCGAAGCGGGACTGCAGAGCACCGAACTGTGCACGCTGGCCGTTGATCGACTGCAGGGCAGAGTCAACAATCTTCAACGCCTTCTGTGCGCCGGCGAAGCTGGAGATATCCAGCGACTGCACCGAGTCGAGTGAGGAGTTGGTGATTGCAGCGGCGGCATCATCAGAAGTCAGGCCGGTACCAGTGTCGGTAATACCGAAGCTCTTGTCGGAGTTCAACGACAACTGACCGGCAATCATGGTGTCACCAGCAGTCCCGGCGGTGGATGCCTGAGCCGAACCGAGCAATGCACCGGTCGACTTGTAGGTATCCACGGTCACAGTGCCGGTAGAGGCCGCGGTAGAACCCAGGGTAATGTTATTGCCATTCTGGTTGGTCAGCTTGATGCCGCCGTTGGCGCTGTCGTACTCGGCGATCACGCCAGTTTTACCAGTCTGGGCATTGATGGCATTGATCGCACCGGCATAATCATCGGAGGAGGTAGCGGTCGCGCCCATGCTGACGGCAACGGTTACGGCAGTTGCATTGTCGGACTGCAGCGTCAGGGTGTAGTTCTTACCGCCCTGCAGCGCCACGTTGGCCGTGGTGGTTGCACTGGCAGTCACACCAGTCTTGGCAGTGTTGGCGTTGATTTCGGCGGCGACACTCTGCGCGGAGGAAGTCGCAGTAGTGGCAGTTGTGGTGTAAGAACCCAAGCCGCCATCGATCTTGATGGTTTTAGCGGCAGTAATCGGGTTGGTCGCAGCACCCGCGAATGCCTTGACGGCCGGAGCAGTGGCGGTAACCGAGTTGTTACCGTAGTTACTGGTACGGAAGTTGGTACCGGTAGCAGTAATGGTCTGGCCGGCGTTGGCTCCAACCTGGTAAGTCAGGGAACCGGAAGTACCATCCAGCAGTTTCTGGCCGTTGAATTCGGTCGTCTGGGCGATGCGGTCCAGTTCCGAAGTCAGCTGACCAACTTCAGACTGCAGTGCCTGACGGTCAGTGGCGGAGTTACTGGAGTTGGAAGACTGCACCGCCAGTTCGCGGATACGCTGCAGGATATCGCCGGAAGAAGACAGTGCGCCTTCGGCAGTCTGCGCCATGGAGATACCATCGTTGGCGTTACGGCGGGCCTGGTCCATACCGCGGATCTGGCTGGACATACGCTCGGAAATGGCCAGACCGGCGGCATCGTCCTTGGCGCTGTTAATGCGCAGACCAGAAGACAAGCGCTGCAGGGTGGTGCTCAGGGCATTCTGGGAGCCGGACAGGTTGCGTTGTGCATTCAGCGAAGCAACGTTGGTATTGATGGTCAGCATGGTAGTGCTCCTTGATTTTCATTCAGTGGGGCGTTGAGCTGTCGGCCCCATGCCGATGCTACCGCCTTCATGATGTTTATCGTCGCGACCCACGCTTACTTTAGGGGTGATTAACAAGTTTTTTACGCTTAAAGCAGGTAATTTTTCGCTCACCTGCAAGCAAATACTTATCACTACCTCAACAAGCCAATTATCAGTGCGACATCTGCCCTCGTTATAGGCAGCAATAGCAGCTGCCGCGACAGCTACCGCTAGCTTTCCTGCGCGCAAAGTGCGGCCAACAGCGCCTGCACCTTGGCCATCCCATCCGCAAGGGCATCGTCGGCAAAATGGATGCGCTCGTGGCTGCTGCCCTTACCTGCCGCCCAGTTGGCGATGTGGCAGACATGCAGGTACTGCAGCCCCATTTCGCGCGCCAAGGCGGCCTCCGGCATACCGGTCATCCCCACCATATCGGCACCATCGCGCTGCAGGCGCAGAATCTCGGCGGCAGTCTCCAGCCGCGGCCCCTGGGTCACCGCGTAGACGCCGCCATCGATACAAGGCACCGCACTGCGGCCAACGGCAGCCAATACCTGCTGGCGCATCGCCGGATCATAAGGATGGGTAAAGTCTACCCGCACCAAAGGACGATCCGGTCCTTCATAAAAGGTGTGCTTGCGCCCCCAGGTGTAATCGATGATGTTGTCCGGCATCACCAGCATGCCCGGGGCCATGTCCGGGCGGATCCCGCCGACACTACCGATCGCCAGTACCTGCTTTACGCCGACACTGTGCAATGCCCAGATATTGGCGCGGTAATTCACCTCGTGCGGCGCGATCGAGTTGCCATAACCGTGACGGGCCATGAACACCACGTTATGACCACCGATATGGCCGAACGTCAGCGCACAAGACGGGTCGCCAAACGGAGTACGCACCACCTGCCGGTGGGTGATCTGCAAGATGGGTAGCTGGGCGAGGCGGCTGCCTCCAATGATTGCAAGCATGATTGTTATCCTTATTGTTCACTTTTGACCAAGGCGGCACTATTCCGCTCGTAACGGCAGCAGCAGCAGCCAATGCTCCACCTTGGTCATACCGGCCTGCTGAAAAGCCTGGCTGCACTGCTCCAGATAGGTCGGCAGATGAATATTGACCCGGTAAAACAGATAGATCAGTTCGATGATTTCATCCTGTGCCAGGGCACGGCCACGAGCCTGCATCAGCCCCGCCAGCCAGAAGCGCAAGGTCAGGTATTCAATACACATGATCTGCACTTCGCCCACCAGCCGGCGGGTCCACGGGAACAATGCGCTGGCAGCATGGTTAAACAGAACCCGCCGCAACGTGGCGTCGATATCCTCGATATTGCCCGTGGCAGCAAACTGGCGGGCGATGCCGGCATCTCCCTCCTCCCCCGCGCCGCTGACCAGGCCCTGCAACGCCTCTTCGATCAACTGCAGATAGCGCGGATTGCGGAAATCCAGATCGGAACGCACACGACTGGCTGCGGCCAACACCTTGACATGCAACAGGTCGTGGCGACGCAGCCCCCCCAGCTCTTGCAGCAGGCCACCGTCCAGCAGTTGTCGCTCCCAGTCGGCCAGCACTGCGGTCACCTGCGCCTCATCGGCGCCGCCATCGTGGAATAGCGGTTGTAAAACTTCCGCCAACAGCAACAGCACCGCCAGCGACTGCCAGGCCGGCAGCTCCGCAGTGGCCAGCACGGACAGATAGAAGTCGCGCACCTGGCGCGAGGCGGCCCACTCCACCTCCGGACGGCCCTTACCGATCATCGCCTGCCGTACCGGCTGTTGGCTCAAGTGCAGCTGCAGCGCGTCGTCATCGGAAAGCAGCAGTCGCGCGATCTCCGGGCAGGCTGGCGAGGCGTACTGCTCCAGTTGTCCACCCAGCGACTTGGTCAGCCGCGGAAAGGTCGAACAGACATCCGGCAGCATCTGCTCGCCACACTTCTGCTGCAGACGGCAAAGCCCTTCGGCATTCAGCAATTCACAGTTTCCGCGTTCGTCATCCTGCTTGGCGAGAAAGCCATAGTCGCCACTACCGGACTTGCCGGCACCGCGCTGCAGCGCGTGCATGATCACCGGTTTGAGCTCCTTGTCCGGCAGCCCTTTCAGGCGCACATAGGTGTCGTGGTCGACGTTCACTGCCCAGCCATGACAACAATCATCCGGGCATGCCGCTCCCAGACAGGAAAACTTCTCCAGATAGGCGGGGGCCACCACTTCCAGCATCTTTGTCTGCGACATCGTCATCTCTCTGCGTTTGAATGTTTCTGGTTCCAGCTTGGCATACCCGGCGGGAAAGCAAAATGAAAATGCCCGCAAACGCGGGCATTCCAGATAAATCGCAAGCTTACTTCAGCGCATGAATCGCCGGCAGGTTACGCCAAGCGCCACGGACGTCCATGCCGTAGCCGAACACGTAGCGATCCGGCACGTCGATGCCGACAAAGTCGGCGGCGATCGGTTTTTCCTTGCTGATCAGCTTGTTGGCAAACACGCCGCTGTAGAACGCCTTGGCGCCCATGGCCATGACTTTGTCGCGGATGGCGGCCATGGTATGGCCTTCGTCCAGGATGTCGTCCAGCACCAGCACCACGCGGTCACGGACGTCTTCCTTCGGCGCGGTTTTCCACACCAGCTCGCCACCCTGGGTCTTGTCGCCATAGCGCGATACGTGCACGTAGTCGAAGTCCAGCGGGAAGATCAGCCGCGGCAACAGCTGGCCGGTGAACACCACCGCACCGCCCATCACGGACAATACCAGCGGATAGGTTTCACCCAGCTCCTGGGTGATTTCGGCCGCCATGCGGTCCACCGCCGCGCTGACTTCTTCGGCGGTAAACAGGATGTCGGAGCTATTGAGGATACCGCGTGCTTCGGCGACGTTCGGCATGATGTTTCCTTTCAAAATACAAGCGCCGCCTTTATGGACAAGGCGGCGCAAAAAGTCAATGTGGGGTTTTTATTGCTGTGCGCGGGCAGCCAGATAGGCGGCAAACTCGCGGCCAACCTCGTAGTGTTTCAGGCCCAGTTCGACGGTGGCCTTCAGGTAGCCGATCTTGGAACCGCAGTCGTAACGCACACCATCGAAAGCGTAGGCCAGCACCGGCTCGTCCTTCAGCAACGCGGCGATGGCATCGGTGAGCTGGATCTCGCCGCCGGCGCCTGCCGGGGTATTGAGCAGCTTGTCGAAGATACGCGGCGTCAGGATGTAACGCCCCACCACCGCCAGATTGGACGGCGCCACGTCCGGATGCGGCTTCTCCACGATGCTGGTCACCTGCTCGCGTCCCTGCGCGTTCGGCTGGATTTCCACAATGCCGTAGGAGCCGGTTTCCTCACGTGCCACGGTTTCCACCCCCAGCACCGAGCTATGCGTCTCGTTGAACACGCGCACCATCTGCTCCACTGCGCCCGGCTCGCCGTCGATCAGGTCGTCGGCCAGAATCACTGCGAACGGCTCGTCGCCCACCACCGGCTTGGCACACAGCACCGCGTGGCCCAGGCCCAGTGCCTCGGTCTGGCGGATGTAGATGCAGCTGACGTTGTCCGGCACGATGCCCTGCACCAGCTCCAGCAGCTTTTTCTTGTTGCGGTTTTCCAGCTCGGTTTCCAGCTCGTAGGCCTTGTCGAAGTGGTCTTCGATGCTGCGCTTGTTGCGACCGGTGATGAAAATCAGCTCGGTAATACCGGCGGCCACCGCCTCTTCCACCGCGTACTGGATCAGCGGTTTGTCGACGATGGGTAACATCTCCTTGGGGCTGGCCTTGGTGGCCGGCAGGAAGCGGGTGCCCATACCGGCAACCGGGAAAACGGCTTTAGTGATTTTTTGCATATTGGCTGAGTGTTTCAACACAAGCATTCGCGAATGGCCGACATTGTAGGCGTTTTAGCCGCCGCTCTCCAGCAAGGCCAGCAGCCCCGCCTCGTCCAGCACCGGCACGCCCAGCTCCAGCGCCTTGTCGAGCTTGCTGCCCGCCTCCGCGCCGGCCACCACGTAATGGGTCTTCTTCGACACGCTGCCGGAAACCTTGCCACCGGCGGCCTCGATCAGCGCCTTGGCCTGATCGCGGCCCATGGTCGGCAGCGTGCCGGTCAACACGAAGGTCTTATCCGCCACGGCGGCATTGACGATGCTCGCCTCTGCCTGCGGCAGCTCGGTCAGGATGGCGCGACAATAGCCGGCAATGGACTGCAGCGCGGCACGGTTGGCCGCATCGTCCAGCCAGTCGGCCAGCGCGTTGACCACCTCGGCCGGCAGATCGAGCTTGATGATGTCTACCCGCTGTAGCGCGGCCAACGTGGCCAGCTCGCCTTGCTGCGCCGCCAGCTGCTGCGCGCGCACTTCGGTCAGACGCGGCACGCCGAGGCGAGCATACAGGTTGGCCGCCGCCAGTTTGTCGCGCAGCTGTGCCTTGGGAGCGTGCTCGTCCGCAGGCCTCACGCCGGCAGCCAGCAAGGCGTCGATCACCTGCTCGTTTTGCGCTTCGGCAAAAAACTCGGCGATGGCATCGGCCACCACGCCGCCGATGTCCGGCAGTGCCGCCAGTACCGCGCGAGGCGCGCGGCGCACGTTGTCCAGCGTGCCCAGCCAGTCGGCCAGGGTCTTGGCGGTGGATTCGCCGACATGGCGGATGCCCAGCGCAAACAGCAGCCGCGCCAGCGGCGGGGTCTTGCTGGCGGCAATGGCGTCGATGAGGTTTTCCGCCCACTTGGTCGCCACTTTGCCGGCCTTGACGGTCTCCGGGGTGATGCCTTCCTGCTCGTCGGCGCGGCGCTTCATCGCCAGCAGATCATCCAGCGTCAGGCGGTACAGATCCGCCACGCTGGCGACGTAGTCGAATTCCACCAGCTTGTCGATATAGCGTTCGCCCAAACCATCGATATCCATCATGCGGCGGCCGGCAAAATGCTGGATCGCCTGCGTGCGCTGTGCCTTGCACACCAGCCCGCCGGAACAGCGCGCAATCGCCTCGCCTTCCTCGCGTACCACGTGGCTGCCGCATACCGGGCAGGCGATAGGCAGGCGATAGGCGGGGTACATCGGCTCTTCCCCTGCGCTGAACAGGTCGCTGCCGGAAGTTGGCCGCATCGGGCGCTCGGCCAGCACCACCGATACCACTTCCGGAATCACGTCGCCGGCGCGGCGCACGATCACCGTGTCGCCGACGCGCACATCCTTGCGCCGCACCTCGTCCTCGTTGTGCAGCGTGGCGTTGGTGACAGTCACACCGCCGACGAACACCGGCTGCAGCCGCGCCACCGGGGTGATGGCGCCGGTGCGGCCAACCTGCTCCTCGATCGCCTCCACCCGGGTCAACGCCTCCTCGGCCGGAAACTTGTGGGCAATCGCCCAGCGCGGTGCGCGCGACACGAAGCCCAGCCGTTCCTGCAAAGCGCGGCTGTTGACCTTGTACACCACGCCGTCGATCTCGAACGGCAGGCTGGCGCGCTGCGCCAGCACGCCTTCGTAATAGCCGGCCAGTCCTGCGGCGCCTTGCACCACCGGTCGCAGCGCGGCAGCCACCACCGGAAAACCCAGTGCCGCCAGCCAGTCCATCTCGCCGGCGTGGCTGTCCGGCCAGTCGGCGCCCTCCACCTGGGCGATGGCGTAGGCGAAGAACGACAGCCGGCGCTGCGCGGTGATTCTGGAGTCCAACTGCCGCAGGCTGCCGGCGGCAGCATTACGCGGGTTGGCGAAGGTCTTGTCGCCACGCGCGCGCTGCGCATCGTTCAGCCGCTCGAAATCGCGCTTCAGCATCAGCACTTCGCCACGCACCTCCAGCAGCGCTGGCACGTTGGCCGCCTGCAGTTGCAGTGGCACCGAGCGCACGGTGCGGATATTGGCGGTGACGTTTTCGCCGCTGGCGCCGTCGCCACGGGTGGCGGCCTGCACCAGCACGCCGTCGCGGTACAGCAGGCTCACCGCCAGGCCGTCGAACTTGGGTTCGGTGGCGTATGCAACGTTGGCCGCGGCCAGATCCTTGCTTACCCGCTCGTCGAAGGCGATCAGCTCGGCGTGGCGGCTGGCAAAATCCGCCAGCTGCATATCGGAAAAGGCATTGGACAGCGACAGCATCGGTACCGTGTGGGTCACGCTGTCGAAGGCAGGTAGCGGCGTGCCGCCGATGCGCCGGGTGGGCGAGGCATCACTGGCCAGCGCCGGACAGTCGGCTTCCAGCTGCTGCAGTTCGCGGAACAGCCGGTCGTACTCGGCATCCGGTACCGTCGGCGCGTCCAGCACGTAATACTCGTGGTTGTAGCGTTCCAGCAGTGCGGCCAACTCGCGGACGCGGGCTTCGATCTCGGGGGTAGGCTTGGTCATGAAAGGCCCCAAATGCAGCACGCCGGCAGCGCCGGCGTGTCAAAAGTGAATCGTCTGGACAGCTCAGGCAAACAGCCGCAAGGCGGCGACGCTGCCCGGTGCAATGCCGCGATCATCCATATTGCCGTAGATGCGGATCAGCTGTTCGCGGATGTGGGCGATGCCCTGCTCGCTCAGCTCGCGGCGGTTGTCGTCCATCAGACGGGCATTGAACTCCTGTCCCAGAACACGGGCGAACTGCATGGCGCGATCGAATACCGCCACCCCGCCGGCAACGCGCGGCACATCGAACAGCAAGGTCAGTGCCGGGAAATTCTTGTCCAGCAGCGTGTGCATGGTGAACGGCGTCTGGTCGGCCGAAGCCAGCGAGAATAGAGTGTTGCCGGAGTCCGACAGGTAGTGGAACTGGCCATCCGGCTCCAACTGCAGGCCGGCGGCTTCGGCCACGCTGCGCAGACGGGCGCCGGAAATCGGCGAGGTCGGCACAATGCTGATACCGATCAGCACATCGACATCGACACAGAAGCGGTCCAGCTCGCGCGCGGCCACCAGCTTTTGCTGCCGCTGTGGAAAGCTGACCTGCGCGCCCTGCTGCTCGGCATAGTGGCCGACCTGCTGGCAGAAGCTGGCCAGCTCCTGCTCGGTCACCGCGCCGCTGCGGTCCACCAGCTGCAGACCGAAATTCACCTGTTTGTACGGTGTGCCCGGCATGATTTCCGCCGGCTTCCACAAGCCGCGATCGGTACGCAGCAACACCTGCACGCGCTTGGCAACGTTGAAACGCGGCAGGCTGTTGAGCACATGCGGCTGCGGGAACACCACTTCGGCGATGAAATCCAGTGACGGATCCAGCAACGACACCACCAGTGCCTGATGATCGGCGCTGTCCAGCTCGGCCAACGGCGGCTCTTCCATCACGGCCACCGGCTCCGGCTCATAGCGGCTTACGCTAGGCGGCGGCGCCTGGTCGTTCAGGTAGGCGGGGGTATCGTCGTCTTCGTCCAGCAATACCGGCTCCAGCCGCTCCTGGCGGCCATCGCGGACATTGTTCTTGGGCACATCCAGCAGCGCATCGGCGTGGTGTGCAAAGGCCTGGCGCGTTTTCTTGCGAAAGCGCCACTCCTGGTAAAAATTGAGGCCGTATACCAGCGCAATCACCAACGCGCCAAGCAACAGCAATCCGATTTGTATTTCGCTCATTGAGCTTTATCCACAGCGGCAGCCAGTCTATAGGACAGCATTATAACAAATGCCGGCAATGGCACGCGGGCCGAAGCGGGCCATCATGCCTGTTTTTTATTCACTTTCCTGCAAGTTGAAGCGTACCGGTTGTTCGACCTCGGCGACAACCACCTTACCGCCTTCCTGCTGCGGCTGAAACCGCCATTGCCACACGGCGGTCATTGCCGCCTTGTCCAGCCGGCGAAAACCGCTGGAGCGCAGCAGCGCCACATCGCTGACCGCCCCCTGCGTATCTACCGTCAAGCGCAACCACACCACGCCGGCCTCGTTCAGTTCGCGCGACAGCGGTGGATACTGCGGCCGCGGCGCCGAGAGCAGCCGCGCCTTATGCGTTTCACCACTGCCACCCGCCGCGGTACCGCTCGGCGATGTGGTACTGCCCGGCATTGCACTGGCGCCGACGGTTGCCGCAGCTGGCGCAGTGCCGGTTGTTGCGGCAGGAGCAGGCGCCGGAGCCGCCGCAGCGACCGCCGCCACGGCGTCCTGCGGCCTCGCCTGTTCCGGTGAGAGCACCGCCGTTGCCGCTAGCGTTGCTCGCTTCGATGGCATCGCTGCCGGCGTTGGCCGCACGGTAGCCGGCGGCCGCGATGCGGCTTGCGCCAACTGCGGCTGCGCACCAGCGGCGTGCCCCTCCGTCTTCGCGCCAGCTCCGGCCGCGTCAAGCCGCAACTCCAGCACGAACGGCACGGATGGCGCCAACGGTGGCCATAGCGTGCTGGCGAGCGCAGCCAGCAACAGCGCGTGCAGCAGCAGTGACAGCAATAGCGCCAGGCGCATGACTAGCCGGTTTCGCGCATCTTCAGCGCTTCCACAATATCCACCGCCACGATGCGGCTGACACCCTGCTCCTGCATGGTCACCCCCACCAGTTGTTCGGCCATTTCCATGGTCAGGCGGTTATGGCTGATGTACAGGAACTGGGTTCCCTGCGCCATCTGCTTCACCAGATCACAGAAGCGGCTGGTATTGGCGTCATCCAGTGGCGCATCCACTTCGTCCAGCAGGCAGAACGGCGCCGGATTGAGGCTAAACAGCGAGAACACCAGGCTCATCGCGGTCAGCGCCTTCTCGCCACCGGACAGCAGGTGGATGGTGCTGTTCTTCTTGCCCGGCGGCTGGGCGATGATCTGGATGCCGGCGGACAACAAATCGTCGCCGGTCAGTACCAGCTCGGCGCGGCCGCCGCCGAACAGCGTCGGGAAAAACTCGCTCATCTTGGCGTTCACCGCCGCATAGGTCTGTTGCAGCATGTCGCGGGTTTCGCCGTCGATCTTGGCGATCGCCTCTTCCAGCGTCGCCATCGCCTGCAGCAAGTCATCAGTCTGGCTGGCAAGGTACTCGCCCCGCTTGCTGGCTTCTTCCAGCTCCTGCAGCGCCGCCAGGTTGACGGCACCCAGCCCTTCGATGGCGCGTGCCAGCCGGGCGATTTCCGCCGCCAAGGCATTCGGTTTTACGTTGTCGTTCAGATGCGGCAGCAACTCGGCTTCGTCCGCACCGGCGGTCTGCAGTTCCTCGCTGAAACGCTCCAGATTGAGGCGTGCTTCCTGGTGCTTGAGCAACCAGTCCGAGCGCGCCTCGCGCAGGGCCGGCAGCGCCGCGCTGACTTCCTGCTGCTTTTGCGTGTGCTGGCGCAAGGTTTCGGTCAGCGCGTTGAGCGCATCGCGCGCGGCGGCCAACCCGTGCTCGCGGCTTTCGCGGATGGCCAGTGCTTCCTGCAAGGCATCGTCCGGCGCGGCTTCTTCCACGCTTTCGGCCTCGATGGCCAGGGTCTCCAGCCGCTCGGCCAACTGCAGGTCGCGGTCTTCCAGCTCGCGGGCGCGGCGCGCCAGCTCGGCTACCTTCTGCTCGGCAGTGGATTGTGCCAGGCGAATTTCATGCACCATGCGTTCGGCATCGCGGGTGCGGTTACGCGCCAACTCCAGTCCGGTTTCGGCATTCAGCCGCGCCAGACGCACTTCTTCCAGCGCATCCTGCAGCTCTTCCAGCTGCATGGCGTTTTCCTCGGCCTGCAAACCGGCTTCGGCGATGGTTTCCTGTCCGGCCTGGCGCTCTTCCGCCAGCCGCGCCTGTTCGGCATGGATCGCCGCCAGCCGCGCCGCGCCCTGCCGTGCTGCCTGATCCAGCTTCACGTGCTCCAGCGTGACCGCGTTCAGCTCGCCCTCCAGCCGTGATACCGCGCCTTTTTGCGCGCGCACCGCCTCGGCCAGCATGCCCAGCGTGGCCACCACGCTGTCACGGCGGCGTTGCAGCCCGGCGATTTCCGGCTGCAGCTGTGCCAGCCGCTCGGCGGCGGCATCACGCGCCGCCTTGCGTGCCATCATGCCGTCACCACTGCCGGCAGCATGGAAGCTGACGCTGGCCCGGCTGATGCGATGCCCTTCCGGCGTGACCCAGCACTCGCCGGCCGCCAGCTCGCCGCGACGGGAGATCGCTTCCTCCAGCGTGCCGGCACAGTAAACCCCGGCCAGCCAGTCCGCGACCGCGGCATCGAACGGAACGGCCACCTGCAATTGCGCCAGCAAACGGGTGCGGCCAACGTTGGCCTCCGGCTGCGGCGCAACCGCATCCACCAGCGTCAACGGTGCCGGCGGCAACGCGTCCGGCAAAGTCGCCGCTCGCGCCGCCAGCCGCTCGGCCAGTATGGCTTCGACCGCCACCCGCCACTGCTCGTCTACCTGCAGGCTTTGCCACAGCGCTGGCGCGTCCGCCAGCTGCTGCGCCTGCAGCCAGCCGGCCAGCTGTTCGCCGGCGGCCTCTCGCGCCAGCACCGCGTCCAGCGCCGCCACTTCGGCTTCGGCACGGGCGGCATCGGCGCCCAGTTGCGCCAGCTGTTTATCCAGTTGTTCACGCTCGGCAGTCAGGTCCGCCTGCTTGGCTTCGTCGGCGGCCAACCTGGCGCGCACCGCCTCCAGCGCAGCCTGCGCGCTGCTCACCTGCTCATGCGCGGCCTGCAGGGCCGCGGCATCCGGCAGGTTGAGATCGGCCAGTTCGCGGCGCAGCGCGTCTTCGCGCCCCGCCAGTTGCTCGATATTGCGCCGCAGGTGCTCGCCCTGCTGGCGCGCCAGATCGCGCTCGCGGGTGAGGTTGGCAATCTGTGCTGTCATCTGCGCCAGACGCTGGTCGGCGACGCGGAATTCCGCCTCGGCGGACGGCAGGCTGTCGGCGCCATCCTCCAGCCCCATCTGCGCCTCTTCCATGCGCAATTGCGCCTCTTCGCGCCGCGGCAGCCAATCGTCCAGCTCCGCCGCCACCTGCGCCTGGTGCTCGGCCAGTTGCTGGCGCTCGTTGCGCGCGTTGCTCAGTTCGCGTGCCAGGCGTTCGCTGCTTTGCAGGCGGTGACGCTGCTGTTCTTCCAGCCGCGCCAGCGTGGCGTTGGCCTCGAACAGCGCCTGCTGCGCCTCGTGTACCGCGTCGCTGGCGGCATAGTGCGTCTCGCGCACGGTTTCCAGCTCGGTTTCCAGGTGGGTGTGCGCCGCTTCCAGCGCGGCTTCTTCGGTCTCGATGCGCGCCAGCTCGCCGCGCGCGGCGGCTTCCTGCCGCGCGGCTTCTTCGCGCCGCGCCAGCGCCAGCAGGTTCTGCTTGAAGGTCAGCGCGCCGCGCATGTCCTGATAGTTGGCCGCCACCTCGGCCTGCTCGGTGAGCTTTTCCACCTGCCGCGTCAGTTCCAGCTTGAGGTCTTCGATGCGGGTGAGGTTGTCGCGGGTGTCGGCGAGACGGTTTTCGGTTTCGCGGCGTCGCTCCTTGTAGCGCGACACGCCGGCGGCCTCTTCCAGGTAGGCGCGCAGCTCTTCCGGTCGTGCCTCAATGATGCGCGAGATCATGCCCTGCTCGATCACCGCGTAACCGCGCGCACCGACACCGGTACCGAGGAACAGGTCGGTAATGTCGCGGCGGCGCACCTGCTGATTGTTGATGTAGTAGCTGGATTCGCCCTGCCGCGTCAGCACGCGCTTGATCGCCACTTCGCTGTACTGGCCCCACGGCCCCACCAGCTGTCCGTCGGCGTTGTCGAAAATCAGTTCCACCGAGGCGCGCGACACTGGTTTGCGGGTAGACGAGCCGTTGAAGATCACGTCCTGCATTGACTCGCCGCGCAGTTGCTTGGCGGAGGATTCACCCAGCACCCAGCGCACGGCGTCGATCACGTTGGACTTGCCGCAGCCGTTGGGGCCGATCACCGCCACCAGCTGGCCGGGCACGGCGATATTGGTGGGGTCGACAAAGGATTTGAAGCCGGCAAGCTTGATATGGGTAAGGCGCAAAGCGTGATCCGCAAAAAGATTGATTCAGGCGCGCATTTTAGCAAGCCCACCGACCGCTGCGGCCAACCTTTGTCATGCCATACGCGATGTTGCTTTGCCGGCCATGACATTGGTTGCCATAATGCAGCCATGGATACGCTCTCTCTTGCCAATCACTTCCTCATCGCCATGCCGGACATGGTGGACCCGCTATTTGCCAAAAGCATCGTCTATATCTGCGAGCATGGCGAACAGGGTTCGATGGGGGTCATCATCAACAAGCCATCCGGCATCGTGGCGGCGCAGCTCTTGGAGCAGATCGACCTGCCGCTACCGGAAGGTGAAGCCAGTACCTGGCCAGTGTTTTTCGGTGGCCCGGTACAGCCGGACCGCGGCTTCGTGCTGCATAACCCGATCGGCAACTGGCAATCTACACTGACCATTACCGACAACCTGGCGCTGACCACCTCCAAGGACATCCTAGCGGCGGTATCGGAAGGCAAGGGACCGGAAAAGCTGCTGCTGAGCCTGGGCTACGCCGGCTGGGAAAAAGGCCAGCTGGAAGAAGAAATTGCCAACAATGGCTGGCTGACGGTGCCGGCCGAGGAATGGGTGCTGTTCGACACTCCGGTGGAGGAGCGCTACAGCTGCGCCATCAAGCTGCTGGGCTTCGACCCGTCTTTGCTGACCAGTGTATCCGGCCATGCATAAGGGCTCGGTGCTGGGTTTCGATTTTGGCGAGAAGCGCATCGGTGTTGCCCTCGGCGAGCCGGAAGTCGGCATCGCCACACCGCTGGAAACCATCAACAGCGAAGTCAACGATGTCCGCTTTGCCGCCATCGGCAAGCTGGTCAACGAGTGGCGCATCACCGGCTTCGTGGTCGGCCTGCCCACCCATATGGATGGCAGCGAGCACCAGCTTACCGCCCTATCGCGCAAGTTTGCGCAGCGCCTGAAGGGGCGCTTCAATTTGCCGGTCTGGCTGGTGGACGAGCGGCTCACTTCGGTGATTGCCGAAGGCTTGCTGGAAGATGCCGGCGTCTATGGCCGGCGGCAGAAAGAAATGCTGGACCAGGTCGCGGCACAGGCGATTCTGATGGGCTGGTTCGAGCAGCCGGGCGAACCGATTGCCTGAGGCTTGCCCACCACCGACATGGCTGCGCCAGGCACTGCGTGCCGATGCCTTGCGCTGGTCCTGTCTGCAGCTGGTGCGAGATCAGCTTGGTAGCGGTTTCTGGCTGGCGGCCGGCTTCATCCGCAATCTGGCGTGGGACCGGCTGCACGGCTATCCGCACGCTACCGCCTTGCAAGACATAGATGTTATCTATCTGGACAACCGCGATACCAGTTGCGAAGCAGAATTACGCTACCAACAACAACTGTGCGCCAAGTTGGCCGCACCTTGGCAGGTACGTAACCAGGCGCGCATGGCAGTCCGCAACGGACATACCCGCTATCTGGACTGTAACGAGGCCATCGGCTACTGGCCGGAAACGGCGACCTGCTTTGCCGTCCGTCTGGATGTAACTGAACGGCTGCACTGGTTGGCTCCGCTTGGCTGGGAACCGCTACTCACTTTGCAGCTACACCGCAATCCAGCTTTTACCGGAGGCGACGCAATGTGGCAGCGGCGGTTGGCAAACAAAGACTGGCTGCAACGTTGGCCGCAACTGCGCATCGCACCGGTGCAAAAATAAAAACAGGCGGAACAAGCCGCCTGTTTTTTATCCGAAACCTTACTTGCGCACGCCCTTTTTCTTTTCTTCGCGCTCCAGTCGAGCATTCTCCTTCTGCGCAGCGCGCAGCACCTCATTTTCTTTGGCCGCTTTTTCCCACGCCGCCCATTCTTCCGGTAATTCCAATGAAATCCGGCCGATGTTGCCATCGCGGAAATCGGTCAGCACGATCTCGGAAGCCTTCTGGATATTGATTCGTCCACCCGGCAACACCGCACCGCGCTTCTTGCCGATCAGTTCCAGTACCTGCCAATCCTGCAGGCCATCGATGTCGCCGATCTTGTAGCGGGTATCCAGTTCGGCCGGGTAGCGCTTCATCAGGTACAGCAACAGCTCCAGCACCACTTCTTCTTCGTCCAGCGCATTGCGGCCAACCGCGCCGCTGGCCGCCAGATTGTAGCCACCCTGCGGCACGATAATCTTCGGCCACAGCATGCCCGGGGTGTCGAACAGTTCGATATCGTCTGCCAGCATGATGCGCTGCTGGCCCTTGGTAATACCGGGTTCATTGCCGGTCTTGGCGATGCGACGTCCCATCAGGCTGTTAATCAGTGTGGACTTACCGACGTTGGGAATACCGCAGATCACCACACGTAGCGGCTTTTCGATGCCGCCACGACCTGGCGCCAGCTCGCGGCAGGCGGCCACCAGCTTCTGCGCCGGCGCGGCATCGGAAGCATCGAGTCCCAGCGCCTGGGTACCAGGCTGCTTGCGATACCACTGCAGCCATTGCTCGGTAACTCGCGGATCAGCCAGATCCTGCTTGTTCAATACTTTCAGCGCCGGTTTACCCCGCGCCAGGCGGGCAATCATCGGATTGGCACTTGATGCCGGCAGACGGGCATCCAGCATTTCAATTACCACATCGATACCACCAAGACGGTCTTCCAGCTCCTTCTTGGCTTTGTTCATGTGGCCAGGGAACCATTGAATGGCCATTGGCTATCGCTTTCTGAGTGGGTCGAGCAGATGGCTCAGACCGTTATGATCCAGTTCGTGCATCAGCGCCAGCAGGCGACCAATCTCGCCAGGGGGGAAACCCTCCCGTGCGAACCAGTTGAGGTAGTGCCCGGGCAAATCGGCAATTACCCGCCCCTTATACTTGCCATAGGGCATAGTGCGGGTCAGCAGTAGCTGCAGATGGGAAGCATCCATGGCGGGTTATTCAGAGAGAAGCCGCGCATTGTGCCAAAAATTGGCCGTATCGGCAGCAGGATCAGGGGAGTTGTTTGCCATCATTAAGTGCCAGGTAGCCTTTTACTACCCGGTAGATGCTCCATACCCAAACGGCGAAAGCCAACACGGCTCCCAGTCCGAACAGGAAGAACAAAGGTCCCGAAATCACGTAGCCAGCCAACGCCCACCAGAAAGTACGAATCTGCCAATGGAAATGGCTTTCCCAACGTGTGCCACGAACATCGTCGAGCTTCACATAATTGATGATTACCGCCACGATCGCCGTCACACCGACAAGTAAACTGCATGCCTGCAAGATGTAAACAATTTGCGTCAGGGTGCGGTTTGAATCACCTTCGTTCGGAACACGCTCGATATAGCCTTCATGCATATTTTCTTCCTTTCAGATCATGGCATTGCCGCCCGCAAGTTTCGTAAGTGCTCGGCAAGGTCGCTTCGTAATTGCAGCGACTGAACAACCGGAGACGCCTGCTTCTGTCGCAGCGGGAAACGCCCGCAAGCAGCTAATGCACCTTCCTGCAGAACACCAACAGCACATGAGCGCAACGACGAAAACTCCAAACCGAGTTTGGCACCTAACCGCCTCAAGCTGCGGTTGATTTCGTCCATCAAAGACATCTCATCACGCCCCAGCATCAGGTGTTCAAGCTGAAAAACCACGACACGGGCTGCCAACCAGTCCCCCGCCTCGGGATGACCATCAACAGCGGCAATATATGCCAACGAACGCACTTCGGGAAACAGCGACTCCATGATGCATGGCAAACGGTGCTGCTGCCACAGCCATAAGGTAGCTACAGCCGTATTGGCATCGGCGGTAAAAAACTCGGTATCGCAAATGATATTCAAACTGACCGTCGGCATCTGTTGTGACAGTATTTCCGACCAAAGACGACTATTTTCCATTTTGTTACTCCTCGAGCCGTAACCGGAAAATTAGCCAACTTACAAAGACCAATGCCGCCAGTTACGGCGGCATTGTTGGAAGTTCGTTGAAATCAGTTCGCGAAGGTTCCTGGCGCCGCCAAAGAGGAGCGGTAGCCATAATAATAAGCACGGGAAGCCTTGCAACTGAATGTAGTCATACTGTTCATAATGACGACTAGAACCATCATCGTCAACCGTAAAGTTCAGATAAAAATCTAGTAAATACCATTAAACACCAACGCCCGCGTATGCGGGATTTCTGTTTGGCGGTGTCGTTGTACGGCCAACGTTGGCCACCACGTGCGTAGTGGGCCGTCGTCAGCACAGGACGAGCGGCGTCTCGCGGGCGACTGCTTTCCCCACTCCAAAGCACAAAGCCCAGCTTGATCTCTCAAGCTGGGCTTCTTGTGGGGGAGTCTGGCGGTGTCCTACTTTCACACAGGTATCTGCACTATCATCGGCGCTGAGGCGTTTCACGGTCCTGTTCGGAATGGGAAGGCGTGGGACCACCTCGCTATGGCCACCAGACATAAACTGTCTACAAATCGTCGAAGCCAAACCAGTCATACTGGTCAGTAGAATCCTGAATCTCGCTCACACTTATCGCGCAAAGTCACTCAAATGATAGAGTCAAGCCTCACGAGCAATTAGTATCGGTTAGCTTCACGCCTCACAGCGCTTCCACACCCGACCTATCAACGTCCTGGTCTCGAACGACTCTTCAGGGAGGTCAAGCCTCCAGGGAAGTCTCATCTTCAGGCAAGTTTCCCGCTTAGATGCTTTCAGCGGTTATCTCTTCCGAACTTAGCTACCCGGCGATGCGACTGGCGTCACAACCGGTACACCAGAGGTTCGTCCACTCCGGTCCTCTCGTACTAGGAGCAGCCCCCGTCAAACTTCCAACGCCCACTGCAGATAGGGACCAAACTGTCTCACGACGTTTTGAACCCAGCTCACGTACCACTTTAAATGGCGAACAGCCATACCCTTGGGACCGGCTACAGCCCCAGGATGTGATGAGCCGACATCGAGGTGCCAAACTCCGCCGTCGATGTGAACTCTTGGGCGGAATCAGCCTGTTATCCCCGGAGTACCTTTTATCCGTTGAGCGATGGCCCTTCCATTCAGAACCACCGGATCACTATGTCCTGCTTTCGCACCTGCTCGACTTGTCGGTCTCGCAGTTAAGCTACCTTATGCCATTGCACTATCAGCACGATTTCCGACCGTACCTAGGTAACCTTCGAACTCCTCCGTTACACTTTGGGAGGAGACCGCCCCAGTCAAACTGCCTACCATGCACTGTTCCCGATCCGGATCACGGACCAAGGTTAGAACCTCAAACACACCAGGGTGGTATTTCAAGGACGGCTCCATACGAACTAGCGTCCGTACTTCATAGCCTCCCACCTATCCTACACAAGCCTGTTCAAAGTCCAATGCAAAGCTACAGTAAAGGTTCACGGGGTCTTTCCGTCTAGCAGCGGGTAGATTGCATCTTCACAAACATTTCAACTTCGCTGAGTCTCAGGAGGAGACAGTGTGGCCATCGTTACGCCATTCGTGCGGGTCGGAACTTACCCGACAAGGAATTTCGCTACCTTAGGACCGTTATAGTTACGGCCGCCGTTTACTGGGACTTCAATCAAGAGCTTGCACCCCATCATTTAATCTTCCAGCACCGGGCAGGCGTCACTCCGTATACGTCCACTTTCGTGTTGGCACAGAGCTGTGTTTTTGTTAAACAGTCGCAGCCACCTATTCTCTGCGACCCCTTCGCCCTTCGGATGTTCTCCTACAAGCTACCGGGGCACACCTTCTCCCGAAGTTACGGTGTCAATTTGCCGAGTTCCTTCTCCTGAGTTCTCTCAAGCGCCTTAGAATTCTCATCCTGCCCACCTGTGTCGGTTTGCGGTACGGTTCTCGTATAGCTGAAGCTTAGTGGCTTTTCCTGGAAGCGTGGTATCAGTCACTTCAGGTCCGTAGACCCTCGTTATCACTTCTCGGCCTTAAGGAGAGGCGGATTTGCCTACCTCTCCAGCCTACCGGCTTGAACGACCTATTCCAACAGGCCGCTGACCTAACCTTCTCCGTCCCCACATCGCACTATACGAAAGTACGGGAATTTTAACCCGTTTCCCATCGACTACGCTTTTCAGCCTCGCCTTAGGGGCCGACTCACCCTACGCCGATGAACGTTGCGTAGGAAACCTTGGGCTTTCGGCGAGCGGGCTTTTCACCCGCTTTATCGCTACTCATGTCAGCATTCGCACTTCTGATATCTCCAGCATGCCTTACGACACACCTTCACAGACCTACAGAACGCTCCCCTACCACGTGCACAAAGTGCACATCCGCAGCTTCGGTTATCAGTTTGAGCCCCGTTACATCTTCCGCGCAGGACGACTCGACCAGTGAGCTATTACGCTTTCTTTAAATGATGGCTGCTTCTAAGCCAACATCCTGGCTGTCTAGGCCTTCCCACCTCGTTTACCACTTAACTGATCATTTGGGACCTTAGCTGGCGGTCTGGGTTGTTTCCCTCTTGACGATGGACGTTAGCACCCACCGTCTGTCTCCCATGCTTGCACTTTCCGGTATTCTGAGTTTGCCATGGTTTGGTAAATCGCAATGACCCCCTAGCCATAACAGTGCTTTACCCCCGGAAGTGATACATGAGGCACTACCTAAATAGTTTTCGGGGAGAACCAGCTATCTCCGAGTTTGTTTAGCCTTTCACCCCTATCCACAGCTCATCCCCTAGTTTTGCAACACTAGTGGGTTCGGACCTCCAGTGCGTGTTACCGCACCTTCATCCTGGCCATGGATAGATCACTCGGTTTCGGGTCTACACCCAGCGACTGAGACGCCCTATTCGGACTCGGTTTCCCTACGCCTCCCCTATTCGGTTAAGCTTGCCACTGAATGTAAGTCGCTGACCCATTATACAAAAGGTACGCAGTCACCCCACAAGGAGGCTCCCACTGTTTGTATGCATCCGGTTTCAGGATCTATTTCACTCCGCTCCCGCGGTGCTTTTCGCCTTTCCCTCACGGTACTGGTTCACTATCGGTCGATCACGAGTATTTAGCCTTGGAGGATGGTCCCCCCATCTTCAGACAGGATTTCGCGTGTCCCGCCCTACTTCTCGTACGCTTAGTACCACCATTCGGTTTTCGAATACGGGGCTATCACCCACTATGGCAGGCCTTTCCAGGACCTTTCTTCTAACCAAACAGCTATCACGTACAGGCTCTTCCGCGTTCGCTCGCCACTACTTACGGAATCTCGGTTGATTTCTTTTCCTCGGGGTACTTAGATGTTTCAGTTCTCCCGGTTCGCCTCCATACGCCTATATATTCAGCGCAGGATCTCCTTGCGGAGGGGTTTCCCCATTCGGACATCAGCGGATCAAAGCTCCATTGCCAGCTCCCCGCTGCTTTTCGCAGGCTTGCACGTCCTTCATCGCCTGTGATCGCCAAG
>NZ_CADEPL010000054.1:30000-64969 GCF_902829295.1 Vogesella oryzae
TTGTTTGCTTGAACATTTGCAGAAAACAGCAGTAGCAACTAGCTGCGGTAGTCGGCGTTGATCTTCACATAGTCATAGGAGAAGTCACAGGTCCATACCGTAGCATTGGACAGACCACGCCCCAGCACCACACGCACCGTGATCTCGGCTTGCTTCATGACACGCTGGCCATCCTCTTCCTTGTAGTCCGGATTGCGGCCACCATCTTTGGCCACCAGCACGTCGTCCAGATACATCTCCAGACGATCGACATCCAGATCGGCGATGCCGGCATAGCCGATGGCGGCCAACAGACGCCCCAGGTTCGGGTCGGAGGCGAAGAAGGCGGTTTTCACCAGCGGTGAGCGGCCGATGGCGTAGCCGACAGCCTTGCACTCGGCAACGGTACGCCCCCCCTCTACTTGTATGGTAATGAATTTGGTGGCGCCCTCGCCATCGCGCACGATGGCCTGCGCCAGTTCGATAGCCACTTCCAGCACTGCCGCCTTCAGCTGCTCATAGGCTTCGGAGGAGGCACTATCGATGCGCGCGGCGCTGCCCTGACCAGTGGAGATCAGCATGAAGCTGTCGTTGGTGGAGGTGTCGCCATCGATGGTGATGCTGTTGAAGCTAAGGTCTGCCACCTCCTTTACCAGCTGGTTCAGCAGCGGGCGGGTGACCGGCGCATCGGTGGCAATAAAGCCGAGCATGGTAGCCATGTTCGGGTGGATCATGCCGGCGCCCTTGGCAATACCGGTAATGTTCACCGTCTGACCATCAATCTGGATGGTACGGCTGGTCGCCTTGGGTGCCACGTCGGTCGTCATGATGGCTTCGGCAGCATCCGCCCAGGTTGCGACCTTGCGTTGCGGCAACGCGGCGACGATCTTGTCGACCGGCAGCGGCTCCAGAATCACGCCGGTAGAGAACGGCAGGATCTGTTCCGGCAGGCAATCCAGCTCTGCGGCCAACGCCTCGCACACTGCGCGGGCATGCTGACGGCCGGATTCACCGGTACCGGCGTTGGCGTTACCGGTATTCACCACCAGTGCGCGAATCTGTACACCGGCATCCAGATGCTGTTTGCACAACTGTACCGGCGCGGCACAGAAACGGTTCTGGGTGAACACACCAGCAACCGTATTGCCCTTGTCCAGGCGAATCACCAGCACGTCCTTACGCCCCGGCTTCTTGATACCGGCTTCGGCATAGGCCAGATCCACACCGGCGATGGGGGCGAGTTGGCTGTTATCTACAGGCTTGAGATTGACGGGCATGACGTTTCTCCGAAATTCGATGTCGCAAGATTGTAACTGAACGCCGCGCCCCGATCACCCTCAGCTGTCGTCCTGTTCCTGCACCAGCGCCAGCAGCGCCGCGCCATAACGCGCCACTTTCAATTCGCCCAGACCGTAGACCTTCTTTAATGCGGCCAACGAGCCCGGCCGCTGCTGCACCAGTTCCTGCAAGGTGCGATCGTTACACACGGCATAGGCCGGCACATTGTGTTCGTCGGCGGTGGCCTTGCGCCAACGCCGCAATACCGACCACAGCCGTTCTTCGCGCTCGGTGCGCAACCAGCGCTCGCTGTGCACACTCTGGCGCTGGCGCGCCTCGGCCAGCGGGCGAAGCTCGATCTGCTCATTGCCTTTAAGGATGCTGCGGCAGGCATCGGTCAGCAACAGCGACTGCCCGCGCACGATGTCCACCACCAGCAGCTTGCGCGCCACCAGCTGGCGGATCACCGAGCGCCATGCCTTCTGGTTGAGCTCCTTGCCGATGCCGAAGGTCGACAACTGGTCATGCCCGGCCTGTTGCACATACTGGTTGGGACGCCCCAGCAGCACATCGATGATGTGGCTGGCCGGATAACGTTGGCCGCAGCGATAGATGCAGGACAGCAGTTTCTGCACCGCAACGGTGGCATCAAAGGTGGCCGGCGGGCGCAGACAGTTATCGCACTGGCCACACGGCGGCGCCGCCTCGCCGAAGTAGGCCAGAATCTGCTGGCGGCGACAGCTGGCGGTTTCGCAATAGCCCAGCATCGCGTCCAGCTTGGTCAGTTCCACCTGTTTCTGCTGCGCCGGACTGTCGCCACCTTCGATCATCTGCGTCAGCTGCACCATGTCGTTGAGGCCGTAGCACAGCCAGCTGGTAGCCGGCAGACCGTCGCGACCGGCACGGCCGGATTCCTGATAGAAGTTTTCCGGGCTTTTCGGCAGGTCGATATGGGCGACGAAACGCACGTCCGGCTTGTCGATGCCCATGCCGAAGGCGATGGTGGCCACCATCACAATGCCGTCGTCGCGCAGGAAAGTACGCTGGTTGCGCTCGCGTTCCTCGTGGCTCATGCCGGCATGGTAGGGCAAGGCGCGAATACCATTTTCGCTCAGCCACTGCGCGGTATCGTCCACCCGCTTGCGCGACAGGCAATAAACAATGCCGGAGGCCGCCGGATAGTCGTTCTCGATGAAAGCCAGCAGCTGCTTCTTGGCACTATCCTTTTCCACCACCTGATAGAACAGGTTGGGACGATCAAAACTGGTAACGAACTGGCGCGCATCCTGCAGCTGCAGGAAATGCAGCATGTCGGCACGGGTTTCGGCATCGGCGGTAGCGGTCAGCGCGATCCGCGGCACCTGCGGCCAACGTTGGAACAGCTGCCCCAGCTGTTGATATTCCGGACGGAAGTCATGCCCCCACTGGCTGACGCAATGCGCCTCGTCCACCGCGAACAGCGCGATCTGCGGCAGGCTGGCAAGGAAGTCGAGAAAACGCGGTGACAACAAGCGTTCCGGTGCCACATACAGCAAGTCCAGCTGCCCTTCGCGGGCAAAGTGGGCGATGGCGCGTGCTTCGTCCGGCGTGGTGGCGGAGTTCAGGCACGCCGCAGCCACTCCGGCTTCACGCAGGGTGGCGACCTGATCCTGCATCAGCGCAATCAGTGGCGACACCACCAGCGCCAGGCCGGGACGCAGCAAGGCCGGAATCTGGTAGCACAGGCTTTTGCCGCCACCGGTCGGCATCAGCACCAGCGCATTACCGCCGCCGGCGACGTGGTCGATGATGTCGGCCTGCATGCCCCGGAACGCCGGGTAGCCAAAGGTAGTCTGGAGAAGGGAGAGTGCGTCCTGCATCGGGTTTTCCGCGTGAAGGGCGCCATTGTACGCAAAAACCGCCCGCCCCGTGCCCGGCAAGTACGCGCCATCCGGAGCGCGGTGAATGACAACCGCGGGGATTTAACGGAGAAACACTACTGTGAAGCGGCCCTATATGCGAGACTTGCGCTGTTTAAGCAGTCAGAGCCTGACCATGAAGCCTTATATCCTGTTTGCCCTTGCCATGCTGGCCCTGACCGGCTGTGCCAGCACCGGCGGTCTTGCCGCCAAAAGCAGCACCAGCAAGGGCGTGACCCAGCCTCCCGTACGCCAGGCGCCGGCAGTCCGTCCGCCGGTGGTGGCCAATGCCGAGTGGGTGATTCTGGGTGTCTCGCCCAACGGCAATATCCTGCACGAGATCGACAAGCTCAGCATCCGCCGCAAGGGACTGCTGATGGTGTTCCGCGACCGCAAGACCATCTTCAACCCGAAGAAGGAAAACTTCCTCAATACGCCGCAGCACAAGCAATCGATCAATACCTGGGAAGTCGACTGCAGCGCATCGACCTTCCGTCTGGCGGCCATGCAGCTGCTGGATGAAAACGGCCGGGAAATCCTCAGCCGTACATATAATGACAAAGAAATTCGAGCCATGCCGGTAGTGCGCCAGTCGGCCTCTTTCCAGCAGCTGGATTACGTCTGCAAACAGGCTATCGCCGCCTGAGCAACCGCCGGGCGATGCGGCCAACTTGAAAAGGGTGATCATGCGACGGGTGGTATTCAATCAGAAAGGCGGGGTGGGCAAATCCACCATTACCGTTAACCTGGCAGCCGCGGCGGCCAAGGCCGGACGCAAGGTACTGCTGCTGGATCTGGATCCGCAGGGCAATGCCAGCCACTACCTGACCGGTAGCAGCACGGCACCGGAGGCCAACGCGGCCGGCTTTTTCAACCAGATGCTGAACATCAGCCTGTACGAAAAGCCGCCGCAGGACTTCATCGCCCCCACCTGCCATGACAACCTGCACCTGATGGCTTCGCACCCGGAGTTGTCCGAGCTGATGGTCAAGCTGGAAGCGCGCTACAAGATGTTCAAACTGCGCGATACCCTGCTGCAGCTGCAAGACAGCTATGACGAAATCTGGATCGACACCCCGCCGGCGTTGAACTTCTATACCCGCTCGGCACTGATTGCGGCCAACCGCTGCCTGATCCCGTTTGACTGCGATACCTTCTCGCGTCAGGCGCTGCTCGGCCTGCTGGACACTGCCGCCGAAATCCGCGCCGACCACAACCCGGAGCTGCAGATCGAAGGCATCGTGGTCAACCAGTTCCAGCCGCGTGCCAGCCTGCCGGTGCGCATGGTGCAGGAGCTGAAGGACGCCGGCCATCCGGTGCTGCAGCCGCCGCTATCGGCCTCGGTGAAGATCCGCGAATCGCACGAGCGCAGCCTGCCGATGGTCTTCCTCGACCCCAAACACAAACTGGCGCAGGAATTCAGCCAGCTCTACGCCAATCTGGCGCAACACTGAGCGCCTGCCGGCGGCGCCGATGAAGGCCAGAATCAAGCCCCATGCCCTGCTGCTTGCCAGCCTGTTGCTGGCGCTCGGGCTATGGTTGCTGGCCGTGCTGATCCAGCAGCGGGCCGAGGAAGACACCCAGCGCAGCCGCCAGCTGGCACATGCCACGCAACACCTGGCGCAACTCAACCTGCAGCTGCAACAGCTGCTGCAAAGCGGACAGGCCGCCACCGAGCTGTTGCTGAGCGCGGAAAACAGCAAGAACAGCAATGGCAGTTTCTCGCGCTATGCCCCCTATGTGCTGTCGACCAATCCGGCCTTCGACTTCCTGGCCGTAATCCAGCGGGTGGCGCAACCGGAGCGCGACAGCATCGAACTGGATCAGGGGCTGCTGCTGCGCCAGTTTGACGGCAACCATCTGGTGACCGCCGGCAAGCGCCCGGTGTATTTCCCGGTCGCCCAGCAATACCCGGACGATAGCCAGGCACTGCCGCTGCACCTGGACCTGGGCGCCGAACCGGAAGTCCTGGCCACCCTGCAGCGCGCGGTGGCCGATGGCCAGCCCGGACTGGCACAGCTGCACACCGGCGGCAGCCGCCGGCTGGTACTGTTTTTCACCGCCAAGGCGCAGCCACAGCCACTGCTGCTGGCTGTCGGCCTCAACCCGGAACAGTTGCTGAACCCCAGTGGCGAAGACGAAGCCAGCCAGCAACTTCGACTGCGCATCCTGACCAGGGATGCACAGCAGCCACTGCTGGCCGACAGTCACCCCTCCCTGCCGCTGCCGGCCTTGCCACTGCTGACCGCCAGCCGCAGTATCGGCGGCCAACAGCTGACCTTCGAGCTGATGCCGGTGGGGGTGCCTGACAGCGGCAACCACGGCGAAATGGTGGCTTCCACCCTGATCCTGATGGCTATCGTGCTGCTGGCCGCCACTGCGCGCCAGCTGGCGACCCAGAACCGCCAGACCCTGCAATACCAGAGCGGCATGATCGCCCGGCTACAGGACAGCAACCTCGGCCTGAAAACCCAGCTGGACCGCCAGCTGCAGCGCATCAAACCGCTGCAGGAGGTCGAAGACAGCTACCGCAGCCTGCTGGCACAGCAGAGTGACGGCGTGATCCTGCTCGACAGCAACGGCCAGGTGCAGCAGGTCAACCCGGAAGCGGCCCGCCTGATCGGCCAGCCGGCAGAGGCGCTATTGAAACTGCCCGCAGGCGCGCTGATCAGCGAACTGCACCATCCCCTGCACAGCAGCTTTGCCGAACATGTGACACCGCTGCTGGGGCATCCTTTCGAGGCGCTGCTGATCTGCGACCAGTCCTTCATGCTGCAGGTGGAGCTGTCACTCAGCCTGATCCGGCCAAGCAGCGCCGCACCGTTCTACCTGGTGGTATGCCGCAACATCGCCGCCCGCAAGGAGCGCGAAGCCGCCCTGCTGCGCCTGACCGACAGTCTGGCAGAGCAGGTGGAAACCCAGTCCCGCCAGCTGTCCGCGCTGCTGGACGCCAGCCCGATGGCAATGGCCTATATCGTCGACCGCCACTTCAAGCAGGTAAACAAGGCCTTCCTGACCATGTTCCAGCACCGCGAGGCCGACATCACCGAGCAGTCCACCCGCCTGCTGTACGACAGCGACGAGCACTACCAGCGTACCGGCCGCAGCATCTATCCGGCGCTGAATACCGGCGCGGTGTCGCAGGACGATGTCTGTCTGGTACGGGGCGACGGCAGCACGCTGTGGGTACGCATGTTCGGCCGTGCGGTGAAACCGGGGCAGCCGGCACTGGGTTCGGTATGGCTGTACCAGGACATCTCGGCGCAACGCAACACCGAAGAGGCGCTGCGCCGCGCGCGCGATATGGCGGAAGAAACCAGCCGCGCCAAGACCGACTTCCTCGCCAATATGTCGCACGAGCTGCGCACCCCGCTGCATGCCATTCTGGGCTTTGCCGAAATCGGCCAGCAGCAGGAAGCCGCGGCGGCCAACCCGAAGTTGCAGCGCTACTTCGAGCGCATTCACAACAGCGGCAGCCGGCTGCTGGCGCTGCTGAACGAGTTGCTGGACCTGTCGAAAATGGAGGTTGGCCGCATGGAGTACCAGATGCAGCCCGCCGACCTGCAACAGGTGGTGCGCGACTGTCTGGAAGAACTCAAGGGCCTCGCCGAGCAGCAGGGTATTTCCTTGCTGTTCGTGCCGCACCCCTACCCGCTGCAAGTGGAAATGGACCCGCTGCGCATCGCCCAGGTGGTGCGCAACCTGCTGTCCAACGCCATCAAGTTCAGCCCGCACGGCGCCAGGGTGTCGCTGGATATTCTCGGCCCGCATGAGGCGGAAGGCCCGCTACGGGTGGAAGTGCGCGACTTCGGCCCCGGCGTGCCGGAAGACGAGCGCGAGCGCATCTTCGACAAATTCATCCAGAGCAGCCTGACCAAGACCGGCGCCGGCGGCACCGGCCTTGGCTTGTCGATCTGTCGCGAGATCGTGCATGCTCACGGCGGCGAAATCAGCGTGCAGAACGCGGTCGGTGGCGGTGCCATCTTCAGCTTCAGCCTGCCGCGCCGGCAACCTGCCCCCCATATGGAGAACTGATCATGGCCAAGCGCCTGTTACTGGTGGACGACGAGCCATTCAATCTGGAATTGCTGGCCGAGCTGCTGGAAGATGCCGGCTACGAAACCGTTGCCGTCGATAACGGCGAAGGCGCGTGGCAGATACTGCAGCGCGAAGGCGAACAGTTCTCGGCGGTATTGCTGGACAAGATGATGCCGGGTCTCAGCGGCTTCGAGCTGCTGCGGCGCATGAAGGCCAATAGCAAGCTGGCGTTCCTGCCGGTCATCATGCAGACCGCGGTGGGCGCCGCCGCCAGCGTGCAGGAAGGATTGTCCTCCGGCGCGTTCTACTACCTCACCAAGCCGTTCTCGCGCGAGATGCTGCTGGCGGTGGTCGCCGCCGCCACCGTGCACTGGGACCGCCACCAGTATTTCCGCGAACTGGCCAGCCAGCAGATCGGCGCGCTGCAGCATCTGGACCGCGCCGAATTCAGCTTCCGCACCCCGCACGAGGCCCGCCACGTCACCGCGCTGCTGGCCAAGGCCAGCCCGGAGCCGGAAAAGATCGCCACCGGACTGTTCGAGCTGATCATCAATGCCATCGAGCATGGCAATCTGGGGGTGAGCTACGAGGAGAAAAGCCGGCTGCAGCAACTGGACCAGTGGGGACAGGAGCTGGAACGCCGGCTGGCCGACCCGGTACTGGGGCAGCGCAAGATTCATGTCAGCGTCAGCCGCAGCCCCGGCAAGCTGCAGTTCGAGATCCGCGACCAGGGCGATGGTTTCGACTGGCAGCATTTCCTGGTCCGCGAACCGGACGAGCTGCTGGCCAGCCACGGGCGCGGCATCCTGATTGCGCGCCGGTTGTCGTTCGACGAACTGGCATACCGCGAGCGCGGCAACGTGGTAACGGCCGTCACCTATTTGCCACCCGATGCAAGCGGCAGCGACAGCGCCCAGTAGTTATCCCGCCGCCGTGGCAGCACCGTGCTGTCCTGCCCCAGTCGCAGCTGCAAGGCACCGTGGACATCGGTGCGCCACAGTTGCAGCGGCCGTGCGGCCAACCTTGCCAGCACCTGCGGGCTGGGATGGCGATAACGGTTGCGATAACCGGCACTGATGATGGCGTGTTGCGGCTGCACCGTGTCCAGCCACGCTTCGGCCGTGGAACTGCGGCTGCCATGATGGCCCAGTACCAGCACCTGGCTACGCAAGGCCGCGCCATAACGGGTCACCAGCTGTTCCTCCACCGCCTGCGGCGCATCGCCGCTCAGCAGCATTGCCTGCCTCGGGGTGGCGACCCGCAGCACACAGCTATGGCTGTTGTCATCGCCCCGCGTCTCCGAGCGCGGCCACAGCACATCGAAACGCACCCCGTCCCACACCCAGCTTTGTCCGGCACGACACGGCTGCGCCGCCTGCTGCGGTACGCTGCCGGGTTGGCCGCGCCAAACCGTGCTTACCGCCAGCGCCGCCAGTACGCCAGCGGCCGCGCCATCGTGATCGGCATCGTGATGCGACAGCATCAGTGCCGGCCGTGTCGCGCCTTGTGCACGCAGTACCGGCAGCACATAGCGCGCGGCATCGCCGCCGCCGGTATCGAACAGCAGATCGTGCCGCGCCGTTTGCAGTAACACCGCCAGCCCCTGCCCGACGTCGATCACCTCTACCTGCAGCTCGCCGGCAGCCGGCCGCGGAGCGCGATACAGCAGCAAGGGCAGCAGCAGCACTACGCCGGCGAGCCGCACGCTGCGGGCCAGCGGCAACAACAGGCACAGTGTACCCAGCAGCGCTGCCGGCAACAGCGGCCACGGCAAGGCGGGAAACCACCACTGCGGCCCGGCCGCCAGCCAGTCCACCCACCACCAGAACATGCCGGCAACCCAACCCGCCAGCTGCGCCAATGGCCGCCACGGCAGCGCTGCCGCCAGCAGGGCCAGCGGGGTCAGCAGCAGCGACACCAGCGGAATGCCCAGCCCGTTGGCCAGCGGCGACAGTAGCGGCCACTGGCCGAACATTGCCGCCAGTGGCAACAGCGACGCCAGCGTTGCCCGCCATTGCGCCCCCAGCAGTGCCGGCCAATAGCCAGGACGGCGACGGCGGCCAACCTCGCCGGCCAGCAACGCCCCCACCAGCCCGAACGACAGCCAGAAACCGACGGCCAGCGCCGCGAACGGATCGAGCAGCAAGACCACGGTCAAGGCCGCCAGCCAGATCTGCCACGCCGACAGCCCACGCTGCCACCACAGCGCCAGCGTGGTGGTGGCCAGCATCCATACCGTGCGCTGGGTCGGTACCGAAAACCCGGCCAGCAACGCATAGCCCAGTGCCGCCAGCATCGCCATCAGCAAAGCCAGCCGCTGCGGCTGACATGGCGGCCAACGTTGCAGCAGGCGCCGCGACAACCACAGCACCAGACCGGCCAGCAGGCTGATATGCAGCCCGGACACGCTGACCACATGCGTCAGGCCCGTTGCCGCCAGCGCCTGCCACTCGCGCCGCGCGATCCCCTGTTGCGCCCCCACCGCCAGTGCCGCCACCAGCGCGGCATTGCGCCCCGGACCGATGGCGGCGGTCAGCCGCGTCACGACGCCCTGCCGCGCGGCATCCAGCCACGACCAGAAACCGGCTACGGCGGGCAAGGCCAGCCGTGGCTTGCCGACCGTGCCGGTCGCCAGCACGCCTTCGCTCCAGTACCAGCGGGCGGCATCGAAGCCGGCCACGTTGGCCGCACCGTGCGGCTGGCGCAGGCGCAGCAGCAATTGCCAGCGGCTGCCCGGCGGCCAGTCGCGCCGGGCGTAATCGTTCAGCTCCAGCAACGGCGGCAATGCCGGCGGCCCCGCATCCGGCGCAAAACGGAAGCGCACGCCATACTCGCCGGTGGTGGCCAAACCGCGCACCGTACCGGGCACCGACAGCGCGACCCCCTCCAGCGCGACCGGCAAACGTGCGGCCAGACGCTGCTCGATGTGCCAGCCGGCATAAGCCATGCCGGCTGGCAGCAATAGCAGCAACAGCGGCAGCCGCCGGCGCCACCACAGCGGCCAGCTGGCAATGATCAGCGCCAGCAGCAGATGCCAGTCCGGTACCGATGGCAGCCAGACACACAGCACCAGCCCCAGGCAAAAGGCAGCGAGTTTTTCCATTACGCCATGCTATGCAATTGACATCACCATTGCCAGAGCATTGCCGCCGGCGCGGTGTTGCCGTATCTTCGCCGCCACTTGCAAGGACACCGCATCATGACTGCTACCCCGCTCTACTGCGCCGAACCGGCGCGGCGCAACAGCGCGCAACAACTGGCCGAACGCTTTGCCCTGCCGCTGGTGAAACAGCGCCCGACCGAGGGCTATTGGCTGGAACTGGGGCCGGAACGGCTGGAGCTGCTGACCAGCGGCAAGCATGGCGCGGTGTATGCCGAATTCGTCGAGGGCGCCGCGCGCCATCGCCGCGAACAGGGCGGCGGCCGCGGCCAACCGGTGGCCAAGGCCATCGGCCTGAAAGGGGCCAAGGATTTGCCGCGGGTGGTGGACGCTACCGCCGGCCTCGGTGGCGACAGCTTCGTGCTGGCGACGCTGGGTTGCGAAGTCACCCTGCTGGAGCGCTCGCCGGTGGCCGCCGCACTGCTGTTCGATGCGCTGGAACGTGCGCGCTGGCACCCGGACACCATGGACATCGCCCGCCGCATGACGCTGGTGCACGCCGATGCCCGCCGCTGGTTGGCCGCACAGGCCGAACTGCCGCCGGAACAGCGCCCGGAAGTGGTGTTTGTCGACCCGATGTTTCCGGACACCGACAAGAAAAGCGCCGCCGCCAAGAAAGGCATGCAGGCGTTCCAGCAGGTGATCGGCGACGACCTGGACAGCAGCGAGCTGCTGGCCGCCGCCATTGCCGCCGCCACCGTGCGCGTGGTGGTGAAGCGGCCGCAACGCGGCCCGGCCATTGCCGGCGTCAAGCCGTCGGTCGTGCTGGACGGCAAGTCCACCCGCTTCGACCTGTACGTGATCAAGGCGCTGCGGCCGCAAGGCTGATGCGGCCAACCCTGCGCAGGCAGCAAGCGCTGCGCTACACTGCCGCCCTTTTCGCACGCCCGTCATGGCGGCGGCGTGCCATTACCCGTCAATCCCTACTGGAGTCCGCTGATGTCTGTGTTTGCCGTTGAATTCAAGGTGCGTGATTACGAATGCGATATGCAGGGCATCGTCAATAACGGGGTGTACTTCAACTACCTGGAGCACGCCCGCCACGAATTCCTGCTGGCCAAAGGCATCGACTTTGCCGAACTGGCACGGCAGAACATCAATCTGGTGGTGGTGCGCTCCGAGCTGGACTACAAGGCCTCGCTGACCAGCGGCGACAAGTTCGAAGTCACCGTGGCGTTCGAGCCGGTATCGAAGGTGCGTTTCGGCTTCCGCCAGCAGGTGATTCGCAGCGCCGACCAGAAAGTGGTGCTGGAAGGGCTGGTGATCGGTACCGCCATCAACGAGCGCGGCCGGCCGGCGATTCCGGCGGAGTTCGCCGCCAGCCTGATGAACTGATTGCCGGCAGCGCGGCAAACACGACCCTGCGGCCAACGTTGGCCGCATTTTTCATGCTCACACGAAGCGTCGCTGCAGGCGCAGGAAGGTCGCCAGCACCAGCGCCAGCAACGCCAGCAGCCAGAAGTAATCCTGTCCCGACTGCAGCACCAGCTGCGCCGGAGCGCTGGCCGGCAGCTCCGCCGCATGAGTCATGCTGCGCTGCTGCATGATGATGACACCCCAGGACAGCCCGACCGCATTGGCGATCTCGCGCATGGCGTTCTTGACCTGGTAGGCGTGGCTGAACACTTTCTCATCCACCAGGCTGAAGGTAGCCGCGGCGGTGGTGCCGAGGAAAAACGGCATGAACAGGCTATGCAGCAGCAGCAAGCCGGCCACCAGCAACCACGGCGGGCTGTCCGGCCCGACCTGCGCCAGCAGCAGCGCCGCGGCGGCCAACATCAGCGCACCGGCCGACAGGTAGCGGCGCACATGCGGCCAGCGCACCATCAGCATCAGGTGAAAAATCGCGAACGGCAGCGCCAGCAGACCGGTCACGCTCAGCCAGATACCGCTGTGCAGCTGGTCCATGCCCAGTCCCTGCGCCATATACAGCGGCAGCACATAGGCACTGCCGGACACCACTAGGTAGCCGATGCCATAGACCGCCATGCCCCACAGATAACGCTCGCTGGCAAAGTGGCGGTACGGCACCAGCGGCACGCGACGGCGCCATTCGTGGCGCAGGTACAGCAACAGCAGCACGCAGGCCACGCCGCCCAGCGCCCACAGGCTGGCGCCGCGGGTCCACAGCTCGAAACGGGCACGCTCCAGCACGAATTGCAGCAGGAACACGCCGCCGGCCAATAGCGCGATGCCGCGCGGGTGCAGCCGGTCCGGGCGCTCGTTTTCCACCGGCTCGTGCTCCGGCACCGCGCTGCGCACCACGAGATCGGCCAGCCACACCAGCGGCAGCATGATGAGGAACAAAGCCTGCCAGCCGGCCAGCGCCAGCAGCAGTGCCGCCAGTATCGGCGCCAGGCCGGAACCCAGCATGATGCCGACCGGCAGGAACAGCATCGCCTGCAGGCGCTGCGGACCGCGGTAATGCATGATCTGCACCCGCGAGGCGGTAAAGAACGCCGCGCCGCCCAGCGCCTGCACCATGCGCGCGGCGATGAAGGCCGCCGGCGAAGCCGCCAGCGCGCTCAGCAGCGCGCCAGCGCCAAACGCCAGCAGCGACCAGCGCAACATGCTGCGGTAACCCAGCCGCTGCACCAGCCAGCGGTGGCACAGAATCATCAGCACCGCCACCGCGGCATAGCCGGCCGCCGCCAGACTGAACTGCTGCGGCGTGGCGCCTACCCCCTGGCTGACGGCATGGGAGCCAAACGCCACCATCACGCTTTGCAGGTATTCCAGCAACACGATCAGCGCGATGGCGAGGTGGTGGCGGGTGTATGGCGGGGCAAACAGCTTGGGTGCAGACATGGTGGCGGGCAGCAGGCAACAACAATGCCGCAATTATCGGCAGCGCCTTACTATCATGGAAATCGATTGTTAACATACAGCTCATGAACGAATTCGATTTTAGTCACGACGAACTGCGCCGCCTGGACCTCAACCTGCTGGTCGCCTTCGATGCGCTGATGCAGGAGCGCCATGTCAGCCGTGCCGCCGCGCGGCTGTATCTGGGCCAGCCGGCGATGAGCCATACGCTGGCCCGGCTGCGGCTGTTGCTGGACGACCCGCTGTTCGTGCGCAGCGGCAACCGCATGCAGCCCACCGCCCGCGCCTTGCAGCTGGCGCCGGCGGTGCGCGACTGGCTGCAACAGGCACGCCAGCTGTTGGCCGCACCGGCGGCATTCGATCCGGCCGCGGCCAACGCCAGCTTCCGGCTGGCGGCACCGGACGGCATGGAGGCGATGCTGTACCCGGCGCTGATCGCCACCCTGCGCCGGCAGGCGCCGGGCGTGCAGCTGCGTTCGCAATTGCTGGAAATCGACCAGCAACTGGCAGCGCTGGATAACGACGAGGTCGACCTGCTGCTGACCGCCGCACCGCTGCCACTGCGTGACTGGCACAGCCGGCTGACGCTGCGCGAAACCGGCTTCAGCGCGGTGTATGCCCCCAGCCAGCTCAGCCTGCCGGCCGCACCGACGCTGGCCGACCTGGCGGCGGTGGAACAGGTGGTCAGCAGCTATCGCGGCACCGCCGCCGGGGTGGTGGATCACCTGTTTGCCCAGCACGGGCTGTCGCGCCACATCGTGGCGCTGTCGGCCAGTCTGATGGCCATCGGCCACATCCTGCAGCAGGCGCCGCTGCTGTCGATCCAGCCCACGCTGTACCTGCCGCTGTTCCGCCAGCAGGGCGACACCCGCAGCGTGCCGCTGCCGGCGGACATCAGCATCCGCATCGATCTGGTGTGGCACCGCCGCAATGACGGCAACCCGCTGCATCGCTACCTGCGCGAATTGCTGATGGCGCAGTTTGCGCAGCTGTTCGCCGCTACCTGAGCCGCCGCGCTTCACACTTCGTCACAAATCGTCACGCAGATTGTGCAAACCCCGGGTGGCAGTTATGGTCAAATTGGCTGCTGCAATTTCAACAGGAACTCCGCCATGACTACCCGTATCGTTGCCACCAGCCTGACCCTGCTGTCTGTCGCCCTGCTGGCTGGCTGCGCCAATATGTACAACTCCGACTCTGCCGCCGTGTACAGCAAGTCCGATATGCGCCAGATCCACGAAGTGGAATACGGCAAGATTCTGGATGTGAAAAACGTGAAGATGGAAGGCGACAAGAATGACCTGCTGACCCTGGGCGGCACCGCGCTGGGCGGCATTGCCGGCAGCAGCATCGGCCAGGGCCGCGGTTCGGCCGCCGGCGCGGTGCTCGGCGCCATGGTCGGTGGCATGGCCACCCAATCCATGCAGCGCGGCGCCACCAAGGATGCCTACGAGCTGACGGTGCAGACCGACAAGGGCCGCACCATCTCCATCGTGCAGGAAGCTGATGTACCGCTGAGCGTCGGCCAGCGGGTGAAGATCATTACCGGCAACGGCACCGCCCGCATCATGCCGATGTAAACCCGCCGCCTGCCGCCACCTCCGGCGGCAGGCGCTGTACTGCCTTTATCTCCCTGCATCCCCCCGCACCGTTTCTATACTTCCGGCACCTGCTGGCAGACAAGGAGACGGCCATGCGCTTCCTCGACAATCTCGGCCTTCGCGCCAAATTCCTGGTCAACTTCCTCGGTAGCGGCGGCGTGCTGGTGCTCGCCATCCTGTACTGCCTGTGGCAGATCCAGGGTATCAGCCAGGAAACCCGCGGCATTACCGAAGGCGCGCTGCCATCGATACAGGCCGCCGCCGATATCAGCCAGCTGCGGCTGCGCTACCGTATCCGCAGCCTGGAGTACATGCTGTCCACCCAGACCGACGAGCAGGCCAAGATGACCAAGTCGATGGCCGAACTGGATGCGTCACTGGGCAAGGCCTTCAAGAGCTACGAGCCGCTGATCGCCAGCGATGAAGAGCGCCAGGTACACCAGCGCGCGGTACAGGCGGCGGTGGAATACCGCTCGGCGGTCGAGCAGGCCATCGCGCTGCGCGCCGCCGGGCAGGAAGACGCCGCGCAGGCGTTGCGCAAGGGCGAGTGGGTGAAGCGCGCCAACTTCCTGCGCGACCAGACCGATGCGCTGAGCAAGCTCAATGCGGCCAACGCCCAGGCCGCCGGCGAGCGGGCGCAGGCATCGGCTAGCAGCAGCATCCGTAACGGCATGCTGGCCTTGCTGCTGGGCATCGTGCTGGCGCTGGTGCTGTCGCTGCTGATGGCACGGCGCATTGCCGGCCGGCTGTCACAGACCGTGGTGGCGGCCGGCCGCATCGCCGGCGGCGACTTGCGCGGCGAGTTGCCGCCGGGCAGCCGCGACGAAGTCGGCCAGCTGATCAAGGCCATGGCCGAGATGCAGCTGGCGCTGCGCGAAACCATGCTCGGCACCCGCCGCAATGCCGACTCGTTGCGCCAGTCGTCGCAAGACCTCAACGACTCGGTGCAGCGCATGGAACACGCGGTCGACCTGCAAAGCGAGGCCGCCGCCGGCATTGCGGCCAACGCCGAGGAGCTGACCACCTCGATCAGCCATGTCGCCGACAGCACGGTGGAAGCCGCCGAGCAGACCTTCAACTCCGACCAGCAGGCTCGCCAGGGTTACGACGCGCTGCAGGGGCTGATCGGCCAGATCCGCTAGGTATCGCAAGTGGTGATGAGCGCCGCCGAGCGCATAGCCCAGCTGCAGGACGAATCGGCGCGCATTTCCGGCATCGTGGCGGTGATCCGCGATATTGCCGACCAGACCAACCTGCTGGCGCTGAATGCCGCCATCGAGGCGGCGCGCGCCGGCGAGCACGGCCGCGGCTTCGCCGTGGTGGCGGACGAGGTGCGCAAGCTGTCGGAGCGCACCGCGCAATCCACCAGCGAGATCGTGCAGATGGTGTCCGCCATCCAGCGCTCCATCGGCGAAGTGGTGCAGGAGGTCGGCAACAGCGTCAGCCTGAGCAACGACAGCGTCAACAATGCCCAGCAGGCCGGCGACACGCTTGCGCAGCTGCAGCAGATGTCGCAGCAGGTGGCCGGCATTGTCAACGAACTGAGCGCCGCGCTGCGGCAGCAGTCGATCACCTCCACCGAGGTGGCGCAGCGCATCGAGGTAGTAGTCAACCACGCCGAGGATGTCACCCACATTGCCCACCATGCCAGCGCCACCTCCGGCGTGATGCGCACCGTGGTGGCCGACATGGAAAAAAGGGCCGCCCGCTTCCAGGTCTAAGCCTTTCCCCTCCCCGCCGCGCCCGCGCCAGCCGCGGGCGTTGTCTTGTCTGCGGCTCGACAAGGCCGGCGGCAGCCGCTATTCTCGCGCCCTTTTTTGCCTTACAAATCATAACTTTGTCTATACAAATGATCGCGATACCTGTTGCAATTATCCTGATGCTGGCGCTGTCGCTGGCACGCGTCCATGTCGTCATCAGCCTGCTGCTGGCCTCGCTTGCCGGCGGCCTGCTCTCCGGCATGGATCTGGCACAAACCCTGGCCGCCTTCAACAAGGGCATCAGCAATGGCGCCTCGGTGGCGCTGTCGTATGCGCTGCTGGGCGCCTTTGCCGTCGCCATCGCCAAATCCGGCCTGCCGCATGCGCTGGCCGATGCCGCCGTGCGCCAGTTGCAGCACGGCAGCGGCAAGACGCGGCTGAAATGGCTGCTGATCCTGCTGCTGGCCTGCGTCAGCGTGATGAGCCAGAACCTGGTGCCGATCCACATCGCCTTTATCCCGCTGCTGGTACCGCCGCTGCTGTACGTGATGGCCAAGCTGCAGCTGGACCGCCGGCTGGTGGCCTGCGTGATCACCTTCGGCCTGACCACGCCCTACATGCTGTTTCCGGTCGGCTTTGGCGAAATCTTTCTGCAGCAGATCCTGCTGGGCAATATCAGCAAGGCCGGCATGGATGTGCAGGGCGTCAATGTGACGCACGCGATGGCGATTCCGGCCGCCGGCATGCTGGCCGGCCTGCTGCTGGCGGTGTTCGTCAGCTACCGCCGGCCGCGCCACTATGACCTTGGCCGCATCGAGAACGTGGAGCGCACCCGCGTCAAACTCAGCCCTCGCGCGCTGTGGACCGCCGGCCTCGCCATCGTGGCGGCGTTTGCGGTGCAGCTGTACAGCGACTCCATGCTGCTGGGCGCGCTGGCCGGTTTCCTGCTGTTCCTCGCCAGCGGGGTGGTGAAGTGGCACGAAGCGGATAATGTGTTCAGCGACGGCATGAAGATGATGGCGATGATCGGTTTCATCATGATCAGCGCGCAGGGTTTTGCCGAAGTGCTGCAGGCCTCCGGCCAGATCGGCCCGCTGGTGCAAGCCTCGGCCGAGCTGTTCGGCCACAGCCGCGCGGCGGCGGCGTTCGTGATGCTGCTGGTCGGCCTGCTGGTAACGATGGGCATCGGCTCGTCGTTCTCCACCGTGCCGATTCTCACCGCCATCTATGTGCCCTTGTGTCTGCAGCTGGGCTTTTCGCCGCTGGCCACCGTGTCCATCATCGGCACCGCCGGTGCGCTGGGCGATGCCGGCTCGCCGGCGTCCGACTCCACGCTGGGGCCGACCTCGGGCCTGAACGTCGACGGCCAGCACGACCACATGCGCGATACCGTGCTGCCGACCTTCCTGCACTACAACATTCCGTTGCTGCTGGCCGGCTGGATCGCGGCACAGGTGCTGTAGCGGCAAACCTGTTGGCCGCAGCCTTGCGGCCAACATTGGCCTACAATGCGCGTTGACCTAGCAAGGAACCGATATGGAATCCCGCCTTACCGAACTGGAAATCAAGGTTGCGCTGCAGGACGAGCTGCTGGATGCGCTGAACCTGACCATCGCGCGCCAGCAGCAGCAGATCGACCTGCTGCAGGAACAACTGCGCCACCTGTACCGCATGCAGCAAGCCGGCAGCCAGCTGGACGGGCAAGGCTCGCTGCGCGACGAAATCCCCCCGCACTACTAAGCCATGACCACACCTCTCGAGTTTGCCCGCGCGCTGGCGCCCAAGCTGGCCGGCTATTGCTGGGCCATCGGCGGCAGCACCTTGCTGCAGCAGCTGGACCTGGTGGAACAGCCGCGCGACCTGGACATCGTCACCACCGCCGCCGACTTTGCCGCCGTGCGCGCGCTGCTGGCGACGATCGCCAGCGACATCACCCCGCCGCCCCATCCGCAGTTCACCACCCCGCACTTCGCCCGCTTCGATGCCGGCGACGGGCTGACGGTGGACCTGATGGCGGAGATGACCATCAAGCTGGACAAGGGCAGCTACCGCTGGTCGTTCGATGCCGGCGCGCTGCAGCAAGCCAATGGTCTGCCATGGTGTCTGGCGGAAGACTGGGCGCTGTTGTACCGGTTGATGCAGCGCGAGGAACAGACCGAGGCGCTGGACGAGTGGCTGGAAGAACACGGCGTGCAGCATCCGCAGCGGATTGCGGCCAACCTGTTTGCCGGCTATCCGGAGAAAATGCTGCAACCGCCGCCGGCGTGGTGGCCGTGGGAAGAATGAATACGCGCGCGCGCTCCGCAATCCGCTGCGGTTACCGCTGGCTGATCGGCAGCGTACTGTGTGGCTTGAGCATGTCGGCCTTTGCAGACAAAGTTGTCAACCTGGCGACCACCGATTATCCGCCCTACTTTGCCGCCCAGTTGCCGGAGGATGGCGCCGTGGCCGCCATTACCCGGGCCGCGCTGGCCAAACAAGGCTACCGCCTGGTCCTGCATTACCGGCCGTGGGCCCGGCTGATGGCCGAAGTCCGGAGCGGACAATACGATGGGGTGATGGCGGTGTGGTTCGATGACACCCGTGCCCGGTATCTTGCGTACAGCCATCCGCTAGTCAACTCGGTGATCGGTTTTTACGGCAACCGGCGCAAGCCGATTGATGTCCGGTCGCTGGCCACCTTGCGCAGCTACCAGATCGGCACGGTGAGCGACTACAAGAATCCCGATGCCTTCACCGCGGCCCACTTGCAGGAAGTGCCGGCCGATGACGACCTGACCAACCTGAAGAAGCTGGCCGTCGGCAGGCTGGATCTGGTGCTGATCGACAAGGTGGTGGCCAACCACCTGTTGCCCTCGCTGCCCACCCGTCTGTCGGCCGAGCTGGAATGGCGCGACCCGCCCGTGGCGACCATGCCGCTGTATGTCGGTTTCAGCAGGGCCCGCCCCGAAACGGCCGAGCGACTGGCTGCGTTCAATGCCGGCCTGGCCAGCCTGCGCAAAAGCGGCGAACTCAAGCATATTATCCAGCGTTTCAAGCTCGCCCAATAACGCACGGCCGGTCCACTGACCGGCCGATTTTCTGGCTGGGGTCGCCGCCTCAGGCGGCAGATTCTGTAAACAACCAGCTCCCCAGCCCACCGCCCAGCGCCGCACCAGCCAGCTGGGCCACGACAAAACCGGCCACATCCTGCGGGCGGATGCCGGCAAAGGTATCCGTCAGGCTGCGTGCCAGCGTCACCGCCGGATTGGCAAACGAAGTCGAGGCGGTAAACCAGTACGCGGCCACGATATACAAGGCCACCAGCACAGGCACCTTGTCGCGCGCATGGCGCACGCCGCCGAGGATGGTGAGCAGCAGCCCGGCGGTCGCCACGCCTTCCGCCAGCCATTGCGGCCAACCAGTGCGCACGTGCTGCGACAGCTGCCACAGCGGTAGTTCGAACATGGCATGCGCCAACCATACCCCCAGTACCGCGCCGGCGACCTGGCACAGCAGGTAGGGCAGCAGCCGGCCCGCCGGCAGTTCGCCACGCCAGGCCATCACCAGGCTCACCGCCGGGTTGAAGTGCGCCCCGGACAGCGGTCCGAGCAGCGTAATCAGTACCAGCAGCCCGGCACCGGTAGCCAGTGCATTGGCCAGCAGCGCCACCGCCACGTTACCAGCGGCCAACTGCTGCGCCATGATGCCGGAGCCGACCACCACCGCCAGCAGCAGCGCCGTGCCCAGCGCCTCTGCCACGTATGCACGCGCGTTCATTGCTGGCCGATCTCCGCCAGTTTCTGCCGCAATGCCAGTGCATCCAGCTTGTCTACCGGCAGCGACATGAACAGCTCCACGCGGCGCTTGAGGATCATGAATGCCTTGGCAAAGGCGGCCATGGCTTCTTCGTCGTTGCTGCCAACCCCGGCCGGATCATCCACACCCCAGTGCGCGCGCATCGGGTGGCCCGGCCAGACCGGGCACGCCTCGCCATCGGCATTACCGCACACGGTGAACACGAAATCCATCTGCGGCGCATCCGGCAGCGCGAACTCGTCCCAGCTCTTGCTGCGGTAGCCTTCGCTGACCAGGCCATGCTTGGCCAGCGTCTGCAGCGCGTAGGGATTGACCTTGCCGGTGGGCTGGCTGCCGGCGCTGTAGCCCTTGAAGCGGCCCTGCCCCAGGTGGTTGATCAGCGCTTCGCCCAGAATGCTGCGCGCCGAGTTGCCGGTGCAGAGAATCAGTACGTTGTAGACCTTGTCAGTCACGGGTCTTCCTTTCCTTGGAAACAATGGCTTCGATGTTCTTGCGGCTGATGAGCTGGATCTTCTGCGGCGCCGGCGCACAGCAGGCCGCGCTATCGGCACTGCCGGCGGCCGGAGTGCAGCAGGCATCGCTACTGGCCAGTGCTGCCGGCGCCGGGGCGCAACAGCTGTCGGGGTTGGCCGCTGCCGTAGCATCCGCATCGCTGTAGGTCGGGGCGCTGTCCAGCGTGTGGTAGGTCTCCCAGGCGATGCCGGACGGGTCCTGCACCCAGTGCTTGTCGGACCGGGCGTAGCAGCAGGTGGCGCCCTCCTCGCTCAGCGCCGCCATGCCGGCGGCGTCGATGCGCTGTTTCAGCTCGGCCAGCTCGTCGGCGTTTTCGGCCTGGATGCCGAGGTGATCCAGCCCGGCCCGGGCGCCGCGCTGGCTGATGGCAAAGTTGACGCGCGGGTCATCCAGCAGCCACTTGGCGTAGTCCGGTTTGTGCACCGTCGGCTCGGCGCCGAACAGCGCGTTGTAGAAGCGGATGCTGGTGGCCAGATCATCCACCGCCACGTGAATATGCAGACGTTTCATGACAGTTCTCCTGTTCAGCAACCGCAGCCATCGGCGTTGGAGGCGCGGCAGCAGTTTTCGGTGAGGTAGCCCAGCAGGCCGTTCATGGCGGCAAAGTTGGCCGCATAGATCACGAAGCGGCCATCCTGGCGGCCTTCGATCAGGCCGGCATTGGCCAGCTCTTTCAGGTGGAAGGACAGCGTGGCCGGCGCGCAGTCCAGCGCGGACGCCAGTTCGCCGGCGGCGCGGCCGGCCGGACCGGCTTCCACCAGCTGGCGGAACACCGCCAGCCGTGTGTCTTGTGCCAGTGCGGCCAACATCTTGACGGCAGATTTGGTTTCCATATTTTGACAATCATCGAAATATCAAAGCCATTATTCCCGACAAGCGCCGTGCCTGGCAAGCCACCCATACAAAAACCGCCCCGGAGGGCGGTTCGGCAGCAGCGCGACTCAGGGCGCGGCGTTAGGCTTGGCGATGATGCGGCCGGACATCAGGCTGGCACTGGCGATCAGCAGGCCACCCAGCCACTCCTGCGGCTTCATCGCCTCGCCGGCGAGAAAATAGGCGGAGATGGCGGCAAACACCAGCTCCAGCAGCATCAGCGTCATTACCTGGGTTGCAGGCAGAATCGACAGCCCGTGCAGCGAGATGATGCTGGTGGCCAGCAGGGTGACACCCAGCGCCAGCACGATCAGCGCCACATCCGGCTGCGCCAGCTGCGCCATTTCCCCGACCAGTTGGCCGCGCCACAACAGGGACACCAGCCCGCAGCCGGCCACGCCCAGCCACACCATCGCCGACTTCAGCGCTACCGGCAGCCCGTGCGCTTTTTTCGACAGCACATTGCCGAGCGCAAAACTGATGCCGCCGGACAGGGCCAGCCAGTCGGCGCGACTGGAGAAAATCTGGCCGCTGAACAAGCCCGGCCGGTACAGGATCACCACCAAGCCGGTCAGCGACATCACTACCACCAGCCAGCCGATGCGACTGAGGCGCTCGTGCAGCAGCAGCCGCGAGAACAGCGCGCTCCACAGCGGCGACAGATAGAACAGCAACAGCACCCGCATCACCTCGCCCTCGGCCACCGCCCAGGTGTAGGCAAAGTTGCACCAGCCATAGAGAAAGGCGAGCAACAGCAGAATGGGTTCGAATCTCGCCTCGCGGCGGAACACATCGCGGTATATCGTCACGCCGATGATGGTGGCGACGATATACACCGACAGCGAGGTGGCGGCGGTGCTGAAACCGGTGCCGTGCAAGTGACGGAACGGGTACCACATCAATCCCCACACCAGCGCCGTGGTAATGGCACAGCTCACGGCGAGCAGCTTTTGTTTTACAAAATCCATTGTATTTTCTTACTATTGCTGTTTTTGTTGCACCGCAAATCCCGCGAGGAAGTCCGCGTTGAATCCGCATCTTGAGTTGCTGCACCCCTACCCGTTCCAGCGCCTGCGCCAGCTGCTTGCCGGCGTAACGCCTCCCGCCGACAAAGCCCACATCAACCTGTCGATCGGCGAGCCGAAACACCCGACGCCCGAGGTGGTGAAACAGGCGTTGATCGGTGCGCTGGATGGTCTGGCCGCCTATCCGGCGACGCTGGGTAGCGAAGCCTTGCGCCGCGCCTGCGCCGACTGGCTGGCGCGCCGCTATCAGGTCACCGTTGATCCGGCCCGCGAACTGCTGCCGGTATGCGGCAGCCGCGAGGCGCTGTTTTCCTTTGTGCAGGCCGTGATCGACCCGCGCGGCGATGACAAACCGGTTGTGATTTCACCCAACCCGTTCTACCAGATTTATGAAGGCGCCGCACTGCTCGCCGGGGCAGTTCCCCACTACGTGAATTGTGTGGCGGCCAACCGCTTCCAGCCGGACTGGAGCAGCGTCAGCGAGGCCGTCTGGCAGCGTACCCAGGTGGTCATCGTGTGCAGCCCGGGCAACCCCACCGGCGCGGTGATGTCGCTGGATGACTGGCGCGAGCTGTTCGCGCTGTCCGACCGCTACGGCTTCGTCATCGCCAGCGACGAGTGCTATTCCGAGATCTATTTTGACACCCCGCCGCTGGGCGGGCTGGAGGCGGCACGCCTGCTGGGCCGCAGCCACGAGCGGCTGGTGATGTTCACCAGCCTGTCCAAGCGCTCCAATGCGCCAGGCCTGCGTTCCGGCTTTGTTGCCGGTGACGCCGCCATCCTGGAAAAATTCCTGCTATACCGCACCTACCACGGCAGCGCCATGAGCCTGACGGTACAGGAGGCCAGCATCGCCGCCTGGCAGGACGAAGCGCACGTAGTGGACAACCGCGCAGCCTACGCCGCCAAGTTCTCCGCCGTGACCGAGCGCATCGGCAAGCTACTGCCAGTCAGCCGTCCGGATGCCGGCTTTTACCTGTGGGCCGAAGTGCCCGGGGGCGACGACGTCGCCTTTGCCCGTGAACTGTTTGCCCGCGAACACATTACCGTACTGCCCGGCAGTTTCCTGGCGCGCGACGCCCACGGCGTCAACCCGGGCGCCGGCCGCGTGCGCCTGGCGCTGGTGGCGCCACTGGCCGAGTGTGTTGCCGCGGCCGAACGTATCGAACAATTTACCAACCGATAATAAATAAACAGGTTACCCCCATGACAACGATTCATATCGCCCAAGGACTGAACCACATGCATCCGATCCAGCCCATCATCGAAGCCGCGTTCGAAGACCGCGCCAACATCACCCCGGCTACCGTTTCCGCAGAGCTGAAAGCCGCCATCGAGCAGGTCATCGCCGAGCTGGATAACGGCCAACTGCGCGTGGCCGAGAAGATCGACGGCGAGTGGGTCGTCAACCAGTGGGCGAAGAAGGCCGTACTGCTGTCGTTCCGCATCCGCGACAACGAAGTAATGGATGACGGCGTTAGCCGCTACTTCGACAAGGTCGACACCAAGTTCGCCGACTGGAACGAGCAGCAGTTCCGCAACAGCGGCTTCCGCGCGGTTCCGGGTGCCGTGGCACGCAAGGGCAGCTTCATCGCAAAAAACACCGTGCTGATGCCGTCCTTCGTCAACATCGGCGCCTTCGTCGATGAAGGCACCATGGTCGATACCTGGGCCACCGTCGGCAGCTGCGCCCAGATCGGCAAGAACGTGCACCTGTCCGGCGGCGTCGGCATCGGTGGCGTACTGGAGCCGCTGCAGGCCAACCCGACCATCATCGAAGACAACTGCTTCATCGGCGCCCGCTCCGAAATCGTGGAAGGCGTGATCGTTGGCGAAGGCTCGGTGATTTCGATGGGTGTGTTCATCGGCCAATCCACCAAGATCTACGATCGCGAAACCGGCGAAGTACATTACGGCAAGGTGCCGCCGGGCTCGGTGGTGGTTTCCGGCAGCCTGCCGTCCAAGGATGGCAGCCACAGCCTGTACTGCGCGGTGATCGTGAAGAAGGTGGATGCGCAGACCCGCAGCAAGACCAGCATCAACGATCTGCTGCGCGGCGTGTAAGCGCACCGACACAAACATCTGATCCGTCTGCGGTTTTTGTGAAAATTTGTCACCCCCGGTAACACTTTTTCCACAAAACTAGCACATTGGCATTTGGCGCACTGCACACAAGACGGATAAAATGCAAACAGGGAGTCGTGACTGCGGCTCCCTGTTTTTCTGTTACCCACAGGACTCATTGTGCCTTCCGATAGTTTTATCACCCTTCGCAATGTCGGCTTTGCCTACGGCGACCGCCCCATCCTGCAGGATGTTTCGCTGTCGATCCCGCGCGGCAAACTGATTGCCATCATGGGTGGCAGCGGCAGCGGTAAAACCACGCTGCTACGCCTGATCTCCGGCCAGATCCGCGCCCAGCATGGCGAGGTACTGGTCGCTGGCCAAGACGTTGGCCGCATGAATAATGCCGAGCTGTACCAGCACCGTCGCCGCATGGGCATGCTGTTCCAGTTTGGCGCGCTGTTTACCGATCTATCGGTCTTCGACAACGTGGCGTTTCCGCTACGGGAGCTGACCAAGCTTCCGGAAAGCGTCATCCACGATCTGGTACTGCTCAAGCTGGCCGCCGTCGGTTTGCGCGGCACTGAGAAGCTGATGCCGGCCGAGTTGTCCGGCGGCATGGCACGCCGCATCGCGCTGGCGCGCGCCATTGCCCTGGACCCGCAGCTGATGCTGTACGACGAACCGTTTACCGGTCTGGACCCGATTTCGCTCGGCACCATCGCGCTGCTGATCAAGAAGCTCAACGACGCGCTGGGAACCACGTCGATCATGGTGACCCACGACGTACACAAATCGCTGGATATCGTCGACTACGTGTACTTTGTCGCCAATGGCCGCATCGTGGCCGAAGGCACGCCGGAACAGGTACGTCATGCCGACTCGCCGTGGCTGGCTCAGTTTGTGGCCGGCGAGCCCGACGGTCCGGTCCATTTCGCCTACCCGGCGGACGAGTCGCTGGCACAGGCGTTCGGCCTGCAGGAGAAAGCATGATGGAAAAACTGCTGTCTCCGTTCCGCCACTTAGGCGCGCTAACCATCAATGCCATCTGGCGGCTGGGCTTTGCCAGCCGCTTCCTGCTGGCCATCCTGCTCAATTCCGGCCAGAGTCTGCTGCGTTTCCAGCTCACCATCCGCGAAGTGTATTTCGCCGGCGTACTGTCGCTGATCATCATCGTGGTATCCGGCCTGTTTGTCGGCATGGTGCTGGGCTTGCAGGGCTACAACACCCTGGCGCGCTTCGGCTCATCCGACGCGCTGGGGGCACTGGTAGCACTCTCGCTGCTGCGCGAATTGGGGCCAGTGCTGGCGGCCTTGCTGTTCGCCAGCCGTTCCGGCTCGGCCATGACTGCCGAAATCGGCCTGATGAAAGCCACCGAGCAGCTGGAAGCCATGAGTGTCATGGCGGTGAACCCGATTGCCCGTGTGGTGGCCCCCCGCTTCTGGGCTGGCGTGATTTCCATGCCGATCCTGGCTGCCATCTTCAACGTGATGGGGATTTTCGGCGGCTACCTGGTCGGCGTGGTGATGATCGGCCTGGATGAAGGCACCTTCTGGTCGCAAATGCAAAACAACGTGGACCTGCACTACGACGTTATCAATGGACTGACCAAGAGCCTGTTCTTCGGCATGGCAGTTACCCTGATAGCCGTATTCGAAGGTTACGACGCCGTACCGACCGCCAGTGGTGTGTCTTCCGCCACCACCCGCACCGTGGTCACGTCGGCACTGGTCATTCTGGCACTGGACTTTGTCCTGACCGCCTTCATGTTCTAGGAATCAACACGAAATGAAACGTTCTACTATTGATTTGTGGGTTGGTCTGTTCGTGGCAATCGGCATTGCGGCGGTGACTTTCCTGTCCTTGAAAGTGGCAAACCTCACACCGCAAAGCGACACCAATACCTACACTCTCACCGCCGAGTTCGACAATATCGGCGGCCTGAAGGTAAAAGCACCGGTCAAGTCTTCCGGCGTACTGGTTGGCCGAGTCAGCAATATTGCGCTGGATACCAAGCGCTATGTCGCCAATGTGACGCTGGTGCTGGATAGCAAATACCAGTTCAGCCGCGACACCAGCGCCGAAATCCTGACCGCCGGCCTGCTGGGCGAGCAGTACATCGGCCTGACCCAGGGAGGCGACATGGAAAACCTTAAAGCGGGCGACCACATCACCATCACCTCGTCCGCCATGGTACTGGAACAACTGATCGGCAAATTCATGACCAGCTTTGCCGACAAGCCTGCAACCGGCAGTAATGCCGCCAGCGCCAGCCAATAATAATCAGTCAATATCAAGAGAAAGATACAAACCATGAAAAAGCTGCTTACCTCCCTGATGTTGTTGTTGGGCCTCGCGGCACCGGCCTTGGCCGCCGACGAACCGGTGAGCCTGGTGCAGGACACCTCGCAAAAAGCCCTCGATATCCTGAAGAAGGAAAACGGCAAGAATACCCGCCAGGTGCGCGAACAGGTCGAGAGCATGGTGATTCCGCTGATCGACTTCACCCGCATGACCGCACTGGCAGTTGGCAAGGACTGGCGTGCGGCCAACCCCACTCAACAAGAACAGCTGGCGACTCAGTTCAAGACCTTGCTGGTTCGCACCTACTCTTCGACCATGGTGCGCTTCAAAACCGCGCAGATCGACGTCAAGCCGACCGCGCAATTCAACAACAGCGGTCGTGAAGCCGTCGTGAAGTCCGAAGTCACCATTCCGGGCAGTGCCGACAAGAAGAATGTCAGCATTGACTACACCCTGTACAAGGGCAGCCAGGGCTGGAAGATTTTCAACGTTAGCGTGGAAGGCGCCAGTCTGGTAACCGTTTACCGCACCCAGTTTGGCGAAGAGATCCGCAAGAACGGCATTGATGGCCTGATCAAGCAGTTGAAAGACAAAAACGAGGGCGTAAAGCCAGCATGAACCTGATTACCGTCAACGCCGGCCAGTTGGCTCTGCAGGGCACGCTGGATATGGATAGCGTCGCGACTATTCAGCCCCTGCTGCTGCAAGCGATGCAAGGCGGGCAGCTGAATCTCGACCTGGCAGCCGTCGACAAAGCCGATGCCGCCGCGTTGGCAATGCTGCTGGGCGCCCTGCGCCAACAGCAGCAACGCGGCGGAGAGTTGCGGCTGCAACACTTGCCGGCCAGCCTGGTAAGCCAGGCACGCCTGTATGGTGTTGCCGACTTGCTTGGCGTGCAAGGAAACGCATCATGAAACAACACATCCCGGTACTGCTAGCCAGTAGCATCTTGCTGACCGCCTGTGCCAGCAATCCCAGCCACCCGCAGGATCCCCTTGAGCCGATGAACCGGGTTATTTTCCAGTTCAACGACAAGGCGGATCATTATGTAATGAAGCCCGCAGCCGAAGGCTACCGCTTCATCACGCCGCAGCCGGTACGCACCAGCGTGGGCAACTTCTTCAATAACCTGCAAGACGTGTACAGCATGCTGAACCACGGCCTGCAGCTTGAACCACGCAAAACACTCACCGACCTGCTGCGCGTGTCATTCAACAGCACCTTCGGTATCTTCGGCCTGATTGATATCGCGACACCGATGGGGCTACCGCGCGAACCTGCCACCCTCGGCGACACAATGGCGCACTACGGCTGGAAAAACAGCAATTATCTGGTATTGCCACTATTTGGGCCATCAACCATACGGGATGGCTTGGGAACTGCGGCCAACCTGACAATTGCCGACCAGAATGATCTGGTATTCCGCACCGAAAGCGACGCAACAGCGGCAGCCGTATTAAATGGCATCAGCCGGCGGGAGAAGCTATTAGGCATGGAAGACACGCTGCAGCAAGCGGCGTTGGATCCATACAGCTATATGCGAGATGCCTACCTGCAATACCGCAACCGCCAGGTCGGTTTCCAGCCAAGCAGCCAACCGCAGGACAATAGCCCCCAGGAAGACAACATCGACGATCTGGTCGGACCGGAAGCAGAAGCACCTGCTGCCTCGCAGCCGGTGGCGACGGCGCCGGGCAATGCTGAAGCCTCAGCCGCTCAATAAGCAGACTGACTTGATCAAAGAAAACGGCCACCAAATGGTGGCCGTTTTCATTTGAACGACAGAATCTGCCGTTACGCTGAACAAAGATCCCTCGGAGACTCGCCGTTAGCGGCGCCCAGGAAAGGTAATGACCTTTGCGCCTTTGCTGTCCTCATCACGGACAGGCTCTGGAGTACACGCAGGCTCAGTAACCGGCGGTTTCGCCGGTTGCGCCAATGCCTCCAGCTCAAACCCCATCCCTTCCCCGGACTCCCGCGAGAAAATGGAGAGCACATTACCAACCGGCACCCAAACTTCGCGCGATACCCCGCCAAAGCGGGCGGCAAAAGAAATCCAGTCATTGTCGAGCAACAGATTCTGCGTTGCACCATACGCGATGTTCAGCACGATTTCGTTGTTCTTCACATACTCCATCGGAACCTGCACATTCTCGTCCACCCATACCACCATGTAAGGGGTTTGCCCCTGGTCGGTACACCACTGGTGGATGGCACGGAGCAGATAAGGCCTGGTGCTGACAGTCATGGTCGCCCCTTACTTGCGCATGGCCTTTTCGGCCGGAGTCAGCGAGTCGATGAAGGATTGACGCTGGAACAGGCGTTCGGCATATTTCAGGATCGGAGCAGCATTTTTCCCCAGATCGATACCGTAATGCTCCAGACGCCACATCAAGGGTGCAATCGCAACATCAATCATCGAGAAATCATCACCCAGCATAAACTTCTGCTTGGCAAAAATCGGCGCAATCGTAATCAGGCCATCACGAATCGCTTCCCGTGCCTTGGCGGCTTCTTTGCCTGTGGCGCCCGCCTCCATGGTTTTCACATGCACAAACAGTTCCTGCTCGAAGCGGAACAGGAACAGGCGAGCACGGGCACGCATCACCGGGTCCGCCGGCATCAGCTGCGGGTGCGGAAAACGCTCGTCGATATATTCATTAATGATGTTGGATTCGTGCAGGATCAGGTCACGCTCGACCAGCACCGGAACCTCGTTATACGGGTTCATGACTGCGAGATCTTCCGGCTTGTTCAGCACGTCCACATCAATAATCTCGAAATCCATCCCTTTCTCATACAACACGATGCGGCAGCGTTGACTGAACGGGCAGGTGGTTCCGGAATAGAGTGTCATCATGGTGAACGGGTTTCCTTTAGACGGAAATTGATGAAATAACAGGCAATTTTAGCACTTTTGTCTTGCAAATAGCGAATAAAATTGCATAAGTCAATGATTAAAAAAGAAAAAGCGGAGCATCAGCTCCGCTTTTCGGAAGAAAAACAACCGGTCAGTGTACGTCTTCCCAGTAGGCTTTCTTCAGGAAGTAGGCAAACGGCAGCAGCAAGAGGAACAGATACATCAGTACCACGTAACCAATCTGCTGACGCTTAACCTGCGCCGGCTCTGCCATATACACCAGGAAATTGGTCAGGTCTGCCATACGCTTGTCGAACTCGGCTGTATTGGCCTTGCCGTTTTCCAGCTTGGTCAAGGTACCGGCCTTGACCAGCTCCAGAGAATGCTCCTCATGCCCGGCAGCGTTCTTCTCGGTCTTCAATACCTGCTCGCCTTGCCACTGCCACAGGATATGCGGCATACCGACCTTGTCGAAGACCAGGTTATTCCAGCCGGTCGGACGAGTGTCATCACGGTAGAAACCACGCAGATAACCATACAGGTAATCAGCGCCACGCGAACGTGCAATCACTGACAAGTCCGGAGGGGTCGCACCAAACCAGGCCTTGGCATCCTTCTTGTCCATGGCAACATTCATTTGCTCACCGATCTTGTCGGTGGCAAACATCAGATTGCTCTTGATCTGATCTTCGGACAAGCCAATATCGGTCAGACGGTTGTAGCGCATGGCGCTAGCCGAATGGCAGGACAGACAATAGTTGACGAACACTTGAGCGCCGCGCTGCAGGCTCTCGGTATCCTGAACGTTGATCGGAGCCTTTTCCAGTGCAGGGCCTTCGGACGCCAACGCACCAAATGCCGGCAGAACGAGGGCAAACGCAGCAATCAATTGACGGATAGTCTTGTTCATAGTGCCCCCTTATTAGATGAATTTCGCAAACAGGGTTGCAGCTACCACCGTCACTGCCACCAGCACCAGGAAGCGAACCTGGCGCGCAGGAGTGCTCATGGTTACGCGAGTCGGTACCGGAGTACTGCCAACATCATTCTTGGTATAGAACGGCATACCCAGGAAGAAGGCGAAGTAAATCACGGACAGCAGCTGAGCCACGACAGTACGCACGTTGGTAGACGGCGCAGCCCCCAGAATGCCCAGACCGATAAAGGCGATGATGAACAGCACCAGCATGAATTTGAACTTCGGACCACGATAGCGGATCGACTTCACCGGCGACTTATCCAGCCACGGCAGGAAAGCGATCAGCACTACGGCAGCCCCCATCGCCAGAACCCCCCACACCTGAGTGCCTGCAAACGACGGCACCGCACGCAGGATGGCGTAGAACGGAGTGAAGTACCAAACCGGTGCAATGTGCGGTGGGGTCTTCAGCGGGTCAGCCTGGTCAAAGTTCGGGTGCTCCAGGAAGAAGCCGCCCATTTCCGGCGCAAAGAACACGATGGCCGAGAACACGATCAGGAACACAGCGACCCCAAGGATATCCTTGACGGTGTAGTACGGATGGAACGGAATGCCGTCCAGCGGCTTGCCATCTTCACCCTTCAGCTTTTTGATCTCGACGCCATCCGGATTGTTGGAGCCCACTTCGTGCAGGGCGATCAGGTGAGCAACAACCAGCGCCAGCAGAATCAGCGGAATCGCGATTACGTGCAATGCAAAGAAGCGGTTCAGTGTCGCATCACCAACCACAAAGTCACCACGAATGAACACCGACAGATCCGGACCAATCACGGGGATGGAAGAGAACAAGTTCACAATCACCTGCGCGCCCCAGAACGACATCTGGCCCCACGGCAGCAGATAGCCCATGAACGCTTCGCCCATCAGGCACAGGAAGATCAGCGTACCGAAGATCCATACCAGTTCGCGCGGCTGTTTGTAGGAGCCGTAGATCAGTCCACGGAACATATGCAGGTACCCCACCACGAAGAACAGGGAGGCGCCGGTGGAGTGCATGTAACGGATAATCCAGCCCCCCGCCACATCGCGCATGATGTATTCGACCGAGGCGAACGCTACCGGAATGCCGGCGCCATTCAGCGAAGCATCCGGCTTGTAGTTCATCGTAAGGAAGATACCGGTAACAATCTGGATCACCAGCACCAGCATGGCCAGCGAACCGAAGAAATACCAGAAGTTGAAGTTCTTGGGTGCGTAGTACTCGGTAACGTGTTCCTTCATCATCGATGATAGCGGGAAACGGTCGTCTACCCAGTTCAGCAGTTTTTGCCCTTTGCTCATGGTCTGGTCCTCGCTTATTTGTCTTCGCCGATCAACAGACGAGTGTCGGCCAGATATTTGTGCGGCGGAATTACCAGGTTCTTCGGTGCCGGCACGCCACTGAAAACGCGGGCGGCCAAGTCAAATTTGGAACCGTGGCACGGACAGTAGAAGCCACCCACCCATTTCGGACCCAAGTCGGCCGGGGCGAGGTCGGGGCGGTAAGTCGGCGAACAGCCCAAGTGGGTACAGATACCCACTGCAACCAGTAACTCTGGCTTGATGGAGCGGTGCTTGTTCTTGCAATACTCCGGTTGCTCGGAAGCATCGGAATTCGGATCAACCAGGTCCGGCTCCACAGAAGCCAAGTTCTTCAGCTGCTCCGGCGTACGGCTAAGCAACCATACCGGCTTGCCACGCCATTCGACGTTGATCTTCTGCCCAGCTTCCAGTTTGCTGATATCTACTTCGACCGGGGCACCTGCCGCTTTGGCACGCTCAGACGGCGCAAAGCTCATCAAAAACGGCACAGCCACACCGGCCGCCGCCACACCACCAACCGCGCTGGTGGCCACCGTCAAAAAGCGACGACGCCCCGCATCAACGTGTTGTTCACTCATTACAGTCATCCTCAAACGTGGAAACCGAGCTTTAAATTTGAAACCTTAAGATTCTAACCGAATCCAAAGTGGAACTTGAAGCGCATATGCGAGAAATCGCCTTCATGCCAACAGGGGATTGTCGTCAGACCGGATTAAACAGATCAACGAAGCTGACATCCAGAGCGAATTCCGCTTCCAGCCATTCACCCAAGGCTTTTACACCATAACGCTCCGTCGCATGATGACCTGCCGCAAAGAATGTGACGCCGTACTCCTCCGCCAAGTGGTAACTTTGCTCGGACACCTCACCAGTAATGAAGGCATCCACTCCCAGCGCAATAGCTTGCTCGAAGTAGCCCTGGGCCCCGCCGGTGCACCAGCCAACGCGACGAAAGAGCTTGTCGGCAGGTCCTAACAATAGCGGTTCACGCTCCAGGCTGCTTGCCAGTAATGCGGCCAACTGGTGGCCACTCAGCCCAGATGGCAATACTCCGTGCCATAGTAGCGGCTCGTCCGCACACGGCTGACATGCCTGAAAACCCAACCTCATCCCCAGCTGGGCGTTATTTCCCAACTCTGGATGGGCATCAAGCGGCAAGTGGAATGCCAGCAGACTGATGTCGTTTTGTAGCAACGTTGCAATACGCTGTCGCTTGATGCCAGTCAGCGGTGGCGGCTCGTTCTTCCAGAAATAGCCGTGATGTACCAGGATGGCATCTGCCTGCAAACGCACCGCCTCATCCAGCAAGGCTTGTGACGCAGTCACCCCGGTGACGATCCGTTGCACCTCCCCTCTGCCCTCGACTTGCAAACCATTCGGGGCGTAATCCTTGAACTTCCACGGTTCCAGCTTCTGGTTAAGTGCCGACACCAGCTCTTGCAACTCCATCACTTACTCCTAATTGTCTAGCATCACCCCATTGTGCCAGAGCCTGACAACAATGCGGCCAACCTTGCTTCAGGTTGGCCGCAAAGAAAAACCCCGCAGCACGCTGCGGGGTTTTCGTAAGCTACTGTGAGCTGACTGATTACATCATGCCGCCCATACCACCCATGCCGCCCATGTCCGGCATGCCAGCAGCCGGCTTGTCTTCCGGCAGTTCGGCAATCATGCAATCGGTGGTCAGCATCAGGCCAGCAACCGATGCAGCGTGCTGCAGCGCAGAGCGGGTTACCTTGGCCGGATCCAGCACGCCCATTTCGATCATGTCGCCGTATTCGCCGCTGGCAGCGTTGTAACCGAAGTTACCTTTGCCTTCCAGCACCTTGTTCACCACTACGGACGGCTCGTCACCGGCGTTCTGCACGATCTGGCGCAGCGGAGCTTCAATCGCCTTCAGTACGATCTTCACACCAGCAGCCTGATCGGCGTTGATGGTTTCAACGGCATCAACCGCAGCGCGGGCACGCAGCAGCGCAACACCACCGCCAGGCACCACGCCTTCTTCAACGGCAGCACGGGTAGCGTGCAGCGCGTCTTCAACGCGGGCCTTCTTCTCTTTCATTTCCACTTCAGTGGCAGCGCCAACCTTGATCACGGCAACACCGCCAGCCAGCTTGGCCACGCGCTCTTGCAGTTTTTCACGGTCGTAGTCGGAGGTCGCGGCTTCGATCTGCTGACGGATTTCGGTCACGCGAGCCTGGATGGCAGCAGCATCGCCAGCACCATCGATAATGATGGAGTTTTCCTTGCCCACTTCAACGCGCTTGGCTTGGCCCAGCATTTCCAGCGTTACTTTTTCCAGCGACAAGCCAACTTCTTCAGCGATAACGGTACCGCCGGTCAGGATGGCGATATCCTGCAGCATGGCCTTGCGGCGATCGCCAAAGCCCGGCGCCTTGACGGCAACAACCTTCAGGATGCCGCGAATGGTGTTCACCACCAGAGTAGCCAGCGCTTCACCTTCTACGTCTTCAGCTATGATCAGCAGCGGACGGCCGGACTTGGCCACTTGCTCCAGTACCGGCAGCAGATCGCGAATGTTGGAGATTTTCTTGTCGAACAGCAGGATGAACGGATTGTCCAGTGCGGCAATCTGCTTTTCCTGGTTGTTGATGAAGTACGGGGACAGGTAGCCGCGGTCGAACTGCATACCTTCCACCACGTCCAGCTCGTTGTTCAGGCTCTTGCCGTCTTCAACGGTGATCACGCCTTCCTTGCCTACTTTTTCCATCGCGTTGGCGATGATTTCGCCGATATCGCTATCGGAG
>NZ_CADEPL010000055.1 GCF_902829295.1 Vogesella oryzae
CGCCAGTTGTTTATAAGACCCCCCCGCCTGGCCACGGCCGCGGCCTCCCCCCGCTTGGTGGCTGCGGCTGCCCCCCCTGCCCGCCAACCCTGCCCTGCCGGCCGGCCTGAACGCCTGATCCCGCCATAGCCACCGTTGGCCGCATTGCCGCAGGGCATGCGGCCAACTTGCTTTGCAGCATGGTTTGCCCGCGCTTTGGCCGGCAACGTACAATAGCCGCCTTTACCGATCTTCACAGTTCAGGCGTAGACCATGATCCGCACCCGTTTTGCCCCCAGCCCCACCGGTTTCCTGCACATCGGTGGCGTGCGCACCGCGCTGTTTTCCTGGGCGTTCGCCCGCAAGAATGCCGGCACCTTCGTGCTGCGCATCGAAGACACCGATCTGGAGCGCTCCACTCCGGAGTCGGTAAAAGCGATTCTGGATGGCATGCACTGGGTAGGCCTGGACTACGACGAAGGCCCGTTCTACCAGACCCAGCGCTTTGACCGTTACAAGGACGTGATTCAGCAGCTGCTGGCCAGCGGCCACGCCTACCACTGCTACATGAGCAAGGAAGAGCTGGATGCACTGCGCGCACAGCAGGAAGCCAACGGCGAGAAGCCGCGCTACAACCGCGTGTGGCGTCCGGAAGCCGGTAAGACCCTGCCGGCGATTCCGGCCGACGTACAGCCGGTGGTGCGCTTCAAGAACCCGATCGGCGGTTCGGTGGTGTGGGAGGACGCGGTAAAAGGCCGCATCGAGATCAGCAACGACGAGCTGGACGACCTGATCATCGCCCGCCCGGACGGCAGCCCCACCTACAACTTCTGCGTGGTGGTGGACGACTGGGACATGAACATCACCCACGTGATCCGCGGTGACGACCACGTGAACAACACCCCGCGCCAGATCAACATCCTTAAGGCGCTGGATGCCCCGCTGCCGGTGTACGCGCACCTGCCGATGATTCTCAACGAGAACGGCAACAAGATGTCCAAGCGCCGCGACGCGGTGAGTGTGGTCGATTACGCCGCCAAAGGCATCCTGCCGGAAGCGCTGCTGAACTACCTGGCACGCCTGGGCTGGGGCCACGGCGACGAGGAATTCTTCAACATGGAGCAGTTCGTGGAATGGTTCAGCCTGGAGGCGGTAAGCCCGTCCGCCAGCCGCTTCAACCACGAAAAATTCATGTGGCTGAACGCGCAGCACATCAAGGCCGCCGACAACCAGCGCCTGGCCGGGCTGATTGCCGACCGCCTGGCTGCGGCCAACGTGGATACCAGCCACGGCCCCGCCCTGGCCGACGTGGTGGCGCTGGTGAAGGAGCGCATCCAGGACCTGAACGCACTGGCACAGGAAGTGGACTACTTCTACGCCAAGCGCGAGCCGCAGGCCGCCGACGTGGAAAAGCACCTGTCCGGTGACAGCCGCGAACGCATGCTGCGTTTTGCCGACAAGCTGGCCGCACTGGACAGCTGGACTGCCGAGAGCATCCACGAACTGTTCAAGCCATTCTGCGCCGAGGAAGGCATCAAGATGGGCCAGCTGGGCATGCCGCTGCGCGTGCTGGTATGCGGTACCACCCAGACACCGTCGGTGGATGCGGTGCTGGCACTGATCGGCAAGGATGAAGTGTTGCACCGCCTGCGCGCCTGATACGGCCTGCTGGCATCACACAACCCCGGTGCGTGCCGGGGTTTTTGTTTGCCTGCTGTAAGGGCGGGTGAGGCTGTGTTGTCGCATCGTCAAGAAAAAACCGGCAACGCGATGGGCGTTGCCGGTTGTTGAAGTTTCCTGCCGTCGAGTGGGCGGTGCTTACTCGCCCTGCGCCTCGCTGTTGCCGCCTTCGGCCTGGCGTGCTTCATAAGCGGCACGTTTGTCGGCGTTGGCCTGGGTGCGGGCGTGGAACTCGGCAGTGCGGGCGGCCTTGGCGGCCAACCTTTCGGCCTTTTCCGCGGCCTGCTGCTCGGCCAGCGTGGCTTCGCGCTCCAGACGGGCAGCGATGGCGATTTCACGGGCGGCGGCGCGCTGCGCTTCTTCCTCGGCTTCCATCGCTTCCAGTTCGGCGCGGGTCTTGCACGGGCCGGTCTTTTCGAACCAGGCGACGGACTCGACGTGCGCGGTGTGCGGGAACATGTTAACGATGCCGGCGGATTTCAACGTGTAGCCCTTGGTATGTACCAGTACGCCAGCGTCGCGTGCCAGGGTGGACGGGTTACAGGACACGTACACGATGCGCTGCGGCGCGGTTTCCTCGGTAATGGCTTTTACCAGCTGGATGGCGCCGTCGCGTGGCGGGTCGATCAGCATCTTGTCGAACTTGCCCAGCGCGGCGAACGATTCCTCGGTCACCTCGAACAGGTTGGCCATCTCGTAGCTCACCTTGTGCTGCAGCTGGTTGTGGGTGGCGTTTTCCACCGCGCGCTTCACCAGTGCCTCGCTGCCTTCCATGCCGTGTACGTCGGCACCGCTACGCGCGATCGGCAGGGTGAAGTTGCCGATACCGCAGAACATGTCGGCAATGCGTTCGCCGGCCTTGGGTTCCAGCAGGCGCAGTGCGCGGCTGACCATCACGTTGTTGATTTCCGGGTTCACCTGGGTGAATTCGGTGGGGTAGTACGGCATTTCCACGCTGAAATCGCGCAGGCGGTAGGTCAGCTTGGGCGCGTCCAGCGGGTAGATCGGGTAGCAGGTATCCGGTCCTTTGGGCTGCAGCCAGATCTGCAGCGGGCGCTTGGGTTGCGAGTATTGATCGGAGAACTTCTTCAGAATGTCGAAGTCAGCATCAGTAATGGCTTCCATATTGCGGAATACCAGGATGTCGACTTCGGCACCTACCGCTACTTCTACCTGCGGCATGCGATTGTTGATCGACAGCTTGATGATCATTTCGCGCAGCGGCACGATCAGATCCGAGATGTGCTTGGGCAGTACGCGGCATTCGCGCATGTCGGCAATGAAGCTGGAGCGCTTTTCGTGGAAGCCGACCAGCACGCCGCCTTTCTTCTCCACCAGGCGGGCGGACAGGCGGGCGCGATGGCGATAGCCCCAGGTCGGGCCTGCAATCGGGGTCATGACCACTTGCGGTTTTACCTTGCCCAGCCGGGTGAGGTTGTCTTCCAGTACGCGCTGCTTGATGGCGACCTGGGCACTGAACTCGACATGCTGCATCGAACAGCCGCCGCACACACCGAAGTGCGGGCAGGCCGGTTCGGCGCGCATATAACTTTCCTTGATAATATCGACGGCAACAGCGTTTTCGTAGCTGGGCTTTTTGCGGAAGCTGCTATAGCTCACGGTTTCGTAGGGCAGGGCCCCTTCGATGAACAGGGTTTTGCCGTCTACGTGGGCAACCCCGCGGCCTTCGTGGTCCAGTGATTCGATATGGGCAAGCTGCTGTTGAGTCATTGTTTTGTAAGTCAAAATGCTAGGGCAAAGACGATGATTGTCGCAGAAACCACCGCAAAACGCACGGTGCCGGCGGCTGTCGATCGCAATGCAACAAACGAGGGGTCATCTGCTACCATCACGGCCATGCAAATCTTGTTATCTATTCCATCCCTGTGGCGTGTCGGGCTGCTCTGCGGGCTGCTGGCGGGCTATGCTGCGCCGGCGCTGGCGGTCGATCCGGAGCCGGATGTGGCGATTGCCGATCAGGGGCAGCATCTGGTGGTTAACCTGCCACAAACCCGTGTCTATCTGTACCAGGACGGCTTGCTGCTCAGAACCTATCCGATAGCGGTAGGCAAGCAGCTGACCCAGACGCCTACCGGCAATTACAGTATTACCGGCATTTACCGCGACCCGACCTGGCATATTCCCAAGTCAATCCAGGACGAGATGGTGAAACAGGGCAAGCCGCTGCAGACCGAAATTCCGCCGGGGCCGGATAATCCGCTTGGCAAGGTGTTTATCCGCTTTGGCGAGCCGCGGCTGGGCCTGGGCTTTCACGGCACCAATCAGCCAGCGAGTGTGCCCGGGGTGCGCAGTCATGGCTGTGTGCGTCTGCGCAACGAGAATGCGCTGGCGCTGGCGGACTGGGTGAATGTCGGGGCGTTGGTAACCATTGCCTATCAGCCATTGGTGCTCAATGAAGATGAGGCAGGCGAACTGTGGCTGACGGCGTATCGTGATGTCTATGGCATGAAAGACCCTTCTTATCGCTATCTGGCCAATACCCTGCTTTCCTGGCAGCAGGAAAAGGGGCGGGTATTGCATGGTGCGCGGGTGGATCGGGCGATTCGTGAGCGCAAGGGGGTGCCGGTGTGTCTGTCTTGCAAGGATGCCGAGAAAGCGGTGGTAACGGGTAGTTTGATGGCCAAGCGCTGGCTGAGTATCGATAGCGGTGGGGTGCCAGAAGATGCCGAGTCGGTGCGGCCGGCTGGTGGTCACTTCAGCCCGAAATTCCCACGTAGCATGCCGAGTGTCAGCTAATCCGCTTGCGCCCCGCCAGTGCGGGGTGCTTTGTTTTTGCTGTTGAAATGCAAAAAAGCTGCAGACAATGTCTGCAGCTTTTTATGCTGGTGCCCAGGAGAAGACTCGAACTTCCACAGTGTTGCCACCGCTAGGACCTGAACCTAGTGCGTCTACCAATTCCGCCACCTGGGCTAAAACCTGATTGTGTATTGCTGATGTGAGGACACCAACAACAAGAAACTTGTTGGTGCCCAGGAGAAGACTCGAACTTCCACAGTGTTGCCACCGCTAGGACCTGAACCTAGTGCGTCTACCAATTCCGCCACCTGGGCACATCGCAAATTTTTATCCGGAGGGCATCAGCGTAGTGCTGGTGCCCAGGAGAAGACTCGAACTTCCACAGTGTTGCCACCGCTAGGACCTGAACCTAGTGCGTCTACCAATTCCGCCACCTGGGCCTTCCGGATTGTTACAGCTAGCAAAGTAGTGGTGCCCAGGAGAAGACTCGAACTTCCACAGTGTTGCCACCGCTAGGACCTGAACCTAGTGCGTCTACCAATTCCGCCACCTGGGCTTTGCTTTGCTGTATCATCGATGCGTTGCTTTTTCGCTGCAGCACATCGAAGAAGCACGCATTATAAAGAACTTTTTGAGTGTGTCAATGGCTACCAAGCGAAGAAACAGTAAAAATACCCCTTTGCGCCTGCAAGATCCGCATCTTGCCCGCGAAAAAGCCAAGTACGACAATCCCTTACCTAGCCGCGAGTTTGTGCTCGAGGTTCTCGAAAAAAATGGCGTGCCGATGCATGCCGAAGAGTTGGCCGCAGTTTTCCCTATTTACGACAATGAGCTCGACCTGTTCGAGCGCCGCCTGCGCGCCATGGAGCGTGCCGGCCAGATTCTCATCAACCGCAAGGGCGATATCTGCGTTGCGCAGAAACTGGACCTGATTCCCTGCCGCGTCAGCGGTCACCGTGACGGCTTCGGCTTCGCGATGCGCGAGGCCGCCGATGGCGACGATATCTTCCTGCCCGAGCGCGAGATGCGCAAAGTGATGCATGGCGACCGGGTCATGGTGCGCGTGGCCGGTGTCGATCGCCGCGGCCGCCAGGAAGGCCGTATTGCCGAAATTATCGAACGCAACACCACCCGCCTGATCGCCCGCATCTACAAAGAGCGCGGGGTATGGTTTGTGGTGCCGGAAGACCGTCGCATCAATCACGAGATGCTGGTGGAAGCCGGTGGCGAGGACGGCGCCAAAGATGGCCAGGTGGTGATGGTCGACATCATCGACTATCCGGACGAGCATCGTCAGGCCATCGTCAAGGTCAGTGAAGTGCTGGGCGACTATGCCGATCCGGGTATGGAAATCGAGATTGCGCTGCGCAAGCACGACCTGCCGCACGTGTTCTCCGACGATGCACTGGCGCAAGCCAAGGCTACCAGCCAGAAAGTGGGCAAGCGCGACATCAAGGATCGTGTCGATCTGCGCGATCTGCCGCTGGTGACCATCGACGGCGAAACCGCGCGCGACTTCGACGATGCGGTCTATGCCGAGAAAAGCGGCAAGGGCTATCGCCTGATCGTGGCGATTGCCGATGTCAGTCACTATGTGCGTCCGGGCGATGCGCTGGATATTGATGCCCGCGAACGCAGCACCTCGGTGTACTTCCCGCGCCGGGTGATTCCGATGTTGCCGGAGGAGCTGTCCAACGGCATCTGCTCGCTGAATCCGGATGTCGATCGCTTGTGCATGGTCTGCGATATGCAGATTTCCGCGCGCGGCAAGGTGAAAAAGTACCAGTTCTACCCGGCGGTGATGCGCTCTCAGCACCGTTTCACCTACACCCAAGTGTGGCAGCTGCTGTCGGAAAATGGCGAACACAAGCTCAAGCCGCAGCTGGAAACGCTGTATGCCTTGTTCCAGCAGTTGCTGGAGCAGCGCAAGAAGCGCGGCGCGGTGGACTTCGATACCACCGAAACGCAGATGCTATTCGACGACAATGGCAAGATCAGCCAGATCGTGCCGGTGGTGCGCAACGACGCGCACCGCCTGATCGAGGAATGCATGCTGGCGGCCAACGTTTGCGCCGCCGAATTCATCCTCAAGCACGAGCACAAGGGCCTGTTCCGCGTGCATGAAGGCCCGACGCCGGAGAAGCTGGAGCAGCTGCAATCCTTCCTGCGTCTGAAAGGCCTGCAGCTGGGCGGCGGCGACAAGCCGACCACCAAGGACTATGCCGCACTGGCCGATGCCGTACGCGAGCGCCCGGATGCACCGATGATCCAGACCATGCTGTTGCGCTCCATGCAGCAGGCGGTGTACCAGCCGGCCAACCTCGGCCACTTCGGTCTGTCCTACGACGCCTACACCCATTTCACTTCGCCGATCCGCCGCTATCCGGACTTGCTGGTGCATCGCACTATCAAGGCCATTTTGCTGGACAAGAAGTACAAGCCGGGCAAGTGGGAACAGCTGGGCATGCATTGCTCGATGGCCGAGCGCCGCGCCGACGATGCCAGCCGCGATGTGCAGTCCTGGCTCAAGACCTATTACATGCGCGACAAGGTGGGCGAAGTGTTCACCGGCAAGATCAGCGCGGTGGCCGGTTTCGGTATCTTCGTGCTGCTGGATGGCCTGTACGTGGAAGGCATGGTGCACATCTCCGAACTGGGCAAGGATTACTTCCATTTCCACAAGGAGCAGCAGGCCATCATCGGCGAGAAGAGCGGCCTGAAATACCAGCTGGGGGATGTTGTCACCATCAAGGTGATGCGTGCCGATCTGGATAGCGCGCAAGTGGACTTTGCGCTGGTCGGGGTTGGCCGCGATGCTGCCGCGCAGGGCGGCGATGTTGCCACCACTGGGCGCCGCCACGGTCGTGATGACAAGTCGGCACACAAGCCGGCAGGCAAGGGGCGTGACCAGCGCCGCCAGCCTGCGGCGAAGGCCGCGCCGCAACCGGCCGGCAAGGTTGCCACCAAGCCGGCAAGCAAGGCTGCGGCCAACGTTGCGGCCAAACCGGTAGCCAAGCCGGCGGCAGCAAGTGCAGTCGCACCGGAGCAGCCTCCGGTTACCGAGGCGCCTGCAGCCAAGCCGCCGCGCCGTAGCCCGGCCAAGCGCACTCCCGCCGCAGAAACGCCCGTCGCCGAGCTGCCGGCGGCCAAACCCGCCAGCCGTCGCCGCAGCCCGGCCAAACCGGCGGTTGAGCCCGCGCCACAGCCGGAGCCAACGCCGCCAGCGGCGCCACGCGCCCGCCGCAGCCGCCGTAGCTGATCGCCACCGGACCGCAGCCTTGTGCTGCGGTTTTTTTTGTCACTTGGCACCGCTGCCGCTGCTGCCAGGGTAGTCCGTCTGGCTGCCATGCCTTCGGCGATAGCACGCCAGCGCCAGCAAAATGGCCAAATGCGGCAATACTTGGGGTGTACAACGCCTGTCGCCAGGCGCAGCCATGGAGGAGTCATGAAACGCAAGTCACCGCGTCGCTTGCTTCGGCGCCGTTTGCAGCTGTTGCTGCAGCAAATCCGCAGTGCGCTGCCACAGCTGGCCGATACCGCCGTGCCGGAGGCGCTGCACGCCTTGCGCATTGCCCTGCGACAGTTACGCAGCCTGCTGCGGGTGTTGCAGGCGCTGCCGCAAGGCGAGCTGCTGCCCGCCTTGTCGTTGCAGTTGGCCGCATTTACCCGTGCCAGCAACGACTGGCGCGACCGCGAAGTGCGCCTGCAGCAGTTGCAGTTGCTGGCGCAGCAGGCCGATAGCCAGCGCTTTGCTGCCTGGCGCCGGCACGAGGCTTTTGCCATCGGTGCCGGAAAGTTGCAGCTGGCGCGCCAGCAGGGCGAACTGGAGCCGCTGCTGCTGGCCATCGAACAGGCATGCCTGCCGCCGCTGCGCAACAAGTCCGTCGTTCTGCGGCGGCAGGTGCGGCGGGCGCTGCGAGACAGTCGCCAGCGTTACCGCGAGGCCAGGCGCCGCTGGCAGCAACAGCCGGATAATGACCGTAGGGTGCATAAAGTGCGCTTGCTGGCCAAGCGGCTGCGCTACCAGGTGGAGGTGTGCCAAGGGCTGCTGGCTAAACGCTGGCAACGGCGTGCCGAGCGTGCCCGTGCTGACCAGCAGCAGCTGGGCGAGTTGCGCGACCGGCAGCTGCTGCTGCAAAGCCTGCGCCGCGATGCGGTGCCGCTACCGGCGGCATTGCGGCGGCAGCTGGGGCTGGCGGACTAGCTGGCGGCCAACCTTGTCGCCGCTGGCGGCCCTCAGGCGGGCTTGCTGTCTTTTTTCTCCAGTCCCGGTTCCATCTTGGGTTTTGGCTTGGGTTTGCTCTTGCGTGCCAACGTGCTGGGCTGCCCCTTCTGGATGCGGTGCAGGCGGCGGCGAATCTCGTCGCTATCCATCCAGATATCCTCGCCCTTGAAGATGCGCTCCAGTTCCTCGTCGGCGAGGAAGGGCTTGCAGACGTGGCGCATCACCTTGTCGAACCACTTACCGCTGGCCAGTACCTGCGCCTGCTGTTCGTTGCCCTTGCCGATTGATGCCGACGAGTAGTTGTGGAACATCAGCTGGCAGGTGTCGTGCAGGATCAGTTCGTCGCCGGCGAGGAACAGCAGCGCGCCCATCGAATAGGCGCGGGCTTCCAGGATGGTGACCACGTGTGCCGGGCTGGCGGCGATGTTGTTGATGATCTGCAGCCCGGTATCGAAGTTGCCGCCCGGCGTGTTCAGATGCAGAAAGATCACATCGGTATTGTTGGCGCTGCGCAGGGTATACAGCAGATCGGTGTAGTGGATCGGGTCGCCGATTTCGCCTGACAGGTAGAACGAAATCTGCCGTACCGTGCCCTGGGCCTCGTAACGGCGAAAGCGCGGGATGACTTCTTCGTCATCATCATCATCATCATCATGCTGGCGGGGCAGGTTGCTGAGGCGGTGGCGGGACATGGCGGCTCCTCTTGTTCGGGCATGGCGCCCGGGGCTGTTCATGTCTTGATGGTAGCTGCTGCAGCCTGCTCTTGCTGCCGGCATGCTGTGGCCAAGCGGTGCCGGCGGTCATGGCGGGCCGCCGGAAAACGGGTGTCACATATCGAGCTTGCTGATCTTGGTGCCTTCCAGCGTCAGGTTGGCCATCAGCCCGGCATTGGTCATCACGAAGCCGATTACCGGTTGTTGCGCGGTATTGAGATCGACATCGCCATTCGCGCCGATTTTCACCAGCGCCACCGAGGCATCCACGCCGGCGGTCCAGCCGTTGCCGCGACGGAAGCGGTCCAGCGCGTCCTGGGTCATGAACAGGAAAATGACGGCCTTGGACTGGGCGCCCAGTTGCCAGCCCAGCGAACCGCTAACCGTCTGGTAGTAGCCGGCAGGTTGGCCGCCAACCCGCAGCGCACCCTTGCCATACTCGGCGCCAACCACCAGGCCGGCAGCCAGTACCGAGGGGAAAATCAGCACGCCGCGTGCCTTGGCCACCAGCTCGCGGGAGCCGCGGGCATTCTGGTACAGGCGTGGCAGCGTGGCATCGTAGCCGGCGTCGATCTCCTGCTTCAGGCTGGCGATATTGCCGGCGGTGGCATTCGGCGCCGCCTTGCTGGTGGTCATGTAGCCGCCGCCTGTCGAGGTGCAGCCGCTGCCCAGCAACGCCGCGACGCTCCCCAGGATAAGCAGGGATAGTTTCAGTTTCATCGGGTCCTCCATTCTGCGACTTGCGCCGCACTACTGCTGGTAACGGGCAGCGTGTTGCCCAGACCTTAGTTATAGGCCCGGCGGCGGCGCAAGGCGCGGTGGAGAGTCCCGTTAGCGGGTGTGATGACCGGTTGGCCGCGCCGTCTGGCGGCGTTGCCACAGTGCGGCCAACATCAGCACCACCACCAGCAGATTGAGCACGAAGGAGCCAATGCTGATGCTGTTGGGGTGATGCAGCAGTTCGAGCACTTCGAACGGTAGATAAATGGCGCCGCTGGCGGCGGCCAGCACCTCGGCCCAGGCCGCTTCGCGGTACAGGCCGTAGGCTTCGGCAAACCGCAGCGAGGAGTAGGCGGCGGCGCCCAGCGCGATCAGCAGCAGCTTGCCATTGAGCTGCTGGGCGGCGGTGATGAAGATGCTGGGATAGTGGGCGGCCGGATTCAGGTGGGCATGCTCGACCAGGCGGATGGCCAGATCGTGCAAGTCCTTGTGCAGCAACAGGAGCAGGCCGGAGGCGCCGGCCAGCGCCAGCAGCCCCTTGAAGGCTTCGAAGGCGGCTACCGCACGGATGGCCTGGCGTGTCTGCATGGCAAATGTCTCTGCGCTTGATGTGGAAAATACTGACCGGTACCGGCGCGTAAAGTGCCGGGCCGGTCGCTTATCAGGCCAGTTCCTTCAGCAGCTCTTTCACCTTGACGATGCGCTGTGCCACTTCCGGCAGCGGCTGCTCCACCCGCAACTTGTCCTGGCCGGCCAGTTTGTAGTGCCGCTTGCTCTGGATCAGCATGATGATCTTCACCGGGTCGATCGGCGGGTTCTTCACGAAGCTGATCTGGATCGCCACCTCGCTGGCGTCCAGCTTCTGGATGCCCATTTCCTTGGCCGCCAGCCGCAGGCGGTGGCTTTCGATCAGCGTCTTCACGCTTTGCGGCGGCAGGCCGAAGCGGTCGATCAGCTCCTCGTGGATGGTGTCGATTTCTTCCTCGCTGTCGCAGGTAGCCAGCCGCTTATAGATCACCAGCCGTTCGTGCACGCCGGGGCAGTAGTCGTCCGGCAGCAGCGCCGGGCTGTGCAGGTTGATCTCGGTGGTGACGCCCAGCGGTGCGTCCAGGTCCGGCTCGCGGCCCTTTTTCAGGTCGCGCACCGCCTGCTTCAGCATCTCGGTGAACAGACTGAACCCGACTTCCTGCATCTCGCCGGACTGGCCTTCGCCCAGCACTTCGCCGGCGCCGCGGATTTCCAGATCGTGCATCGCCAGATAGAAGCCGGCGCCCAGTTCTTCGGAGGCCTGGATCGCCTCCAGCCGCTTCTGCGCGTCCTTGGTCATGCCGTCCGGCGTCAGCAGGTAGGCATAAGCCTGGTGGTGGCTGCGGCCAACCCGGCCGCGCAGCTGGTGCAGCTGCGCCAGACCGAATTTGTCGGCGCGGTTGATCAGGATGGTGTTGGCGTTGGGGATGTCGATGCCGGTCTCGATGATGGTGGAGCACAGCAGCACGTTGTAGCGTACCTGCAGGAAGTCGCGCATCACCTGTTCCAGCTCGCGTTCGCGCAGTTGGCCGTGCGCCACGCCGATGCGTGCCTCCGGCACCAGCTCGGCCAGCTTCTCGCGCATGTTCTCGATGGTGTCCACTTCGTTATGCAGGAAGAACACCTGCCCGCCGCGCTTGAACTCGCGCAGCATCGCCTCGCGGATGATGCCGTTGCGGGTCGGGCTGACGAAGGTTTTTACCGCCAGCCGGCGCGATGGCGCGGTGGTGATGGCGGAGAATTCGCGCAGCCCTTCCAGCGCCATCGACAGCGTGCGCGGAATCGGCGTCGCGGTCAGCGTCAGCACATCGACGTTGGCGCGCAGCCGCTTAAGCTGCTCCTTCTGCCGCACGCCAAAGCGGTGCTCCTCGTCGATGATCACCAGCCCCAGGTTCTTGAACTCGACATCCGGCTGCACCAGTTTGTGGGTGCCGATGACGATGTCGATGCTGCCATCGGCCAGGCCGGCCATGGCGGCTTTGACTTCCTTGGCGTTCTTGAAGCGCGACAGTTCGGCGATCTTCACCGGCCAGTCGGCAAAGCGGTCGGAGAAATTCTGGAAGTGCTGCTCGGCCAGCAGCGTGGTTGGCACCAGCACCGCCACCTGCTTGCCGCCCATTACCGCCACGAAGGCGGCGCGCAGCGCCACCTCGGTCTTGCCGAAGCCGACATCGCCGCATACCAGCCGATCCATCGGCTTGCCGCTGGTCATGTCGCCGATCACAGCCTCGATGGCGGCGGCCTGATCCGGGGTTTCCTCGAAGCCGAAGCCGGCGGCAAAGGCGTCGTAGTCGTGATGGCTCAGGGTAAAGGCATGGCCTTCGCGCGCGGCGCGCTGGGCATACAGGTTGAGCAGTTCGGCGGCGGTGTCGCGTGCCTTCTCGGCCGCCTTTTTCTTGGCCTTGTCCCATGCCGGGCTGCCCAGCCGGTGCAGCTGTACCGTGTCGCTGGCATTGCCGGCGTAGCGGCTGATCAGCTGCAGCTGCGATACCGGTACGTACAGCGTGGCGCCTTCGGCGTACTCCAGCTGCATCATCTCGGTTTCGCCTTCGCCCAGATCGATGGACACCAGCCCCAGGTAGCGGCCGATGCCGTGCGCCTCGTGCACTACCGGGTCGCCGATTTTCACCTCGGCCAGGTCGCGCAGCATGGCGTCGGAGCTGGCAGCCTTGCGGCGCTTGGCATGGCTGCGTGCCACGTGCTGGTACAGCTCGGCCTCGGTGACGATGGCAAGGTTGGCCGCAGCCAGTTCGAAGCCGCTGAACAGCGGCGTGGCCGCCAGTGCCAGCTTGTGGTCGCTGGCGAGGAACTCGGCCCAGCTGTCCATCGCCGTGGGCTGGATGCCGTTGTCGCGCAGGAACTGCTGCAGGGTTTCGCGGCGGCCCAGGCTTTCGGCGCCGATCAGCACCCGGCCGGGGAAGCGGCGCAGGAAGTCATCCAGCTTGGTCAGCGGGTTGTCGGCGCGGCGATCGACGCCCAGATCCGGCAGGCGGCGGTAATCGGCATTGTCGCCATCGGCGGCCAGCTCGAAGCGGGCATACGGCTTGATAGCGGCCATCAGCTCGTCCGGGCGCAGGAACAGGTCGGCCGGCGGTAGTACCGGCCGCTCCGGCGCGCCCTGTGCCATCTGGTAGCGCGACAGTGCATCGCGCCAGAAGCTCTCCGCCTCGGCCAGCACATCGCCGTGCAGTACCACGTTGGCCGCGGTGCCGAGGTAGTCGAACACGCTGGCGGTGTCGCTGAAGAACAGTGGCAGGTAATACTCGATACCGGCCGGCCACAGCCCGGCGGACACGTCCTTGTAAATGCGGCTTTTCGACGGGTCGCCCTCGATGCGTTCGCGGTAGTGCTGGCGGAAGGCGGTGATGCCGTCTTCGTCGCTGGGGTATTCGCGCGCCGGCAGCAGGCGGATTTCCGGCACCGGATACAGCGTGCGCTGGGTATCCGGGTCGAAAGTTCGCAGGCTGTCGATCTCGTCGTCGAACAGGTCGATGCGGTAGGGCAGGGTGCTGCCCATCGGGAACAGGTCCACCAGCCCGCCGCGGATGGAGAACTCGCCCGGCGCCACCACCTGCGACACGTGCTGGTAACCGGCGGTGACCATGTCGGCGCGCAGCTTGTCCACATCCAGCCGCTGTTTCTGCTGCAGCCAGAAGGTGCGGCCAACCAGATAGCTGACCGGGGCCAGCCGCGACAGCACCGTCGACACCGCGGCGATCACCACGTCGCACTCGCCATTGCGGATTTGCCACAGCGTGGCCAGCCGCTCGGAAATCAGGTCGCCATGAGGCGAAAAGTGGTCGTATGGCAGCGTCTCCCAATCCGGTAATAGTGCAATGCGCAAATCCGGACGGAAGAACGGCAACTCAGCCTGCAGGCGCTGCGCGTCCTGGGCGCTGGCGGTCAGTACCAGCAGGGGCAGGCCGGATTGCGGCAATGCAGCAAGCAGGGCGCTGTCGGCGCTGCTGGCCGGCATGGCAAGGCGGGTCTTGTGGGCGGCCGGCGGCCAGGCGGGCATAGGGGGGGGCATATCGCTACACATTCGCAAAGAGGCGGGTATTATAGTGCGGCGCCGTGATCCAGGCTGCGCAAGACAGCCGACACAACACATACAGCTTCCGGCGCTTACCCGTGTACTGCATTTACTGACGTTGCCATCACTGCCCCCAGCCGCAGGTTGCCGGGGTACGGGTAGTTTTTACTTGAAGCGGGGAGACGTGGACAAATCCACTGCAAGCGCGTTGAGCGCGATGATCATTTTTGTCGGTGGCATGCTGCTGTGGCCGGGAGACTGGCAGCATCCGCTATTGCCGGGCGCCTTCATTGCCCATGCCGCGATGGCATGGCGCTTTGCCGCCGGCCGCTTCCAGGTAGTGTGGTGGTGGGGGCTGCCGGCAACTGCCGTGGCGCTGCTGACCATGCCGCTGGAGCCGGCGCTGCTGTGGTCGGCCTCGTTCGGTGTCATGTTGCTGGGGCTGCATGTCATGCTGCCGGCCAGCCATTTCCGTCTTGATTCCCTGACTGCACTCGGCAAGCTGTTGCTGTGCCTGCTGTTGCCGGCGCTGCTGGTCAATGCCCTGCTGTGGCCGCTGCTGACGGTGACCGAGGCTTTGCGCGGCTTGCTGCTGCTGTGGTTGTCACTGTCCTTGCTGGTGCCCTTGCTGTATGCCGGTGTTCCGGCCGCCCTGGCGCGGCGCGAACTGCTGGGGCTGCTGTCGCTGCAGGCGGTGCTGGCCGGCGTACTGTGGTGGATCGGGCGTGGCAATTGCGCCACGACTTGCCAGCTGGTGTTGCTGCCATTGCTGTTTCTGGCCGCGATCCGCGCCGGTTTGGTCGGCGTCGCCGGCAGCGGCACGCTGTATCTGTTCATTTTCTCGTTGCCTGTGTTGCTGGGCGGTCTGGTGTGGGGTGTCGCCGCCGATCTCGGCAATACGCTGGGGCTGTTGCTGTTCGGCCTGCTGGCACTGGCGGTGGCGGTGTTCGGTGAAGGCTATCGCCGCCGCGAACGCTTGCTGCACGACGTGCAGGCGCGCTTCGAGTCGCTGCTCAACCAGAGCACCAGCCTGATGACGCTGAAAGACCCGGATGGCCGCTATCTGCTGGTGAACCTGAACTTTGCCCGCCTGCTGGGGCTACCGCAGCAGTTCTTCAAGGGTCGCAGCGCGCGCGAGTTGTTCGCGCCGGACGAGGCCGCGGTGATCATCCGCCATGACCAGCAGGTGATGAGCAGCCTGGAGTCGCGCCAGTTCGAGCAGTCGATCACCGTCGGCGGTCGCCATTACCTGATGCTGTCCAGCGTGTTCCCGCTGTTCGACAGCGACGGCCTGCCGGCAGGGGTAGGCAGTATCTCGGTGGACATCAGCCAGCGCGCCGAGGAAGAGCGCCAGCGGCAGGAGGCGATGGACCAGTACCGCGCGGTGGTGGAGCAGTCGCTGGTGGGGATTTACATCACCCAGCACGAGAAGCTGCTGTACGTGAACCCGAAGCTGGCCGCCATGGCCGGCTACCAGCCGGAAGAAGTCAGCGGCCGCAGTATCGAAGAGATGCTGATGCCGGGCGAGGATGGGCGCATTCGCGCCCAGATCCGCCGCCGCATCCGCGAGAACATCCAGGTGATGCACTACACCACGCGCATCCGTCATCGCGATGGCAGTGCGGTCGATGTCGAGGTGCACAGCCGGCTGTTCGATTACAACGGCGACAAGGCCATCATCGGCGTGATGATGGATATCTCCGACCGCATTGCGGCCAACGCCGAGCTGCGGCTGGCCGCCACGGTGTTCGACAATGCCACCGAAGGCATTCTGGTCACCGATGGCGAAGGCCGCATCGTGATGGTGAACCAGGCGTTCACCCGCATCACCGGTTTTACCCAGGATCTGGCGATCGGCCGCGTATCGCGCATGTTGCGGGTGGCCAACCGCGAGCGTAACCGCGGGCTGCAGGAGGCGCTGGAGCGCGATGGCCACTGGAAGGGCGAGTTGTTCGATCGCCGCAGGAATGGCGACCCGTACATTGCCGAGCTGTCGATCAGCGCGGTGCGCGATCCGTTCGGCCAGCTGTCGCACTACGTCGGCGTGTTCTCCGACATTACCGGCCGCAAGCAGGCCGAGGATCGCTTGCAGTTCCTCGCCAGCCACGACCCGCTCACCCGGCTGCCCAACCGCAGCGCGCTGATCGAAGCTATCGATACCGCCATTCTGGAGGCGGGGGACATCGAGCCGCGACTGGCGCTGATGTTCATCGATCTCGACCGCTTCAAGCTGATCAACGACTCCTTCGGCCATCAGGCCGGCGACGAGGTGCTGCACGAAATCGCCGCGCGGCTGACGCAGTCCACCGAACGCTTCGGCCTGGTAGCGCGGCTGGGGGGCGACGAGTTCACGCTGGTGGTGCGCGATTTTGACGACCACGGCAATCTGGGGCGCATGGCGGAGGAAGTGTTGGCCGCACTGGCGCGGCCGATCCGCATCGAAGAGCACGAGGTGTTTGTCAGCGGCAGTATCGGCATCAGCGTCTATCCCAACGACGGCGTGGAGGCGGCATCGCTGCTGAAGAACGCCGATGCGGCGATGTACCGTGCCAAGGAAGCCGGCAAGAACACCTACCAGTTCTTCGATGCGCAGATGAACGCGCAGACTTTCGAGCGGCTGCTGATGGAAAGCGGTCTGCGCCAGGCGCTGGAGCGGCAGGAGTTCGAACTGCACTACCAGCCGCAGGTGTCGTGCGACGGTGGCCGGCTGGAAGGGGTGGAGGCATTGATACGCTGGCGCCATCCGCATCTGGGGCTGGTGCCGCCGGGGCGCTTTATCCCGCTGGCGGAGGAAACCGGCCTGATCAAGCCAATCGGCGCCTGGGTGCTGCGCGAGGCCTGTCACCAGATGGTGGCGTGGGACAAGATGGGGCTGTGTGTGCCGCGGCTGGCGGTGAACCTGTCGGCGCGGCAGTTCGAGCAGCAGACCCTGCTGAACGAGGTCAACGACGTGCTGGCGGTCACCGGGTTGGCCGCCTCGCGTCTGGAGCTGGAAATCACCGAAAGCATGCTGATGCACAATCCGCAGGAGGCGGTATCGCTGCTGCGCGAGCTGAAGGCCTTGGGGGTGAAGCTGTCGATCGACGACTTCGGTACCGGCTACTCGTCGCTGTCCACGCTCAAGCGTTACCCGCTGGACTATCTCAAGGTCGACCGCTCCTTTGTCGAGGGCCTGCCCGGCGACGAGGACAGCGCGGCGATTACCGAGGCCATCATCGCCATGGCGCGCAAGCTCAAGTTCACCGTGATTGCCGAAGGGGTGGAAACCGCGGCGCAGAGCGTTTTCCTCGCCAACGCCGGCTGCGCCATCCTGCAAGGCTACTATTACAGCCGGCCGCTGCCGGTGGCGATGCTGGAGCAATGGTTGGCCGCACGGCAGATGAATCTCAGCGAAGTGGCGCACTAGATGCGGTTCGCGGGTAAAATGCGCGGTTCACTGATTGATGGCGCGACCCCATGAGCAACAAAAAACTGATCCACGGCTTCCACGCCGTCAATGCCCGCCTGTGGCAAAACCCGAAAAGCGTGCTGGAAGTATTTCTGGCCGGCGGCCGTCAGGACGCCCGGGCGCAGGCCGTGCTGGAGAAGGCCGCCAGCGAGAATGTGAAGGCGCATATCGTCGACAAGGCGCGGCTGGACAGCATGACCGGCAATGCCCGTCACCAGGGCGTGGTGGCGATGATCGACGCCAACCAGAACTTCGTGACGCTGGATGACGTGCTGGACAACCTGGCCGAGCCGCCGCTGTTGCTGATCCTCGATGGCGTTACCGATCCGCACAACCTCGGCGCCTGCCTGCGCGTGGCCGACGCCATGGGCGCGCACGCGGTGATCGCGCCCAAGGACCGCTCCGCCACGCTGAATGCCACCGTGTCCAAGGTGGCGTGCGGCGCCGCCGAAGTGGTGCCCTACATTACCGTCACCAATCTGGCACGCACGCTGCGCGACCTGAAGGACGCCGGAGTGTGGATTGCCGGCACCACCATGGAAGCCGACACCGACCTGTACCACTTCGATGCTGCCGGCCCGCTGGCCTGGGTGATGGGCGCCGAAGGCGAGGGCATGCGCCGTCTGACCCGCGAACATTGCGACGTGCTGGTGTCGATTCCGATGTTCGGCACGGTGGAAAGTCTCAATGTGTCGGTATCGTCCGGCATGGTGCTATCAGAAAGCCGCCGTCAGCGCGTGCTGAAGGCCGGCTAGCGACGGCCCTTGGTTGGCCGCAGGCATTCGCTGCGGCCTTGCGTGTCAGGCTTGTTCTGCCCAGCGCGCCTGGATGGCCAGAATTGCCGGCAGCTGGGCACAGAACAGCTCGGCCAGCCGCGGATCAAAATGCTTGCCGGCCTGGTCGCGGACATAGGCGATGGCCTCGTCCACCGGCCACGCCGGCTTGTATGGCCGTACGCTGGTCAGCGCATCGAAGACGTCGGCAATGGCGACGATGCGCGCCTCCAGCGGAATGGCTTCGCCGGCCAGACCATGCGGGTAACCGCTGCCATCCCATTTCTCGTGATGATACTCGGCCACCCGGCGTGCCATTTGCAGCAGGCTGGAGCTGTCTTCGCCGATGATGCGGGCGCCGATGGCGGTGTGCTGGCGCATCAGCACCCATTCCGCGTCGTCCAGTTTGCCCTTTTTCTGCAGGATGGCATCCGGCACGCCGATCTTGCCGATGTCGTGCATCGGCGCGGCATGCAGTAATTCATCCGCCAGTTCCTCTCCCAGCCCTGCCGCCAGGGCCAGTACCCGCGAATAGTGGCTCATGCGGATCACGTGCAGCCCGGTTTCGTTGTCCTTGTATTCTGCCGCCATGCCCAGACGCTGGATGATCTGCAGGCGGGTGGCCCGCAGTTCGTCCGCCCTTACCAGCGACAGATGGGTCTTGACGCGCGCCCGCACGATGGCGGGGCTCACCGGCTTGCTGATGTAGTCCACCGCGCCGGCGGCAAAGCCTTCCGCCTCGTCGCTGGCATCCGCCAGCGCGGTGACGAAGATCACCGGAATGGCGGCCGTGGCGGCAGCGGTTTTCAGCTGGCGGCAGACTTCCAGCCCGGTCATGCCGGGCATCATTACGTCCAGCAGGATCAGCCGCGGCTGCTCGCTGTGGGCCAGCGCCAGTGCCTTGTCGCCATCGCGGGCGAACAGCAGCCGGTAATCCTGCTGCAGGATGGCGCGCAGAATCTGCAGGTTGGTGGGCTCGTCGTCGACCAGCAGCAGCGTGGGGCGGGTATCGGTAGGGGTCTGGCTCACGATGCGGTTCCAGCGGCGCGGTCCAGCTGTGCCTCTATCGCGGCCAGCTGGGTCAGTGCCTGTTCAAAGTCGAAGTTATCCACTGCCTGTTGCAGCGGGGCCAACAATGCTTCCGGTAGTTGCTGCGCCAGCGTGCTGAGGCTGGCGTCGTCAATTTCGCCGTGCCGGCAGGCGTTTGCCAGCGCTTGCAGCAGCGGCCGCACCTCCGCTGTCAGCGCTTGCGGTGCGGGCTTGGCGCTTTGCGCCGGCTCGCTATCGGCAGGCAAGGCGGCCGCGATGGCGCCCAGTTCGCCGGCAATGGCGGCCAACTGCGCCTCATCACAGTGGCCTTGTGTCTCGATGGCGGCCAACAGGGCGCCCAGCTGCTGCAGTCCCAGGTTGGCCGCAGCGCCTTTGACGCGGTGGGCGGTGGCTGGCAGCTGCTCGCCGCTGCTCTGGCGCAGACTGTCAGCCAGTGAAGCATAGTCGGCAATGAAGCGCCGCAGTTGTGCCAGTAAGGCATCACGACTTCCCCAGCGCTGGCTGGCACGCGCCCAGTCGATGCTGGCCGGTCTGCTGCGCACGTCATCGGTCGGGCGCGCTGCGCTGCTGGCGGTGGTCAATTGCAGCACCCGGGCAATTTCGGCGTACAGCAGCGGCAGGTCTACCGGCTTGGAGGCAAAGCCGTTCATGCCGGCCGCGCTGGCTTCGCGGCGGTCTTTTTCCAGCACGCTGGCGGTCAGCGCGATTACTGGCGTAGTGGCCAACCGGTGTTGCTGTTCATGGGCGCGCATGCGGCGCGTAGCCGCCAGGCCGTCCAGACGTGGCATCTGGATATCCATCAGCACCACGTCAAACGCTTGCTGCTGAAAGCGTTCGCAGGCTTCCGCGCCGTCAGCCGCGGTCAGTACACGGTGACCGTCGCGGCTGAGCGCCAGTTGCAGCAGCTCCAGGTTTTGCGGGACGTCGTCGGCGACCAGGATGTTGAGCGGTGGCAGCGTGTCCGTGCTGGCGGGCGCCGGCAAGCGTTCGCCGCGGGCTTCCGGCAGCGGCAGGCTGACAATGAAGCTGCTGCCCACGCCGGGCAGGCTGGTGGCATGGATGTCGCCCCCCATCAGCTCGACCAGTTGCCGGGCGATGGTGGTGCCGAGCCCGGTACCGCCAAAACGGCGTGCCATGCTGGCATCGGCCTGGGTAAACGGCGCAAAGATATGCGGCAGCCGTTCCGGCGCGATGCCGATGCCGGTATCGATCACGCTCAGTTGCAGTCGGCCCTGCTGCTGGCGTAGCTGCAGGGTGACGCTGCCGCGTTCGGTGAACTTCACCGCGTTGCCCAGCAGGTTGATCAGGATCTGGCGCAGGCGGAGCGCATCGCCATGGAAACCGTCTGCCAGTTCGGGCGGATAGTCCAGTTGCAATGACAATCCTTTCTGGTTTGCCTGCAGTTGCAGTGCGGCCAACACCTGCTGGCATAGCTCGCGCAACGAAAAGTCGCGGTTTTCCAGTTCGATGGCGCCGCGTTCCAGCTTGGCGGTGTCGAGGATGTCGTTGAGCAGCCCCAGCAGCGCGCGTGCCGACTGGCGCACGGTGTTCAGGTGATGGCGCTGTTCGTCGTCCAGCCGGCTGCCCAGCAGCAGTTCGGTAAAGCCGATGATGGCGTTCATCGGGGTGCGGATTTCATGGCTCATATTGGCCAGGAACATACCCTTGGCGCTGGCGGCCTGCTCGGCCTTGTCGCGCGCCAGCAGCAGGTCGTGTTCCATCGCCTTGCGCTCGGTCAGGTCGCTGGCCAGCTTGACGACTTTCCACGGTTTGCCGTCGGCATCGAGAATGGGGTTGTAGCTGGCGTGAATCCAGAAGCTATGGCCGTCTTTTGCCCGGCGGCAGTATTCGCCCTTTATGAACTCCCCGTGTCGCAGCGTGGCCCAGAAGGTCTGGTAATCGGCACTGTCGGCCTCTGCCGGCAGGCACAGGCGGCGGTGATGTTGGCCGCGCAGTTCTTCCAGCGAGTAGCCGCTCAGGCGCAGGAAGTTGTCGTTGGCGTCGAGGATGCTGCCATCCAGGTCGAACTCCACCACCGCCATTGCCTGGCGCATGGCCTGCACGATGCCTTCGAATTCGGCGTTGCGCAGCTTGGAACGGGTGACATCGATGATCACGCCATCTATCCACAACGCGTCGCCATTGTCGTCATACACGCCGCTGGCACTTTCCGATACCCAGCGTTCGCCGCCGTCGCGGTGCAGGATGCGGTACTCCAGTACATAGGGGCGATGCTCGGCCAGCGCCTGCTCCACTTCCGTGCGCACCCTGTCCAGATCGTCGGGATGGATGATGCTGACAACGCTCAGCTTGCCTTGCAGGAAAAACGATTTTTCCCAGCCGGTCAGGGTTTCCACCGCGTCGCTGACAAACAGTTTGCTCCAGTCGTGGTCTACCCGGCTGCGAAAGGCGACACCGGGAATGTTGCCGATCAGGGTGCGGTACTGGGTTTCGCGGGCGCGCAGTTCCCGCTCCATCGCCTTGTGTTCGCTGATGTCGGTGATGAAGCCGACAAACATCGGCTGGCCGGAGGTTTCGGCGCGGCCAACCGCCAGCCGCACCGGCAGCAGGCTGCCATCGCGGCGCAGGGCGGTGACTTCGCGCCCCTGGCCGATGATCTTGGCCTCGCCGGTTTTCAGGTAGTTGGCCAGATAGCCATCGTGGTTGCCGCGATAGGGCTCCGGCATCAGCCGCTTGATGTTCAGGCCGATCAGTTCGCTTTTCTGCCAGCCGAACAGGCGCTCGGCAGACGGGTTCAGGTCCTGGATCAGCCCCTGATGGTTGATGGTGATGATGCCGTCCACCGCGGTGCTGACGATGGCGCGCAGTCGCTGCTCGCTGTCCAGCTTCTGGTTGTACAGGTGGCGGTAACGCAGGTAGGCGTTGCCGGCCAGGACAAACACGCTGCTGACCACGGTGATCAGCGCCACCGCCAGTGCCAGCACGGTATTGTTGTTCATGCCGCTGACGTAAGCGGGGTCGGGGCTGCCAATGAAGCGGGCCGCGGCCATGCCGGTGTAGTGCATGCCGGCAATGGCCAGTCCCATGACCAGCCCGCCCAGCATGATGGCCTGATTCACCGAGAAGCGGCCGCCGCGGCGCAGGCCGAAACGTATCCACAGCGACAGCATGGCCAGTACCACGGCGACCAGTATCGAAGCGGCAAACCATCGCGGGTCGTAACGCAACAGCGGCGCCATCTGCATGGCCGCCATTCCGCTGTAATGCATGGTGCCAATGCCGGCGCCTACCAGCACGCCACCGGTGACCAGTTGCAGGTGCGTGATGTCGCGGTGGGAAATCAGGCCCAGCGCTACCCGGGAGGCGAGTATGGCCGGCAGCAGCGACAGCAGGGTCAGGGTGAAGTCGTACTTCACCGTCGTGCAGATATCAAAGGCCAGCATGCCGATGAAATGCATGGCCCAGATGCCGCCACCCAGGGCCAGCGAGCCAGACAGCAGGGCGGTTTGCCGGATGCTGCCAGAGCTGGCAATGCGTGCAAAACCGGCTACCTGCAATGCCATGGTGGATGACAGCACGGCGATCAGCAGCGACAGGGTCACCAGCCAGGGATTGTAGTTACCCAGCAACAGCGGGGTGGCGGCGCCGTCGCGCAGCAGAAAGATGTCGAACATGGCGGTCTGGCGTGGGGTGGGGTACCCATCTTAGCGTGTCGGTAGCGGCGGGTTAACTGGGAAATGCAGCTGAAGCACCTCTGGTCATATACCTTGTGGGGGTATAAGATGGGGTGATCGGATTTCAGGAGGACAGCATGCAACGTCGCGATTTTCTACAGTTGGCCGCCGCAGGCAGCGCCAGTTGGCTGGCGGCACACGTCATGGCAGACGAGTTGCCGATGGTGGTAGCAGGTACCGATCACGCCGCAATGGGACACAGCATGCCGCAGATGGCGAGTCCAGTGACTGGCGGAGGCATGCCGCCGCTGCCGGCCGGAGAACCGCTGCCGGCTTTGCCGCGACTGGGCAATGAAACGCTGGACGCCGGCAAGTTCCGCGCCGCGCTGACGGCGGCACCGGTCGATGCCGCGCTGTGGGGCGATGCGCGCCAGACCACGTTCTGGGCCTATAACGGCAGTCTGCCTGGCCCGTTGATCGAACTGTGGGAAGGCGACGACGTGGATATTTCGTTTGCCAACCAGCTGGCGCAGCCGACCACCATCCACTGGCACGGCATGCCGGTACCGGCCGAGCAGGATGGCAATCCGCATGATCCGGTCGCCCCGGGGGGGCGCCGGCAATACCGTTTCACGCTGCCGGAAGGCAGTGCCGCCAGCTACTGGTATCACCCGCATCCGCATGGCCACACTGCGGAGCAGGCGTTTCGTGGTCTGGCCGGCGCGGTGATCGTGCGCAGCAAGCACGACCCGCTACGGCATCTGCCGGAACAGCATCTGCTGTTGTCCGACCTCAAGCTGGATGCCGCTGGCCAGGTGGCGGCCAACGATATGGCCGACATGCACGATGGCCGCGAAGGGCAGTATGTGCTGATCAACGGTGCCTGGCAGCCGATGATTCCGCTGGCACAGGGCGAGCGCCAGCGCTGGCGTATCTGGAATGCCACCAGCAGCCGCATTTTCAAGCTGGCACTGCCGGCACACGATGTCTTGCTGGTGGGGACTGATGGTGGCCTGCTGGAACAGGGCCATCCGGTCGAGAGCGTACTGCTGCCGCCGGGCGGACGTGTCGAGCTGGTGGTAACCGGTCGCTTCCGTGCTGGTGCGCAGGCCGGGCTGATCAGCCAGCCCTACCGTCGCGGCAAGATGATGCATCCGGAGCAGGCGACGGACGAAGTGCTGGCCAGCATCATGCAGCATGGCATGAAGCCGACACTGGCTCTGCCGGCACGCTTGCGCCCGCTGCCGCCACTGGGCGAGCCGGGCTTCCGTCGTCGTATTGAGCTGTCGGAAAACATGGCCGACCCCAAGGCCATGTTCCTGATCAATGGCCGCAGCTACGACATGAACCGTATCGACGGCACCGGCAAGGTTGGCCGCATCGAGGAGTGGGAAGTGCAGGGCAATGCCCATATGGATCACCCGTTCCACCTGCACGGCACCCAGTTCCAGGTGCTGGCGCGTACCGTGGACGGGGTATGGGAAGACGAACCGTTCCTGGCCTGGCGCGATGTGGTGAATGTGGCGGCAAACGAATCGGTACGCTTGCGCTTTGTCCAATCATTGCCGGGGCTGCGTATGCTGCATTGCCATATCCTGGAGCATGAAGATCAGGGCATGATGGCGCAGATCGATTTTCTGGCGGAGTAACCATGACGGATCAACACGAGGATTGCTGTAGCCACAAGCAGGTGGTGCAGCCGGACAAGACGGCATTGCTCAAGCGGCTGGCACGGCTGGAGGGCCAGGTGCGCGGCGTGGCCGGCATGATCGAGTCCGACCGCTACTGCGTGGATGTGCTGACGCAGATCGCCGCCGCCCGCTCGGCTCTCGACGCGGTGGCGCAGCAGCTGCTGGAAAACCACCTCAAGGGCTGTGTGACGCGGGCGATGCAGGAAGGCGATAGCGAGCAGGCGATCGCCGAAGTGATGCAGTTATTGAAAAAGATGCGCTGAGAGGCGCTGGCACTAGGAGTGGAATCATGACGCAACAAGTACTGAAAGTGGATGGCATGACCTGCGGTGGCTGCGCCAATGGCGTGAAAAATGCGCTGCAGGCGGTAGCCGGCGTGGATGCGGTCAGCGTGGATCTGGCCAGCAAGGCTGTGACCGTGGATTTCCACGGCGACGCACAGCCGGCGGCGTGGAAACAGGCGATCGAGGATGCCGGTTACGATCTGATCGGCTGATTTGCCACAGTGCCGAGACGTGGTGCGAGCCGCAGGCAGCGGATTCGTTTGCCTGCTTGCGGCCAACTGCGTATAATCCGCTGGTTTTAACCCTTGCCCTCCGGCTATCGCGCATGACGGGGGGCTTTATAGCCACAAGGAGTTCACATGCGGCATTACGAAATCGTGTTCATCGTCCATCCGGATCAGAGCGAACAGGTTGGCGCCATGGTTGAGCGTTACAAGGGCATGGTCCTGAACGCTAACGGCGTTATCCATCGTCTGGAAGACTGGGGCCGTCGTCAACTGGCTTACCCGATCCAGAAGGTTCACAAAGCTCACTACGTTCTGATGAACGTTGAGTGCGCTCCGGAAACCCTGGCCGAGATCGAGCACGCCTTCAAATTCAACGACGCCGTTCTGCGTCACCTGACCATCAAGATGAATCGTGCTATCACCGAAGCATCCCCGATGATGAAGGACGAGAAGGCCAAGAACCTGCTGGAAGGCAACGCCGAAGCAGAAGTTTCCGCCTAATCGGGCGTTACTGCATCCTTGCAGAACCGACTTGAACTGACCGCTACGGTCGAACGCGAAGACAGTCTGAGATACACCCCCGCCGGCTTGCCGGTGCTGGAAATGTGGCTCAGACACCAGTCCCGGCAAAGCGCTGCCAACCTGGAACGCGATGTGGTCTGTGAAATACAGGCTGTATTGCTGGGGGATGCGGCCAAAAAATTTGCCGGCAGGCTGGCAGGCAATACGGTGCAGTGCGCCGGCTTCCTGAGTCAGCGCAGTTTGCGTAATCCGCGGTTGGTTCTACACATCGAATACGTTGAATTTGTAAAAGGTTAATCAAATGGCTCGTCAACTCTTCAAGCGCAAGAAGTTCTGCCGCTTCACGGCAGAAGGTATCAAGGAAATCGACTACAAATCCGTTGATCTCCTGAAAGACTTCATCGCCGAAAACGGCAAAATCATCCCGGCTCGTATCACCGGCACCAAGACTGGCTACCAGCGCCAGCTGTCCGAAGCCATCAAGCGCGCGCGCTTCCTGGCCTTCCTGCCGTACACCGACCAGCACTAATCACGGGATAAGGATACGACAAGATGCAAATCATTCTGCTCGAACAAGTAGCCAACCTGGGCGTTCTGGGTGACGTTGTTAAAGTGAAGAACGGCTACGCCCGTAACTTCCTGATCCCGACCGGTAAAGCCAAGCGCGCTACCGAAGCCAACCTGAAAGAGTTCGAAGCTCGCCGCGCTGAACTGGAAGCCAAACAGGCTGCCATTCTGGCCGATGCCAAAGCTCGTGCTGAAAAGCTGGTTGATGCTTCCTTCACCATCGCTCAGAAAGCCGGCGTTGACGGCCGTCTGTTCGGTTCCGTAACCAACGTTGACATCGCCGATGCTATTACTGCTGCTGGCGTTGAAGTGAAGCGTTTCGAAGTTCGTCTGCCGAACGGCCCGCTGAAGGCCATCGGTGAATACGATCTGGAAATCGCTCTGCACCACGACGTGGTTGCTGCTGTGAAGATCGTGGTTGTTTCCGCTGCCTAATCGCAGACCGGCTGACAATCCGCAAAAAAGCCGCCTTCGGGCGGCTTTTTGTTTGTTCACCGGCCTGCGGCCAACGTTGTTATGTCGCACTGCACAAAACCAATGTCCTGTTTCTGAACGCAAAATAAGCTGCGTGCCGGGATAATGTATACACATTATTCAAGGAGCAGATCATGCAAACCCTGTTGGCCCTGGTGCTGCTGTATTTCTTTGTGTTGCCGTTGCTGGGCGGTGTGCTGGCTTTTTTTGCCGGTGCCGTGCGTGCGCGCCTGGCCAGAGAGGGCAAGCCGCTGGCCGGTTGGCATCCGCTGAACCCGTATTACGCGCAATCCCCTTATCATTTCGGCAAGCACTGAGTTCTGCCGCGCCTTACACTGTAGCCCCGCCATGCGGGGCTTTTGTTTTTTTGCGGCCAACGTGTTCGCTGGCCGGAGGAGGGCGCATGAGGTGTGTACTGGCACCGGATTCATTCAAGGGCAGTCTGGCGGCACCGGAGGTGGCGGCAGCGGTGGCCAGCGGCCTACGGCGCGTGCGGCCTGACATCGAGCTGGATATCTGTCCGATGGCCGATGGCGGCGAAGGTACCCTGCTGGCGCTGGCCACTGCCGGTGTCGGGACGCTGCAGACGGCGGTGGCAACTGATGCCGAAGGACGGTCGCGACAAGTACAGTGGCTGCGAAGCGAGCAACTTGCGGTACTGGAAGTAGCGCAGGTAGTCGGGCTGCCGGACGTTGGCCGCAGTAGCCTGGCCGAGCGGCACAGTGGTGGCGTCGGCGAGTTGCTGCGCCTGATGCTGGATCATGGTTGCCGACGTGTGGCGATCGCCTTGGGCGGTTCCAGCACCAATGACGGCGGTGCCGGCCTGCTGGCTGCCCTGGGCGGCGTGTGGCGTGATGGCAATGGCCAGCCACTGCCGCCTTTGCCGGCAAGTTGGCCGCCGGCAGTCTACTTTGATGAGAGCGGGCTTGACCCGCGGCTGGATGCGCTTGAGCTTGAAGTCTGGTCGGACGTCGGCAACCCGCTGTGCGGTCCGGCGGGGGCCAGCGCGGTATTCGGGCCGCAGAAGGGCCTGGCGGCAGGGCAGCTGGCGCAATTTGATGCCGCCTTGGCAACACTGGCGCAAGCCTTGCTGCGGCAAAAGCCGGGACTGTCGCTGGCGGTGGCCGGTGGTGGCGCGGCCGGTGGTATGGGCTTTGCGCTGCAATGGCTGGGCGCCGGGCAGCGCTCGGGTGCTGCAGCGGTCGCAGCGGCGGCCGGCCTTGCGGCGCGCATGGCCGCGGCTGACTGGGTGATTACCGGTGAGGGGCGCAGCGACAGCCAGACGCTGCATGGCAAGGCGCCGGCACTGGTGGCGCAACTGGCGCGCGAGGCGGGGGTGCCGGTCAGCCTGCTATCCGGCGCGGTGGAAGACAACCCCGTGCTGGCCGCCTGTTTTGATGGCTGCTTCTCGTTGTGTCCGCAGCCGGCCACGCTGGCGGAAGCGATGCAGCACGCGGCAATTTGGCTGGCGCGGGTGGCAGAACAGATGTTGCGGCTAAGGTTGGCCGCAAGGAGACCGACATGCTGACTCGCAAACACGGGGTCACCATCGAATTATGGCGCGGCGACATCACCCGTCTGGAAGTGGATGTGATCGTCAATGCGGCCAACAATGGCCTGCGCGGCGGCGGTGGCGTGGATGGCGCCATTCACCGCGCGGCGGGGCCGGAGCTGTTGCAGGCCTGCATGCACATCGGCCATTGCCCGACTGGCGAAGTGCGCCTGACGCCGGGCTTCCGCCTGCCATGCCGCTTTGTGTTTCATACCGTCGGGCCGGTGTGGCGCGGTGGCGATGAGGGCGAGGAACTCTTGCTGGCGCGTTGTTACCGCAGCTGCCTGCAATTGGCGGCAGATAATGCGGTACACAGTATTGCCTTCCCGGCGATCAGCTGCGGGGTGTATGGCTATCCGGCATTGTCGGCCATGAATATCGCCTGGCAACAGATCGGTGACTGGCTGGAGGAGGGGCATCAGCATAGTCTGCAGCGCATAGTGCTGGTGGCTTATGACGATGCCGTCTGGCATGCCGGTTGTCGGGTGATGCCCGGCATCAGCTGATACGGCGGATAGGAAAAAACTTAGCAGCAATCGGTATTAGCTAAGCTTGCTGCGGCTGTTTAGAATTATCGAGAATAACGGATTGGCCGTTAACAGGATTGGAGAATAAGCACATGCGCATTGCTGCAACCGTAACTGACCTGATTGGCAATACCCCGCTGGTTCGTCTGAATCGTGTCACTGCCGGTGTTGGCGCGACCGTGGTGGCCAAGCTGGAGTTTTTCAACCCGGCCCACAGCGTGAAAGACCGTATCGCGGTGTCGATGATCGATGCGGCGGAAGCGGCCGGCAAGATCGGGCCGGATACCGTGATCGTGGAGCCGACCTCCGGCAATACCGGTATCGGTCTGGCGATGGTGTGTGCCGCCCGCGGTTACAAGCTGGTGATTACCATGCCGGAAACCATGAGCCGCGAGCGTCGCCAGCTGCTGCGCGCCTATGGCGCCGAACTGGTGCTGACCCCGGGGCCGGACGGTATGGGTGGAGCCATTGCCAAGGCCAAGGAGATTGTGGACAGCAATCCGGATACCCATTTCATGCCGCAGCAGTTCGAGAACCCGGCCAACCCGGAAGTGCATCGTCGCACCACCGCCGAAGAAGTCTGGAACGATACCGATGGCCAGGTCGATATCTTCGTGGCCGGTGTGGGTACCGGCGGCACCATTACCGGTGTCGGTGAAGTGCTGAAGGTCCGCAAACCCGGCGTGCAGATCGTGGCGGTCGAGCCTGATGCCTCGCCGGTACTGTCCGGTGGCCAGAAAGGCCCGCACCCGATCCAGGGCATCGGTGCCGGCTTCGTGCCGCCTATCCTCAATACTGCGGTCTACGACGAAGTTATCCGCGTCAAGAACGAGGATGCATTCACTACTGCACGCGCGATGGCATCGCAGGAAGGCATCCTGACCGGCATTTCCTCCGGCGCGGCGGTATGGGCGGCGCTGGAATTGGCCAAGCGCCCGGAAAACGCCGGCAAACTGATCGTGGTGGTGATTCCGTCCTTCGGCGAGCGTTACCTGTCGACACCGCTGTTCGAGCATCTGGCCTGACAATTAGTCAAACCGCGCTACAATAACGGCCATGAACAGACTATTCATGGCCGTTTTGCTTGGCGCGCTCGCTGGCTGCGCCAACTTGCCCCAATTCTCGTTCCCTTCCTCTGCGCCTGCTTCCCGCACCGCCAATGCTGCCGATGCGCTGTTGACCGAGGCGGACCGCCTAGCCGACAAGGTTGGCCGCGGCGAAATCAACCGTGTCGATGCCGCCGAGAAGCTGGGCGAGATGCGGATCAAGCTGGTCGGGCGCAATCTGGTGGATGACGACGTCTACCGGCTCTACTACCAGATTTCGCAGCTGCGCGATGCCGGCAAACTCGATGGCGACAGCGCCCGCAAGCAGATGGAAGACCGCCTGAAATACTGGCAGCGGCGCTGGCCCGGCCTGCAGAACAAGCCAGCCAACCCTGCTTTCACCCAGTTCATGTTCAAGGTCTACGGCCTGTCGCCACTTCCGGTCAATAAATGAAAAAGCACAGCAAACCGGCGGCTGTGGACAATTGTCCCTGCGGCCAACCTTTGCCGTATACCAGCTGTTGCGGCAGGTTTCATCGTGGGGAGTTGCCGGCCACGGCCGAGCAGCTGATGCGTTCGCGCTACTGTGCCTATGTGCTGGCTGACGAGAGCTACCTGCTAACTAGCTGGGCCAGCAGCACGCGACCGCAGACGCTGGACCTGGCTGCCGATGCCGCGGTGAAGTGGCTGGGCTTGCAGGTGCAGCAAACCACTGCCGGGCAGGCTGCCGACCAGACCGGCACGGTGCGGTTTGTTGCCCGTTACAAGCTGGCGGGCCGTGCTTACCGACTGCAGGAAAACAGCCGTTTTATCCGCGAAGACGGTGCCTGGCGTTATCTGGATGGCGACGTTGACGAGGGCTGATTGCCCGTTATCAAGCTATAACCAATTGTGCCTTGGCTTCTCTCACTGGTGTGCCATGCTGGTGTTGAACACTTTTCACCAGGAGGCCCGTCATGACCGATGTTCTCTACGATTTTGTCAAACAGCTGGAAGCGCATCGTGCCGATGGCAAGGATCTGGCTCCGTTGCTGCATGCCCCGGCAGTAAGGCAGTTATCCGTTCCGCTTTGTCACGAGTGCTGTACGGAGCTGCGCGCCATGGCTGCCGTGTTCCAGTGTGATGAGGCCCAGCTGGCCGGGGCCATTCTGCGTGGCGCGCTGCGGCACATGCAGGCGCATCTGGACGAGGATCTGGATGAACTGGCGACCATAGCCAGCCAGCTGGTCGATAGTCCCTGCCAGAAAGCCAGCGAATCCATCTGATGGATCACAAACAGCAATGAAGAAGGCGCCCGCGGGCGCCTTCTTCATTTATGGTTGGCTGCTACCTTGCAACAGGCGCGTCAGCTGATGCAGGGTGTCGCGCAATTGCGCGCTGTGCTCGCCGCCGGCATCGCCAAAGCGACAGGAAAGCGTGGCAGGAATGACCGCTGCCTGTTCTTCAAGCGCCTTGCCGGTCTGGGTGAGGTGGATCAGCACACTGCGTTCATCGTCCTTGCTGCGCTGGCGTTGCAGCAGACCAGCGCTTTCCAGCCGTTTCAGTAGCGGGGTGAGGGTGCCGGAATCCAGCTGTAGCCGTTCGCCCAATCGCTTGACGGTGATGCCGTCCTGCTCCCACAGCACCAGTAACGCCAGATATTGCGGGTAGGTCAGCCCCAGTGGTGCCAGCAGTGGCTGGTAAACCTGGGTCATCGCACGGCTGGCAGCATAGAGGGCAAAGCACAGCTGCCGGTCCAGTTGCAGCTGCGGTTTCATAGCAGTGCCTTGATGTGCTCGGCCAGTGCCTGAGGCTTGGTGAGCGAACCGTAGCGGCCAACGACATGGCCATGGCGATCCACCAGAAACTTGGTGAAATTCCACTTGATGCTGCGGCTACCCAGAATGCCGGCCTGCTGTTGCTTGAGGTGTTGCCATAGCGGGTGGGCCTGCGGGCCGTTGACGTCGATCTTTTCGCTCATCAGAAAACTGACGCCATAGTTTTTCTGGCAGAACGCGCCGATTTCAGCGGCGCTGCCAGGCTCCTGCTTGCCAAACTGGTTGCACGGAAAGCCAATGATGACGAGGCCTTCGTCGGCAAACTGGCGGTGCAGTTGCTCCAGTTCCGCGTACTGCGGGGTAAAACCGCAGGCGCTGGCGGTGTTGACCAGCAGCAGCACCTTGTCCTGATAGTCGGCCAGGTTGATATCCTGACCTGCCAGATTGTGCAGCGGGTAGTGATAGAGACTCATGGTGGTATCCGGTACCAGTTTGAAGGGATGTCGGTCATTGTAATAAATATTGTGTGCAATTAAATTGTTTAATTGTATTTTGGGTAAAAAAAGAGCGATGCGGCAAGGGGGAACCACAACGCTCAGGAAGAAACGGCTTGCTGTGCCCAAGCCGGCAATAAGGCTGACCGACTCTGACTTTCATCCTAGAACAGCGCGTCCAAAATGCGAGCGGGAAACGCCGGTGCAATGAAAAAAGCGGCCAGCTGGCCGCTTTTTTTGCTGTCCGCTGTTACGGGCGGGGCAGGGTCACACCGACCTGGCCCATGTACTTGCCGGCGCGGTCCTTGTAGGACACATCGCAGATTTCATCCGACTCGAAGAACAGCACCTGGGCCACGCCTTCGTTGGCATAGATCTTGGCAGGCAGCGGCGTGGTGTTGGAGAACTCCAGCGTTACGTAGCCTTCCCACTCCGGTTCGAACGGCGTGACATTGACGATGATGCCGCAGCGGGCATAGGTCGACTTGCCCAGGCAAACCGTCAGTACCGAACGCGGAATGCGGAAGTATTCCACGGTCCGGGCCAGCGCGAAGCTGTTCGGCGGAATGATGCAGTAGCCCTTGCCGGAGACTTCCACGAAAGAATCCGGGTCAAAGTTTTTCGGGTCGACGATGGTGCTGTTGATATTGGTGAACACCTTGAACTCGTCGGCACAGCGGATATCGTAGCCATAGCTGGAGGTGCCGAAGGAAATTACCTTCTGCCCGTCGACATTCTTCACCTGGTCGTAGACGAAGGGCTCGATCATGCCCTGTTCTTCCGCCATGCGGCGGATCCACTTGTCCGATTTGATAGTCATCGTCTGTTCTGCATTCTGTAAGCGCGGGAATCGGCAGATTGTACTGGCTCCAATCTGGCTGCGCCACCAGGGGTGGTGGTGGCCGGGTAAAGGACACAGACATCTTTCCGGCGCTGGTCTAGAATCCGGACACAGTCGTCACGATAAAAAGACAAGGACCCCCTATGCAAGGCTCTCCCAAAATCATCGATCTGCTGAACGAACTGCTGGCAGAGGAACTGTCGGCTGCCGACCAGTATTTCATTCACGCCGAGATGTATAAGGACTGGGGGCTGCACAAGCTGTTCGAACGTATCGATCACGAACGCGAGGACGAACTGGAGCATGCCCGCAGCCTGATTGCCCGCATTCTGTTCCTGGGCGGTCGGCCGGATGTGGCCAAGCGGGTGCCGATTGCCGTCGGCGAGGATGTGCCCGCCATGCTGCGCAATGACCTGGACGTGGAATACCGCGTGGCCAAGGCGCTGAAGAGCGTGATCGCCGTTTGCGAGAAAGAGCGGGACTATGTGACCCGCGACGGCTTGATGGTGCTGCTGGAAGAAACCGAAAACGATCATGCCCACTGGCTGGAACAGCAGCTCAAACTGATCGAACTGACCGGTCTTGCCAATTACCAGCAATCGCAGCTGGCTGGTAACGGCAGTATCAGCTAAAGCTGGTCTGGAAGTGCCGTGTTGCCAATCTGACCGCACGCCCTGCATGCATCGGCACGCAGGGTTTTTTATTGCCTTCGATTTGAAATAATTGAAACACACGTCACGCCGCTTTCTGTTAAACCTGATGGTAAAAAAACAGGGAGACAGCAATGGACGACAGGCATGCCGTGTTGATCGTGGATGACGAGGCTGACATCCGCGACTGGTTGGCCGAGCTGCTACAGGATTGCGGCTATGCAGTAGTGGGGGCGGCCAACGGTTGCCAGATGCAGGCGGCGTTACAGCAGCATGCTTTCGCGCTAGTCGTGTTGGACCTGCGGCTGAAGGGCGAGGATGGCTTGCAGCTGGCGCGCACGCTGCGAGCGCAGTCGGCAGTGCCCATCATCATGATGAGTGGTAAGGGCGACGAGGCTGACCGTGTACTGGGGCTGGAGCTGGCCGCCGACGACTACCTGACCAAGCCATTTTCCGGGCGTGAATTTCTGGCCCGCGTCCGCGCCGCGCTGCGTCGCGCCACAGAACTGTCGCTGCCCATGTTGCGCAAGCAGGGTGAGGCGCACGAATGTTACTGCTTTCACGACTGGATTCTGGACACCACCGCCCGCGAGCTGCGCCATAACCGCGGCGGCGAGCCGTGCCCGCTCACCCAGGGCGAGTACGCGTTGCTGGCGGCGCTGGTGCGCCATCCCGGCCGGGTGTGGAGCCGCGAACAGTTATTGGAACAGACCCGGGGCATGGATACCGAGGTGTTTGACCGCACCATTGATGTACTGATCCTGCGCCTGCGCCGCAAAATCGAGCCCAACCCGCGTCTGCCGGCGCTGATCTGCACCGAGCGGGGTATCGGTTATGTGTTTCGCGCCAGTGTCAGCAAGGCCCATGCCGAATGATACCGACCCTACTGCGACAGCTGCGTACACAGCCCATCCGCGCCCGGCTGCAGGCGGCGTTCGTGTTGCTGTTCGCGCTGATGCTGGTGGTGATCGTGGTCAGTATCAGCGCCATGCGCAATACACAGGAGACACTGACCAGCTTCCGCGAGGAGGTGATGCCGGAACTGGCGCGTGTGCTGGAGCTGGCAGAGAAGGTGTCGCAGATCGCTGCCATTGCACCGACGCTGGCCGATAGTTATGCACCGGAAACGATGTCGAATGACATCAACCGGTTGCAGGCACTTACCCGCGAAATCCGTCAGCTATCGCAGAGCCTGCCGCCCGAGGCCGACCGGCAACTGGCGGTCAGCAGCATGCTGGAAGGCGCCGAGCGCGACTTGTCGCAGCTGTTGTTGCTGTCTGCACAGCGCCGCAGTAGCCAGCAGATACTCAACACCTATATGGCCCGCCTCGATGAACTGGGTGGCAGGTTGGCCGCACAGCACGCCGAACAGGCGCGGCGGGCGCCAACGCTGATTCCGCTATGGCAGACGCTACTGGCAGTGCCGTTATCGCGTGACCGTGCCCGGCTTGGCGAGCTGGAAGCCAGCGCCGAAGCGCTAATGCTGGCCATGGCGCGCCGTGGTGAAACCGCCCAGTTACCCGACTGGCTGGTGGTGGAACTGGAAGTGATGGTGCAGGCGCCGCAGAACCTGTTCGAGCAGCAGCGCGCATTGACCGAAAGCGGCGAGCGCATTGCCGTGCTGCTGCAGCTGTACCGCAGTAATGCCGAGCACCTCAGCTACCGCACGGCCGGCTATGTGCAAGCCATCCGCCAGCACGCCGATGACCGCAGTGGCCAGATGGCGGCCGAGCTCCGTTCCGGCAGCAGCAGCGCCTTGTTACTGGCCGCCATCGGCGTGGTAGTGGCCATGCTGGCAGCCGCCTACGTGCGCCGCGTGGCGCAGCGCATGCAGGCTATCTCCAGTGTGATGAGCCGACTGGCGGGTGGCGATACCGAGCAGCTGACACCGGCTACCGAGCAGGCCGACGAAATCGGCGATCTGGCGCGCGCGTTTCAGGTTTTTCGTGACAACCTGCTGGAAAAGCAGCGCTTGTCACACGGTATCGAAGCGCAGCGCCGGCTGTTGCAGACGGTCTTCCGCAGCATGCACGACGGCCTGTCGGTGTACGACGAAGACGGCAAGCTGATGGTGTGGAACCCGCAGTTTCCGGCCCAGCTGGGCATGACGCCCGATTGCCTGTACAGCGGCATGCCGTATACCGCGCTGCGAGCCGCCATGCCGGCCGGTACCCGCTGGGAGGCGGTGGCCGGCGATACTGTGGCACGGCCGGACGACAGCCATCGCATTGCCAGTCACGCCGAGCTGCACCTGCCGGGCGGCCGCGTGCTGGAGTTCATGAGCCATGCCATGCCGGAAGGTGGCTGGGTGGCCGTATGCCGCGACGTGTCGGCGCGCCGCGCTGCCGAGGCGCAGCTTCAGCAGATGCAGAAAATGGAAGTGCTGGGCCAGCTCACCGGCGGCGTGGCACACGACTTCAACAATATCCTGATCGCCATCCTGGGCAACCTGGAGCTGCTGGAGCAGCGTGCCGACCTGCCGGCCGAGGCGCGGCAGCGGTTGGAGCGGGCACAGGCTGCGGCCAACAAGGCGGCGGCGCTGACGCGGCGGCTGCTGGCCTTTGCCCGCCGGCAGCCCTTGTGTACAGAACGGGTGGACGTGGGCGACATGCTGTACGAGATGCTGGACCTGGTGGAATACAGCGTCAGCGACGGCATTCGCGTCAGCGTGGACGCGCCGGAAGGCATGGCGGTGCAGGTGGACCGCGGCCAGCTGGAAAACGCCATCCTCAACCTGGCCCTCAATGCCGCGCAGGCGATGGGCGAGCACGGCAGCCTGCAGCTGCGGGTTAGCCGCATCCAGCGCGATGGTCGCGACTGGGTGGCCATCAATGTGCAGGATGACGGGCCGGGCATCCCGCCCGATGTGTTGCCGCACGTGCTGGAGCCGTTCTTCACCACCAAGGCGCAGGGCAAGGGCAGCGGGCTGGGGCTGTCCATCGTCTACGGTTTTGTGAAGCAGAGCGGTGGCGAGCTGGCCATCCACAGTCGGCAGGGCGAGGGTACCACGGTGTGTATCGAGCTGCCGGCCAGCGCCGGCCAGCACAGCCCGCAAGCCTGCGCCAGCGCGCTGCCGGCTGTACTGCCGGCCCGTCACGTGCTGCTGGTGGAAGACGACGCCGACGTGCGCGACACCGCACAGCAGCAGTTGGCCGCATTGGGCGCCCGCGTCAGCGTGTTTGCCAGCGAGGCGGCGCTGTTGGGCTGGCTGGCCGCGGGGGGCAAGGCCGACCTGGTGCTGTCCGACGTCATGTTGGGCGAGGGCGGTGATGGTGTGCGCTTGTACCGCACGCTGCAGGCGTCCTACCCCGCGCTGCCGGTGGTGCTCACCTCTGGACTGCCGCCCGAACACCACGCCCGCCGCAGCGACTGGCCGGCGGGCGTGCCGTTCCTCGCCAAGCCTTACCGCCGCGACGATCTGGCGTGCCTGCTGGCCTGGGAACCGGCGGCGCGGTGAGCGATGTTGCAATTGTTAATGGCATCGGCATGAAAATGAAATTGCGCATTAATGTCTCCGCGTTTACATGGCAGGGCGACGGCACCCAGCCGGCCTCCAGGGCCGCTGGTGTGCGGCCAACAACACAACGAGGAGACACATGATGAAATACAGCCTGATCAGTGCTGCCGTGATGATGACCCTGGCTGCCGGTGCCCAGGCCGCCCCGCTGAAGATTTCCTGCGGTGCCGTGGGCCAGGAGCTGGAGCTGTGCAAACAGTCGGTAGCGGAGTGGAGCAAGAAAACCGGTAACGACGTGCAGGTGGTATCCACCCCCAACGATTCCAACGAGCGCCTGGCGCTGTACCAGCAGATCCTCGGCAGCGGCTCCGACAAGATCGACGTGTTCCAGATCGACGTGGTGTGGCCCGGCATTCTGGCCAACCATCTGCTGGACCTGAAGCCGTACACCAACGGTGCCGAGAAGCAGCACTTTGCCGGCATCGTCAGCAACAACACCATTGGCGGCCGCCTGCTGGCCATGCCGTGGTTTACCGATGCCGGCGTGTTGTACTACCGCAAGGACCTGCTGGAAAAATACAAGCAGCCGGTACCCAGGACCTGGGAAGAGCTGACCGCCAGCGCCAGGAAGATCCAGGACGCCGAGCGCGCTGCCGGCAACGACAAGATGTGGGGCTTTGTGTGGCAGGGCCGTGCCTACGAAGGGCTGAGCTGCGACGCGCTGGAATGGGTAGTGAGCTACAAGGGCGGCACCATCATTGACGCGGCCAGCGGTAAAGCCACCATCAATAACCCGCAAGCGGTGAAGGCGCTGACCACCGCCGCCGGCTGGGTGGGCAGCATCACGCCGAAGGCGGTATTGAACTACGGCGAAGAAGAAGCACGCGGCGTGTTCCAGGCCGGCAACGCGGTGTTCATGCGCAACTGGCCGTACGCCTGGGCGCTGGCGCAAAAGCCGGATAGCGCGGTGAACGGCAAGGTCGGCGTGGTGGCGCTACCCAAGGGCGGCGCCGACGGCCGCAACGCCGCCACCCTGGGCGGCTGGCAGCTGGCGGTGTCCAAGTACTCCAAGAACCAGAAGCTGGCCGCCGAGCTGGTGACCTACCTCACCAGCAGCAGCGTGCAGAAAATGCGCGCCATCAACGGTGCCTACAACCCCACCATCGCCGCGTTGTACCGCGACCCGGAAGTGCTGAAAGCCAACCCGTTCTTTGGCGAGCTGTACAACACCTTCACCAGCGCCGTGGGCCGCCCGTCGTCGGTATCGGCCGCCCGCTACAACCAGGTCAGCAACCAGTTCTGGAATGCCACCCACGAGGTGTTGTCCGGCAAGAGCGACGCCAAGACCTCGCTGGCGCAGCTGGACGCCCAGCTGAAGCGCCTGGCGCCGCAAGGTTTCAGCGCCGCCAAGTAAGCCCCTGCCTGTCCTGACCGGGGCAGCCCCGGCTGCGGCCAACCCTGGCCGTAGCAGGCGCCGGCCTCGCGGAGAATCCTATGTCTAGCCCAACCCTGACCGCCACCTTGCCGGCGGGCGGTGCCTTGTCGTCGCTGCAGCGCAGCCGCCAGCGTATGGCCTGGCTGCTGGTGTTGCCCAGCCTGCTGGTGCTGCTGGCCATCGCCGGCCTGCCGCTGGCGCGTACTTTCTTTCTGAGCCTGACCGACGCCCAGCTGTCCGACCTGTCGGCACGGCAGTTTGTCGGCCTCGCCAACTACATCGGCGACGCCGGCGTGCTGGCCGACCCGCAATGGTGGCAGGCGGTGCGCAACACGTTGTGGTTTGCGCTGCTGTCGGTGTCGCTGGAAACCGTATTCGGCCTGGGCGTGGCGCTGATGCTGAACCATCCGTCGCCGCTGAAGGCGCTGCTGCGTGCCGCCGTGCTGGTGCCGTGGGCCATCCCCACCGTGGTGTCGGCCAAGATGTGGACCTGGATGCTGCACGACCAGTTTGGCGTCATCAACGCCATGCTGCTGTCGGCCGGCCTGATCGACGCGCCGCTGGCGTGGACGGCCGACCCCGACCTGGCCTTTACCACCATCGTGCTGGTGGACGTGTGGAAGACCACGCCGTTCATGGCGCTGCTGATCCTGGCCGCGCTGCAGATGGTGCCGGGCGATTGCTACGAAGCGGCGCGCGTGGACGGCGTGCCTACCTGGTCGGTGTTCGTCAACATCACGCTGCCGCTGATCACCCCGGCGGTGCTGGTGGCGATGATCTTCCGCACGCTGGACGCGCTGCGCGTGTTCGACCTGATCTACGTGATGACGTCCAACAGCCGTACCACCAAGAGCATGTCGGTGTACGTGCGCGAGCAGCTGATCGACTTCCAGCTGGCCGGTTACGGCTCGGCCGCCGCCACGCTGCTGTTCCTGCTGATTGCGCTGATCACCCTGTGTTACATGGCGCTGGCGCGCCGCCGCATGGAGGGCCATTGAGATGCTGCCCAAACGTTTGCAGGCCACCGACCTGGCCTATTACCTGTTGCTGCCGCTGGTGCTGGCGTTTTCGCTGTACCCGTTTGCCTACGCCATCGCTACCTCGTTCAAGCAGGGCAGTGCGCTGTTCTCCAGCGATTTCTGGCCCAAAAGCTGGAGCGCGGCCAACTACGTGGCGGTGTTCGCCGAGCAGCCGTTCGGCCAGAACCTGCTGAACTCGGTGCTGGTAGCGGGCGGCGTGGTGCTGCTGTCGCTGACCGTGTCGCTGCTGGCGGCCTACGCGCTGGGGCGGGTGCAGTTCCGTGGCCGCGGCGTGCTGATGATGACCATCCTCGGCGTGTCGATGTTTCCGCAGGTGGCCATCCTGTCCGGCCTGTTCGAGCTGATCTCCTGGCTGGGTCTGTACGACAGCCTGTGGGCGCTGGTGCTGTCCGATCTGATCTTTACGCTGCCGTTTACGGTGTGGGTGCTGGTGACCTTTATGCGCGAGCTGCCACGCGAGCTGGAAGAGGCGGCGCTGATGGACGGCGCCGGCGTGCTGACGGTGATCTTCCGCATCTTCCTGCCGCTGCTGTGGCCGGCGGTGGCGGCTACCTCCTTGCTGGCCTTCATCGCGGCGTGGAACGAGTTTTTGTTTGCGCTCACCTTCACGCTGTCCGGCGAGCAGCGCACGGTGCCGGTGGCCATCGCGCTGATCAGCGGCGCCAGCAGTTACGAACTGCCGTGGGGCAACATTATGGCCGCCTCGGTGATTGTCACCGTGCCGCTGATCGTGCTGGTGCTGATTTTCCAGCGCCAGATCGTGTCGGGCCTGACTGCCGGCGCGGTAAAAGGCTGATTTAACTTTCCATAAGATGCCTGTTTATTACCAGGAAAACCTATTTTCTGCTCGCCGGCATCAAATAACCCGTCGCCAGCTATTCAGCAAATGACGCAGGGTGTCATGGCGACCCCGGATATTATTTCGTGCTTATCGCGGCATTTGTAGCCAAGGAATGAATACGATGCAAAAGAATCAACACTGGTGGCAAAACACCGTGATTTACCAGATTTATCCGCGCAGTTACCAGGACAGTAATGGTGATGGTATTGGTGATCTCCCGGGTATTACCCGCCGCCTGCCGCATATTGCGCAACTGGGCGCCGAGGCGATCTGGATTTCGCCATTCTTTACTTCGCCGATGGCCGATTTCGGTTACGACGTTTCCGATTACTGCGATGTGGACCCGATGTTCGGCACGCTGGACGATTTCCGCGCCCTGGTTGGCCGCGCCCATGAACTGGGGCTGAAAGTGCTGATCGACCTGGTGCTTAGCCATACCTCCGACCAGCACCCGTGGTTTGCCGAAAGCCGCGCCAGCCGCGACAACGCCCGCGCCGACTGGTACGTGTGGGCCGACCCGCGCGCCGATGGCACGCCGCCCAACAACTGGCTCAGCATTTTTGGCGGCAGCGCCTGGCAGTGGGATGCCCGTCGCGGCCAGTACTACCTGCACAATTTCCTCACCAGCCAGCCGGACCTCAACTTCCACCAGCCGGCGGTGCAGGACGCGGTGCTGGACGTGGCGCGCTTCTGGCTGCAGCTGGGGGTGGATGGCTTCCGGCTGGATACCGTCAACTTCTACACCCACGACGCGCAGCTGCGTGACAACCCGCCGCAGCCGGCTGGCAGCTACGCCGGCGGCGTGCCGCGCAGCAACCCGTACGCCTTCCAGCGCCACCTGTACGACAAGACGCAACCGGAAAACCTGACCTTCATCCGCCGCCTGCGCCGCCTGTGCGACGAGTTCAGCGCCATCACCGTGGGGGAGATCGGCGACGATTTGCAGTACCAGACGCTATGCGACTACACCGCCGGCAGCGATCTGCTGCACATGGCCTACGTGTTCACGCTGCTGACCGACGATTGCCACCCGCGCTACCTGCACCGCGTGCTGCAGGAGTACGTGGCCGAGGCCGGTGACGCCACCGTGTGCTGGGCGCTATCCAACCACGACAACATCCGCGTGGTCAGCCGTTGGGCGGCGCTGGGCGGCAGCGAGGCGGCGCGCGCCCGCGTGTTTGCCATGCTGCTGCTGGCGCTGCCGGGGCCGGTGTGCATTTACCAGGGCGAGGAGCTGGGCTGGCCGGAAGCGGAGATCAGCTACGAACAGCTGCAAGACCCGTACGCCAAGGTGCTGTGGCCCGAGTTCAAAGGCCGCGACGGTTGCCGCACGCCGATGGCGTGGGACGACAGCGCCGACGGCGGCTTCGGCAGCGCGCAGCCGTGGCTGCCGCTGTGGCCGGCGCACCGTGCTGCGGCGGTGGCACAACAGTCGGCACAGGCTGACAGCACGCTGGCGTTCTGGCGGCAGTTGCTGGCCTGGCGCCGTCAGCAGCCGGCCTTGCACGGTGGCGATTTCGTGCTGGGCGCGGCCGACGACAGTCTGCTGCGCTTTGGCCGCAGCGGTCATGGCCAGCAGCTGCAGTGTGTGTTCAACCTGGGTAGCACGGCGGCCAACCTGCCGCTGCCGGCAGGCGCCAGCGTGCTGCTGCATAGCGACGGTAGCCAGGCTGCCGGACAAGTCATCGAACTGGCGCCGATGTCGGCTGCCTTCATCCAGCTGGCCGTGGAGGGCTGATCATGAGCGAAATCCGACTGCAAGGTATTCATAAGCGCTTTGGTGGCAACCCCATCCTGGCCGACATCAACCTCACCATCGCACCGGGCGAGTTCTGCGTGTTCATCGGCCCGTCCGGTTGTGGCAAGTCCACGCTGCTGCGGCTGATCGCCGGCCTGGACGACGCCAGTGGCGGCGAGCTGTACATCGACGGCCGCTGCGTTAACGAGGTGCCGCCGGCGCAACGCGATGTGGCGATGGTGTTCCAGAGCTACGCGCTGTACCCGCACATGACGGTGTACGACAACATGGCCTTCGGCCTGCGCCACCTGAAGCTGGGCAAAACCGAGATCGAACGCCGCGTGCGCAGCGCCGCCGAGTCGCTGCACCTTACTGCGCTGCTGGACCGCAAGCCGGGCGCATTGTCTGGCGGCCAGCGCCAGCGGGTGGCCATCGGGCGCGCCATCGTGCGGCAGCCCAAGGTGTTTCTGTTTGACGAGCCGCTGTCCAACCTGGACGCCTCGCTGCGCGTGAAGACGCGGGTGGAGATTGCCCGTCTGCACCGCGCGCTGGGGAGCGCCAGCATGGTGTATGTGACGCACGACCAGGTGGAGGCGATGACGCTGGCCGACAAGATCGTGCTGCTCAAGCCGCTGGCCGGACAGGAGGGAGTGCCCAGTATTGCCCAGGTGGGCCACCCGCTGGAGCTGTACCACCACCCGAAGAACCGCTTCGTGGCCGGTTTCATCGGCTCGCCGGGCATGAACTTCTTTCCTGCCGGGGTGAGCATGGCGCGCAGCGACGGCCTGCAATGCCAGGCGGGCAGCGCCACCGTGCTGGCGGAGGTGAATGCGGCGGGGCTGGTGGCCGGCAGTGCGGTGACGCTGGGCATCCGCCCCGAGCATGTGCAGGTGGGAGAGGGTAGCCTGCTGGGCCGCATTACCCATCTGGAGCACCTGGGCGAACACAGCTACGCCTATCTGGATAGCGATCTGTCTCCGGCGCCGTTAGTTGTGAAGCTGACTGCTCAGGGCGCTGTTATCGGCGACAGCCTGCGCTTTACGCTCCCGGCCGATCGCGTGCATGTGTTCGATGCCGCCGACGAGGCGCTGCCACGGCTGGCGGCCAACCTGGCCGCGGCCTGAGTCAGCCGGCGGCGGTTTCGTTTTTCCCGGATAAAGGCATCGCAAGGTGCCTTTATTTATTTATGCAATATTTCAATTATTAATATCCGGTTTTGATTGTGAATATTATTTTGTTGCTGGTAACCAATTCATTTTAAAAAAATTCAGGCATTGTTTTGTAATTTGTTGGCTACATTATTGTCACCGTTTTAAATGGCCATCACCGGTGGAACGCCGGAAAATAAACATAAACGGAGACAAGTATGATCCAGAATAAAAACATCCTGCTGCTGGTTGGCATTCTGATGACTGGCCACGCTTTTGCCCTGGATGGCGATATCAAGCTTACCGGCAAGATTGAAGTCGGTATGGCATCGAAAAAAGAAAACGGTATTACTAATCGTGCGGTGGAAGATGGTGGTTCCGAATTGGATGTGGTGGGCAGTGCCGATATCGGTAATGGTTTGAAAGCGCTGCTGCAGGTAAATACCGATATCAAACTGGATAATAATAAGGGTACCGATTATTTCGCCAATGGCGATACCTTTGTCGGTCTGCAGGGTGATTTCGGTACCGTGAAACTGGGCCGGGGCATCAATGCCTACGGTGACGGCTACTTCAAGGCCAATCTGTACGCCTACGACGTAGGCCCGGATCGTGGCGATATCGCCAGCGGTGGTGGTTCTGGCCGTGGCGCCTTCAAATACGAAGCGCCCAACCTGAATGGCCTGGCGCTGTCGTTCAGCTACTCGCCGGGTGAAGACAAGACCACCACCCAGCCGCGCGCGACCGACGCCTGGGCGGCCAGCGGCACCTACGAGCAAGGCATGTTCGGTGCCCGACTGTCGGTTGGCCAGCAGAAAGTAGCTGCCGGCGGTACGCTGAAAGACACGCTGCTGGCGTTCAAAGTGATGCCGGCTGCCGGTCTGACCCTGGCGACCGAGTTCAACAACTCCAAGAATGTCAGCGGCCCGATGCAAAAGAGCGTGGGAGTGTACGCCGAGTACAAGCCGCAGCGTGTCGGCGTACGTGCCGGCTACATCAACACCAACGACTACGGCTATGTGAATGGCGGCAAGCACAAGGTGAGTCTGCTGGGTGCCGATTACGATTTGTCCAGCAAGGAAAGCCGTTTCCAGACCAGCCTGTTAGTCGAATTCAAGTCTGACAAGAAGAACGGTAACCCGCGAGACAATTCGCTGTTTGCTGGTGTGCACATCGGCTTTTGATGCCGTTGTGCATGGCAGCGTGTGCTGCCGGCTCCAGAGGTCCTGGCCTGCCGTCCTGCGGCAGGTTTTTTTTCATGCAGGAGACGCAATGACACAGCCCTTACCGGCCTTGCTCTGTTTTGGCGAGGCCTTGACCGACATGATCATCCAGTCTGATGACCGCTGGCTGTCGCGCCCCGGCGGCGCGCCGTGGAACGTGGCACGCATCCTGGCTGGCTGGGGGCTACCGGCTGCCTTTGCCGGCAGCATCAGCCGTGACTGCTTTGGCGACGCGCTGCTGGCCGCCAGTGCCGAGGCCGGACTGGATTTGCGCTACCTGCAGCAAGTTGACGCCGCGCCCCTGCTGGCCATGGTGTACAGCACACAGCAGCCGCGCTACTTCTTTGTGGGCGACAACAGTGCTGACCTGCACTTCGATGCGGCCAACCTGCCGCAGGATTGGCGGCAAGCGGCGCGCTGGGCGCTGTTCGGCGGCATCAGCCTGGCCCGCCAGCCGCTGGCGGGGCATTTGCTGGCGCAGGCCCGGCAACTTAAGGCCGCCGGCACCCGCATCGCCTACGACCCGAATTTCCGTGTGGTGATGGATGCCGGCTACGATGGCATGTTGCGCGAGATGGTGATGCTGGCCGACGTGATCAAGGTGTCCGACGAAGACCTGGTCGGCCTGTTCCGCCACGATGATCAGGCGGCAGCGCTGGCCACATTGCGGCAGTGGAACCCGCAGGCGTGGCTGCTGTACACGCAAGGAGCCGCCGGCGCGCAGCTGTGGATCGGGGAACATGTATGGCAACTGGCACCACCGCCGGTGGCGGTGGTGGATACAGTGGGGGCAGGGGATGCCAGCATGGCCGGCTTGCTGGCCAGCCTGTGGCAGACACCGCAGGCGGTGCCGATGCGGCATCTGGCGACCGCAGTGGCCAGTGGCTGTGCCGCGTGTGGCGTAGCCGGGGCTGCCATTCCGCCGTGGAGCACGGTGGTCAGTTTGTTGACAGGCCTGGTGCCGCAGGTGCAGCAGTTGCGCTAGAAGGGTTCTCTGCAAAACCAACAACAAGGCCGCCTGCGGGCGGCCTTTGTCATGAGCCGGATCAGTCCAGCTGCGAGGTGCAGCATGGGCAGCGGCTGGCTTTCAGCGGAATGCTGGACAGGCAGTAGCGGCATTCCTTGCTGGTGACTTCGGCCGGCGCTTCGGCTTTCTCTTCGCGTTTCAGGCGGTTGATGACTTTCACCAGCATGAAGATGGCAAATGCCACGATGGTGAAGCTCACCAGCGCGTTGATGAACAGGCCGATGTTGAGGGTAACGGCACCGGCTTCCTTGGCTGCCGCTACCGAGGCGTACGGCGCGGCGGCCTTGGCGCCTTCCTTCAATACCAGGAACAGGTTGGCAAAGTCGACATTGCCGACCAGCAGGCCGATGGGCGGCATGATCACGTCGTCTACCAGCGATTTGACGATGGCACCGAACGCGCCGCCGATAACCACACCGACAGCCAGATCGATGACATTGCCGCGCATGGCAAATTCGCGGAACTCCTTGATGATGGACATATAGCCCCCCTTGTTTTTGATGGTGGATGGATAGTGCCGCCAGTATCGGCAAATTTGCTGCAAATTTGAAGCCTGGATGGCGAAAGCCGCGCGGCGGCGTTGATTCCGGGTCGGCGCCTTGCGGGCTGCTGACAATAAAAAACCCCGGTTAGCGAACCGGGGTTTTGCTGGCAGACGGGGTGTTATGGGTGGATCACCAGGCTGGTGAACGGGGGCAGGTAGGCCATTGCCGTGACCACCAGGCCGACCAGGCAGGCCAGCGCCAGCGAGTGGAAGAACACGTAGCGCAGGATCACGCCTTCCTTGCCGTAGTACTGGGTGGCGGTGGAAGCGACCACGATGGATTGCGCGTCGATCATCTTGCCCATCACGCCGCCGGAGGAGTTGGCCGCCGTCATCAGTACCGGCGACAGGCCCAGCTGCTGCGCCGAGGCTTTCTGCAAACCGCCGAACAGTACGTTGGCCGCGGTATCGGAGCCGGTTAGCGCCACGCCCAGCCAGCCCAGCAGGGTGCCGAAGAACGGGTACAACACGCCGGTGTGCGAGAACGCCAGACCCAGGGTGATGTCCACGCCGGAGAAACGGGTGACGTAGCCCAGAGCCAGCATCGCCACGATGGTGATCAGCGAGAAGCGCAGCGACCAGAACGTTTCCTTGTATACCTTCAGCATCTCGCCCGGGCGATAGCCCATGATCAGCGCCGAGATCAGTGCGGCCACCAGAATGCCGGTACCGGTGGCAGACAGCAGGTTGAGCTTGTAGATGGCGGCTTCCAGATGCGGCGCGGTCACTACCGGCGGCATCTTGTAGATCAGGTTGTGCAGGCCCGGCCACTGGATTTCCAGCGTGAAGATGCCATCCAGCACTTTCTTGACGCTGGGCGAACCGAACGCGAACACCGCCACCGACAGGATCAGCCACGGCAGCCAGGCGCGGATCACCTCGCCACTGCTGTAACCGTGATGCTTGTCGGCAACGATGGCCTTGGCGCCGTTGGCGGCCTCACCACCCATGGTGCCGGCGGTAGAGGTGTAGATTTCCTTCGGCTTCCACATTTTCAGGAAGGTCACCAGCGCGGCGATCGAGCAGACCGAGGCGATCACGGCGACCAGTTCCGGCCCCATCAGGTTGGAAACCAGCAGTTGCGGGATGGCGAACGACAGCCCGGCCACCAGTACTGCCGGCCAGATGCGCAGGGTGTTACGCCAGCCGCAGAAGGCGATCAGCAGCCAGAACGGCACGATGATGGCGAAGATGGTCATCTGGCGGCCAACCATGGCCGACACCTGCAGCACATCCAGGCCGGTGACCTTGGCCAGGGTGGTGATCGGGGTGCCCAGCGCGCCATAGGCCACCGGGGCGGTATTGGCGATCAGCGACAGGCCGGAGGCGGCCAGCGGCGAGAAGCCCAGACCGATCAGCATGGCGCCGGTCACCGCTACCGGGGTACCGAAGCCGCCGGCGCCTTCAAAGAACGCGCCGAAGCAGAAGGCGATCAGCAGCAGCTGCAGGCGGCGGTCGGTGGTGATGCCGGAAATCGACTCGCGCAGAATGGCGAACTGGCCTTTGCGCTCGGTGAGCTGGTACAGAAAGATCACGTTGAGGATGATCCAGCCGATCGGCAGCAAGCCGTTGGCCGCGCCCAGCAGCGTCGCGCTGGCGGCCATGCTGGCGGGCATGCTGAAGATGCCGACGGCGACCAGCAGCGAAGTGGCCAGACCGAGCAAGGCGGCCTTGTGTGCCTTGACGTGGAAGATACCCAGCGCGCCCAGCAGCACGATAACGGGTATGCCGGCTGCCAGTGTGGACAGCCAGGGGTTGCCTAGCGGGTCATAGACGTGTGACCACATGTTTCTCTCCTTGTTGTATCGGATGCGGCGTTGCTTGTCCTTGTTGGCAAGCGGGTTTTGTTGCGCACGGCCGGACTGTAGCGGGAGAGAAAATGCTTGTCTGTTGGGGCTGCCCCTTGCGGGGAAACCCTTAACTGCGCCGAAAAGCGGCGATTATTAGCCGATCGCGCACGTCTGCAGCCGGCTTGGCTGCAGACTGGCAGCAAGGGGCGCCGGATGTGACAAGGCCCGGCTTAGCCGGGCCTTGGACGGGGAGGGTAATGCGGCCAACGTTCAGTGATGCGGCAGTGCCAGTGGATGGGCGCTGAGGCCGACGCTGTCCAGCCGCAGGTAGCCGCCGTGGCCGTCGTGCCAGTCGGCAATCACCCAGCGCTCGCGCTCTTCGCCGTTGACGCGGTGCTCGTGGCGCGCCGGACGGTGGGTGTGACCGTGGATCAGGGTGGCACCGGGGTAGCGTGCCAGCAGCGCCTCGATGGCGGCCGGGGTGACATCGCTGATCTCGCTCGGGCCTTGGGTCTGTTTTTTCTGCTCGCTCATGCCGCGCACCTGGCGGGCAATGGCATGGCGCTCGGCCAGCGACTTCTGCAGGAACGCGGCCTGCCATGCCGGCTGGCGCACCATGGCGCGGAATTGCTGGTAGGGCGCATCGTCGGTGCATTCGCCGTCGCCGTGAACCAGCAGATAGTCGCGGCCATATGCCTTCAGCAAATGCGGTTCTTCCAGCAGGGTGGCACCACTGGCGGCGGCAAAGCCCGGCCCCAGCAGGAAGTCGCGATTGCCGCGCATCACGAACAGCGGGGTGACGGCGGAAAAGTCGCGCATCGCCGCCAGCATGGTATCGCTGAATGCCTGCCGGTCGTCGTCACCCACCCAGTATTCGAACAGGTCGCCCAGGATGTAGAGTGCATCGATCTTGCCGCGCCACTCGGCCAGGGTGCGGGTGAACAGCTCGCCCAGCCAGCTGGCTTCGTCATGCAGGTGCAGATCGGAAATGAAATGGATGGCCATGATCAGTCGTCAAAAAGGGCCGCACAAGGCGGCCCGTGGTCGGCACAAGCGGCTTAGCCCTGGATGATCTCGGCTTTTTCGATGACTACCGGAGTCAGCGGCACGTCCTGGTGGCCGCCGGCACGACCGGTTGCCACGGTCTTGATGCGGTCAACCACGTCCTGGCCTTGCACTACCTGGCCGAATACGCAGTAGCCCCAGCCCTGCATGGTTTCGGCGCGGAAATCGAGGAAGTCGTTATCGGCGACGTTGATGAAGAACTGGGCGCTGGCGGAATGCGGGTCCGGGGTGCGGGCCATGGCAATGGTGTAGGTCTTGTTGGAGACACCGTTGTTGGCTTCGTTCTTGATGGTGTCGCGGGTGTCTTTCTGTTCCATGTCGGCAGTGAAACCGCCGCCCTGGATCATGAAGCCATTGATTACGCGATGAAAGATGGTGCCGTTGTAGTGGCCATCCAGTACGTATTGCTCGAAGTTGGCGACGGTTTTCGGCGCCTTGTCGGCAAACATTTCCAGCACGATGTCACCGTGGTTGGTGCTCAGCTTGATCATGAGTCTATCCTTAAGTGTTGCTCAGGGTTTGTAGGTAGCTTTGGTAATGATGACCGGCTCCAGCGGCACATCCTGCATGCCGCCAATGTAGCCGGTGCGTACCTTGGAAATCCGGTTTACGACGTCCATGCCGGCAATGACCTTGCCAAAGACGGTATAGCCCCAGCCTTCCGGAGTCTTGCTGCGGAAGTCGAGGAAGTCGTTGTTCACCAGATTGATGAAGAACTGCGAGGTGGCGGAATTCGGGTTCGGCGTGCGTGCCATAGCGATACTGCCGATCACGTTTTTCAGGCCGTTGTCTGCCTCGATCATTACCGGCGCGCGAGTCGGCTTCTGTTCCAGGTTGCCATTCTGCACCGTGAAGCCGCCGCCCTGGATCATGAAGCCATCAATCACGCGATGGAACAGGGTGTTGCTGTAGTGGCCGGCTTTGACGTAGGCCACGAAGTTTTCCACCGTCTTTGGCGCTTTGGCCGGATTCAGCTCGATGGTGATCGGGCCCTTGTTGGTGGTCAGTTCCACGGTCGGAACGGCCTGCGCCGCCAGCGGCAGCAGCAACAATAGTGATGTCAGCAGTTTTTTCATGCGCGGCAATCCGGGGTGTGCAATGGGCGGGAGTTTAGCATGCTCGTTGCCGGGCGGCAGCCGTTGCCGGCCTTGAAGCGCTGCTTGCAAATAGCCTCAAGCTTTGTGAACCGGAGCCGATAAAGCAGACACGCTGTACAACAATATAGATAGCTTGCGGAGCTGCACCATGAACTTAATCAGACTGTTACCAGGCCTGCTGGCCCTTACCGCGCTGACTGCCTGCGCCTCTACTCCTGCAGCGCAGGCAGAAGGCCAGCAATGGATGGTAGTGGCTGCCGCACCGGCACCTGCGGCCAACGTTGAAGAGGCGCCGGCGGTGGCTGGCAGCCACGAACAGCTGGGTATTGCCCGCCAGCCGGTCATGACCCAGAACGGGGTAATGATGGGGGGCGGTTATGTCGGGCCGTTGTCCGATCCGCCGGCACCGAAAGCCGAAACCTATAACGCCCTGCGCATCCGCGTGATTGGCCGCGGCGCACCGCCGTCCGGCAAGGATCTGTCGCCGGTGCAGCGTCGCCTGCTGGCGATGCGCGCCGCGCAACTGGATGCCTATCGCGCCATTGCCGAACAGGTGCAGGGCTTCAAATTGTCCGGTAACAGCTCGGTAGGCAATCTGGTGGCCAGCAACGACAGCTTCCGCGTCTATGTCGATGCCTATCTGCGTGGCGTGCGCTTGCTGTCCACCGAGTTCAAGCCGGATGGCAGTAGCGAGAGCATTGCCGAGATGGTGCTGGACGAGGGCTTCTTCAAAGCTTACCGTACGGCTCTGGCGACCACCGGCAATGTGGCCACCGCGGCCCGTGTCCTGCCGGCCAGCGATGGCAGCAAGCTTGGCTGTACTGACAGCGGCTGCGTGTATGGCGGGGACTTCTACGTTGCACACTGAGACATAATGCAAACATCCAGTCTGTTACGCGCCGCCTTCGGGGCGGCGTTTGTTTTGCTGGCTGCACCGGCAGTCATGGCCGAGGTATATCAAGCCGAGGGCATGGCCTCGCTGGAGGCCGGCCCGTTGGCCGCGCGGCAAGCCGCCATCGAAGACGCCTTGCGCCAGATCGCGATGACCCGCCAGGGCGGCGTGCAAGGCAGCAGCGAAGTAAACAATGGCACGGTGACGGCAGAGAGCCTGATGCTTGGCCCGGTATCGTTGCCGGGCAAGACGCAGGTAATCAGCGAAAGCCGTCGCGATGGCTTGCTGTTTGTCACCGTGCAGCTGGACACCGATCCGCCGGCAACGCCGGCAGAGGCGGCTTCCAGCACCGACAAGGCCAGCGCTGCCTGCCAGCGCTCCACGCTGCCACCCGGGCGCTTCCTGGCACGGCGACTGGTTACCACCTATTTTTCTGTCGAGCAGCCGCAGCAGGCATCGGATCTGGGCAATATTTCTACCTGGTTTCCGAGTGAACTGGTGCGGCGACTCAACCGCCAGCGCGATGTGCAGGCGCTGGATGCCGGCAATGTGACGCTGTTTCCGGATGGCAAGGTGCAGGACCCGTGGCAGGCCACTGATGCGGTGCGCGATGTTGGCCGCAGGGAGGGTGTGCAGTTCGTGCTGGCCGGACGCATTATCGATAACGCCATTACCCGCAACGAGCCGCGGGCGACGATGTTCGGCAATGTTAACGATATGCAGCAAGGCGTGTACTACACCGGGCCGTTTGCCGGCTTGCTGGGGCTGTCGGTGCGGCAGGTGCCGGTAGAGCGACGGCTGGGGGTGGAGTACTGGCTGTATGACGCGATCAGTGGCGGGGTGCTGCTGCGCGATGTGGTGAATCGCGAAGCACGCGGTGATGTCCATGTCGATTCGGCGCGGCTGTTCGATACCGCTGTTCTGGCACAAACCGACTACGGCCGTCTGATCGACCAGACGCTTGGCGGCATTGCCGACAAGGTGCGCGACACCATGCAGTGTTTGCCGTTTACCACCCGTGTCGCGCGGGTAGAGGGCGACCGTGTCTTTCTGGCGGCCGGCGCGCTGGATGGTCTGGCGGTACGTGATCGGTTGCTGCTGTACAAGCCGCGACCGGCTACCGAAGTACGGCGTCTGGATGGTCAGGTGCTGGGTGTGCCGGAACAGGTGATTGGTGATCTGGAAATCGAGCAGGTGCAGCCGCGTTTTGCCGTGGCCCGGTTACGCAATAACCGTCAGCAGGCGACAGCGGGGGATTGGGTACGGTTTCCGGTTCGGCCCAACTAATTCGCGCAGTTGTTGATAGTAGTTCTTGTTACGATTATACTTTTCGCGTTTGTAACGGTTTGTAGCGCGAAAGGGACGGGTTGTGAGCAAGAAACTGGTAATGATGGCAGTGCTGGCTGCCATGAGCAGCGCGGCGCTGGCGGAAGAAATCACGGTATATACCGCGCGTGCCGAACAGCTGATCAAGCCCATTCTGGGCGTGTTCGAGCAGGAAACCGGCATCAAGGTCAATGTGGTCAGCGGTGGCGAAGGCCCGTTGATGGAGCGCCTGAAAGCCGAAGGCTCCAACTCGCCGGCCGATATTTTCATGACCGTGGATGCCGGCAATCTGTGGCAGGCCAACAACCTGGGGCTGTTCCAGCCGGTGAAGTCCGCCGCGCTGGCGGCCAACGTCCCGGCGCACCTGCGCGATCCGGGCAATAACTGGTTTGGCCTGTCAGTACGCGCCCGCACCATTTTCTACAACAAGCAGACCGTTAAGCCGGAGCAGCTGTCCAGTTACGAAGATCTGGCCAGCCCGAAATGGAAGGGCAAGCTGTGTCTGCGTACCGCCAAGAAGGTGTACAACCAGTCGCTGGTCGGCACCATGATCGGCAATTACGGTGTGGAGAAAACCGAGCGTATTGTCAAAGGCTGGGTCGATAACCTGGCGGCACCGGTCTTCCCGGACGACACCAAGATGCTGGAGGCCATTGGCGCCGGCCAGTGCGATGTCGGTATTGCCAACACCTATTACTTCGGTCGCCTGTTGAAAAAAGAGCCCAACCTGCCGGTGGGGCTGTTCTGGGCTAACCAGAAGCTGGATGGCGTGCACGTGAACGTATCCGGTGCCGGTGTTACCAAACATGCCAAGAACGCCAAGGGCGCGGTGAAACTGCTGGAGTGGCTGTCGGCCGAGAAGGCGCAGAAGCTGTTCGCCGACATCGACATGGAGTTCCCGGCCAACCCGAAAGTGGCACCGAATCCGGTGGTGGCGTCGTGGGGCAAGCCGAAGCAGGATCTGATCAACGTGTCCGAAGCCGGCTCCAAGCAGGCGCAGGCCGTGATGCTGATGGATCGTGTTGGCTACAAGTAAGCAATAGCCAATCTGGCCGGCAAGGGGAGTTCGCTGCCCTTGTCGGCTTTTCGCTTTCCGGCTTGTCAACGGAGTTGCGTACGCAATGCAGTTAGAAAAATCCCTGCCGAGCACTCGGCACTCGCCGCCGCCCGGCGCAGCCATGCCCGCCGGTATCCGCCGGCGCCTGGCAATCTGGCCCGCTCGACTGCTGGTGCTGGCGATCAGTCTGTTTACCGTAGTGCCGCTGGCGGTGGTGATGACTTCCTCGCTCAGCCCCGATCCCGCCATCTGGCAGCATTTGCTGGAATTTGCCTTGCCCGAGTTGCTGCGTAATACGCTGCTGATGCTGCTGGGGGTAACTGCCGGCGTGCTGCTGATCGGCGTATCACTGGCCTGGCTGGTGGCGGTGTACCAGTTTCCCGGCCGGCGCTTCTTCAGCTGGGCACTGATGCTGCCGCTGGCGATGCCGGCCTATGTGCTGGCCTTTGCCCAGGTGGGGATTTTTGAATTTACCGGGCCGATACAGACGCTGTTGCGCCCCCACTTCGACAATATGCGCTGGTTCCCGGAGATTCGTAGCACCACGGGTTTGCTGCTGGTGATGTCGCTGGCGTTCTACCCCTATGTCTACCTGCTGGCGCGCAACGCTTTCGCCACCATGGGACGACGTGCGCTGGAAGTGGGGCAGAGCCTGGGGCTGTCGCCGCGGCAGGGTTTCTGGCGCATTGCGCTGCCGATGGCACGGCCGTGGATCATGGGGGGGGTGTTGCTGGTGGTGATGGAAAGCCTGGCCGATTTCGGCACCGTGGCGGTATTCAACTACGACACCTTTACCACCGCCATCTACAAGGCGTGGTTCGCGCTGTTCTCGCTGGACACCGCCAAGCAACTGGCCTCGCTGCTGGTGGTGATGGTGTTCGTGCTGTTGCTGCTGGAACAGTACAGCCGCGGCCGCCGTGCCTATTCGCAGGCCGGCCGTACTGCACCTGCTCCACGGTTGCCTTTGACGGGCTGGCGCGGCTGGGCGGCGAGTGGTATCGCCAGCCTGGTGCTGCTGCTGGCCTTCGTGCTGCCCCTGCTGCAACTGGGCTACTGGGCGTCGCGTGATTTTGCCAATCAGTTCAGTGCCGATTTCATCGTGTATGCCTGGCGGTCGGTGTTGCTGTCATTGTTGGCCGCAGTGCTGGTGACGCTGATCGCGCTGGTACTGGCTTATCTGGTGCGCCGCGATGGCGGCGCCATCGTCAGGCTGGCGGCTCGCGTGGCGACGATAGGCTACGCCATTCCCGGTACCGTGCTGGCGGTGGGGGTGTTCGTGCCGGTAGCGTGGCTGGACAATCAGCTGATTGCCCTGCTTGGCCTCGGCGGCGAGGTGACGGCGGTGTTCAAGGGAACCTTGCTGGCGATGCTGCTGGCCTTTATGGCCCGGTTTCTGGCGGTAGGGCATTCGGCGGTGGATGCTGCGATGAACCGCATTACCCGCAGTCACGACGAGGCAGCACGCAATCTGGGGGTGTCCGGGTGGGCGTTGTTGTATCGGGTCTATTTGCCGCTGCTGTCGGGCGGACTGTTCACCGCGATGCTGATGGTGTTTGTCGACGTGATGAAGGAAATGCCGATCACGCTGATGACGCGGCCGTTCGGCTGGGACACGCTGTCGGTGCGGGTCTACAACATGACCAGCGAAGGCATGTGGGATCAGGCGGCGCTGCCGGCCATCGCCATTGTGCTGGTGGGGCTGTTGCCAACCATTTTGCTGTCGCGTCAACGGGATGTTGCCTGATGAGTTTGCTTGAATTGGTATCGGTGTCGCAGTGCTATGGCGACAAGAAAATCATCGACCAGCTGTCGTTAGCGCTGGAGGCCGGCGAAATCGGCTGCCTGCTGGGCAGTTCCGGCTGTGGCAAGACCACGGTGCTGCGCTGTATTGCCGGGTTTGAGCCGCTGCTGGACGGCGAAATCCGTCTGGACGGGCGTGGCATTGCCAGTGCTGCGGCCAACGTGCCGGCGCATCAACGCGAAATCGGCATGGTGTTTCAGGACTACGCGCTGTTTCCGCATTTGTCGGTAGTGGAGAACGTCGGCTTTGGCCTGGGCGGCCTGTCGCGTAGTGCACGCGCGCGCCGTGTGGCCGCCATGCTGGAGGTGGTAGGGTTGGCCGCATACGGTAAGGCCTATCCGCACGAGTTGTCCGGCGGCCAGCAGCAGCGGGTGGCGCTGGCACGCGCGCTGGCACCGCAACCGCGCTTGCTGTTGCTGGATGAGCCGTTTTCCAATCTGGATGTCGACCTGCGCGAGCGCTTGTCACGCGAGGTGCGCGAGATTCTGAAGTCGCAAGGCACGACCGCCATTCTGGTGACGCACGATCAGCACGAAGCCTTTGCCATGGCTGACAAGGTGGGAGTGATGGCGCAGGGCCGGTTGCAGCAATGGGCTTCGCCCTACGAGCTGTACCACGAGCCGCAGACGCGTTATGTGGCTGACTTCATCGGCCAGGGAGCCTTCGTGCCGGGCCGGGTGACCGGGCCGCGCTGTGTCGCGCTGGAGCTGGGCGAGTACTGCAGTGCGGTGCCGCGACAGTTTGTGGTCGGGGATGATGTCGACGTGCTGTTGCGGCCAGACGACGTGGTGCATGACGATGGCAGCGAGGTGAAGGCGCTGGTGCTGGGCAAAGTGTTCCGTGGTTCGGAATTTCTTTACACCCTGCAGCTGGCATCCGGTCGCAGCGTGCTGGCGCTGGTGCCCAGTCATCACAATCACGCCATTGGTGAAGCCATCGGCATCCGGCTGGAGCTGGAGCATCTGATTGCGTTTCGCCAGCAGTAATCTGGCGACAAAAAAATGGCCGCCTCTGGAATGAGGGCGGCCACTTTCTTTACTGCCGGCACTGGGGCATCAGCCCGACAGCCAGGTGTTGGGGTGTGCTTCAAGCCAGTTCTTGATCGACTTGGCATCGTTCACACGGGCGGCGGAACCATTGGCATCCAGCAGCACCATGATCATGCGCTGGCTGCCTACCATGGTCTGCATCACCAGACAGCGGCCGGCTTCCTCGATATAGCCGGTCTTGGACAGGCCGATGTCCCACTCGCCCTCACGAACCAGCGGGTTGCTGTTCTTGTAATGCAGCACGCGGGTCGCGGTGGGATGGGCGTAGTATTCTGCCGTGGTGGTGAACTGGCGGATCAGCGGGTAGTTGGCGGCGGCCTTCACCATGCGCACCAGATCCATCGCGGTGGAGGTATTGCGCACGTCCAGGCCGGTGGCATCGTGGAACACGGTGTTGGTCATGCCAAGCGACCTGGCTTTGCGGTTCATCTGCGCGATAAACGCCGCCTTGCCGCCCGGGTAGGTTCGCGCCAGCGAGGCGGCGGCACGGTTCTCCGACGACATCAGTGCCAGCAGCAACATTTCGCGGCGGGTCAGCGTGGAGCCGACAGCCAGACGCGAGCTGGTGTTTTTCAGACGGTCGATCTCGTCATCCGTGATCGTGATCGGCGCATCCATAGACGGATTGGCATCCAGCGTCACCATCGCCGTCATCAGTTTGGTGATGGAGGCGAACGGCTGAATCTGGTTGGCGTTCTTTTCGTAGACCAGTTGGCCGGTCTGGGCGTCCACGACGGCTACCGCGTGCGAACTCAGGCGCGGGGAGGGGGTCATGGCGGCAAGGGTGACCGGTTCGGCGGCGCCCGCCATCAGCGGGGTGCCAGCCAGGCAAACCAGCATGGCCAGTGTTCTGAGCATCATGTAATGACTCCGATGCGAAGATGTTGCGATTCGATATCTCAATTTTAAATTGAAATAAACCAGTTGTGCGGACGAAATTGCGCTGCAAGCCATGATTGACGCGGATTTCGGCTACAATCCGCGTGACAAATGAGTGAGATGCCATGGTTGTTACCTATCCCGGCAGCCCGTTCCGGCTGCACCAGCCTTTTCCCCCCGCGGGTGATCAGCCGACGGCGATTGCCAGTCTGGTCGAAGGGCTGTCCGACGGCCTGAGCTACCAGACCTTGCTGGGCGTCACCGGTTCCGGCAAAACCTACACCATGGCCAACGTGATTGCGCAGACCGGCCGGCCGGCCATTGTCATGGCGCACAACAAGACGTTGGCCGCACAGCTTTACAGCGAAATGCGCGAGTTCTTTCCGGAGAACGCCGTCGAGTATTTCGTCTCCTACTACGACTATTACCAGCCGGAAGCTTACGTTCCCAGCCGCGATCTGTTCATCGAGAAAGACTCCAGCATCAACGAGCATATCGAGCAGATGCGGTTGTCGGCGACCAAGAGCATTCTGGAACGGCCAGACTGCGTGATCGTGGCCACCGTGTCAGCGATCTACGGTATCGGTGACCCTACCGAATACCACCAGATGATTTTGCACCTGAAAGAAGGTGAGACCACGCCGCAGCGCGAGATCATCAGCCGGCTGACGGCCATGCAGTACGACCGCAACGATATGGATTTCGCCCGCGGTACTTTCCGCGTGCGCGGCGACGTGATCGATATCTTCCCGGCGGAAAGCAACGACACCGCGCTGCGGGTGAGCCTGTTTGACGACGAAGTCGAGACGCTGACGCTGTTCGATCCACTGACCGGTGTCACCAAGCAAAGAGTTGGCCGCTATACGGTTTATCCGGGCAGTCACTATGTGACGCCGCGCGATACCGTGCTGCGTGCCTGCGAGAAGATCAAGACCGAGCTGCGCGAGCGCATCGAGTGGTATCACAAGGAAGGCAAGCTGGTAGAGGCGCAGCGTATCGAGCAGCGCACGCGCTTCGATCTGGAAATGCTGTACGAGATGGGCTTCTGCAAGGGCATTGAGAATTACTCGCGGCATTTCTCCGGTCGCGCGCCCGGCGAAGCGCCGCCGACGCTGATCGACTATCTGCCCAAGAACGCGCTGATGTTCATCGATGAAAGCCATGTCACCGTGCCGCAGGTTGGGGCGATGTACAAGGGCGATGCCGCGCGCAAGCAGAATCTGGTGGATTACGGCTTCCGCCTGCCATCCGCGGTGGATAACCGGCCGCTGAAATTCCATGAATTCGAAAAACTGATACCGCAGGCCATTTTTGTGTCCGCCACACCGTCTGATTACGAGGCCAAGCATGCCGGCCAGGTAGTGGAGCAGGTGGTGCGGCCAACGGGGCTGGTGGATCCGGTAATCGTGATTCGTCCGGTGTCCACCCAGGTAGACGACCTGCTGTCGGAAATCCATCTGCGCATCGAGCGCGGCGAGCGGGTACTGGTTACCACGCTGACCAAGCGCATGGCGGAGCAGCTGGCGGATTACTACACCGAGCACGGCATCAAGGTGCGCTACCTGCACTCCGACATCGACACCGTGGAGCGGGTGGAAATCATCCGCGACCTGCGGCTGGGGATGTTCGATGTGCTGATCGGCATCAACCTGCTACGCGAGGGGCTGGATATTCCAGAGGTAAGCCTGGTGGCGATTCTCGATGCCGACAAGGAAGGCTTTTTGCGCAGCGAGCGCAGCCTGATCCAGACCATCGGCCGCGCCGCGCGCAACCTCAACGGCTTGGCGCTATTGTACGCCGATCGCATCACCGACAGCATGCGGCGCGCCATCGACGAAACCGAGCGTCGCCGTAGCAAGCAGCTGGCCTTCAATGCCGAGCACGGCATCGTGCCGCAAGGTATCAACAAGAAGATCAAGGACATCATCGACGGCGTGTATCACGACAAGGCGGCTGACCGGAAGGCATTGGCCGAAGATGCACGCATCGCGATGATGGATGAAAAAACGCTGGCCAAGGAAATTAAGCGCCTGGAAAAAGCCATGCTGGAGGCTGCGCGCAATCTGGAGTTCGAGCAGGCGGCAAAGCTGCGTGACGAGCTGAAGGCGCTGAAAGAGAAAGCCTGGTTCAGTGAGTTGTGATACCGCAAGGCAAGGGAAAATCATGGCGCGCAAAATACGGGTGCTAATGGTGTGCATGGGCAATATCTGCCGTTCGCCGACCATGGAAGGCGTGATGCGCGCCCGATTGCAGCACTACGGACTGGAGACGCTGGTGGAGGTGGATTCCGCTGGCACGCACGACTACCACGTTGGCCGCGCGCCGGACCCGCGTAGTGTGGCGGCTGCCGCACGGCGGGGTTATGACCTGAGTGCGTTGCGCGCCCGGCAGGTCTCGCCGGCGGACTTTGCCGAATTCGACTACCTGCTGGCGGCCGATTGCGACAACCTTGCCAATCTGGAGCGGGTGCGTGGCGGTCGAGGCGTGGCGCCGAAGCTGCTATTGTCGATATTGGGGCAACCGGCAGAGGTGCCGGATCCTTACTATGGCGGGCCGCAAGGCTTCGAGCAGGTGCTGGACCTGGTCGAGGAAGCCTGCGATGCCTGGTGCCGCCGCCTGCAGCAGTCGTTGTAATCCAAGATGTCGTCGTCACGAGAGAACGCCATGTCGCAAACCAATAAGACGCTCGACAGCAAATCGATGTCGGTGGCCCCTAGCCACTCCGCCGATGTGATCCTGCCTCGCCAGCCCGGCAGGATGGCACTGGGGCGGCAGCCGCTGATCGCGATCGGTTCTTCCACCGGAGGTACCGAGGCTTTACGGGTGCTGTTGACCAGCTTGCCGGCCGAAATGCCGCCGATTGTGATTACCCAGCATATGCCGGAAATGTTTACCAAGTCGTTTGCGGCGCGGCTTGATTCCTTATGCAAGCTGACAGTGAAAGAGGCGGACGATGGCGAGCGCCTGCTGCCGGGGACGGTCTACATCGCCCCGGGGCACTCGCATCTGCTGGTCAAGTCGACCAATGGCATCGGCTATGCTGTCTGTCTGCATCAGGGGCCGCCTGTTAACCGGCACAAACCTTCTGTTGATGTGCTGTTCCGCTCGGCGGCCAACGTTGCCGGCAAGCACTGTATCGGCGTGATCCTTACCGGCATGGGGCGCGATGGCGCGGCGGGTATGCTGGAATTGAAAGAAGCGGGGGCATTGAATATCGCGCAGGATGAGGCGTCTTGCGTGGTGTTTGGTATGCCCAAGGAAGCGATTGCCATGGGCGGGGTGCATGAAGTGCTGCCCCTGCAGGGAATCGCCAGTCGGTTGATGGCACTGTGTGCCAACCGTCAGGGAACTGGCGGCTGAAGGATGGAATGCAGCAACAAATGAAACGCTTGCCTGTTTTGGTGGTTGAGGATGATGCCGATCTGCGTGAGGCGCTGGTCGATACACTGCTGTTGGCCGGCTTCCAGGTGGTGGAGGCGGCAGACGGTACAGCCGCGCTGGAGGTGTTGCAGCACGAGCCGGTCGGCCTGGTGATCTCGGATGCGCAGATGCAACCGATGGATGGTTATCAGTTGTTCTTTGCGATCAAGGACCGCTATCCGGGGCTGCCATTTGTGCTGATGACGGCTTATGGGGTGATCGAGCGTGCTGTCGAGTTGCTGCGTGCCGGTGCCAGTCACTACCTGCTGAAGCCGTTCGAACCGCAGCAACTGATCACCGAGGTGGAACGTTTTGTCCTGGATGTGCCGGAGGTGAGTGCCGAGACGCTGGTGGCGGAGTCGCCAGCAATGCGCAAACTGTTGTCGATTGCCAGCCGGGTTGCGCCCAGTGATGCCAGTGTTTTGATTAGTGGTCCCAGCGGTGCGGGTAAGGAGGTGCTGGCGCGTTTCATGCATCAACATTCTCGTCGCAAGGATGGTCCATTCATCGCGGTGAACTGTGCGGCGATCCCGGAGAATTTGCTGGAGTCGACACTGTTTGGTCATGAGAAGGGGGCGTTTACCGGCGCAACCGCCACCCTGCCGGGCAAATTCGAACAGGCACAAGGCGGGACGATTCTGCTGGATGAGATTACCGAGATGCCGTTGCCGCTGCAGGCGAAGCTGTTGCGGGTATTGCAGGAGCGCGAGGTGGAGCGGGTGGGGGCGACGCGTACCATCAAGCTGGATATCCGGGTGCTGGCAACGACCAACCGCGACATTCAGGCCGAGGTCGCTGCGGGTCGATTCCGGGAAGATTTGTATTTCCGCTTGAATGTTTTTCCGCTGCAACTGCCTGGCTTGGCCGCACGGCCAGAAGACATTCTGCCATTGGCACGGAAATTGCTGAAAAAGTACGCCGATGCAGTTGGAAAGCCGAATTTGATGCTTGGCAGCAGTGCCGAGCGAGAATTGACTGCCTATAGTTGGGAAGGTAACATCCGCGAGCTAGATAATGTGATGCAGCGGGCGGCAATTCTTGCCGCCGGGACGGAGGTTTTTGCCGCCGATCTGATGCTGGAACCTGTCTCGCCCGAATCGTTTGTTACCTTGCCTGACAATGTGGCCGAGCATGCTGCTGTCGAGCAGGCGATGGATATGAAGTCCATCGAGAAAAAACACATTCTGGATGCGCTGGAAGCTGTTGGCGGAGTCAAAAAGCTGGCTGCAGAACGGCTTGGGATCAGCGAACGCACCTTGCGTTACAAGCTGCAGCGCTACCGGGAAGAAGATGGTGAGTCCGCCTGAAACCGGGCGGTAACAAACAGGTAGAATCAACATGTCTACGCAAGGCATTAACCAGTTGCTGGGTGAGTTGCAGGCGATGTCGGCGCTGGCTGCCGGCAAGCAGCCAGCGGCGCCAACCCAGACGCCGGAAGTTGACTTTTCCTCTGTGTTGCAATCAACTTTGGAACAAGTCAATCAAGTCCAGCAAACCTCCCAGGAACTGCAGAAGCGTTTTGAACTGGGGGAAGAAGGGGTCAACATCCAGGATGTGATGGTGACCATGCAGAAAGCCAGCCTGAGCTTCCAGACCATGGTGCAGGCTAGAAACAAACTGGTTTCGGCCTACCAGGAAATCATGAATACGCAAGTGTAGCCCCGCTGTATGGTTTAGCATGCAGCGGTAAAATCAATAACGAAACAACCTCTGTATGGCTGATCTGGTAGACAACGCTACGCCTGCCTGGAGAGTGCGCCTTAATGAAATCACGGCGCGATTTAACGCTCTCCCAAATAATCGCAAAATCCTCCTCTTCGCCGCGGTCGCCGCGGTGTTGTCTATTGCTATTGCCTTGATGGCATTCAACCGTGAACCGTCTTACAAAATTCTGTTTACGGGTCTGGCCGACCGGGATGGCGGCCAGATAACGGCCTCCCTCCAGCAGATGAATATTCCTTACCAGCTTGGTGATGGCGGCGTTATTTCCGTGCCTAGCGACAAGGTATATGACGCCCGTCTGCGGCTGGCGTCGCAAGGTCTGCCAAAGGCCGGTGGCGTGGGTTTCGAACTGATGGATAAACAGAAGTTCGGCATCAGCCAGTTTGCTGAGCAGGTCAATTATCAACGCTCTATTGAAGGCGAGCTGGCGCGGACCATCGAGTCGGTGGCGGCGGTAGACAGTGCCCGAGTGCACCTGGCTATGCCCAAACAGAGTGTATTCGTCCGGGATCAGCAGTTGCCGACGGCATCGGTGATGCTGACACTACGTGGCGGTCGCATTCTTGATGCCGGCCAGATTGCCGGTATCGTGCATCTAGTTTCCAGCTCGGTGCCGAATTTGCCGGTAAGCAATGTATCGATTGTCGATCAGGATGGTAATCTGCTGTCGGCGATCCCTGACCTGAACGGTAATGCCGGGATGGATCGCCGCCAGCTGGCATACATCCGCCAGATTGAAGCAGACTATGCCAAGCGTGTGGAAACCATTCTGGAGCCTATCTTCGGCAAAGGGAATGCCCGTGCCCAGGTCACTGCAACGGTCGATTTCTCCGAGGTAGAACAGACTTCCGAGACTTATCGTCCTAACTCCACGCCTAATCCCTCCGCTACCCGTAGCCAGCAGATCGTGGAATCGCTGGGCAAAGAGGCCAGCTTGCCATCCGGGGTGCCTGGGGCGCTAACCAATCAACCGCCCAGTGCTGCGTCGGCTCCATTGACGCTACCGCCTGGGGCCGCGCCAGGAACGGCAACCTTGTCCGGCTTGCCGATGAACAATACCTCCGGCGCGGTGCATCGGGAAATCACCACCAATTACGAAATCGACAAAACGATCCAGCACACCAAGTTGCCGCAGGGCAATATCAAGCGCCTGACGGCAGCAGTGGTGGTGAACTACAAGATGGTGCCGGATGCGAATGGCGAGGCCAAGCCGACGCCGATGTCCGCGCGCGAGTTCCAGCAGATTAGCGATCTGGTAAAGGAGGCGGTTGGCTATAATCAGGATCGTGGTGATTCGGTCAACGTAGTGAATGCCAGCTTTGCCGAAGCAGTCCCGGTGGCATCTGCCAAAGATCGTTTGGTCGAGTATGCCTCGGAGAATGCCGGCAATCTGGTTAAATATGGCCTGCTGTTGATTGCCGTGTTGTACCTGTTGTTTGGTGTGGTGCGCCCGATCATGCGTGACGTAGTCAAGCCGCCGGCACCAGTGGTGCCGGAAGGAGAGGAGGCAGCGGCAGCGGGTGGCCGACTGCTGGCTGTTGCCGGTGAAGAGGGCGAGGCTGTGGCTGCAGCTGGTTCAGAGGTGCCGTTTGATGCGCTGGATCCGAAAGAGCAGTCACGCCGTCAATACGAGGCCAACCTTCAGACCGCTCGAGACCTGGTGAAGGCCGATCCGCGTATGGCCGCCCAGATTATCAAGGAATGGATTGCCTCCGATGAGTGATGCCGGTATCCGTCGCAGTTCTGTGCTGCTGTTCAGCTTGGGGCAGGCCGAGGCGATTGAAGTCTTCAAGTATCTAGGCCCCAAGGAAGTCCAGAAGCTGAGTCTGGCGATGGCAGGGCTTAGCAACCTGAGCCATGACGAGGTGGAAAAAGTCGTTGGGCAATTCGAAGAAGAATATGCCGCGCGTGCCAACTTCGGTGCCACCGACGAGTATCTGCGTAATGTGCTTATTGAAGCCCTGGGGCCGGATAAGGCGGCCAACCTGCTGGACAAGATTCTGCAAGGGAACGATCACAGCGGTATCGAAAGCCTGAAGTGGATGGATCCATCTTCTGCGGCTGATCTGATTCGCAACGAGCATCCGCAGATTATTGCTACCATCATGGTCCATCTCGACCCGGACTTGTCTAGCGCGATCCTGGCCTATTTCCCGGAGCGCTTGCGCAACGAGGTGCTGATCCGTACTGCCACGCTGGAAGGTGTGCAACCGCAGGCGCTGCGCGAACTTAACGATGTACTCACCCAGCTGTTGTCCGGCTCCGACCGGATCAAGAAGAGCGCTGCTGGTGGCGTGGGCATGACGGCTGAAATTCTCAACTTCCTCGGTTCAAACGTCGAGGCATCTGCCTTGTCGTACATCCGTGAATACGATCCGGAACTGGCGCAGCGTATTCAGGACAAGATGTTCGTATTCGACAACCTGCTGGAAATCGACGACCGCTCGATCCAGACCATCCTGCGGGAAATCCAGTCGGACTCGCTGGTTATCGCCCTCAAGGGAACCAGCCAGGAGCTCAAGGACAAAATTTTCCGCAACATGTCGTCACGTGCTGCCGAAATGCTGCGTGATGATCTGGAGTCCAAGGGGCCAGTCAAACTGTCGGAAGTGGAAGCCGAACAGAAAGAAATTCTCAAGATTGTGCGCAGGTTGGCAGACGAAGGCCAGATTGTGCTAGCCAGCAAGGGTGGAGACGAAGGCCTTGTCGAATAACAATGTAATTCCGGCCGAAGCGCTGGGGCAGTGGCAATCCTGGCGTTTTGGCGAGTTGGGGGCGCAAGCCGCGACACCGCAGCCAGAGTCGCCTCCTGACAAAAGCGAACCCCCTGCAGAGGGGGTTTCTGCATTGGAGCCGGCGGAGGATATCACTCAGGAGCTTGTTACTGACCTGCCATCCGAGCCGGCCGAGCCTGAGGTGGCGCCTCCAGCCTATCCGACCGCCGCGGAGCTGGAGGCAATCCATCAGGAGGCATGGCAGGCGGGTTTTGATGCCGGTCGCGAGGAGGGGCTGCAGCTAGGGCGCGGCGAAGGAGCTAGTCAGGCATTACAGGAAGCCGCCGCACGTTTTGCCGAGTATTGGCAGCCGCTCTCGGAGCTGCAGAGTGCTTTCGAGCAGCAGTTACAGCTGCTGGGAGAGTCACTGTCCGGCGACGTGTTGACGCTGTCGGTGGAGCTGGCCGAACGCATTGTGGCTGCGCATATCGAACTGGATCGCATGGCCATCCTGCCGTTGTTGCAGCAGGCACTGGATGAGCTGGGGCACGGTTTGCTGCAGGCAAAGATCAAGGCAAATCCGGAAGACATGGCGGTGATTCAGGCTTTTGTCGCTGAGACGCATCCGGGTGTCAGCTGGCAATGGCAGGCTGATGACAGCGTGGCACGCGGTGGCTGTGTGATCGAGAGCAGCCAGCATCGGCTGGATCTGGGTCTGCCGCAGCGCTTGCAGATGGTGCGACGGGCGCTGGGGGCGAGTGATGACTGACTTGCTGACTGCGCAGCGCCGCTACTTGCAGGCATGTCGAGACGCGGCAGCCCAAGTGCCGTTGTGGCAAATGCAGGGGCAACTAGTCAGGGTGACCGGTCTGGTGATGGAGGCGGTGGGCTTGCGCTTGCCGGTGGGTAGTGCCTGCAGTGTCGAGGTGGCGCCTGGGCATGTGGTGGAGGCCGAGGTGGTCGGCTTTGCGGAAGAGCGCCTGTTCCTGATGCCGCTGACCAATATCCAGGGGCTGCTGCCAGGAACGCCAGTGAAGCCTATCGTGTCGTTTCAGCCGCCGGATTACTTGCAGTCAACCGTTCGCGCCGAGTTGAACGGACCGCTTGGACGTCAGGTGCCGGTTGGTGCCAGTTTGCTTGGCCGGGTGCTGGATTCGCTGGGGCGGCCGCTGGATGGCAAGGGGCCGGTGTTTGCGGATGCCTATTTCCCGCTGTATAGCCAGCCGCTGAATCCATTGCACCGCACGCCGGTACACGACGTGCTGGATGTCGGGGTCAAGGCGATCAATGGTCTGCTGACCGTTGGCCGCGGCCAACGTTTGGGACTGTTTGCCGGTTCCGGTGTCGGCAAGTCGGTGTTGCTGGGCATGATGGCGCGTTTTACCCGTGCCGATGTGGTGGTGGTCGGGCTGATCGGTGAACGTGGTCGCGAGGTAAAGGACTTCATCGAGAATATCCTGGGTGAAGAAGGCCGTGAGCGCTCGGTGGTGGTGGCGGCGCCTGCGGATACGCCGCCGCTGATGCGCTTGCATGGCGCCGCCTACGCGACGGCGCTGGCCGAGTATTTCCGTGCGCAGGGGCTGGATGTGCTGCTGCTGATGGACTCGGTTACCCGTTACGCGATGGCGCAGCGCGAGATTGCGCTGGCGATCGGCGAGCCGCCGGTCAGCAAGGGCTATCCGCCTTCGGTATTTGCCAAGCTGCCGCAGCTGATCGAGCGGGCCGGCAATGGCGAAGCTGGCGGCGGCTCGATCACCGCCTTCTATACCGTGCTGTCGGAAGGTGATGACCAGCAGGATCCGATTGCCGACTCAGCGCGGGCGATTCTGGATGGCCACTTTGTGCTGTCGCGCGAACTGGCCGAGTCCGGGCATTACCCGGCCATCGACATCGAGCAATCCATTTCCCGGGTGATGGTGGATGTGGTCAGCCGCTCGCATATGGATATGGCGCGGCGCTTCAAACAGTTGTTCTCCCGTTATCAGCGCAGCCGTGATCTGATCAGTGTTGGCGCCTACGTACCTGGATCGGATCCGATGCTGGACGAAGCTATCCGTCGTCACGGGCAGTTGGTTTCTTTCCTAACCCAGTCCATGCATGAGAATGTGGACTTCTCTGCCTGCAGCAATCTGCTGGGAGAAACCCTTGCCGGTTGATGTGGAGCCACTAGGCGATGAGCAAGTTTGACCTTCTGCTGCGCTTGGCCAGCGATAAAGTGGATGCTGCGGCCGAGCGCATGCGCAAGGCTCAACAACAGCAGCTGCAGGCGCAACAGACCTTGCAGCAGCTGGAGAGCTTTATTGCCGACTACCAGCAGCAAATGTTGCAGCGGGGGCAGGCGGGTATGTCGGTGACCCAGTGGAGCGACTACCGGCTGTTCATGCAAAAGCTGGATGATGCGCGCGAACAGCAGCAACAGGAACTTGAGCGCAGCCTGCAGCGCTTTGCGGTAGAAAAGCAGGGTTGGCTGCAGGAACGGCGCAAGCTCAAGTCCTACGAGGTGCTGCAAAAGCGCGAGCTGCGACGTGCCGACCTCGCGCAGCGCCGCCGTGAACAAAAAACACTGGACGAGTTTTCTGCCCGCCTGAAAAAGCCCTGATCGGGGCTGGCACGTAAACTGCTTTATGGTGTCATCCTGTCAATGGGGGCAACCACCATGGCCCATGCAATATCTCCTGCCAACACTACCGCATCGACTGCTTCGGCTGTTTTTTCTGCTACTGCAGACCAGCCGGACGACAAGAGTATCTTCTCTGCGCTGTTATCCCAGTTGCAGCCTGCTACTACAGACAAGAGCGGTTTGCCGGCAGCCTTGAATGACTTGCTCGCCGGCAGTGACGCCAAGACGCTTGCAGACGATAAGTCCTTGCCACAAGGCGGCGACCTCTCGGCTGCATTGCAACTGCTGATGCAAGGGTATAACCCCCAGGCGCAAGTGGTCGGCGACCGGCAGAAATTGCCTGCGGCGGCAGCATTTGCCGGTAAGGCCTTGTCAGGGGCGGGCGGCGCTGCGGCAAAGCTGCATGACGCGTCGCTGCTGCAACAGAACGCCTCCAAACAGGTGGCTGCAGGCAAGTTGACGCCAGCGGCTACGGTTGCCGCTCAGCAAGGGAGTGATCAGGCGCTTGGCAAACTGAATGAAATGATGCAGCACCAGCAGACTGAGCCAGCGATTGCGCCGGTAGCGACAGCCTCGCGCCGCGCGGATCCACTGCCCGGCAATGTACGGCTGATGTTCCGCCCGGAGCAGCGTGCCGATGGTGCGGATTTGCAGGCTGACAAAGCCGCTGCGCAAGTCGACAGTAGCCAGAGCATGCTGTCCAGTGCGGCCAGCTCGTTGTTGCCGAATCGTGGTCATGAAAACTGGCAGGAAATCCGCCAACCGATGGCGCAGGGTAGTACCGCCTGGCGTCAGGAGTTTGCCGAAAAACTTGGCAACCTGGTGCAGTTCAAGCTCGATTCGGCCAGTATCAAGGTGACGCCAGAGCATCTGGGACCACTGGATATTTCGATTACTTTTGACCAGCAGGACAGGGCGCGGATTTCTGTCGTTGCGGCCAACCATGCCGCACGTGAGATTGTAGAAAGTGGTCTGCCGCAGCTTGGCAAGATGCTGGAGCAGTCCGGTATTCAGGTCAGCAATGTCGAGGTCAGTTCGCAGGCGCAGCAGCAACAGGCACGGGATCAGGGGGCGCAGTGGCAGCAAGGCCAGCATCAGGGGCAGCACCGAGGCCAACCTCAGGAACCGTTCATTCCGCAGAATGAAACCGGCGTAGCTGCTCTTGCGGGTGATTTGCCTGCGGGTATTGCGCCTACCACGGCGCTTTCCGAGCAATTAAGCATTCGCGCCTGACAGGTTTTCCCAAGCAGCCCTATCCAACAGGCGTGGAAATGGAGAAAATAGTAGAAATAATTTCCCGCTAGCGAGTTGACCAAAGAGATGGCTGAAAAAAAGGAAGAAACCAAAGCGCCAGCAGCGCCGGCACCTGCGGGTGGCAATAAAAAGCTGATGATCATTGTGATCGTGCTGCTGGTGGTATTGCTGGCGGCTATTGGCGGTCTGGCTGCTTATCTGGTTCTTGGGCAGTCGCACGCGCCGGAAACGGCATCTGGCGCCCATGCCGAACAGGCGGCGCCCAAGAAAGAGAAAAAAGAAGGCCCACCCATTTTTGAGAAAATGGACTCTTTCGTGGTGAACCTGACAGGCGGACCGACTGCGCCGATGCTGCAAATCGAGATGCAGGCGGAACTGGCCGACGAAGAAGCCAAGAATAACTTCAAGGCCTACATGCCGAAGATACGCAGCGCGGTGATTTTGCTGCTGTCCTCCAAGAGCGAGGAAGAGCTGGCAACTGCGGATGGCAAAGTCAAACTGCGGGCGCAGATCAAGCGCATCATGAATGAAGCCATGGATGCCGCCGATACCGAGCCGGTAGAAGGCGTGCTGTTTACCTCCTTCATCATCCAGCAACAATAAAGCTGAGTCATGGCCGACGAGATCCTGTCCCAGGAAGAGGTAGACGCGCTATTACGGGGCGTTACCGGGGAAGAGGAAGATGATGGCGATTCCGGCGACGGAAGTTCGATACGTTCCTACGATATTGGTCGGCAGGAACGTATCGTCCGTGGCCGTATGCCTACGCTCGAAATCATTAACGAGCGTTTTGCCCGCAACTTGCGTATTGGCTTCTTCAACTTTATCCGCCGCAATGCCGAAATTTCGGTAGGGCCGGTTAGGGTGCAGAAATATAGCGAGTTCATCCGCAACCTGGTGGTTCCTACCAACCTTAATCTGGTGCATATCAAGCCTTTGCGTGGTACCGGCTTGTTGATTTTCGATCCGGATCTGGTGTTTCTGGTCGTGGATAACCTGTTTGGTAGTGATGGCCGCTTCCACGTACGGGTGGAGGGCCGCGACTTCACGCCCACCGAACAGCGCATCATCCAGAAACTGCTGGAGGTGGTGTTCACCGAATACCAGAAGGCGTGGGAGCCGGTATACCCGATCGAGTTCGGCTATATCCGCTCCGAGATGAACACCCAGTTTGCCAACATTGCTACTCCAACCGAAGTCGTGGTGGCGGTGACGTTCCATATCGAGCTGGGGGCTGGCGGCGGCGATTTTCACGTCTGCTTGCCGTATTCGATGGTCGAACCGCTGCGCGACATTCTGTCCAGTACCATGCAGGCCGACCGTACCGAGGTGGACAATCGCTGGGTAAATTTGATGCAGCGACAAGTCCAGGCAGCTGAAGTGGAGCTGGTGGCCACCCTGGCGCAAGCCAAGATCACACTGGGGCAGATCCTCAACCTGAAGCAGGGTGATGTGGTGATGGTCGATGTGCCGGAAAAAATCGTGGCCGATGTTTCCGGTATTCCGGTGTTGTCTTGCAGTTACGGTACGGTGGCCGGTAACTACGCGCTGAAGGTAGAAGAAATCCTGGCCGGGGCACACGACCTGGCAGATATGCCGAATGGAGAGAACGAAGATGGCTGAAGAACAGGGCTTTGACCCGGATTCTGTTGCCGGTGCTGTGGATGGCGATGGTAATGACGTCATGGATGACTGGGCTGCGGCTATGGCCGAGCAGGAGCAGGTCGATGCCGCTTCCGCTGCGGCTGCTGCCGAAGTAAAGCCTGCCAGCGCGCTGTTCCCGGACTTCTCGGCCGCCGGTAGTGCCCAAGCGGTGCCGCAGAATCTGGACATGATTCTGGACATCCCGGTGCAGCTGACGGTGGAGCTGGGACGAACCAAGATCGCTATTCGCAACCTGCTGCAGCTGGCTCAGGGCTCGGTTGTGGAGCTGGATGGCCTGGCCGGTGAGCCGATGGATGTGCTGGTGAATGGCTGTCTGATTGCCCAGGGTGAAGTAGTGGTGGTTAACGACAAGTTCGGTATCCGCCTGACTGACATCATTACGCCGGCGGAGCGACTGCGCCGCCTGCAGAAATAATTATGCTGCGAATCCTGTTCTGTTTGCTGCTTGCCGCGCCTGCGCTGGCGGCCCCTCCTGCCGAGGGGCCGTCGCCGTTATGGGGCATGTTGCAGGTCATCTTTGGCCTGCTGCTTGTACTCGGGGCGATTGTGGCCATTGCCTGGCTGTTCCGCCGCTTTTCCATGGGGGCGGTGCTGGGGCGTTTTCAGCCGGCACGCGTAGTCAGTGGTGTCATGGTTGGCCCGCACGAGCGGGTGGTCATCGTGGAGCTGGCCGACGAATGGTTGGTACTGGGCGTGACTGCGCGCAACGTGAATCTGCTCAAAACCATGCCCAAACCGGCTGGCTATGATGCTGCTACGCCTGCGGCCAACCCGCCGTTTGCCCAGTGGCTGGCTGCCGCAATGGAGAAGTCCCGCAAGCGGCAAGGGGATGGCGAGAAATGAAGTGGAAGTTGAGCCTTGGTTTGTTACTGTCACTGCTGCCGACTGCGGTATGGGCGGCAGGCTTGCCGATGATGACCAGTACGCCGGCGCCTGGCGGCGGACAGAACTACTCCCTCAGTCTGCAGATGCTGCTGCTGATGACCGGACTGAGCTTCATTCCGGCCATGGTGCTGATGATGACCTCGTTCACGCGCATCATCATTGTACTGTCACTGCTGCGGCAGGCACTGGGCACCATGCAGTCGCCGCCCAACCAGGTGCTGGTGGGGCTGTCGCTGTTTCTGAGTATTTTCGTGATGGCGCCAACGCTGGACCAGGTTTACACCAAGGCTTGGGTGCCTTTGTCAGAGGACAAGATCACCTTCCAGCAGGCAGCGGATGAAGCAGCCAAACCGATGAAGGCCTTCATGCTGACCCAGACGCGGGAGAAAGACCTGGCGTTCTTCATCGAGATTTCGCAATCGCCGCCACCGGCAACGCGGGCCGACGTTTCCCTGAAGACACTGGTGCCGGCATTTGTGGTCAGCGAGCTGAAAACCGCATTCCAGATCGGTTTCATGGTGTTCATTCCGTTTCTGATCATCGACTTGGTGGTCGCCAGCATCCTGATGGCAATGGGTATGATGATGGTGTCGCCGGTGATCATCTCGCTGCCGTTCAAGATGATGTTGTTCGTGTTGGTGGATGGCTGGACCCTGTTGCTGGGTTCGCTGGTGCAAAGCTTTGCCGGGCGTTGAGGTAACACAATGACTCCAGAAACCGTCATCAATCTGGTGCAGAACGCGCTGTACGTGCTGATTCTGGTTTCCGCTCCGCCACTGGCGGTGTCGCTGCTGGTCGGTTTGCTGGTGAGCATCCTGCAGGCGGCTACACAGATCAACGAAATGACGCTAACGTTCATTCCCAAGCTGCTGGCGATGTTCCTGGTGCTGGTGCTGGCAGGCCCGTGGATGCTGACAACCTTGCTGGATTACATGACACGGCTGTTCCAGAGTATTCCCAGTGCCATCGGCTGAGTATCGCTGACGCATGTTGACCTTCAGCGATACCCAGATCAGCGCGTTTCTAGCCTACTTCCTGTGGCCATTTGCCCGTATTGTCGGCTTGATGTTGTCCGAGCCCATCCTGTCCTCGCGCAGTATTCCAAGACGCTACAAAGCTGGCTTTGCCCTGATGCTGACGGTGCTGCTGGCGCCGGTTCTGCCGCCGTTGCCGGCTATTCCGGTGTTGTCGGCGCAAGGAACCTTGCTGGTGATCCAGCAGTTGCTGATCGGTATCATCATGGGCATGGCCATGCGCATCGTGATTACCGCGCTGGAAATGGCCGGTTTCCTGATGGGGACCCAGATGGGTCTGGGTTTTGCCATGTTCTTCGACCCGCAGCACTCGTCACAGGTGCCGGCGGTATCGCGGGTGCTGACGGTGTTTGCCACCCTGATTTTCCTGAGCTTTGATGGCCACCACGTGTTGATTTCCGCACTGGTGGACAGCTTCCAGACCTTTCCCATCGGCAGAAGTCTGCCAGCCAGCAGTCTGCGTGAGGTGGCTATCTGGGGCGGCAAACTGTTTACCTGGGGGGTGTGGCTGTCGCTGCCGGTGGTCGGGAGCCTGCTGGTCGTCAATCTGGCGATCGGCGTCATGACCAGGGCGGCACCACAGTTCAATATCTTTACCTTCGGCTTCCCGTTGACGCTGATGATCGGTTTCTTCGCGCTGTATCTGTCTTTGCCATTGCTGGAGCCGGCGGTTAGCCAGATTTACCGCGAGGCGTTCGAGTTTATTGCGGTGCTGCTGAAGGCGGCCTAGCTTTTTGCTAGAATACCGCGCTACCTATTTTCTCGGCTTGCCACTGTGTGAGCCGCAAACCACTGATATACCGAGGCTTTTATGGCTGGCCACAGCAAATGGGCGAACATTAAGCACAAGAAAGAACGCGCCGACGCCAAGCGCGGCAAGATTTTTACTCGCCTGATCAAGGAAATTACCGTTGCGGCCAAGATGGGCGGCGCGGATATCGACTCCAACCCGCGCCTGCGTCTGGCGGTGGATAAGGCCTGGGATGCCAACATGCCCAAGGACAACATCCAGCGCGCTATCGACCGCGGTGCCGGCACCATGGAAGGCGTTGACTACCAGGAGTGCCGTTACGAGGGTTACGGTATTGGCGGCGCCGCAGTGATGGTGGATTGCCTGACCGATAACAAGACCCGTACCGTTGCCGATGTACGCCATGCCTTCTCCAAATACGGCGGCAATATGGGTACTGACGGTTGCGTGGCGTTCCAGTTCACCCATTGTGGCGCGCTGCTGTACGCACCGGGCGTGGATGAAGATGCGCTGATGGAAGCAGCACTGGAAGCGGGCGCTGACGACGTGATCACCAACGACGACGGTTCGCTGGAAGTGCTGACCCCGCCGTATGAATTCCCGGTGATCAAGGCTGCGCTGGAAGCTGCCGGCTTCAAGGCGGAAGGTGGGGAAGTGACCATGCGCCCGCAGAATGAAACCGAGCTGGCCGGCGACGATGCCGTGCGTATGCAGAAGCTGCTGGATGCGCTGGAAGACCTTGACGATGTGCAGGAGGTGTATACCTCCGCCGTGCTGGAAGACTGATCGTCAGCACTTCGCAAGTAAAAAGCCTGCATCGCAAGATGCAGGCTTTTTTTGTTTGCTGCGGACCATAAGGTTGGCCGCATGCGGCCAACCTTGTCGGCTAGAACACCGATTCGCCACTGCGGGTGGTAAAGCGGTCCAGCGCTTCCAGCCCGGCCAGCGAGTTACCGCGTGCATCCAGCCCCGGGCTCCATACCGCGATGCTCATCTTGCCCGGCAAAATCGCCAGGATCCCGCCGCCCACGCCGCTCTTGCATGGCAGCCCAACGCGGTAGGCAAACTCGCCGGCGGCATCGTAGGTGCCGCAGGTCAGCATGATGGCGTTGATCTGCTTGGCCTGGCTGCGGCTGAGGCGTTGCTGGCTGCTCACCGGCGAGATGCCATGATTGGCCAGAAACAGGCCGGCGCGCGCCAGTTCGCGCACGTTCATGCGGATGCTGCAGGCGCGGAAGTAGTGCGCCAGCAGCGGCTCGACACCGTTACGGATGTTGTCGCAGCTTTTCATGAAGTGACCCAGGGCGGCATTGCGGTGGCCGTGCTCGGCTTCCGATGCCGCAATCACATAGTCGAAATCGATTGCCGCTTCGCCGCATTCTTCGCGCAGGAAACTGCGCAGTGCGCTGCTGCTGTCGCCGAACTCGCTGATGGCGATATCGGTGACGACCAGGGCACCGGCATTGATGAACGGGTTGCGCGGGATGCCGTGCTCGTACTCCAGTTGCACCAGCGAGTTGAACGGGTTGCCGGAAGGCTCCTTGCCGACGCGTTGCCACAGTGCTTCGCCGTGGCTGCGCAGGGTATGCGCCAGCATGAAGGCTTTGGAAATGCTCTGGATGGAGAAGCGCTTGTCGGCCAGACCTGTGGTGTAGACCGCGCCATCCAGCGTGGCAACCGCCATGGCGAATTGCTGCGGGCTTTCCATCGCCAGTGCCGGGATGTAATCGGCTGGCTTGCCTTGTGCCAGATAGGGTTCGACATCATGCGCGATGCTGTCGATGAGACTCTGAATGTCCATATTGCTCTGTCAGGTGTTGTTATGTGGTACTGCCGCCGCCAGCGCCATCTGTGTGGCTTGCTGCTGGTGGCGGTGCGGGCAGTGCCGCGGCCAGCTAGGCCGCAGGCGCTGTCAGGTTGCCCATTCCGCGACAAAACTGTCACGGAACTGGTATAGCCAGGCAAGACGGGCTTCGCCCAGGGTCTTGCCGGCATTGGTCTGCATGCTGGCCGGCAGAGCGGCCAGTTTTACGGCGATATGGTCGAGCGCGTACTGGCGGTCATTCAGTTCGCGGCTGTTGCCGAGGACGTCGTCCGGGTGGGCCAGCTGGCTGTTCATGCGACCGGCGGTGTAAAACAGCCGTGCCAGCCCGACCGCGCCGAGCGCATCCAGCCGGTCGGCATCCTGCACGATCTGTGCTTCGAGCGTCTGCGGCGGGATGGCGGCGGAAAAACTGTGTGCCTCGATGGCGTGGGCGACGGCGGCCAACCTGTCGGCAGGAAAACCCATTGCGGCCAGTTTGCTGCTGGCAAGCGCCGCGGCCTGGCGCGAGGCCAGTTGGCGCTGGGGATGGTTCTTCGGCAGGTTGACCAGGTCGTGCAGGTAACAGGCGGTCATCACTACCAGCGCATCGGCCTCGGGGTAGTCAGCCAGCAGTTGCCGGGCGGTGTTCCACACCCGTTGCAGGTGATTGAGGTCATGAGCACCGTCGTCGCCGGCATGGCGGCGGGCCAGCTCCGCACAGCGCGGTTGCCAGATGGCAAGCAGGGAGGTCATGTGATGTCCGAGCGTGAAAGGTCGCCCATTTAAAAAGCCGCTACCGGTGCTGTCAATGTGTCGACCCATAAAAGCAAAGGCGCCCTACAGGGCGCCTTGCGGGGGCAATAAACTGCCGGCTTATTTCTTGCTCTTGATGCTTTCTTCCAGTTCGGCAAAGCTCGGGCGTTCGGTGGAGTACAGTACCTTGCGGCCGAATTCCACCGCAGTCTGCGGCGCATAGCCCTGCATGCTGGCCAGCAGCACGGTCTTGATGCACTGGAATTCCTTGGTGTTTTCATCCAGTTTCTGCTCCAGCAGCGTGCCCAGCGGGCCGACAAAAGCATAGGCCAGCAGAATACCTAGGAAGGTACCGACCAGCGCCGAGCCAATCATGCCGCCCAGCACGGCCGGCGGCTGGCCCACCGAGCCCATGGTATTCACCACCCCCAGCACCGCGGCCACGATACCGAATGCCGGTAGCGCATCGCCCAGACGGGTAATGGCGGCGGCCGGCGCATGACCTTCGTGGTGGTGGGTTTCGATCTCGATGTCCATCAGGTTTTCGATTTCCATCGCATTCAGGTTGCCGGACACCATGATGCGCAGGTAATCGGTGATGAAGTCCATGATGTGGTGGTCTTTGGAAATGGCTTCGTACTTGGAGAACACCGGACTGTTGTGCGGGTCATCCACGTCCTTTTCCACCGACATCAGGCCTTCCTTGCGGATCTTGACCAGAATCTCGAACAGCATGCCCAACAGGTCCATATAGCGGGCCTTGGTATAGCGCGAGCCTTTGAACAGGGTAGGCAGGGCGCTTTTCACTGCCTTGAGGGTCTTGCCCTGGTTGGTTACGACAAAGGCGCCCAGCGAGCCGCCAAAAATAGCCATCAGCTCCGTTGGCAAGGCATGGATGATCACCATCATGTTGCCTTCGTGGAGGATGTAGGCGCCAAAGATACAGACCAGCGCGATGGCGTAACCGATTAAAACGTTCATGGGCCTGCGGTCCCCTCGGTATGCAAGGCAAGTAGTTCACTATGGGTCAATGGACTGGGCATTGCCAATTGCCTTGGCAATGCCGCCCGTGTAGCTGGTTCGCATTCATTCTGTTTCAAGCGAATGCGAACACCGGATGCTACCGGATTGCCCCCGCACTGCCAACCACGCAACTGGTCGTATGTGGCGTGCTGATACCTCAGTGCAGCTGGTCGTAGGCGCCGGCGATCGCTGCGGCCAACCTGGCGTTGTTGAGTACCAGCTGGATGTTAGAGGCCAGGCTGTCGCCGCCGGTCAGCTCGCAGACACGGGCCAGCAGGAAAGGTGTGGACTCCTTGCCGGCAATGCCTTGCTGCTCGGCTTCTTGCAATGCCTGGCCAATCGCGGCATCGATCTTGTCGCGTGGCATGGCGTACTGTTCCGGGATCGGGTTGGCAATCACCATGCCACCTTTGAGACCGAGCTGCCATTTGGCCTGCATCACTGCGGCGATGTCGCTGGCCTCGTCCAGCTGATAGTCCACGCCGAAGTCGCTATCACGGGTGAAAAAGGCTGGCAGGCGGGCAGTACGGTAGCCGATTACCGGTACGCCGTGGGTTTCTAGGTATTCCAGCGTCAGGCCCAGGTCGAGGATGGACTTGGCGCCGGCGCACACCACGGCTACCGGGGTTTGTGCCAGCTCCTGCAGGTCGGCAGACACATCAAAGCTTTTCTCCGCGCCGCGATGGACGCCGCCGATGCCGCCGGTGGCAAACACGCGGATGCCGGCCATGGCGGCGATGATCATGGTGGAGGCCACGGTGGTGGCGCCGGTGCGCTTGCCCGCCACGATGAAGGGCAGGTCGCGGCGGCTGACTTTCACCACCTCACGGCCGGCTTTGCCCAAGTGTTCGATTTCATCGCGACGTAAGCCGGCTTTCAGGCGGCCATCGATGATGGCGATGGTGGCCGGTACCGCGCCGTGGGCGCGTACTTCGGCTTCCACGCGCAGCGCGGTTTCCACGTTCTGCGGATAGGGCATGCCGTGCGAGATGATGGTGGACTCCAGGGCGACCACCGGTTTGCCCGCGGCCAGTGCCGCTGCCACATCAGGATGAATATCGAGGTAGAGGTTGCTAGTCATGGTTCTGCTTTCGTATCAGGCATGTCTGGCCAGCCAGTCGGCGACGGCCGTGGTGGACAGGCTGGGGTGGTTGGTGGCGGGCGAGCTCAGGGTGAGGGCAGCGCAGGCATGGGCAAACGGCAGGCTGTCCGCCAGCGGCCAACCTTGCAGATAGCCATGCACGATACCGGCCATCAAGGCATCGCCGGCGCCGGTGGCATTGGCGACGCTGACTGCCATGGCGGGTAGTTGGCCGCGGCTGCCATCGGCATGGCTCCAGCAGATGCCTTGTTCGCCCAGGCTCAACACCAGTTGCTGCAGCCCTTGCCGGTGAAACCAGTCCGCCACCCGGTCCGCATCGTCGGGCGTGCGCAGTGGCAGGCCGCTGAGCGCTTCCGCTTCCTGGCGATTGGGTTTGAGGGTGTGGATCTGGCCCAGCCACGGCAGCAGGCGCCGGCACTTGTGTACCGACACGGTATCGGCAAATACCGGGCACTCGCCGCGATGGGCAAAAATCCACTGTAGCGAGGCTTCCGGCAGGTTGCTGTCGATTACCAGCGTGCTGGCGTTGCGCAACCGCTCCAGCTTGTCGGCCAGGCGTTCCGGTCCCAGCCGTCGCAGGATGTCCATGTCGTTGATGGCCACCGTCATTTCGCCATCCGGGCCATGCAGCGACAGGTAGGTGGAGGTGGCCTCGTCCGGCAACGTCCAGCAGTCGCGAATATCCACGCCGGCCTTGTGGCAGGCGTCGAGCAGCGTGCGGCCGTACAGATCTTCTCCCACCACGGTGAGCAGGCGCGCGTCGTTGCCAAGGCGTGCCAGGTTCTCGGCGATATTGCGGGCCACGCCGCCCGGCGAGCAGCGAATGCGCCCCGGGGTGGAGTCGCCGTCCTGCAGCGGCTGCTTGCTGCTGCCGCTGATGTCCATGTTGGCACCGCCGATCAGCAATACGTATTGCTGGCGGGCAAGGATGTAGCCCTTGCCGAGAATGCGGCCTTTCTGCATCAGGTTCATGATGTGGCCGGCCACGGCCGAGCGGCTGATGCCGAGGCGATCGGCCAGTTCCTGCTGCGGAATCAGCGGCTCGTCGCGCAGGATGGCAAGAATTTGTTGTTCGCGTCCGGTCATTTGACAAATGTTTGTTGTACAAACTTAAGTTTGAATTTTCGATGCGATCACTAGCCAGTGTCAAGCGGTGCCGCTGGCCGGCGTGCAAAGGTTGGCCGCATGAAAAAACGGCCGGAGGCAAGGCTTCCGGCCGTCAGTGACGAGTTTGCAGGATCAGGTTGGTTGCAATTGCCAATTGCCGCCGCCCTCAAGTAGCAGCTGCTGGTCGTGATGCGCCAGCAGGGTGCTGCGATGGCCGACGCTGATCAGCGTGGTATGCGGCAGGCGCTCGCGCAGCAGGCGGTACAGCGCATCTTCCAGCCCTTCGTCCATCGCCGAGGTGGCCTCGTCGAGGAAGGCAACCCGCGGTGCGGTCAACAGCAGGCGCCCGAATGCCAGGCGTTGCTGCTCGCCCAGCGACAGGGTGTGACTCCAGTCGGTATCGACATCCAGCTTGTCGGCCAGATGGCCCAGGTGCACGGCTTGCAGCGCGGCAACGGCACCACTGTCGTCATGGCTGGCCTGGTTGGGGTAGTACAGGGCATCGCGCAATGTGCCCAGCGGCAGGTATGGGCGTTGCGACAGGAATAGTAGCTGGTCGGGCCACGGATGCTGCATCTGGCCGTCGCAGTACGGCCACAGGCCGGCGATGGCGCGCAGCAGCGTGGTCTTGCCGCTGCCGGACGGGCCGCGGATCAGCAATGCCTGTCCGCCTTCCAGCGTCAGGTCCAGTTTGCTCAGCAACGGCAGTTTGTCGGGGCGGCGTACGTTCAGCCCGTGCAGGGTCAGGCCGGCTTCGCGCAGGGTGTGGTGCGGCTGCGGCAGATGGGCGGCGGCTTCTACCGCATCCATGAAGCCGGTAAGACGATCCAGCACCGCCTTGTACTCGGCAAAGCTGTCGTACGCGCTACGGAAGAACGACAGGTTGCCTTGCAGCTGGCCAAAGGCTTGCGCGGTCTGCACCATGTCGCCCAGCGAGATCTGCTTGGCAAAGAAGCGCTTGGCCTGGATCAGGAACGGAAATACCGCGGCGGTCTGACTGACAACCAGGTTGAAGCCGCTGAATTTCAGGCTCCGGAACACGATCTGCCACACGTTATCGATGATGTTGTCGAAGCGGTGGCGCAGGGTACGGCCTTCGACGGCTTCGCCACGATAGAACGCGACGCTCTCGCCGTATTCGCGCAGACGGATCAGCGAGTAACGGTAGTCGGCACCCAGTTTTTCGTTGAGGAAGTTGAGGCGGATCAGTGGCTTACCGATGCGGAATGCCAGTACCGTGGCGATGATTACATAGACGTAGACCATGAACACCATGCCGCGCGGGATGTCCACGCCAAACAGTGTCAGCACGCCGGACAGTCCCCACAGGATCAGGGTGAACTCGAAGGTGGAGACCAGGGCGTCTATTACCCCCATCGACAGCGACAGCGAGCTGGAGACGAAGCTGGCGATGTCCTGCTGGATACGCTGGTCCGGGTTATCGCTGGGGTTTTCCAGGTGGGCGGTACGGTAGTAGGCCTGACGGTTCAGCCAGCGCTTGAGCATGCCCTCGTTCAGCCATTGCCGCCAGCGGATCACGAATGCCTGCTGCAGGTAGTATTCCAGCAGCGAGCGGCCAACGTGTACCGTGGCCAGCGCCACGAAAATCCACATCGAGCTCCAGAACAGCTTGGCATCCCACTTCTGCAGCGCGGTGTACATGCCGTTGTACCAGTTGGAAAACAGCACGTTGACCCGCACCCCGGCCAGGGTGATCAGCAAAATCAGCAAAATCGCCAGCAGCGGGCGCCAGCCGTTTTTAGCCGGCAGGAAAAATTCACCGGCAAGGCGCCAGAATTGCTTTCCCCAGAGGGTGTGACGCGTCAGCAGCCTGATGGCCACGGCACTGACCAGCAGCGTAATCGCCATGGCCTTGACCAGCCAGATCGTGCTGCCGAGTAATTCCTGACTCCAATCCATCATTTCTCCTTATTGTCCTGGAAGGGTCTATTGATCGTTGCGGCGGGAAACTGTTCCGCCGGCGACTGTGGCGGGCTTGACGGGTTTGCTACAATAGCGCCTTGTCGACAACGCAACAGGCCATAAGCTACGCCATGCTCAATCTCTACAACACACTGACCCGCCAAAAAGAAGTATTCAACCCGATAGAAGCCGGCAAGGTAAAGATGTACGTGTGTGGCATGACTGTCTATGACCTGTGCCATATCGGGCATGCCCGCATGTTGACCGCCTTCGACGTGATCTATCGCTGGTTTGCCGCTTCCGGTTACGACGTGACCTATGTGCGCAATATTACCGATATCGACGACAAGATCATCAAGCGTTCCGCCGAGCGCGGCATCAGCCCGGAGGCGCTGGTGGAAGAAACCATCGCCGACATGCACGCCGATACCAATGCCCTCGGCCTGCTGCCGCCCACTTTCGAGCCGCGCGCTACCCAGCATATCGGCGGCATGCAGGACATCATCAGCAAGCTGATTTCCCGTGGCAAGGCTTATCCTGCGGCCAACGGTGACGTGTACTACGCGGTGCGCGAGTTCCCGGGCTACGGCAAGCTGTCCGGCAAGACGCTGGAGAGTCTGCGTGCCGGCGAGCGCATCGAGGTAGACCCGAACAAGCGCGACGCGCACGACTTCGTGCTGTGGAAAGCCGCCAAGCCGGGCGAGCCGCAGTGGCAGAGCCCGTGGGGTGCCGGTCGCCCGGGGTGGCACATAGAGTGCTCGGCGATGAGCTGCCATCATCTGGGTGAGCATTTCGACATCCACGGCGGCGGCGAGGACCTGCAGTTCCCGCACCACGAGAACGAGATCGCGCAGAGCGAGGGCGCGCACGGGCAGCAGTACGTGAACTACTGGATGCACAACGGCTTCATCAACGTTGATGGCGAAAAGATGTCCAAGAGCCTGGGCAACTTCTTCACCATCCGCGATGTGCTGGGCCATTTTGATGGCGAGGTAATCCGCTTCTTCATCGTGCGCAGCCATTACCGCAGCCCGGTGAACTTCACCGACGGCATCCTGGGCGACGCCAAGCAGGGGCTGACCCGGCTGTATACCGCACTGCGCGGTCTGGCGCTGCCGGCATCCAGCGGCATCGACTGGAGCAATCCGTACGCGGCACGTTTCAAGGCCGCGATGGATGATGACTTCGGTACCTCGGAAGCGGTGGCGGTGCTGTTCGAGCTGGCCGGTGAAGTGAACAAGAGCGGCGACCTGGCGCTGGCGCGCTTGCTGAAAGACCTCGGCGGCGTGCTGGGCCTGTTGCAGCGTGACCCGGAAGCCTTCCTGCAAGGCGAGGCCGGCAGCGATGGCCTGTCTGCGGAGCAGGTAGAAGCGCTGATCCAGGCGCGCAAGGATGCCCGCGCGGCCAAAAATTGGGCTGAGTCCGACCGTATTCGTGACGAGCTGACTGCCGCCGGTATCGTGCTGGAAGACAGTGCCGCCGGTACCAGCTGGCGCCGCGCCTGATCGGCGAGAGTGCAGGGGCAGATAATTGCCCCTTGCCAAGGCCGGTTAATGGCCGGATAATTGTGTGTTCTAAAGAAGTACAGGCAAAACCCCCTGTACCCGTGTGTAAAGGAAAAATCATGCAAGCTGATATCCAGCCGAATTACAAAGAAGTACAGGTTGCCTGCTCCTGCGGTAACCAGTTCGTGACCAAGTCCACTATGGGCAAAGAAAACTTCCATATCGAAGTTTGCTCCCAGTGCCACCCGTTCTACACCGGTAAGCAGAAGATCGTTGATACCGCTGGTCGCGTTGATCGCTTCAACCAGAAGTTCGGCGGCTTCTTCAAGCGCTAAGCGCTGCTTGCAGGATGCTAGTAAAAAAGGCAGCTACGGCTGCCTTTTTTGTTGCCTGCAATTTCCCGGCGCGGCACCATGCGCAGGACATACTGTCTATTTCCCGTTAACGATTCTTCCGGTTCGCGCCGCATGCTGACCTATACCCCCTACGATACCAATCGCCTGCCGGTTGCCACCGAAAAACCGTGGCTGCTGCTGTTGCTGGCCTTTGTCTGGCTGTGGCCAGGCATCTTTGGCCATACCCCGTGGAAGCCGGATGAACCGTATGTAACCGCCATCGTTCAGCACTTCGCCGCTGGTGGCCACTGGATGCTGCCTACCGTTGCCGGCCAACCTTATCTGGAGTACGCGCCGCTGTATTACTGGTTGGCCGCAGTGCTGGTGAAGCTGCTGTCGCCGTGGCTGCTGCCGCTGCACGATGCCGCGCGACTGGCGACACCGTTATTCATGGGCGTGGCGCTATTGTTTGCCGGCGGACTCGGCCGCGAGCTGATCGGTCGCCGTCATGGCCGCAGCGTGGTGCTGATACTGATCGGCAGCCTCGGGCTGATTGTGACCGGCCACGAGATGAATCCGGTGGTTGCCGGCTTTGCCGGCTTTGCGGCGGCGCTGTATGCGCTGGTGCTGACCTGGCGCTCCCCCGCGATGGCCGGCGCCTTGCTGGGGGCGGCCATCGTGGTGGTGTTTCTCGCCACCAACTTGCTGCAGCTATTGCTGATAACCAGCGTGGCTTTGCTGCTGCCGGCCTTCTCGGCCTGGCGCAACAAGAACTACGCCATCACGCTGGCGATGGCACTGCTGTTTGCACTGCCCTTGCTGCTGGTGTGGCCGTGGGCGTTGTACAAGAACTATCCGCAGGTATTCGCGCTGTGGTGGCAGAACTATGCCCTCGGCCCGCTGCGGGGTTTCGGTCAGCTGGGTTTGTTCCATGAGCTGGGCTATTCCCCCAAGCTGGTGCTGTGGTACGGCTGGCCGGCCTGGCCGCTGGCGGCCTGGACATTGTGGAAAAACCGCCGCTATGAAAAGCCGCTATTGCAGCTGCCGCTGCTGTGCTTTGCGGTGATGCTGCTGTTGCTGACCTTTTCCAGCCGTAGCCTGAGCGAAGATGCCATGGTGCTGCTGCTGCCGCTGGCACTGTTGGCCGCAGTGGAACTGGATAGCCTGCGGCGTGGTGCAGCTTCGTTTCTGAACTGGTTCGGGCTGATGGCTTTCGGTTTCTTCGCGCTGCTGGTGTGGCTGGGCTGGGCGGCGATGAACTTCGGCTGGCCGGCTCGGCTGGCAAGTCGCGCGGTGTATTTCAGCCCGTTTTACACGCCGCAGGTTTCGGTGCTGGCGGTGGTGCTGGCGCTGGTCGCCTCGCTGTTGTGGCTGTGGGCAGTGACGCGTCGCCATCTGCGCGGCCGTCAGGCGGTGACCAACTGGGCGGCCGGCTTGACCCTGTTCTGGGGCTTGCTGCTGACTCTATGGTTGCCGTTCCTGGATGCGGCCAAGAGCTACCAGCCGGTAGTGCTGGGCATGATGCGGGCGATGCCGGCCGGCGAGCAATGCGTGGCGGTCGAACAGCGGCAAACCATCGCCCGCATCAGCTGGAGCTATTACGCCAATCTGCAATTGCGACCGTTCCGGGCTGGCGATGTGGTGCCGTGCAAGCTCTGGTTGCTAGAGCGTGACCCGGCGCAGCAGCCGGCGTTGCCGGATGGCTGGCAACAGCGCTGGCAGGGCAGCCGGGCGCGGGACAAACACGAGCAGTATCTGCTGCTACAGCGGCAATAGCAAAAAACAAGACCACCCGTGGGTGGCCTTGTTTTTTGCTGTCAGCGCGGGCTGTTCCTCGCCGTGATTCAGCTTTGCAATTCCGGCAGGTTGGCAAACAGCTGCAGCGCGTCCGGGTTGGCCAGCGCGGTGAGGTTGTTTACCGGCTCGTTGTGGATCACGTTCTTCACTGCCAGCTCCACGATCTTGCCGCTGATGGTCTTGGGGATGTCGGCGACGGCGATGATTTTGGCCGGCACGTGGCGCGGGCTGGCGCCGTTCTTGATCTTGTCCTTGATGCGGCCAACCAGTTCGCTATCCAGCGGCTGCTCGTCGCGCAGCTTGACGAACAGTACCACGCGCTCGTCGTCCAGCCAGCGCTGGCCTACCACGATGCTTTCCAGCACCTCGTCGAAGGTTTCCACCTGGCGGTAGATTTCGGCGGTGCCGATGCGCACGCCGCCCGGATTCAGCACCGCGTCGGAGCGGCCGTAGATGATCATGCCGTCGTGCTCGGTCAGCTCGGCATAGTCGCCGTGGCACCAGGTGTCGGCATAGCGCTCGAAGTAAGCCTTGCGGTATTTCTCGCCGCTGTCGTCGCCCCAGAAGCCCACCGGCATCGACGGGAATGGCTGGGTACATACCAGCTCGCCCTTCTCGCCGCGCACCGGCTTGCCGGCGTCGTTCCAGATTTCCACCGCCATGCCGAGGCCGCGGCACTGCAGCTCGCCGCGGTACACCGGCAGGCTGGCGCAGCCCAGCGCAAAGCAGGACACGATGTCGGTGCCGCCGGAGATGGACGCCAAGTTGATGTCGGCTTTGATCGCCTGATACACCCAGTCGAAGCTTTCCGCTACCAGCGGCGAGCCGGTGGAAAACACCGCGCGCAGGCAGGTGAGGTCGTAGTCGCGGCCCGGCTGCAGGTCGATCTTGCGCAAGCCGTCGATGTATTTGGCCGAGGTGCCGAAATGGGTGCAGCGGTAGGTCTGGGCGTAGTCCCACAGGATGCGGCCGCTCTTGGCGAACGGCGAGCCGTCGAACAGCATCAGCGTGGCGCCGCTGGCGAGGCCGGAAACCAGCCAGTTCCACATCATCCAGCCGCAGGTGGTGAAGTAGAACAGCCGGTCGCCGGCGTGGATATCTGCATGCAGCTGGTGTTCCTTCAGGTGCTGCAGCAGGGTGCCGCCGTGGCCATGCACGATGCACTTGGGTTTGCCGGTGGTGCCGCTGGAATACAGGATGAACAGCGGGTGGTTGAACGCCACGCGGGTGAATTCCACCCGGCTGCCCACCAGCCCGGCCACGAAATCATCCAGCGTCTGCGCGCGCGGCAGGCTGGCGGCCAGCGTGTCGGTATCGCCGACATAGGGCACCACGATGATTTTTTCCACCGACGGCAGCCCGGCGGCAATTACCTGCAGCTTGTCGGCGATGTCGATGCGCTTGCCGTTGTAGAAGTAGCCGTCCGGGCAGAACAGCAGCCGCGGCGCGGTCTGGCCGAAGCGGTCGATGGCGCCGTCGGTGCCGAAATCCGGCGAGCAGCTGGTCCACACCGCGCCCAGGCTGGCGGCGGCCAGCATGGCGGCCAACGTTTCCGGCATATTGGGCATGTAGCCGGCCACGCGGTCGCCCGGCTGGATGCCGTGCTGCTGCATGGCCTGCTGCAGTCGCGACACCAGATCGTTCAGCTCCCACCAGCTCAGCTCGCGCTTGACCTGGTCTTCGCCCCAGAACCCCACCGCCAGCGAATCGTCGCGGCGCTTGAGCATGTTCTCGGCGTAGTTGAGGCGAGCCTCCGGAAAAAAGCGCGCATCACGCATATTGCCATCGTGCTGCAAGGCGATGCTGCCCTTGTCGCCCAGCACGGCGCAGTAGTCCCACACATGGTTCCAGAAGCGGCCGGGCTGGCTGACGCTGGCCTGCCACAGGCTGGCATAGTCCGGGTAGGCGCGGTTATCGGCCAGCGCGGCCAGCTTGCCGAAGGCGGTCAGGTGGCTGGCGGCGATGCGCGATGCGCTGGGTTGCCACAGCGGGGTATCCGGTGCCTGCATTGTGCGTTCTCCTCTGGTGGGGCAGGTTGCTACGATTTATGCGGATGGGGCAGTGTACTGCAGCGCCGCGCTGTCGGGGCGAGCGAGGCGGCTGCGGCCAACGTTGGCCGCAGCGGAGGGGTACCGGGCTTAGCCCGGGATGGCGCGCACGGTGTTGTCGATGGCACCAAAGATGCTGTGACCGGCGGCATCGAACATCTCGATGTGCACGCGATCACCATGTTTCATGAACGATGTGCGCGGCTGGCCCTGCTCGATGGTCTCGTACATGCGCACTTCGGCCAGGCAGCAGTAGCCGACGCCACCGTTTTCCACGCTGGAGCCCCACAGGTCGCCCTGCTTGTTGGACACCGTGCCGCTACCGATGATGGAACCGGCGCCCAGCTCGCGGGTCTTGGCCACGTGTGCCACCAACTGCGCGAAGTTGAAGGTCATGTCCACGCCGGCATTAGGCTGGCCGAACACGGTGCCGTTCAGCGCAACGGTCAGCGGCAGGTGCAGCTTGCTGTCATGCCAGGCGCTGCCCAGCTCGTCGGGGGTAACCGCCACCGGCGAGAATGCCGACGCCGGCTTGCTCTGGAAGAAACCGAAGCCCTTGGCCAGCTCGTTCGGAATCAGGTTGCGCAGGCTGACATCGTTGACCAGCATCACCAGGCGGATAACGCGGGCGCAGTCTTCCACGCTGGCGCCCAGTGCCACGTCGCCGGTGACCACTGCCACCTCGGCTTCGAAGTCGATGCCCCAGCTTTCGGCGGCCACGATCTCGTCGCGCGGGCCGATGAAGCGGTCGGAGCCGCCCTGATACATCAGCGGGTCGGTGTGGAAGCTGGCCGGCAGCTCGGCGCCGCGCGCCTTGCGCACCAGTTCCACGTGGTTGATGTAGGCGGAGCCGTCGGCCCACTGGTAGGCGCGCGGCAGCGGGCTGGCGCACTGGTGCTGGTCGAACGGCTGCATGTTGGCCGCGGTGCCGGCATTCAGTTGTTCGTACACCACATGCAGTTGCGGCGCGCAGTCATGCCAGTTGTCCAGCGCGGCTTGCAGGGTCGGGGCGATGTGGCCCACGGTGCAGCAGCGGGTCAGCGCGCGGTTGACGACGACCAGCGTGCCGTCACGGCCGCCGTGGTTGAGGGTGGCGAGTTTCATCTCAGTTTTGCTCCTTGTAGCTGCCGTCGTGCATCCAGCGCGCGTGCTGCGGCGCCTTCTTGGTGACTGCCCATTCGTTAAGCATGCCCCATTTCACCTCGTCCAGCATCTGCATCATTTTCGGGGAAGCGGTGTTGCAGGCCAGTTCCAGGCGGTGACCGTTGGGGTCGAAGAAGTAGATCGACTGGAAAATGGTGTGGTCGGTAGGGCCGATCACGTCAATGCCGGCCGCCTGCAGCCGCGCCTTGGTGGCCAGCAGTGTGTCCATGCTGTCCACTTCCAGCGCCAGGTGCTGTACCCAGGCCGGGGTGTTGGGGTCGCGGCCCATCTCCGGGCGGGTGGGCAGCTCGAAGAAGGCCAGGATATTGCCCTGGCCGGCATCCAGGAACACGTGCATATACGGGTCCGGCGCCTTGGTGGACGGCACTTCGTTCTCGGCGATGGCCAGCACGAACTGCATGTCCAGGTGTTTTACGTACCACTCCACGGTTTCCTTCGCATCCCTGCAGCGATAGGCAACGTGGTGAATTTTGTTGATCAGCATGGTGGTGTCTCCCGGTGCGTGGTGCGCGGCGCTGCTGGCCGGCTGCGGATGGAACCATACGTCAAGATTAGATAATGATCAATTGATTTGCTATTAACTAATAACGTGACCGGCGACAGGCTGCTACACTTGCCCGCAAACCGGCCAGACACAGGCAAAGCATGGAACTCGAAAAAGACACCCGCCGCGGCATCCAGTCCATCGAAGTGGGCGGCGCGCTGCTGCAAACCCTGGTGCGCTTCGGCACCCCGATGATGTTGAAAGACCTGGCGCGCGAAGCCGGCATGCCGCCGGCCAAGGCGCACCCCTACCTGGTGAGCTTCGGCAAGCTGGGGTTGATCGAGCAGGACAGTGTCACCGGCCTGTACCAGCTGGGCAGCTTCGCGCTGCAGATGGGGCTGACCGCGCTGCACGAACTGGATGCCATCAAGGTGGCCAGCGAGCAGGCGGCGATGCTGGCGCTGACTTGCCAGCAGAACGTGGCGCTGGCGGTGTGGGGCAACCACGGGCCTACCGTGGTGCGCATCCAGGAATGCAACCGCATCGTGCACATCAATATGCGCGCCGGCAGCGTGATGTCGCTGCTGGATTCCGCCACCGGCCGTGTGTTTGCCGCCTACCTGCCGCCGCATCTCACCGCCGAGCTGCAACAGCAGGAGCTGGCGCACAAGCCGGCGGCCGAGCGCCCGGACGTGGCCGCCATGCTGGCCGAGGTGCGCGCCCACGGCATGGCGCGCGCGGTGGGCTACCCGCTGGCCGGCATCAACGCGCTGTCGGCGCCGGTATTCGACAACGGCGGCCAGCTGGCGCTGGTGATCACCACGCTGGGGCCGGCAGCCGAGTTCGACCCGGACTGGCACGGCGCGCTGGCGCAGCAGCTGCGCGACTGTGCGGCCAACGTCTCCAGCCTGCTGGGCTATCGCGGCAAGGTCTAGCCGGCAAGCTTGGCCGCAGCGGGTATAACGAAGCATCGGCCACAGAAACGCTGGAGGTGCCGCATGTTTACCGACCGTCAACACGCCGCGGAACAATTGCTGCAGGCGCTGGCCGGCTACCGCGGGCAACAGCCGCTGGTGCTGGGCATTCCACGCGGTGCGGTGCCGATGGCGCGGCAGATCGCCGACGGGCTGCAAGGCGAGCTGGACGTGGTGCTGGTGCGCAAGCTGGGCGCGCCGTGGTCGCCGGAGCTGGCCATCGGCGCGGTGGACGAAAGCGAGGTGGTGTATCTGGACGAACTGGCGGCCAGCATCGACCCGGCCTACATCCGCGAGGAAACGCAGCGTCAGCTGGCGGTGATCCGCCAGCGCCGCGCCAGCTACACCCCGGTGCGGGCGGCGGTGCCGGTGGCCGGCCGGCTGGTGATCGTGGTGGACGATGGCCTGGCCACCGGCGCCACCATGCTGGCCGCACTGCAGGCCTTGCGGCGCAAGCATCCGGCCCGGCTGGTGTGCGCGGTGCCGGTGGCGCCACCCGATACGCTGCAGCGGGTACAGGCTGTTGCTGACGAGGTGGTGTGCTTGCGGGTAGCGGCGGACTTTTCCGCCGTCGGCCAGTTCTATCGCCATTTCGATGAGGTCAACGATGCGATGGTGGTGGCGGCACTGCGTAGCTCGCCGCCAGATCATCCCCGCTGAAGCGGCGTTCATGCCTGGCTCATGCCGGGCTGTAACCGCGCGCCTTGGCATAGCGTGAGCCCGGGTCGCGCACCAGTGCCTCGGCGATGAACCAGGAAGTGTCGGCCAGTTTGTTGAGGTCCACGCCGGTGTGGTAGCCCAGGCCGTGCAGCAGGTACACCACGTCTTCGGTGGCCACGTTACCGGAGGCACCCTTGGCATACGGGCAGCCGCCCAGGCCGGATATCGAGCTGTCGAAGGTGCGCACACCGGCTTGCAGCGCGGTGTGGATGTTGGCAATTGCCATGCCGTAGGTGTCGTGGAAATGGCCGGCCAGCTTGGCCACCGGCACCACTTCCGTCACCGCATCCAGCATCGCGGTCACCTTATTGGGGGTGCCGACGCCGATGGTGTCGCCCAGCGAGATCTCGTAGCAGCCCATGTTGTACAGCGCCCGCGCCACCTCGGCCACCTTGTACGGGGCGATGTCGCCTTCGTACGGGCAGCCCAGCACGCAGGACACATAGCCGCGCACCTTGATGCCGGCGGCCAGCGCGCGCTTCATCACCGACTCGAAGCGCTGCAGGCTCTCGGCGATGCTGGCGTTGATGTTCTTCTGGCTGAAGGCCTCGCTGGCGGCGCCGAACACCGCGATCTCGCGCACGCCGGCTTCCAGCGCCGCATCCAGCCCCTTGTCGTTGGGCACCAGCACCGGGTAGTCGATGTGGCTGTTCAGGTCCAGCGCCTGCAACACCTGCAGGCTGTCGGCCATCTGCGGCACCCACTTGGGCGACACGAAAGCGCCGGCTTCGATGCACTGCAGGCCGCTGTCGGCCAGGCGGCGGATCAGCTCCAGCTTGGTGGCCAGGCTGATGCTGTGCTTTTCATTCTGCAGCCCGTCGCGCGGGCCGACTTCGACGATTTTTACGTGGGTCATGCTGTATCTCGCAAATTATTCACCCGGTGTCTGGCCATCAATAGCGTCGCAGCCAAAAGCCAAGGCGGGTGATTACCAGGCCAATTGCTATCCAGAACATCTGCAGCAGCGTTGATGTGATGCCGATCGGAATGAGTGGCTCCAAAGCGTGCAATACACCACTGTACCTGGATGGTATTTTTAACTTTTGTGGTGACTCGGCTAACCACTCATAGAGCTTCCCCCACCCTGCAAGGGGAGGGCGGGCCGCGATGTCGTAATACAAGTCGTAGCAATGGATTGCTGTAAACAGTAATCCGACCACAACGATCAGCCACGCGGCCCGCTTGCCGCTCCTGTTATTGCCTTGCAGTGGCTGATAACGCTGCATCGTGACTCAGTCCGCCTCGAAATCCACCAGCTCGTCGCCGTCGTTCACCTGCTCGCCGGCGGCAAAGTAGAAAGCCAGCACCTTGCCATCTGCCGGAGCGGCGATGGTGTGTTCCATCTTCATCGCTTCCAGAATCAGCAGCGGCTCACCCTTGGCTACGCGGGCGCCGGCTTCAGCCAGCAGCGCTACCACGCGGCCCGGCATCGGTGCCTTGAGGTGGGTTTCGCCGTGCACGCCTGCTTCTTCATAGGCGTAAGGGTCGAGGTAATCCACGGCAATGCGCTCGCCATCGACAAACAGCACCCGCTGCGTGCCGTGGCGTACCAGCGTAGCGCTGATCAGTTTGCCGCCAAGGTTGGCCGCCAGCTGGTTGCCATGCAGGCTGGCGCTGGCGTGCAAGCTGTCATTGCCGATGTTGAGTACGAAGCCCTTGCCGTCATGCCGTAGCAGCACCTCGTAGCGTTTTTCGCCGTGGGCAAAGCCGATGCGACGCTCCAGTGTGCCATTCAGGCGCCAGCCCTGCAGTGCGCCGAAGGCGTGGCTGTCGCCACTGGCTGCGGCCAAGGTTTCCCCCAGCGCCAGCAGCGCCAGCTGCTCGGCCGATGGTGCGGCAGGGGCAGGCAACAGGCTGTCGTGATAACGGGCGATCAGGCCGGTATCCACGTCGCCGCTGGCAAACGCCGGGTTGGCGGCAATGCGGCGCAGGAAGCGGATATTGGTGGTGACGCCGACCACCTGGTAGGCGGCCAGCGCGGCATCCAGCTGTTGCAGTGCTGCCTCGCGCGTTTCGCCCCACACGATCAGCTTGGCGATCATCGGGTCGTAGAACGGCGAGATGGTATCGCCCTGCAGTACGCCGGTATCCACCCGCACGTGGGCATTTTCTACTGGCGGCACCAGATGCAGCAGGGTGCCGGTAGCCGGCAGGAAGCCCTTGTCCGGGTCTTCGGCGTAGATGCGCGCCTCGATGCTGTGGCCGTGGATCGCCAGCTGCTGCTGTTGCAGCGGCAGCGGCTGGCCGCAGGCCACTTTCAGCTGCCAGGCCACCAGATCCTGGCCGGTGATCATCTCGGTAACCGGATGCTCCACCTGCAGGCGGGTGTTCATTTCCATGAAGTAGAACTGCCCCGACTCCACGTCCATGATGAATTCCACAGTGCCGGCGCCGACATAGCCGACGGCGCGCGCGGCGGCGACCGCCGCTTCGCCCATTGCCTGGCGGGTTGCTGCCGGCAGCTGCGGCGCCGGCGCTTCTTCCAGCACTTTCTGATGGCGGCGCTGCACCGAGCAGTCGCGCTCGAACAGGTAGACGCAGCCGCCAAGGCTGTCGGCAAAGACTTGAATCTCTACATGGCGCGGGCGGGTCAGGTATTTCTCCACCAGCACCTTGTCGTCGCCGAAGCTGGCGCGCGCCTCGCGCTGGCAGCTGGCCAGTGCGGCCAGGAAGTCGCCGCCGCGTTCCACAATGCGCATGCCCTTGCCGCCCCCGCCGGCGCTGGCCTTGATCAGCACCGGGTAGCCGATGGCATCTGCCTGGGTCTTGAGGAATTGCTCGTCCTGATCGTCGCCGTGGTAGCCCGGCACCAGCGGCACATTGGCTTTTTCCATCAGCGCCTTGGCGGCGGACTTGCTGCCCATGGCGGCGATGGCGGAGGCCGGCGGGCCGATGAAGGCGATGCCGGCGGCCTCGCAGGCGGCGGCGAAGTCTTCGTTTTCCGACAGGAAACCGTAGCCCGGGTGCACTGCCTGTGCGCCGCTTTGCTTGGCGATATCAAGGATCAGCTCGGCTTTCAGATAGGACTCGGCCGCCGGTGCCGGCCCCAGGCGGTAGGCTTCATCCGCCAGCTTCACGAAGCGGGCGTTGGCATCGGCATCGGAATACACCGCTACGGTGGCCACGCCCATGGCGCGGGCGGTCTTGATCACGCGGCAGGCGATTTCGCCACGGTTGGCGATGAGGATCTTAGTAAACATAGTGATCTCCCGTGGCGAACTCGCCGCGGCACATGCGTGCCGCCAGGCAATTTTGCTGCGCAGCTGCGCAGCCTTGCGGCTGCTGGTCGCCACGGTTGGCGATGAGGATCTTAGTAAACATGGTGATCTCCCGTGGCGAACTCGCCGCGGCACATGCGTGCCGCCAGGCAATTTTGCTGTACAGCGGCGCCGCCTTGCGGCTGCTGGTCGCTACGGTTGGCAATCAGAATCTTGGTGAACATATCGGGGTGATCCCTTTTATTGTCGGTACCACTGCTGGTGGGTACGCGGCGCTTTGCCGCAGCCTTGCGGGCAACGTTGGCCGCAAGGCTGGCTGTCTAGTCCTTGACCCAGCGTGGCGGACGCTTGTCGAAGAAGGCGGCCAGACCTTCGCGGGCTTCTTCGGTGATACGGATGGCGGCAATGCGGTGCGCGGTATCGGACAGCAGTTCGTCCCCCATTGGCGAGCCATCGCGCAGGCAGCCCAGCAGCTCCTTGGCGGCGGCCAGCGCGTGCGGCCCGCCCTTGCATAGCTCGGCGGCGATCTCGGCGATGCGGGCATCCAGCGCGTCTTCGGCGACCACCTCGTGCACCAGGCCAATGCGTTCAGCGGTGGCGGCATCAATGCGCTCGGCGGTGAGGAAGTAGCGGCGTGCCTGGCGCCAGCCGATGGCATCCGCCACATACGGCCCGATGGTGGCGGGAATCAGCCCCAGCCGTACTTCGGTGAGCGCGAACCTGGCCGCCTCGGTGGCGATGACGATGTCGCACACCGCGGTCAGCCCGGTACCGCCGGCCATCGCTGCGCCATGAATGCGGGCGATCACCGGCTTCTTGCTGCGATAGATGCCCTTGAGCATGGCCGCCAGCTTGCCGGCATCTTCCAGGTTCTGCGCCTCGCTGTAACCGGCGGCACGGCGCATCCAGTCGAGATCGGCGCCGGCCGAGAAACTTTTGCCGCGACCGGCCAGCACGATCACCCGCACGCTGTCGTCGTGGTTCAGCTCGCGGAACGCCGCGGCCAGATCGCCGATCAGGTGCTCGTTCATCGCATTGTGCAGCTCGGGGCGGTTCATCCACACCGTAGCGAGCTGGCCGCTGCGTTCGATTTCAAGTGTTGTGTAGCTCATGTCCGCAACTCCTTTGACATCACATCCGGAACACGCCGAAGCGGGTTTTTTCCACCGGCGCCGACAGGCTCGCTTCCAGCGCCAGGCTCAGCACCTCGCGCGTTTGTGCCGGGTCGATCACCCCGTCGTCCCACAGCCGCGCGCTGGCGTAGTAGGGGTGGCCCTGGCGCTCGTACTGCTCGCGTACCGGCGCTTTCAAGGCTTCTTCCTGCTCGGCGCTAAAGGCGTCGCCCAGCTGTTCTTTCTTCACCTGGGCCAGCACGCCGGCAGCCTGTTCGCCGCCCATCACCGAGATGCGGGCATTCGGCCACATCCACAGGAAACGCGGCGAGTAGGCGCGGCCGCACATGCCGTAGTTGCCGGCGCCGAAGCTGCCGCCGATCAGTACGGTGAACTTGGGCACGCTGGCGCAGGCCACGGCGGTCACCAGCTTGGCGCCGTCCTTGGCGATGCCGCCGTTTTCGTACTTCTTGCCGACCATGAAGCCGGTGATATTTTGGAGAAATACCAGCGGGATGCCGCGCTGACAGCACAGCTCGACGAAGTGCGCGCCCTTGAGCGCGGACTCGGAGAACAGGATGCCGTTGTTGGCGATGATGCCGACGCGGTAGCCGTTGAGGCGGGCGAAGCCGGTCACCAGCGTGGTGCCGTAGTTCTGCTTGAATTCGTCGAAGTCGGAGTCGTCCACCAGCCGGGCGATGATCTCGCGCACGTCGAACGGTTTTTTCGCATCGGCCGGAATCACGCCGTAGATTTCGTCGGCGGCGTAACGCGGCGGACGCGGCTCGACACGATCCAGCACGCCCTGCTTCTGCCAGTTGAGATCGGACACGATGCGACGGGCGATGGACAGTGCGTGGGCATCGTTCTGTGCCAGGTGGTCGGCCACGCCGGAGATGCGGGTGTGCACGTCGCCGCCGCCCAGCTCTTCGGCCGACACCACTTCACCGGTGGCGGCTTTCACCAGCGGCGGGCCGCCGAGGAAGATGGTGCCCTGGTCCTTGACGATCACCGTCTCGTCGCTCATTGCCGGCACGTAGGCGCCGCCGGCGGTACAGCTGCCCATCACTACCGCCACCTGCGGGATGCCGGCCGCGGACAGGTTGGCCTGGTTGTAGAAGATGCGGCCGAAATGCTCGCGATCCGGAAACACCTCGTCCTGCAGCGGCAGGAAGGCGCCGCCGGAATCGACCAGGTAGACGCAGGGCAGGCGGGTTTCGCGGGCGATTTCCTGCGCGCGCAGGGGCTTTTTCACCGTCATCGGGTAGTAGGTGCCGCCTTTTACCGTGGCGTCGTTGGCCACGATCAGGCATTCGATACCGCTGATGCGACCGATGCCGGTAATCACCCCGGCACCCGGCGCGTCATCGCCATACATGCCGTATGCGGCCAACTGCGACAGCTCCAGAAACGGCGAGCCCGGGTCCAGCAGCAGGTTGATGCGCTCGCGCGGCAGCAGCTTGCCACGGGCGACGTGCTTTTCACGCGCCTTGTCACCGCCGCCCAGCGCGGCACGAGCCACCTTGTCTTTCAGGTCGGCGACGATGGCATGCATCTTGGCGGCATTGCCCTGGAAGTCGGCGGCGCGGGGGGAGAGCTTGGATTCGATGATGGGCATGGTTGCGCCTCTATCGGTACGGAACACGGTGCGGCAAGGTTGGCCGCACCACTGGTTGCTGGCGGGCCGGGCTTAGCGGGTCTCGGCCATCAGTTCGCGGCCGATCAGCCAGCGGCGGATCTCGCTGGTGCCGGCGCCGATCTCGTACAGCTTGGCGTCGCGCAGCAGGCGGCCGGTCGGGTATTCGTTGATGTAGCCGTTGCCACCCAGACACTGGATGGCGTCCAGCGCCATCTGGGTAGCGCTCTCTGCGGCGTACAGGATGGCGCCGGCGGCGTCCTTGCGGGTCTGGCGGCCGGATTCGCCGCGGTCCAGCGCCTGGCCGACGGCATATACGTAGGCGCGGCTGGCGGACAATTTCACGTACATGTCGGCCAGCTTGCCCTGCATCAGCTGGAAGTCGCCGATGCTCTGGCCGAACTGCTTGCGGTCGGTCAGGTACGGCACCACCACGTCCATGCACGCCTGCATGATGCCCAGCGGGCCGGCGGACAGCACCGCGCGTTCGAAGTCCAGGCCGCTCATCAACACCTTGACGCCATTGCCTTCGCCGCCCAGCACGTTTTCTTCCGGCACGAAGCAGTCGTCGAAGAAGATCGGGTAGGTGTTGGAGCCGCGCATGCCCAGCTTGTCCAGCTTGCTGCCGTGGCTGAAACCGGCAAAGCCTTTCTCGATGATGAAGGCGGTAATGCCCTTCGGGCCGGCATTGACATCGGTCTTGGCATACACCACCAGGGTGTCGGCATCGCCGCCGTTGGTGATCCACATCTTGCTGCCGTTGAGCTTGTAGCCGCCAGCCACCTTGTCGGCACGCAGCTTCATGCTCACCACGTCGGAACCAGCGTTGGGCTCCGACATCGCCAGCGCGCCGATGTGATCACCGGAAATCAGCTTGGGCAGGTATTTCTGCTTTTGTGCCGCGTTGCCATTCTTGTAGATCTGGTTGACGCACAGGTTGGAATGCGCGCCGTAGGAGAGGGCGACCGAGGCGCTGGCGCGGCTGATCTCTTCCATCGCGATCATGTGTGCCAGGTAGCCCATGTTGGCGCCGCCGTATTCCTCGCTGACGGTAATGCCCAGCAGGCCCATGTCGCCGAACTTCTTCCACAGGTCGGCCGGGAACAGGTTGTCGCGGTCGATGTAGGCGGCACGCGGGGCGATCTCGCTCTGGGCGAAGTCGCGCACCGATTCGCGCAGCATGTCGTAGGTTTCGCCAAAGTCAAAGCGCAGGCTGCTGTACATGTCTTTCTCCTCTGTGTTCGGTACGGTGCGGCACATGGCTTCTTGATAGCTGCTTTTTGCACCGATGATGGTTAATGTTGACTTACGCTTACGTTAACGTCAATAGGTGGTGACAGAACCATCCTCACGGATGGCATGACTGCTGTCAGGCTGTGGTTTCCTTGCCGGTCATGGTGTCGATGACCTGGCGGCAATGGCTTTCCAGCGTGTCGATCTCGGCCAGTACCGCATCGATATCCTGGCGCTGTTCTTCCAGCTGCTTTTTGCGGTCGGACAGCAGCTGCAGCAGTTTGAGCGACTGGCTGGCTTCGTCGCGCGCCAGTTCGTACAGATCCAGAATCTCGCGGATTTCGGAGAGCGCCAGACCAATGCGCTTGCCGCGCAGAATCAGCTTCAGTCGCGCCCGGTCGCGATGGGTAAACAGCCGCTGGCGGCCTTCACGCTGCGGCTCGATCAGGCCTTGTTCTTCGTAAAAACGGATGGTGCGCAGGGTGATGTCGAAATCGCGCGCCAGGTCGGAAATGGTGAAAAGACGTTCTTCGCTCATGGTGCTTCCTGATGGTCTGTGGCGATTGTAGCGTTTTTTGTCGCGACTGCCCGTCTTGTGCTTGAGTTTACGTTAACGTAATAGTAAGTTTGCCGACAAAAGACAACAGCATCCACTGCGGAGAGACCTCACCATGTCACAACACCCGAGTTATGTGCACGGCGGCAGCGACAAGCCGTTGATCGGCCAGACTATCGGCCAGTTCTTTGATGCGGCCTGCCAGCGCTTTGCCGACCGTGATGCGCTGATCGTGCGCCAGCAGGGCGTGCGCTGGTGCTATGCCGAGTTCGGCGAGCAGGTGACGCGGCTGGCGTGCGGCCTGCGCCGGCTGGGGCTGCAGCCGGGCGATCGCATCGGCATCTGGTCGCAGAACAATGTGGAATGGGTGCTGATGCAGTTCGCCACTGCCAAGGCCGGACTGGTGCTGGTGAACATCAATCCGGCCTACCGTCGCAGCGAGCTGGAGTACGCGCTGGGCAAGGTGGGCTGTCGTGCGCTGGTGTTGTCGCCCAGCTTCAAGAGCAGTGATTACCTGGCGATGCTGAATGATCTGGCGCCGGAGTTGGCCGCAAGCACACCGGGTGAAATGCAGGCAGCCAAGCTGCCATCGCTGCGCTGGGTGATCCGCCTCGGCAGCGAGGCCACCGCCGGCATGCTCAACTTCGACAGTCTGCTGGCGGCACCGACCGATGCCGAACGCCAGGCGCTGGCCGAGGTGGGGCTGACACTGCAATTCGATGATGCCATCAATATCCAGTTCACCTCCGGCACCACCGGCAGCCCCAAGGGCGCCACGCTGACCCATCACAACATCCTCAACAACGGCTTTTTCGTCGGCGAGGCGATGCGCCTGACCGAGCACGACCGGCTGTGCATCCCGGTGCCGCTGTACCACTGCTTCGGCATGGTGCTGGGGGTGCTGGCTTGCCTGACCCACGGCGCGGCGATGGTGTTCCCGTCGGAGGCGTTCGAGCCGCTGGCGGTGCTGCAGACGGTGGCGGAAGAAAAATGCACCGCGCTGCACGGCGTGCCGACCATGTTCATCGCGGTGCTGGATCACCCGCGTTTCGCCGAGTTCGACCTGTCCACGCTGCGTACCGGCATCATGGCCGGCAGCCCGTGCCCGATCGAGGTGATGAAACGGGTGGTGGCGCAGATGCACATGGCCGAGGTCACCATTGCCTACGGCATGACCGAAACCAGTCCGGTCAGCTTCCAGAGTGCAACCGATACCCCAGTGGCGAAGAAAGTGGCCACCGTTGGCCGCGTCCATCCCCATGTCGAGGTCAAGATCGTCGATGTCGAGGGCCGCATCGTGCCGCGCGGCGAGACCGGCGAGCTGCTGACGCGCGGCTACTCGGTGATGCTCGGCTACTGGGGCGACGAGGAGAAAACCCGCGAGGCGATCGATGCGGCCGGCTGGATGCATACCGGTGACCTGGCGGTGCTTGATGCCGATGGCTACTGCAACATCGTTGGCCGAGTGAAGGACATGGTGATCCGCGGCGGCGAGAATATCTACCCGCGCGAGATCGAGGAATTCCTCTACCGGCATCCCAAGGTGCAGGACGTGCAGGTAGTGGGCGTGCCGGATGCCAAGTACGGCGAGGAGCTGTGCGCGTGGATCCGCCTGCGCGACGGCGAAAGCTGCAGCGTGGAAGAGATCCGTGCCTTCTGCGACGGCCAGATCGCCCACTACAAGATTCCGCGCTATATCGAGTTTGTCGACAGCTTCCCGATGACCATCACCGGCAAGATCCAGAAGTTCATGATGCGCCAGCAGATGAAGCAGAAGCTGGGGCTGGAAGAAAGCAAGACGGCCTGAGCAGGCCGGTTGTCCCTGACTGCCCCGCACCCGCGGGGCTTTTTTATGGTCATCGTGATGACTTGTGCGGCGGCTAGCATGGCGGAAGCCGACTAAACTGGAACGATCGGCTACAATGCGCGCCATTCTTGATGGAGATTGATCATGACCCAATTCGACGAGGCCGACCTCACCCGCCTGGAACTGCTGCTGACCCCGCTGTCGCAGGCCGGCACCACCATGCGTCCGGATGAAGTGCAGGGTTTCTTCTGCGCGCTGGTGTGCGGCCCGGATCGCCTGGACATTGATACCTGGCTGCCGGAAGTGCTGGGCGATGCGCCGGCGTTCGACAATGCCGAGAACGAAGCCGAAGTCCGCGCGCTGCTGCAGAAGTTCTACGACGCCATTGCCGAGACCATGGCCGATGGCGATCTGCCGGAGCTGGTGCTGTACGAAGAAGAAGGCGGTGAAGAGGCCGACTTCCGCCCGTGGTGCAATGCCTTCATGTACGCGCTGGATGTGGTGCCGACCGACTGGTTCGAAGCGGCCGACGACGAAGGTTTCGAAGACCTGCTGATGCCGGTGATGGCGCTGGGCGGCATGTTCGACGGCGAAGATGGCGAGGCGGCGCTGCTGCAGTTCGGCGAGAGCGAACTGAACAGCTTCAAGAGCGAGTTCGAAGACGCGATGCTGGCGGTGTACGGCTACTGGCGCGCCAAGGAACAGGCTCCGGTGACCCTGCGTCGCGAAGGTGACAAGGTTGGCCGCAACGATCCGTGCCCGTGCGGCAGCGGCAAGAAGTACAAGGCCTGCCACGGCCGCAATTAAGTACTGGCCGTCATGCGGCCAACCCAGCAACCCCGTGCCTCGGCACGGGGTTTGTTTTTGCCGGCTACACTCAGAAGGTAACCGGGAGAAGCATCATGAAGCTGGGGCTGGAAGCGATGCTGCAACTGTTGCAGGAGGTGGAGCAGGGCGATCCGCTGGATTTTGCCGATCTGCCGATGGACGAGGAGCAGCTGCGGCGGCTGGTGATGCTGGATCTGCTGCAGCGGGACGAGGCGTTGCAGGCCGAAGCCAGCCCGGAGGAGTGCCAGCTGATCTACATGCTGTCCACCGCGCGGCTGGTGCTGGAGAACCTGCTGCTGCATTTGCAGCTGTTGCGGCTGGAGCAGCCGGAAGGCTCGGCCGAGGAGCAGTTGCAAGCGGTGCTGCGCCGGCTGCGCGGCGAGGAGGGCGAGCAATAAACCTTGCTGCTGGCCGCGAAAAGGTTGGCCGCAGATCATGGGCCGCGCGGGGAGTGGTCATGAAAAACGGCGCCGCAAGGGCGCCGTCTGGTTTGCCGTATCAGCCGGCTCAGAACGCGAAGTGCTCGTCCTGCAGTGTCATCAGCGGCTGGGCGCCGGACTTGATGCTCACCTTCAGCGCTTCCACTTCCGGCAGCAGCTTGGCGTAGTAGAAGCGGGCGGTGGTGATCTTGGCCTGATAGAAGGCATCGGCACCGTCTTCCAGCTTGGCGTAGGCCACCTCGGCCATGCGTGCCCACAGCCAGGCATAGGTCAGGTGACCGATCAGACGCAGGTAATCGGTGGCCGCGGCGCCGGCTGCATCGCGATCCTGCATCGCCGCCATGCCGATGCCCATGGTGATCTCGCCGGCCTCCTTCAGCAGCTTGCTCAGCGGGCCGACAAACTCGGCCAGTTGCGCATTGCCTTCATTGGCCTGGCAGAACTTGTGGATCAGCTTGCTGAACTTGCGCAGCTTGGCGCCCTGGTCCATCAGCACCTTGCGACCCAGCAGATCGATGGCCTGGATACCGTTGGTGCCTTCGTAGATCTGCGAAATGCGGCAGTCGCGCACCAGCTGCTCCATGCCCCACTCGCGGATGAAGCCGTGGCCGCCGAATACCTGCATGCCCATGTTGGCCGCGGTGTAGCCGTTATCGGTCATGAACGCCTTGGCTACCGGGGTCAGCAGCGCTACCAGGTCGGCAGCATCGGCACGGGCGTCGGCATCCGGGTGCTTGTCCTCGATATCCAGCTGCAGCGCCAGTAGTGCCGACAGCGCGCGGCCGGCTTCGGTGTAGGCTTTCTGCGTCAACAGCATGCGGCGTACGTCCGGATGCACGATGATCGGGTCGGCGGCTTTTTCCGGAAATTTGGCGCCGGTCAGCGCGCGCATCTGCAGGCGCTCGCGGGCATAGGCCAGCGCGCCCTGATAGGAGGCTTCGCCGATGCCCAGACCCTGCATGCCGCAGCCCAGACGGGCGGCGTTCATCATGGTGAACATGCAGGCCAGGCCCTTGTTCGGCTCGCCGATCAGCCAGCCTTTGGCGCCATCGAGGTTGATCACCGCAGTGGCGTTGGCCTTGATACCCATCTTGTGTTCCAGGCTGCCGCAGTACACGCTGTTGCGGCTGCCGTCCTGATGGAATTTCGGCACGATGAACAGCGAGATGCCTTTCACGTCCTTCGGCGCATCCGGCAGGCGCGCCAGCACCAGATGGATGATGTTGTCGGACAGGTCGTGTTCGCCGGCGGAGATGAATATCTTGGTGCCGGTAATGGTGTAGCTGCCGTCGCCGTTCGGCTCGGCCTTGGATTTGAGCAGGCCCAGATCGGTGCCGCAGTGCGGCTCGGTCAGGCACATGGTGCCGGTCCAGCTGCCATCGACCAGTTTTGGCAGATAGGTGGCTTTCTGCTCGTCGGTACCGTGGGCATGGATGGCGGAGTAGGCGCCGTGCGACAGGCCCGGGTACATCGACCACGCCACGTTGGCCGCACACTGCATTTCCATCACCGGGAAGGCCAGCGACTTGGGCATGCCCTGACCGCCGTAGGCCGGGTCGCAATCCAGCGCCGGAAAGCCCAGCTCGCAATACTGCTGGTAGGCGGCCTTGAAGCCTACCGGGGTAGTGACCGATTTGGTGGCGGCATCGAACTGGCAGCTTTCCTCGTCGGCCTGCCGATTCAACGGTGCCAGCTCGTTTTCGCAGAACTGGGCGGCGGCTTCCAGGTAGGAGGTAAAGATGTCCTGGCTGGCCTCTTCGTAACCCGGCAGCGAGGGCAGGATGTCCTGAACTTTGATCAGCTCGTTGAGGACAAAATCAAAATCGCGCAGCGGTGCTTTATAAGCAGGCATGATGGTCTCCGGTGTTGATGCGCGGCCCGGCGGCTGGCCGGGTCGGGTTTCCTCGTGTTGGCCGGGTGGGCGGCCGCGGTGTCCTGCTCGTCGTGGCAGAATAAATCAAACGACTGTTTAAATTATTCCGGAGTTTTTTGCAACCTGCTTTTCCGGGGTGCGCTGGTGGAGAGGGCATGGCAAAACTGAAACGCTGGGTGCGCGGCAAGATGCATATCGCTCACGGCTGGTTACAGCAGCCGCTGCTGCGCTTTCTGCAGCCCTATCTGGATCGCCCGCAGTTGTGGAGCGTACAGCGGCGCAACGTGGCCAAGGCGGTGGCGGTGGGGCTGTTTTCCGGCCTGATGCCGGGGCCGACCCAGATGCTGACCGCTGGGCTGCTGGCGTTGCTTTTCCGCATCAACCTGCCGGTGGCGCTGATCTGTACCCTGTACACCAACCCGTTTACCTATCTGCCTTTGTACTTTCTGGCTTTCCGTCTCGGTTTGCTGTTACTGGGACAGCAGGCGACCGCTACAATGCCGGTCATGCCGGACGGCGCGTGGCATGACATTGCACTTTGGGGGCCACAGTTGCTGCATTGGCTGACACAATACGGCAAGCCCCTGTTGCTGGGCGTGCCGGCACTTGGCCTGGCGCTGGCTTTGGCTGGCTACCTTGCTGTCATGCTGTGTTGGCGGCTGGCGGTGCAACATCAATGGCAACACCGAAAGATAGAGCGTGGATCTGACTGAGAAAAAACTTCGTGGCGAACAGGTATTCAGTGGCGGCTTTCTGAAAGTGACGCGCGATGAAGTCGAGCTGCCGGATGGCAAGGTGGCTACCCGAGAATTCATCCGCCACCCGGGTGCGGTGGCTGTTCTGGCGCTGACCGATGATGATCGTCTGGTCATGGAGCGGCAGTACCGCTATCCGGCCGGGCGGGAATTCATCGAGATTCCGGCAGGCAAGATCGATCCGGCGGAACCGCCACACGAAACCGCCCGGCGCGAGCTGCTGGAAGAAACCGGTTTTACCGCCAGCCAGTGGCGATATCTGGGCAAGGCCTGGCCATGCATCGGCTATGCCGACGAAGTCATCCATTACTACCTGGCCACCGGGTTGCGCCAGCAGGCGCGGCAGCTGGACGAGGGCGAGTTTCTGGAGGTGATGCTGCTGGATCGTGACGAGGTGCAGCAGATGGCACTGGATGGCACTATCGCCGATAGCAAGACCATCGTCGGCCTGCACTGGTTGGCCGCATGGCAACAGGGGAAACTGCCCGGTGAAACCGTTTGAAACCCAATACCAGGATCGCCGCGTTGGCCGCCGCATGCGCATGGGGTGTCGTGCCAAGTTCAAGTCGTTGCACACCGGCGAGACGCACTACGGCGAGTGTGTCGATCTGTCGGTAGACGGTCTGGCTATCCGCTGTTCCTACGTGCCGCAGCACGGAGAAAGGCTGGATGTGGTGGTCATCGTGCCCGGGGTCGGCAATGTGCCGATGCGGCCGCTGGAAGCCACGGTAGAGGTGCGACGCTGTAACGAGGTCGAGCGCGGCAGACTGTACGAGATCGGTACCCGCATCCTGCAGCGCAAAAAATGACCATGAAATAATTGCCCTGCCAATAAAAAAGCCGACGGAATGTCGGCTTTTTCTTACTTGCACTTTTTTGCTGTGCTATACCCAATCAAAGAACAGCTTTTCCGCGACAGCTGACAACTTGGCAAGGGGGATCTGGCACGGCAATCTCACCAGTGCCAGGGTCTCGTTTGCCTCCACCAGGAGGGCGACGCCATGACCCAAGACATCTTCAGTCACTACGCTTCCCGTTACGATCGCACCCGCGAAGAGGAATACACCATCCAGGAGTTCCTCGAACTGTGCAAACGCGAGCCGATGGCCTATGCCTCCGCCGCCGAGCGCATGTTGATGGCGATTGGCGAGCCGGAGGTGATCGACACCCGTCACGACCAGCGCCTCTCGCGCATTTTCAGCAACAAGATGATTCGCGTCTATCCGGCATTCCGCGAGTTCTTCGGCATGGAAGAAGCCATCGAACAAGTGGTGGCCTACTTCCGTCATGCGGCCCAAGGGCTGGAAGAGAAGAAACAGATTCTCTATCTGCTGGGGCCGGTGGGCGGTGGTAAATCGTCGATTGCCGAAAAGCTGAAAGAGCTGATGGAGCGGGTGCCGTTCTACTGCATCAAGGGCAGTCCGGTAAACGAGTCGCCGTTGGGGCTGTTCAATTACGACGAGGATGGCCCGATCCTGGAAGAACAGTACGGCATTCCGCGCCGTTACCTGCGCGCCATTCCCAGTCCGTGGGCAGTGAAGCGCCTGCACGAGTTCAACGGCGACATCAGCCAGTTCCGCGTGGTGAAGCGCTACCCGTCGGTGCTGAAGCAGATTGCGGTTGCCAAGACCGAACCGGGCGACGAAAACAACCAGGACATCAGCTCGCTGGTGGGCAAGGTGGATATCCGCAAGCTGGAAAGCTACGCCCAGGACGATCCGGATGCCTACAGCTACTCCGGTGGCCTGTGTCTGGCCAACCAGGGTTTGCTGGAATTCGTGGAAATGTTCAAGGCGCCGATCAAGGTGCTGCACCCGCTGCTGACGGCCACCCAGGAAGGCAACTTCAAGGGAACCGAGGGTTTTGGTGCCATTCCTTTCGAGGGCATCATCCTGGCCCACTCCAACGAAAGCGAGTGGAAACACTTCCGCAACAACAAGAACAACGAGGCTTTCCTCGACCGTATCTACATCGTCAAGGTGCCGTATTGCCTGAGGGTGACGGATGAAATCCGCATCTACGACAAGCTGCTGAGCAACTCTTCGCTGGCCGGTTCGCCGTGCGCACCGGGTACGCTGAAGATGATGGCGCAGTTTGCGGTACTGTCGCGGCTGAAAGACCCGGAAAACTCCAGCCTGTATAGCAAGATGCAGGTATACGACGGCGAGAACCTGAAAGACACCGACCCGAAAGCCAAGTCGCTGCAGGAGTACCGCGACTTTGCCGGTGTCGATGAGGGCATGCAGGGACTTTCCACCCGCTTTGCCTACAAGATCCTGTCCAAAGTGTTCAACTTCGACCACACCGAGGTGGCGGCCAACCCGGTACACCTGCTGTACGTACTGGAGCAGCAAGTCGAGCGCGAGCAGTTTCCGGCAGAACTGGAGCAGAAATACCTTACCTTCATCAAGGAGTATCTGGCACCGAAGTACGTCGAGTTCATCGGCAAGGAAATCCAGACCGCCTATCTGGAAAGCTACAGCGAATACGGACAGAACATCTTCGATCGCTACGTGACCTTCGCCGACTTCTGGATTCAGGACCAGGAGTACCGCGACCCGGACACCGGCGAGAGCTTTGATCGCAACTCGTTGAATGCCGAACTGGAGAAAATCGAGAAACCGGCAGGGATTTCCAATCCGAAGGACTTCCGCAACGAGATCGTCAACTTCGTGCTGCGGGCGCGTGCCAGCAATGCCGGCAAGAATCCGCTGTGGACCAGCTATGAAAAGCTGCGCACCGTGATCGAGAAAAAGATGTTCTCCAATACGGAAGAACTGCTGCCGGTGATCAGCTTCAATGCCAAGGCCAGTACCGACGAGGCGAAAAAGCACGAAGACTTTGTCAATCGTATGGTGGTCAAGGGCTACACGCCCAAGCAGGTACGGCTGCTGTGCGAGTGGTATCTGCGTGTGCGCAAGTCGTCCTGAGTTGCTGGTAGCAGGTTGGCCGCAGCGTGCGGCCAACCGCTGCCGGTTTCGCCGTCAGCAGGCTAGGAGGCAAGCATGTCGCATATCATCGACAGAAGACTGAACGGCAAGAACAAGTCTGCCGTCAACCGCGAGCGCTTCCTGCGGCGTTTCAAAGCCCAGATCAAGGAAGCGGTCGGCAAGGCAATCAAGGGGCGAAGCATCACCGATATCGAAAACGGTGAGAGCGTATCCATTCCGGTCAAGGATATTTCCGAACCGGCCTTCCATCACGGGCGGGGCGGGGTGGCCGACCATGTGCACCCGGGCAACGAGGAGTTCATTGAAGGCGATCGCCTGAACCGGCCGCAAGGTGGCGGCGGTGGCGGCGGTGGCGGCAAGGCCAGCAATGAGGGCGAGGGCGAGGACGATTTTGCGTTCCAGCTGTCGCGCGAAGAGTTCATGAACGTGTTCTTCGAGGATCTGGCGCTACCCAACCTGATCAAGACCCAGTTGATGGGGATCGAGGAAATGAAGCCGGTGCGCGCCGGTTACACCAATGACGGTACGCCGGCCAATATCAGCATCGTGCGCAGTCTGCGTGGCGCGCTGGCACGGCGGGTGGCGCTGGGGGCGCCGACGTTGCGTGAACTGCGCGAGGCGGAAGAAGACCTGGACACCCTGCTGGAGTCCGATGAGGACAACGGCGTCGAGGTGCGCGAGCGCCGCAAGCAGATTCATGCCCTGCGCGACAAGGTGAACCGCATCCCGTTCATCGACCCGTTTGACCTGCGCTACAACAACCGGGTGAAGCAGCCCCAGCCGACCAGCAAGGCAGTGATGTTCTGCCTGATGGACGTATCCGGCTCGATGGATGAGGGCAAGAAGGATATTGCCAAGCGCTTCTTCATCCTGCTGTACCTGTTCCTGCAGCGTAACTACGAGAAGATAGAGGTGGTGTTCATCCGCCACCACACCAGTGCGGTGGAGGTGAACGAGCACGATTTCTTTCACTCGCGCGAATCCGGCGGCACGGTGGTGTCTTCCGCGCTCAACCTGATGGCGGAGGTGGTGAAAAAACGCTACGCCAACAGCGAGTGGAACATCTATGCTGCTCAGGCGTCTGACGGGGATAACTGGGACAGCGATTCGGCCAACTGCAGCCGTATCCTGCAGGAGCAATTGCTGCCGTGGTGCCAGTACTTTGCCTACATCGAAATCACCGAGGGCGAGCCGCAGAATCTGTGGTACGAGTACCTGAAAGTGGCCGAACAGAGCAAACACTTTGCCATGCAGAAAATCCGTACGCCGGCCGACATCTATCCGGTGTTCCGCGAACTGTTCAAACGGCAGCCGGCTACCCGCTAAGGTTGGCCGCGGCAAGCAAGGGGAGGGCAGCGCATGAAACCCATCTCTACCGGGTCCGAATGGACCTTCGAACTGATCAACGAGTACGACAAGGCGATTCGCGAGATTGCCATCGACGAGTTCCAGCTGGATTGCTATCCCAACCAGCTGGAGATCATTACCGCCGAGCAGATGATGGACGCCTACTCGTCGGTGGGCATGCCGGTGAATTATCACCACTGGAGTTTCGGCAAGCACTTTGTCTCCACCGAAAAAGGTTACAAGCGTGGCCAGATGGGGCTGGCGTACGAGATCGTGATCAACTCCAACCCGTGCATTGCCTATCTGATGGAAGAAAACTCCATGACCATGCAGGCGCTGGTGATCGCCCATGCCGCCTATGGTCATAACAGCTTCTTCAAGGGTAACTACCTGTTCCGCACCTGGACCGATGCCTCGGCCATCATCGATTACCTGGTGTTCGCCAAGCAGTACATCAGCCGTTGCGAGGAGCGCTACGGCATCGAGGCGGTGGAAGAGTTGCTGGATTCCTGTCATGCGCTGATGAATTACGGCGTGGACCGCTACAAGCGACCACAAAAGTTGTCACTGGCAGAAGAGCAGGCACGGCTGCACGAGCGCGAACAGTACCTGCAGACGCAGGTCAACGATCTGTGGCGCACCATTCCGCGGCGCGAGCGCGACGATAGCAACCGCGCCGCACCGCGCTTTCCGGCCGAGCCGCAGGAAAACATCCTGTACTTCATCGAGAAGTCCGCACCGTTGCTGGAGCCGTGGCAGCGTGAAATCGTGCGCATCGTGCGCAAGGTGGCGCAGTATTTCTATCCGCAACGCCAGACCCAGGTGATGAACGAAGGCTGGGCGACCTTCTGGCACTACACCATCCTCAATCGGCTGTTCGAGAAAGGGCTGGTCACCGATGGCTTCATGATGGAGTTTCTGCAAAGCCATACCAACGTGGTGTATCAGCCGCCGGTGACGGCACGCTGGTACAACGGCATCAACCCGTATGCGCTCGGTTTCAATATGTACCAGGACATCCGCCGCATCTGCGAAAACCCCACCGCAGAGGATCGCGAGTGGTTCCCGGATATTGCCGGGCAACCGTGGCGGCCGGTGCTGGAGTTCGCGATGAGGAACTTCAAGGACGAAAGCTTCGTGTCGCAATACCTGTCGCCCAAACTGATTCGCGACTTCCGCTTCTTTGCCATCCGCGACGACGACCAGGATGACAAGCTGGAGGTGGCCGCTATCCATGACGACGCCGGCTACCGCCGCATTCGCACCATGCTTTCCGAGCAGTACAACCTCGGCTCGCGCGAGCCGAACATCCAGGTGTGGTCGGTGAATGTGCGTGGCGACCGCAGCCTGACGCTGCGGCATACGCGGCACAACCGCAAACCGCTGGACGATGGCAGCGCACAGGAGGTGCTCAAGCACGTCGCCCGATTGTGGGGTTTTGATGTCCGGCTGGAGAGTGCAGATGCCGACGGTACCGTGCAGCAGCACTTTGAGGTGAAGCCGGAAGTGCCGGCAATGGCGTAAAGGTTGGCCGCATGACCAACAACAAGGCCGGGCAATGCCCGGCCTTGTTGTTGGCGCTATCCACTCGCGGAGGCCCTATGCTTGTGTGGCGATAAAGGCGCGGCAGCCGCTCGCATCGCGCAGTTCGCGCAGTGGCGATTCGTATAGCGCTTGCAGCATCGGCAGCTGCAGTACTTGCTCGGCGCTGCCGCAGGCCATGGCCGTGCCGTTTTTCAGCAGCAGCACATGGTCTGCGTGCTGGACTGCCAGGTTGACATCGTGCAATACCGCGATCACCCCGATGCCATGTTGGCGGGCGATCTGTCGCAGGCTGGACAATTGCAGGTTGGCCGCACCGATATCCAGCGCCGCGGTGGGTTCATCCAGCAGCAGATAGCGTGCCGCAGCGGGGCTGGCCAGCAATTGGTGCAGTGCGCGGGCCAGATGGACGCGGGCAAGCTCGCCGCCGGACAGCGTGGCGCAGTCGCGCTGCAGCAGGTCATGGATGCAGGTGTAGTCGATCGCCTGCTGCCTTGCGCCCGGATTGCTGCCGGCTACGCCGATGGTGAGTAGCGTGGCTACCGCCATGCCGGCCGGCCGGGCCGGTTGCTGCTCGACCAGTGCTCTGTGCTGTGCCAGTTGTGCTGCAGACAGTGCTGGCAACGGCTGCTGGTCGAGCCATATCGCACCGCTTAGCGGGCGGATTGCACCGCCCAGCAGGTGTAGCAAAGTGCTTTTGCCGGCGCCGTTCGGCCCCAGGATGACGCTGAGCGCCCCTTCCGGCAGCGCGGCGCTGACACGCTCCAGATATGCCGGCTGCCGCAGGCTGACAGCGCGTGCTTCAAGCATGTGCACCTCGCTGTCTGGCCAGCAGGTAGAGAAAGAACGGTGCGCCGGCCATACTGGTGATCACGCCCACCGGCAACTCGGCCGGATACAGTGCCTGGCTGGCAATCAGGTCGGCCAGCACTGCCAGTAGCGCCCCGGCCAGCGGGGTCAGCACCAACAGCGCGCGCAGTTGCAGGCCGATCAGGCGGCGCAGGATGTGTGGCGCCATCAGGCCGATAAACCCCACCATACCGCATTGCGCTACGACCAGCCCGCAGGCCAGTGTTGCCAGTAACACGGTTCGCCAGCCTTCGCGGCCAACGTTGAAGCCGCTGTAGAACGCGGCACGGTCGCCCAGCTGCAAGGCTTGCAGAAATGGTGCCTGCCGCCATAGTTGCCAGGCAATCAACCCGGCTGCCGTCAGCAGCAGCATGGCTTGCCCTGCGCTGGCGCCAGAGAAGCTGCCCATCAGCCAGAAGGTGACATTACGCAGGCCGTTATCCGGTAGCGTGGTGATCAGTAGGGTGAGCAGGCTGCCGCAGAGTGCATTGACGGCGACGCCCGCCAGCAGCAGCTTGGCGGCGGAGCGGCCGTGGGCCAGCAACTGGATGGCGAGCAGGGCCAGGGTGGCGCCGGCAAAAGCCGCCACGGAGACCAGTTGCGCCGGCCAGGCGGCGGCCAACGCCAGCGCCGCAGCCAGTGCGCCACCACCGGAAATGCCGATCAGGCCCGGTTCGGCCAGATCGTTATGGAAGCGCGCCTGGATCGCCAGACCGGCACAAGCCAGTAACGCACCGGCTGCGGCGGCGCTGACGATGCGCGGCAGGCGCAGCTCCAGCAGCAGCATGCGCTGTAATGGATCAAATCCGGGCAGTTGCAATAGGGCGGAGGCACTGCTGGCGGCATCGTGGCCGGCGAACAGCGAAATGACACTGGCCAGCCCGGTTAGGCTGGCCAGTAACAATAACCACGAGCGGGTGGTCATCGGGCAGGCTTAGCGCAGGCCAAGTACGTCCTGCATGTCGAACAGGCCGTGCGGCTTGGCTGACAACCACTTGGCGGCACGTACCGCACCATTGGCGAAAGTGGCGCGACTGGAGGCCTTGTGGGTGATCTCCACACGCTCGCCCAGCGCGGCGAACAGCACGGTGTGGTCGCCGACCACGTCGCCGGCGCGCACGGTGGCAAAGCCGATGGTGCCCGGATCGCGTTCGCCGGTTACGCCTTCACGGCCGTAGACCGCACATTGTTTCAGGTCGCGACCCAGTGCTTCGGCCACCACTTCGCCCATGCGCAGAGCAGTGCCGGATGGTGCATCTACCTTGAAGCGGTGGTGCGCTTCGGTGATTTCGATGTCGTAGCCTTCGTTCAGCACGCGCGCTGCCATGTCCAGCAGCTTGAAGGTGAGGTTCACCCCCACGCTGAAGTTGGCCGCAAACACGATGCCGATTTTTTCGGCGGCAGCCTTGATGGCGGCCTTGCCGGCATCGTCAAAACCGGTGGTGCCGATGATCAGCTGCACATTGTTGGCGACGCAGCCGGCGAGATGCTGCAGCGTCCCTTCCGGACGGGTGAAGTCGATCACCACGTCGGCGCCATCCAGTGCGGCATTGAAATCGCTGCTGATCTTGACGCCGGTTTCCCGGCCCATGAACAGGCCGGCATCCTGGCCGATAAACGGAGAACCGTCGCGCTCCAGTGCAGCGTGCAGCTTGGTACCGGTGGTTTCAAGAACGGATTCGATCAGCGTGCGGCCCATGCGGCCACCGGCGCCGACGATAACGACATTCAGGGTGCTCATTGCTTGACTTGTCCAATCGTATTGCTGGCTTCCAGTTGCGGACGCAGTGCCGGGAAGGCCTGGCCGTCAACGCGTTCTACCTGGTCATTGCCGTTGAAGTACACCACCAGGTTCTTTTCCTCTGCCGGCTTGCCTGGCCGGTCAATGCGGTACAGGTAGTCCCAGCGGTTGGCATGGAAGATATCGGTAAGCAGCGGGGTGCCCAGCAGGAAGCGTACCTGCGAGCGGTTCATTCCCGGCTTGACGCGGGCAACGGCGTCTTCGGTCACGTAGTTGCCCTGCTGGATATCCATGCGGTGGGCGGTAAACCAGTTCATCGGATTGAGGCTGCTGCAGCCTGCCAGGAACAGCACAGACAGCATCAGCACGGGCTTGAGCAGTTTTGCCATGAGCACCTTCACATTTGGGGAATCTGCTGAAAGGCTTTATCATACTGGAAGACCGCCAACCACGATATACACCGCAAAACACATGAACAAAGCCAGCCACCTGAAGGGCATCGGCCTGAAAGCCACCGGTCCTCGCCTGCGTATTCTCGATCTGTTCGAAACCAGCAGCGACCGCCATATGTCGGCAGAAGATGTCTATAAAAAGCTGCTGGCCGAGGATGCCGACATCGGCTTGGCCACTATCTATCGTGTGCTGACACAGTTCGAACAGGCGGGCATTCTGGTGCGCCACCATTTCGAGTCCGGCAAGGCCGTGTACGAGCTGAACGAAGGTGGTCACCACGATCACATGGTGTGCTACCGCTGCGGCAAGGTGACCGAATTCTTCGATCCGCAGATCGAGGAATTGCAGAACCGGATTGCCGCCGAGCATGGCTTCACCATTCAGGAGCACTCGCTGTACCTGTATGGCGAATGTAGCGACTGCGCCAGCGCCGAGCCCAAAACCTACCGTCGATGATCCCCATCCTGGGGGAGGCTTATGCTTTCCCCCCGCTGACGCGCGCACTTGCCGAGCCTGACGGGTTGCTGGCTGCCGGTGGTGACCTTGCCTGCGGCCGCCTGCTGGCAGGCTACCGGCGCGGTATCTTTCCCTGGTTTTCTCCCGGCGACCCAATTCTGTGGTGGGCACCGTCGCAACGCATGGTGCTGGAGCCCGGCGGTGTGCGGGTAACCCGCTCGCTGGCCAAGGCGCTGCGCAACAAGCCGTATACCTTCCGTTTCGATACCGCGTTCGAGCAGGTGGTGCGTGAATGTGCCGCACCGCGCGACGGCCAGTCCGGTACCTGGATCACCGATGACATGATTGCCGCCTATTGCGCATTGCATGCCGCAGGTCACGCGCATTCCGCCGAAGTCTGGCAACAGGGCCGGCTGGTGGGCGGCCTGTACGGCGTGGCGGTTGGCCGCATGTTTTATGGCGAGTCGATGTTCCACCGGGTGAGCGATGCCTCCAAGATCGCGCTGGTGCGTACGGCCGAATGCCTGTTTGCCAACGGCTTCGGCATGATCGATTGCCAGATGTTTACGCCGCATCTGGAAAGCCTGGGCGCGCATCTTGTCCATCGCGACGAATTTGTTGCTAGACTCGAAACGTACATCTTGCAACCGGCTCCAGCGGCCATGTGGGACACCGAGTTTTGCAATGAGCCATCGTGACGACGCCGTAGCGATCATTCACTTTTATGCCCCCGCGCCCTATGCCTGCAGCTATCTGGATGCCCGGCAGGCGCGCTCGCAAGTGGCAATTCCCGCCGATGCGATAGATAGCAGCGTGTATTCCAAGCTGGTCGGACTGGGCTTCCGCCGTAGTGGCCACTTTACCTATCGGCCCTATTGCGACGATTGCCATGCCTGCATTCCGGTGCGCATTCCGGTCGCAAAATTTGTGCCGGATCGCAGCCAGCGGCGGGCATACCGCAGACATGGCAATCTTTCCTGTGCCATCTTGCCGTTGACGTTTGTCGAAGAGCACTACCAGTTGTACTGCCGCTACCAGAAGGCACGCCATGATGGTGGCGGCATGTCGGAAGATGATCCGGCGCAGTACGCCGAATTCATTTTGAAGAGCCGGGTGGAGAGCTGGCTGGTGGAGTTCCGCGAGAATGGCGTATTGCGGATGGTCAGCCTGATCGACCGGCTGGATGACGGTCTGTCGGCGGTGTATACCTTTTTCGACCCGGATGTGGTCGGGGCGGCATACGGGGTCTATGGCGTGCTGTGGCAGGTAGAGCTGGCCCGCAGCCTGGGCTTGCCGCATGTGTATCTGGGCTACTGGATCGGCGAGTCGCCCAAGATGGTATACAAGCAGCGCTATCAGCCACTGGAAAAGCTGGAGGATGGCCGCTGGGTCGCATTTCCGCCGCCGTCCTCGGTGTCATGAGCCTTTTCCGGATACAAAAAGCCCGCTTCGGCGGGCTTTTGCTTGGGCAGGTTGGCCGCACTCAGCGCGATTGCAGCGCCTTGGCACACTCGGCAATCAGACCCGGGCCTCGGTAGATCAGGCCGGAATACAACTGTACCAGCGTGGCGCCAGCGTCGATTTTTTCCTTGGCATCCTCGCCGCACAGAATGCCACCGACGCCGATGATGGGCAGGGCGCCATCCAGTGTACGGGCCAGCTTGCGGATCAGCGCGGTAGAGCGATCGCGTACCGGTGCACCGGACAGGCCGCCGGCCTCGTTTTCCAGTGGATGGCCGGCAATTTCGCTGCGCGATAGCGTGGTATTGGTGGCAATGACCGCATCAAACTGGTGTTGGGTCAGCAGGCGGCCAATAGCCTCGATCTGCTCGTCGTCGAGATCCGGCGCGATTTTGACTGCCAGCGGCACGTAACGGCCATACTGGTCGGCCAGTCGTGACTGGCGGTTTTTCAGCGCCAGCAGCAGGTCGGACAGCTCGTCTGCCTGTTGCAGCTGGCGCAGGTTTTTGGTGTTGGGCGACGAAATGTTCACCGTGACATAGCTGGCACACTCGTACACCTTGTCCAGACAGATCAGGTAATCGTCCTTGGCCTGTTCGATCGGGGTGCTGGCATTCTTGCCGATGTTGATGCCGAGGATGCCCTTGAAGCGGCTCTGGCGTACATTCTGCAGCAACGCATCCACACCCTTGTTGTTGAAGCCCATGCGGTTGATGATGCCCTGATGCTCGGGAACGCGGAACAGGCGCGGCTTGGGGTTGCCATCCTGCGGGCGCGGGGTGACGGTGCCGATTTCGATGAAGCCGAAGCCCAGTGCCGCCAGCGCATCGATATGGTCGCCATTCTTGTCCAGACCGGCCGCCAGGCCGATCGGGTTGGGGAAGGTGAGTCCCATCGCCTTTACCGGGTTGCGGCCAACCTTGCCGGCTACCAGACCCGACAGCTGCAGCTGGTGCGAGATATCCAGCATTTTCAGTGTCAATTCATGCGCTTTTTCCGCATCGGTCTTGAATAGCAAGGGGCGTATCAGAGGGTAAAGCATGGTGACTCCGGGTAATGAAAACGCCCGGTATTATAACCGGGCGTGATGTCTGGTGGGGTTAGGCGATCTGGCAGGCGTCTTCGAAGGCAAATCGCGGCGAGCGTTCGTGCAGTCTGCTGGCCTCGCCGTAGCCCAGGTTGATCAGGAAGTTGGCCTTGATATTGCCCTGCGGGAAGAAGGCGGCCTCTACCTTGGCAGCGTCAAAACCGGACATCGGGCCGCAATCCAGACCCAGTGCCCGGGCGGCCATGATCAGGTAGGCGCCTTGCAGCGAGCTGTTGCGGAAGGCGGTGCCCTGGATCACGGCGTCGTTGCCGGCGAACCAGCTGCGGGCATCCGGGCTGTGCGGGAACAGTTTGCCCAGTTGCTCGTAGAACTGCATGTCCATGCCGACGATGACGGTTACCGGTGCCTGCATGGTTTTATCGACGTTGCCTTCGGACAGGCAGGGCTTGAGCTTGGCCTTGGCTTCCGGCGATTGCACGAACACAAAGCGGGCCGGCGAGCAGTTGGCACTGGTCGGTCCCATCTTCAGCAGATCGAACAGTTCGCGCAGGGTGCTCTCGCTGACCTTGCGATCCTGCCAGTGGGTATGGGTGCGGGCGTCGGTAAACAGTTGTGCCAGCGCGGCCGGTGTGATGTGTGTGGTCATGGTGGTTTCCTTGGCTGGGCGTTTATGGAGTAGGGGTGCCGGCGCCTTCGGCCGGTAGCGAATCCGCTTGCGTCGCGGCATTGGAAATGATGGTGATGGCCACGCGGCGATTCTTGGCGCGGCCTTCAGGGGAGTCGTTGTTGGCCGCCGGTTTGGTTTCCGCGCGGCCAACGGCAACGAGGCGTTCCGGCGCAATGCCGTTCTCCATGAACAGGCGCACGATGCTGCCGGCGCGTGCGGCGGACAGCTCCCAGTTCGACGGGTACATCGCATTGCGGATCGGGGTATTGTCGGTAAAGCCTTCTACCCTGATCTGGTTGTCTACTGCGGCCAGCTGCTGTGCCACGCTGGCCAGCAGTTGCGGCGAGTTGCCAAGCGGTGTGGCCTGGCCGGCCGGGAACAGCGCCGTGTCGCGGATTTCAATGTGAATGCCCTCGTCGTCCTGGCGCATGGAAAGCTGGCCGCCCTGGATCAGTGGCGATAGCGTTTTGGCCAGGCCGCTGGTGAGGGTTTCCAGCTTGCGCCGTTCGCGCAGCCGGACTTCCCCCTTGACGGCGGTGGCAATCGGCTTGGTGTTGGGCAGCTCGATCATGGTGTTGGCACTGCCGGATGGCGGTGTGGCCTGAATCGCCAGACTGCCCTCGCGGAATGCATCGAACATGGCGCTGGACAGCACCCGATACTTGCCTTCATTGACTTGCGAGATCGAGTACATCACCACGAAGAAAGCAAACAGCAGGGTGATGAAGTCGGCGTAGGAAACCAGCCAGCGCTCGTGGTTTTCGTGTTCTTCTTCCTGCTTGCGGCGTCGCGCCATGTGCGGTCCCCTCGGGTAGAGAATACGGCCTGCGGCCAACCTTGATCCAGGGTGGCGGTTTATAGCCAGTGGCTGTCAAACAGCGTCTGGAGGCTGCCATGGAATACAACGCCAATCTGGCGCGCCATGCGGCTGGCAAAGTCGTCGTCCGGTGTGTAATCCACCACGGTGTCGGCCTTGATGATGTCACGGGCAACCGAGTTCACCGAACCCAGTCCGTCGGCCAGTCCCAGCGGGATGGCGCTGCTGCCCAGCCAGACGCGGCCGCTGAACAGCTCCGGATCATTTTTCAGACGTTGGCCGCGCCCCTGTTTGACGACGGCAATGAATTGCTGATGGATTTCATCCAGCAGCGACTGGCGGATGGCTTCCTGGCGCGGGTTCTGCGGCGAGAACGGGTCGCCCATGCCCTTGTTGCTGCCGGCGGTCGCCAGGCGGCGTTCGATGCCGATCTTGCCCATCGCCTTGTCAAAACCGAAGCCTTCGGAGATCACGCCGATGGAGCCGACCAGGCTGGCCTTGTCCACGTATATGCGGTCGGCGGCGGCGGCAATGTAATAGCAGCCGGAGGCGCAGACTTCTTCTACCACGACATAAAGCGGAATCGACGGGTGGCGCTTTTTCAGCAGCCGGATTTCGTCGTTGGCAATGCCGGACAGCGCCGGGCTGCCGCCGGGGCTGTTGGCGCGGATAATGATGCCGCGGGTATCCGGATCGGCGTACGCCTGCTTTAACCCTTCAAGCAGTTTGGCACCGGCTTGGCCCTGGCTATCGATTACCCCTTCGAGGGCCACCGTGGCAGTGTGTTTGCCGGCATGTTCGCGCTCGAAGCCGGAGCTGCTGAACAGCAGGAACAGCAGTGCAATGGCGACGCCTAGCCACATCAGGCGGAAGAAAGTTTTCCAGCGTCGCGTACGGCGTTGCTCGATCAGGCCGGCGCTGGCCAGCTTTTCGATCAGCTGGCGCTCCCAGTGCGGTTCGTGCTCCACGGTGCTCCTTATGTCAGATGTCGGTTTCGGGCAGATAGTATATCTGGCCGTCACATTCTGCTACGCGCAGCTTGAACAGGCCAAGACCATGACAGGGACCGGCAATGCAGAGGCCGTTGTCCGGCTGGTACAGGGCGCCGTGCAGGCTGCAGATCAGTAGTTGGCCGCTGCTGTCAAAGAAGCGGCCATCCTGCCAATCCAGTTCGGTGGGGACGTGACGGCAGCGGTTGAGATAGGCGTGCACGGTGCCATGGCTGCGAATGGCAAAGGCGGCGGCGGTCTCGCCGTGCCATTGCACTTCGAAGCGGACACCGCGGCCGCCATCCTGCAGCTCCTCGCTGCGGGCAATCAGTTGCCGCTGAGCAGCCATGCCTGCAATTCGGCAAAGCTGTGGAAGATGGCGCGCGGTTCGCAGTCTTCCAGGTCTTCCAGCGGGTGGGCGCCGTAGCTGACGCCGGCCGCCATGGTGCCGGCATTGCGGGCCATCAGCAGGTCGTGCGTGGTGTCGCCGACCATCAGCGTGCGTGCCGGCAGCATGCCCAGCTGATCGGTGATCTGCAGCAGCATCTCCGGATGCGGCTTGGACTGGCATTCGTCTACGGTGCGGGTGGTGAGGAAGTGCTTGCCGATGCCGGTGGCCGCCAGTACGCGGTCGAGACCGACGCGGCTTTTGCCGGTGGCAACCGCCAGCAGGTAGCCGGCATCTTCCAGTGCGGCCAACCCTTCCACGACACCTTCGAACAGTTCGATGGTCTCGTCGCCGGACAGGTAGTGATGGCGATAGGCCTGCACCATGTCCTGGTAACCACTTTCCGGCAGGCCGGGGCAGACATGGCGCATGGCATCCACCAGGCCAAGACCGATGACGTGGCTGGCGCGTTCGCGCGGTGGGGTTGGCAGGCCAAGGTCGCGGCAGGCTGCCTGGATGGAATGCACGATGTGGGCGGTGGAGTCCATCAGGGTACCGTCCCAGTCGAACACGATCAGATCAAGTTCATGCTTCATGTGTCAGCGTATCCAGAAAACGGGTCAGTTCCGCCGGTAGCGGTGCGACAAGGTTCAGCGGCTCACCAGTCAGCGGGTGGGGGAGTACCAGGTTGGCCGCATGCAGGAACATGCGCTTGAGGCCGCGTTTTTGCAATTCGCGGTTGGCGGCAAAGTCGCCGTATTTCTCGTCACCGGCGATCGGGCAGCCGCTTGCCTGCATGTGGACGCGTATCTGGTGTGTCCGTCCGGTGCGCAACAGCGCTTCTACCAGCGTAAGTCCCTGGAAGCGTTGCTGCACGGTAAAGATGGTGTGCGCGTAAATGCCCTGGTCGGCATCGACGCGTACCATGCGCTCGCCTGTGGGGGTGTGAAAACGGTGTAGTGGCAACTTGACGTGCTTGAGGTTGGTCGGCCAGCTGCCCAGCCCCAGCGCGAAGTAGCGTTTCTGGGGTACGTCGTTGCGAATCATCTCGTGCAGCTTTACCAGCGCCGAACGCTTCTTGGCGATCATCAGCAGGCCGGATGTCTCGCGATCGAGACGATGCACCAGTTCCAGATAGCGTGCTTCTGGCCGCGCGCGGCGCAACTGTTCGATCACGCCAAACGATACGCCGCTGCCACCATGCACGGCGACACCGGCGGGCTTGTTGATCACCAGCAGGGCGTCATCTTCGTACACGATGGGAAACTCGCAGCCGGGTACGCTTTCTTGCGACGGCCGCTCGGCAATGCGGATCGGCGGGATGCGCAGCTCATCACCGATTGCCAGCTTGGTTTCGGCCTTGGCACGGCCTTTGTTGACCCGGATTTCACCGGAACGGATGATGCGGTAGATGTGGCTCTTGGGAACGCCGCGCAACAGCCGGACCAGATAGTTGTCCAGTCGCTGTTCGGCGCCGTTTTCGTCCACACGGTGCAGGGTTACAGAATCTTTGCGAATGTCAGTCATAATGCTTATACTTCGTGGGCTTTTCGCCATGTTTTCGTGCGACAAGCTCACCGGAAAAGGGTCGCAGACAGGATGTTTGCGGCGCTGCTGCGCAACACCGACTGGCCGGCTGGCTTATTGCCAGACCTGACGCCGGTTTCCCGGGCGCAGCCAAGGTTGTCTCGCTCACCCCAAAGTAGCGATGTTAATGCATTTGTATGCATGACGCACTCACGCCAGTTTTCACTCTGAAACGCCAAGCCAGTTTCGGGGTTTGCAGCAAAGTTTGCCCCGGCGTGGCCTGCCGCACCCAATTCGTTCCCGCCAGTGTTTAAAGCTGTCTGGAGGGAACAATCCAGAAGCCGGAAGCCGTACATGGTTACCGGGGGCCACGTGATACTAGACAGGAAGTCGGCTTAGTACATCGTTGTATTGCGCTCTTTACTCTACGCTTCTTTCGGAATGCGCCCATCCCACACATTGGGCCGTCAAATACTTGCTGTAACCCTTGCGTGAGTGTGCGCATAGGGACTTTTAATGAAACGCATGCTTTTCAATGCGACGCAGGCAGAAGAACTGCGCGTCGCTATTGTTGATGGGCAAAAGCTCATCGACCTTGATATCGAAACCGTCGGCAAGGAGCAGCGCAAGGGCAACATCTACAAGGGGACGATCACCCGTATCGAACCTTCGCTGGAAGCCTGCTTTGTCGATTACGGCACCGAACGTCACGGTTTTCTGCCGTTCAAGGAAGTTGCCCGCTCTTATTTCCAGAACTACGACGGTGGTCGTCCGCGCATTCAGGACGTGCTGCGCGAGGGTATGGAAGTTGTCGTGCAGGTCGAAAAGGACGAGCGCGGCAATAAAGGCGCGGCACTGACCACCTATATCAGCCTTGCCGGCCGTTATGTCGTCCTGATGCCGAACAATCCACGAGGTGGTGGTGTTTCCCGCCGCATCGAGGGTGAAGAGCGTCAGGAGCTGAAGGATCTGCTGGCACAGCTTGAAGTGCCGGGCGGCATGAGCCTGATCGCCCGTACCGCAGGCATTGGCCGCAACCTGGAAGAACTGCAGTGGGATCTCAACTACCTGCTGCAACTGTGGCGTGCGGTTGATGGCGCGGCTGGCGCCCAGTCCGCGCCGTTCCTGATTCTGCAGGAAGGCAGCCTGGTTATCCGTGCCATTCGCGACTACTTCCAGCCGGATATCGGTGAGATCCTCATCGATACCGAGGAAATCTACGAGCAGGCCCGCCAGTTCATGAGTCACGTGATGCCCAACAACGTTGGCCGCGTGAAACTGTATAAAGACCCGGTGCCGTTGTTTTCCCGTTTCCAGATCGAACACCAGATCGAAACCGCCTTCTCGCGCAGCGTGACGCTGCCGTCCGGTGGTGCCATCGTGATCGACCACACCGAAGCACTGGTTTCCGTTGACGTGAACTCGGCGCGTGCCACCAAGGGCGCGGATATCGAGGACACCGCCTTCCGCACCAACCTGGAAGCGGCAGAAGAAATTGCCCGTCAACTCCGTCTGCGCGACCTGGGCGGGTTGATCGTTATCGATTTCATCGATATGGAAAACCCGAAGAACCAGCGCGACGTGGAAAACCGCCTGCGCGACGTACTCAAGCACGACCGTGCCCGCGTGCAGATGGGCAAACTGTCACGTTTCGGTCTGCTGGAACTGTCGCGTCAGCGCCTGCAGCCGTCGCTGGGTGAAACCAGCCACGTGCCGTGTCCGCGTTGCCACGGTATCGGTTTTATTCGCGGTATCGAATCCTCCGCCCTGCATATCCTTCGCATCATTCAGGAAGAGGCGATGAAGGAAAATACCGGTGCGGTGCATGCACAGGTGCCGGTGGATGTGGCGACATTCCTGCTGAACGAGAAACGTGCCGAGATCTACTCGATTGAGGCGCGTCTTGATGTGGCTGTGGTGCTGATCCCCAATCTGCATCTGGAAACGCCGCATTACCAGATTGTTCGTGTCCGTCATGATGACTTGGCAGAAGTTGGCGATGCGCCGAGCTACCGCCGTGTGGAAATGCCGGAGCAGACCGATGTGCTGCCATTTGGTCAGGAAAAGGCCAAGCCGGTACGTCTGGAAGCTGCAGTGAAGGGGATTACGCCTGCCCAGCCGGCGCCGGTAGCGGCAGAGCCGCAAGTGGTTGCGGCTCCTGCGGTTGCGGCTACTGGTGAAAGCTTGCTGGGCAAGATTGTCGGCTGGTTCAAGGGTTTGCTGGGAGAGGCTCCGACTCCGGTTGCCGCACCAAAGGCAGAAGTTAAGAAGCCCGCCGGTCGTGAACAGCGTGGTCCGCGTCAGCGCAACGAGCGTCGCGGCAATGGCAATGGTCAGCGCCGTGAGCGCGACGAGCAGCGTGGTAATCGTGATGCTGGTCGCGATGGTAATCGTGAAGAGCGCCAGCCACGTCAGGATGAGCGCCGCCGTGGTGGCGCGCAGGATGCCGTGGCACGTGATGAGCAGGCGCCGCGCCAGGAGCGTGCCCCGCGTCGCGAGCGCGAGCCGCGTGAAGTACGCGAACCGCGTGACAACAGCTCGCGTAACGATGCCGTAGAGGGTGAGGTGGTGCGCGAAGGTCGCGACCAGGGGCAGCGTAACGAGCGCCGCCGTGAGCGCAATCGCGATGCCAATAAAGAAACGCAAGTTGCGGCCAACGTCGAGGCTGGTCTGGTGGCTGCGGAGGCAGTTGCCGAGCAGGTGGCCGACGCGGTAACCAACGAGCAGGTGCCGGCAGTTGAAGCGGGCGAGCAACAGCGTGAGCCGCGTGAGCGTCGGCGCCGTCGTTCGCGTCGCGATCGTCGCGATGATGTTGCCAATACCGAAGTTGTGGCAGAAGCCAACGTGGTGTCTGACGCAGCGGAGGGGGCAGAAGTGCCGTTGGAAGTTGCCGCCATTCAGGAGCCGGAAACGGTTGCTGATGTAGCCGTGACAGTAGCTGACGAGCAAGTTGTTACTGTCGCTGCAGATGAAGCCGTCTCGGCGGTAGTCGAGTCCGTTGTGTCGCAACCGGAAGCTGTCGAGGACGTTGCCCCGGCGGCAGCTGTCGAGCCGGTTGTGGTTGCTGCAGAGGCCGTAGTCGAGATCGCCGAGGTTGTTGAGGCTGTGCATGTCGTTTCCGACGAGCAGCCGGCAGTGGTTGCTGAGCCGGAGGTTGCTGTTGCCGAAGTGAAGGTTGCAGAGCCTGTGGTGGCGATCAATGTCGCTCCGGTGGTGGCGCAGCCGGCGGACTTGGGCGGGTTGGTGATGGTGACAACCCGTGCCGCCAGCGAACAGCCGCAAGCTATTGAAGTGGCTGAAGAACCCAAGGGCAAGCGCCGCCGCGAGGTGGTGCGTGAGGTTGCCGAAGTTGCTTCGGTTGAACTGGTGCAGGTGCAGACCCGCAACGATGGCTAAGCGCTGAAAGTGCCGTCAGGCCTGAAAAGTTTCCGTTTTCAGGCTTGACGAAACACGAAGTGCTGCCTAAAATGCGCAGCTCTTGAAACGAATCCCTGATAGCTCAGTTGGTAGAGCGACGGACTGTTAATCCGCAGGTCGCTGGTTCGAGCCCAGCTCGGGGAGCCAGTTTCGAGTGAGCAGTAAATTTGTGTTCCCTGATAGCTCAGTTGGTAGAGCGACGGACTGTTAATCCGCAGGTCGCTGGTTCGAGCCCAGCTCGGGGAGCCAAACAATTTGGAAGCACCGGTTGTGCCGGTGGTTCATGCAAGATGTGTTCCCTGATAGCTCAGTTGGTAGAGCGACGGACTGTTAATCCGCAGGTCGCTGGTTCGAGCCCAGCTCGGGGAGCCAAACAATTTGGAAGCGCCGGTTTTGCCGGTGGTTCATGCAAGATGTGTTCCCTGATAGCTCAGTTGGTAGAGCGACGGACTGTTAATCCGCAGGTCGCTGGTTCGAGCCCAGCTCGGGGAGCCAAAATTGAAGCCCACGGTTTTTGCCGTGGGCTTTTTTCATTTCCGGGAGCTTGCCCCATGTCATCCGATAATTGGTTATGCTGTGAGTACGCAACCATTGGGATAAATGATGCAATTCACTGTTAAGCCTTGGCGGGTAGGGCGACTGTGCCATGTGTTGCTGCGGTTGATGCTGTTGCTGATGTCGACAGAGGCTATGGCCGTACAGGCGTTGCACTACTTTCCAGCCGGCCCCATTTATGAATACCGCTGGAAAGTGCTGGAGCTTGCCTTGGCACATGCCAGTCTGGCCGATACGCCAACATTGCTGCCGTTTGCCGAGGAGGCATCGCAGGATCGGGCTATGGCACTGCTGCAAGGTGGTGGCGGCATCGATGTGATTGCCTTGGGCGTCAATCGCGAGCGCGAGGCGCATATGTTGCCGGTAAAGATAGATATCAGCCAGGGCATGGTGGGTTATCGTGTGCTGATCATCCGTTCGGCGACGCAGGAACAGTTCCAGCGGGTAGGCTTGGCTGAACTGCGCATGCTGAAGTTCGGGCTTAACGAAGCTTGGGCGGACGTGCCGATCATGGAGGCTAACGGTTTGCACGTCGTGAAGGCATCCGGGTACGAAAACCTGTTCACCATGCTGGCTGCCGGCAGGTTTGACGCTTTCCCGCGTGGGCTCAACGAAGCTGCGCGCGAGCTGCGGCAGCGTCGGCTGCAATTTCCGCAGCTGGTGCTGGAGCCATCTCTGGCGCTGTATTTCCCGTATCCGATTTATTTCTGGGTACGCAAGGATAATCTGGCACTGGCGCAGACCATCGAGCGCGGACTGAAGTTGGCTCTGGCCGATGGTTCCATGCGACGTCTGTTCGAACGCTACTACGCGAAGGAGATTGCCGAGTTGCGTGCCCACCCGCGGCGCGTGTTCCAGCTGGGCAACCCGGTGTTGCCGGAAGGCGAGCCATTGCCTGATACCAGCTGGTGGTGGCGGCACTGATTCGTTCAGGGGTTAATACCGGCCTGTTGCAACGTGCTGGTGATGATTTTGTTGCTTTCACCATTGGCATTCATCTGCAGTAGGGTTTGCCGCAGGCTGTGTATTAGCTTTGGACGTGTGCCGCGGCTTGCTGCCAGATAGAGCGTGTAGCGCTTCAGCAAAGGGCCACGCTGCAGGCTGTCAGTTGCCATACCTTGTTGCTGAAGCAGGAACTGCAGCGAAGGCGAGGACTGAGCCAGGTAATCAATGCTGCCGTTGTGTACTAGCCGCAGGCAATCGGCGTAACTGCTGGCGATGATCAAGCGCGAAGTTTTGAAGCCGGTCTCGCGGATGCTTTCCTCACTGGCGTCTTGCTGAACAGTGCAGATGCTGCAGCAATCGCGAATCTGATCGATGGTCTGCTGGCTGCGCCCGGTTTTGTGCCATAGATAGACGCTGTCTTGTCCAAGCTGCGCGACCCAGATAAACCGTGACTCCCTGCTTGGCGTTCTGGCTAGTGCGAACACCAGTGTATCTGGCCGCAACGCGGTCTGAGCCAGGCTGCGAGACCACGGATAGACATGGATTTCACTTGGCAGATGGTTGCGCAGCAATGCGGTACGAATCACGCGCGCGTAGGCGCCGTTGGCGATCTGCGCGTCGCGCAGGGTGCTATAGGGCGGCCAGTTTTCGGTCACGGTAAGCAATGGGCTTGCTGCTGCCGCAGCGGCTAGCGGCAGCAGCAAGCCGAAAAGCATGAAATTCGCACGCATGGAGTACCTCGGCAGGGGGGGCGCAGGGTTTCTTTTAGTGTGGTCTACCGACGGCAACAGGCAAGAAAAACGGCTACCCGTGGGTAGCCGTCTAGCGATGAGGTAGGTTGGCCGCAGCCTTACTTGGTTGCTACCCAGTCGCGGGTGCTGGCCAGTGCCGTGGTCAGGTTTTCCGGCTGGGTGCCGCCGGCTTGGGCCATGTCCGGGCGGCCGCCGCCTTTGCCGCCGACTTGCTGCGCCACGTGGTTAACCAGTTCGCCGGCCTTGAAGCGGCCAGTCAGGTCTTTGGTAACGCCGGCAATCAGCGCCACCTTGCCATCGGCCTTGCTACCCAGCACGATCAGTGCCGAGCCCAGCTTGTCCTTCAGCTTGTCCAACGTGTCGCGCAGGGTGGCGTTATCGGCGCCTTCCAGTTCGGCAGCCAGCAGTTTCACGCCATTCACTTCTACCGCCTGCTCGGCCAGGCTGTCACCGGCCGATGCTGCCAGCTTGGCTTTCAGTGCTGCCAGTTCCTTCTCCAGCGCCTTCAGGTCGCCCTGCAGGTTGCCGATCTTGGCCAGCACTTCGTCGTTGCTCTGCGCCTTCAGGTTGGCCACAGCGGCTTTCAGCAGGCTGTCCTGCGCCTGGACATAGGCCACAGCGCCTTCGCCGGTAACGGCTTCGATACGACGCACACCTGCAGCTACACCACCTTCGGACACGATCTTGAAGAAGCCGATATCACCAGTGCGGTTCACGTGGGTGCCGCCGCACAGTTCAGCAGAGAAGTCGCCCATGGTCAGTACGCGCACTTCGTCGCCGTATTTCTCGCCGAACAGTGCCATGGCACCGGCACGCACGGCGTCATCGAAGGCCATCACGCGGGCGCTGACTTCGTAGTTGGCCGCAACCACGTGGTTTACCACGCGCTCGATTTCGGCAATTTCCTCGGCAGATACCGGCTGGCCGTGGGCAAAGTCGAAGCGGGTGCGCTCGGCATTCACCAGCGAGCCCTTCTGCGCCACGTGGCTGCCCAGCACCTTGCGCAGCGCCGCGTGCAGCAGGTGAGTGGCGGAGTGGTTGCGCGCGGTGGCCTGGCGCTTGTGCAGGTCGATGGTGGCCTGCACGGTGTCGCCCACGCTCAGGCTGCCGCGAGCCAGGCGGCCGGTGTGGCCGAATACCGCGGACTTGATCTTCTGGGTGTCGGCCACGTCGAACAGCGCGCCCACGCCGCCGGCGGTGGAAATCTCGCCCACGTCGCCAACCTGGCCGCCGCCCTCGGCGTAGAAGGCGGTGTTGTCCAGTACCACGATGCCGTCATCGCCGGCATTCAGGGTGCTCACCGGTTCGGTGCCCTTGTACAGCGCGATTACCTTGGCATCGACGCTGCTGCTGCCATAGCCGTGGAAGGTGGTGTCGGCACCGTCGTAGCTGACATTGCCTGCCACCTTGAAAGCGGAAGCGGCACGTGCACGGGTACGCTGCTCTTCCATGGCGCGTTCGAAGCCTTCCAGATCCACTTCGATATTGCGCTCGCGGCAGATGTCGGCGGTGAGGTCCACCGGGAAGCCGTAGGTGTCGTACAGCTTGAATACGGTATCGCCGTCCATGGCGGTCTTGCCGCCGGCCAGTGCGGCATCCACCAGCGCCATGCCGGTGTCCAGGGGTTCGGCGAACTTGATTTCTTCCTGGCGCCGTGCGTCCTCGATCACGGCCTGTTGCTGGCGCAGCTCGGGGTAGGCATCGCCCATCTCGGTAACCAGATCGGCCACGATCTTGTGGAAGAACAGGCCTTTCTGGCCCAGCTTGTAACCGTGGCGGATCGCACGGCGGGCAATGCGGCGCAGCACGTAGCCACGGCCGTCGCTGGACGGCAGGATGCCGTCGGCGATCATGAACGAGCAGGCGCGGATGTGGTCGGCGATCACTTTCAGCGACGGCACGTCCTGGCTGTACGGCACGCCGGTTTCGCGCGCAGCTGCGCGTACCAGGCAGGCCAGGCCGTCGGTTTCGTAGTTGGAATGCACGCCCTGCAGTACGGTGGACAGTCGCTCCAGGCCCATGCCGGTATCCACGGATGGTTTCGGCAGCGGATGCAGGGTGCCGGTTTCATCGCGGTTGAACTGCATGAACACGTTGTTCCAGATTTCCATGAAGCGGTCGCCGTCTTCATCCGGGCTGCCCGGAGGGCCGCCGGCAACGGAGGGGCCGTGGTCGTAGAAAATCTCGGTACACGGGCCGCAGGGGCCGGTGTCGCCCATGGTCCAGAAATTGTCGGAGGCGTACGGTGCGCCTTTGTTGTCGCCGATACGGATGATTTTTTCTGCAGGCAGGCCGACGGTCTTGTGCCAGATGTCGTATGCCTCGTCATCGCTGGCATAGACCGTTACCAGCAGCTTGTCCTTCGGCAGGTTCAGCCACTGCTCGCCGGTCAGGAACTCCCAGGCGTAGGTAATGGCATCGTGCTTGAAATAGTCGCCAAAGCTGAAGTTGCCCAGCATTTCGAAAAAAGTGTGATGGCGCGCTGTATAGCCAACGTTTTCCAGGTCATTGTGCTTGCCACCGGCGCGCAGGCATTTCTGACTGGTGGTAGCGCGGGTGTAATCGCGCTTTTCGAAGCCGAGGAATACGTCCTTGAACTGCACCATGCCGGCGACAGTGAACATCAAAGTCGGGTCGTTGCCCGGAATCAGACTGCTGGATGCCACCACCTGGTGGCCCTTGCCGGCAAAAAAGCCGAGAAACTTCTGGCGAATTTCTGAGTTTTTCATGGTTTATCTGTGGGTTCCGCTATCGTTGGCTTTGCGCGCCCTTGCTTGGCAGCGGTGGGCGGAAAGAATTCGGTTCGATTGTGGCAACCCTTGCCAGTGCTGGCAAGGGTTGTGACGGCGATGGTGCGGCCAACTTTGTTGCGACGCGTTATTCGCCGTCCGCAAAGTCGTCGCTGCCGGCGATGACCTGGCGGATGATGTCCATGCCGAAGCCGCGGCCGGCGAGAAAGCGCATCTGCTTGGCGCGCTCGGCGGCATCGGCCGGTGGTTGGCCGAATTTCTTGCGCCATTGCTCGCGGGCAGTGGCCAGTTCGTCCTGGCCGGACAGGGCGTCGCGGATGGTGTCGCGGTCGATGCCGCGCTCGCGCATTTCCATCTCGATGCGGCGGTTGCCGTATTTGCGGCTGCGGCTGCTGGCGAACTGCTCGGCAAAGCGGCTATCGGATTGCCAGCGGTTGGCGGCCAACTCGTCGAGCAGTGCTTCCAGCTCCTCGGCGCTGTCGGCAAACGGCGCGAGCCGCCGCTTCAGTTCCAGCCGCGAATACTCGCGACGGGACAGAAGATCGACGGCTCGTGCCTTGAGGCTTTTGCCTGTCTCTGCCATCAGGCGTCGAAGGTGTCGTCAATCAGCTCGTCCTCATCGTCGGGCTGACCTTCGGTGATTTCCACCTTCACACCCACAGCTTCACGGATCTTGCGCTCGATTTCCTGGGCGATAGCCGGATTGTCACGCAGCCACACGCGGGTATTGTCCTTGCCCTGGCCGATTTTCTGGCCGTTGTAGCTGTACCAGGCGCCGGACTTCTCGATGAAGCCGTGCTCTACGCCCAGCTCGACGATTTCGCCCTCGCGGCTGATGCCTTCGCCGTACAGGATGTCGAAAGAGGCTTGCTTGAACGGCGGCGATACCTTGTTCTTCACCACTTTGACGCGAGTCTCGTTGCCGATGATCTCTTCGCCTTTCTTGATGCCGCCGATACGGCGGATGTCCATGCGTACGGAGGAGTAGAACTTCAGGGCATTGCCGCCGGTGGTGGTTTCCGGGCTGCCGAACATCACGCCGATCTTCATGCGGATCTGGTTGATGAAGATCACCAGGGTGTTGGTACGCTTGATGTTGCCGGTGAGTTTGCGCAGTGCCTGGCTCATCAGGCGAGCGTGCAGGCCAACGTGGTTGTCGCCCATTTCGCCTTCGATTTCGGCTTTCGGTACCAGTGCGGCCACCGAGTCCACCACGATGACGTCGACGCCGCCGGAGCGCACCAGCATATCGGCGATTTCCAGTGCCTGTTCACCGGTGTCCGGTTGCGAGATCAGCAGCTGCTCTACCGATACGCCCAGTTTCTGCGCGTATTGCGGGTCCAGTGCGTTTTCCGCGTCGATGTAGGCGCAGGTACCGCCCAGTTTCTGCGCTTCGGCGACTACCTGCAGACACAGCGTGGTTTTACCGGAAGATTCCGGACCGTAAATCTCGACAACACGGCCACGGGGCAGACCGCCGACACCCAGTGCCAGGTCGAGGCCGAGCGAACCGGTGCTGATCACCTGCAGGTTTTCGGTGATCTGGTTGTCGCTCATGCGCATGATCGAGCCTTTACCGAACTGCTTCTCGATCTGTGCCAGGGCCGCGGCTAGGGCTTTGCTCTTGTCTTCGGCTGCCATGCTTGCTCCATTCAATTCTAACTGGGGGTGTATCAGGAAAGTTTTTTGATTATGTACGTTTTCATCTGGCGTGCCAAATAAAAATGCAAATCAACGATGTAAGTGCGCCACACATGCGGGCGGCAGGCGGTGAACCAATCGGCGGATTATCGCACAAAACAGCATGCGGCCAAGCCGGTGCCGCCGGTGACTGACCGTGCAGGCAGGGGCTTTTGGGGATGGGGTAGCTGTGCAAGAATGCCGATTATGCTGAACGAACGCACGCAACATCTGCTGAAGGTCCTGGTCGAGCGGTATATCGCCGACGGCCAACCGGTGGCATCCAAAACGCTGGCGGCAGTTTCCGGTCTGGAGCTGTCGTCGGCTTCCATCCGCAATATGCTCGCCGACCTGGAGGAGCTGGGGCTGATTGCCTCACCGCACACTTCGGCGGGGCGGATTCCCACGCCGCGCGGTTACCGGATGTTTGTCGACCGGCTGCTCACCGTGCAGCAGTTGGCCGCGCCGACGCTGGCGGAGCTGAAAAGCGGCATCCAGCCGGACAGCCCGCAACGGGTGGTGCTGGCGGCGTCACAGATGCTGTCGGAGCTGACCCAGTTTGCCGGCGTGGTGATGACGCCGCAGCGCACCGATGCCGCCTTCCGGCAGGTGGAGTTCCTGCGTTTGTCCGAGCGCCGCATCCTGCTGATCCTGGTGACGCTGGATGGCGATGTGCAGAATCACCTGTTCCATACCGGCCGCGATTACACGCCGAGCGAGCTGGTGGAGGCTGCCAACTTCCTTAACCTGCATTACGCCGGCCAGCAGCTGGACAACGTGGCCAGCCGGGTGGAAACCGAGCTGCGCCAGTTGCAGGGCAATATTTCCGAGCTGATGGCCGCGGCGATCCAGTTCGGCCGCCAGGCGTTGCCCGGCGGCGACGATATCGTGATCCGCGGCGAGGGCCGCCTGCTTTCCGTTAGCGACTTCTCCAGCGATCTGTCGCGTCTGCGCGAGCTGTTCGACACCTTCCAGCGCAAGACCGAGCTACTGCAATTGCTGGAGCAGAGCCGGCGCGCTACCGGCGTCAACCTGTTCATCGGCGAAGAGTCTGGTGTCGTACCGCTGGACGATTGCAGCGTGGTGATTGCCCCCTACAAGCTGAACGGGCAGGTGGTCGGCACCCTGGGGGTGGTTGGCCCGACGCGCATGGCTTACGAGCGGGTCATCCCCATTGTCGACATCACCGCGCGGCTGGTATCCAGCGCGCTCAATTTCAATGAACAGCCGTAAGCCCGTCCGGGTTGCGGCCAACCTTCAGGAGATCTCCATGCGAGCCTTGTGCCGTTTGGCCCTGGTGGCCATGCTGGCCTCCGTTACTGCCGCCCAGGCCGATGTCGGGCTGCTGATGCGCCCCGATGTGCAACGTTTCATTGACGAACAGGTGGCGCAGGGCGGCATCAGCCGTGCCGAAATGGAAACCGTATTCGCCAATGTCGAGCCCAAGCCGAACATCATTGCCATCATGGATCGCCCGTCAACGGCGCGACCGTGGTTCCAGTTCCGCCCCAATTTCTACAACGAGCGCCTGCTGCAGGAAGGCGTGGCGTTCTGGCAGCAGAACGACGCACTGCTACAACGCGCCGCCACGCAATACAAGGTGGAGCCGGAAATCATCGTCGCCATCATCGGCATCGAGACCCGCTATGGCCGCGTAACCGGTGGTTTCCGTCTTGCCGATGCGTTGAGTACGCTGGCGTTCGACTATCCGCGGCGTGCCGAATTTTTCCGTAGTGAATTGGCCGAATTTTTCCGGCTGGCACACAGCGAGAACATCAATGCGCTGAGCCTGAAGGGCAGCTATGCAGGCGCAATGGGCATGCCGCAATTCATGCCGTCCAGCTTCCGCAAGTGGGCGGTGGATTTCGACGGTGACGGCCATCGTGACATCTGGAACAACCCTGCCGATGCCATTGGCAGTGTGGCCAATTATTTCCAGTTGCATGGCTGGCTGGGGGGCGATGATGTAGTGGTGCCGGCCGAGGTGGTGCCGGGGCCGGCCATTGATGAGCTTGTCGCCGACAAGTTCAACCTGCACCTGACCGTCGCCGAACTCAAGGCCAAGGGCATCACGCCGCAGGCACCGGTGCGCGACGATGCGCTGGCGGTGCTGGTACCGCTGGAAGTGGCGCCGGGCGAGACCCGCTACTGGCTGGGGCTGAACAATTTCTACACCATCACCCGCTACAACAAGAGCACGCTGTACGCGATGGTGACGCACGAGCTGGCGGATGAAATCCGCAACCGCTACCTGGCGGCGCGCTACGCGCCAGCGGCAGCCGCGGCCAACCCCGAGGCCGCCGCCGGCAACTGATCCGTGCCCGGCACTGGTGCAGCAGCCGGTGTCGGCGCTGGGGTAAAAACTGCTAGAATCGCCCGCTATGACTTATCAAGTTCTCGCCCGCAAGTGGCGCCCCAAGCGCTTTGCCGATCTGGTCGGCCAGGAGCACGTGGTTCGTGCGCTGTCCAACGCCCTGCGCGAATCGCGGCTGCATCACGCCTACCTGCTGACCGGTACCCGCGGCGTGGGCAAGACCACCATCGCCCGCATTCTGGCCAAGAGCCTGAACTGCGAGACCGGCACCGGCGCCGAACCGTGTGGCGAATGCCAGGCCTGCCGCCAGATCGACAGCGGCCGCTATGTCGACCTGCTGGAGATCGATGCCGCCTCCAACACCGGCATCGACAATATCCGCGAAGTGCTGGAGAACGCACAGTACGCGCCGACCATGGGCCGCTTCAAGGTGTACATCATCGATGAAGTGCACATGCTGTCGAAGAGTGCCTTCAACGCCATGCTGAAGACGCTGGAAGAGCCGCCGGCGCACGTCAAGTTCATCCTGGCCACCACCGACCCGCAGAAAGTGCCGGTCACGGTATTGTCGCGCTGCCTGCAATTCAGCCTGCGCAACATGACGCCGCAACAGGTGGCCGGCCATCTCGCGCATGTGCTGGATGTCGAGGGTGTGGTGTACGAAGCGCCGGCGCTGGCACTGCTGGGCCGCGCTGCCGCCGGCTCGATGCGCGACGCACTGTCGCTGCTGGATCAGGCCATTGCCTACGGCGTAGGCGAAGTGCGCGAAGACGGTGTGCGCGCCATGCTGGGCGCGGTGGACAAGCGCTACCTGTTTACGCTGCTGGATGCGCTGGCCGACGCCGATGGTGCGCGACTGATGGCGGAAGTGGAAACGTTGGCCGCACGCGGCATCGGTTTCGACAATGCGCTGGCCGAGCTGTCCAGCGTGCTGCATCAGCTGGCGCTGGCGCAGAGCGTGCCGGAGGCCATCGCCGCCGACGAGCCGGAACGCGATGCGCTGTTTGCGCTGGCGCAGCGCATCGGCGCCGAAGACATCCAGCTGTACTACCAGATTGCCCTGCATGGCCGCCGCGACCTGGCGCTAGCACCGGACGAACACGCCGGCTTCAGCATGACCATGCTGCGCATGCTGGCGTTCCACCCGCTGCATGCCGGTGACAGCACGCCACGGCCATTGCCGAGCGCGCGCCCGCAAGGCGTGCCGCCGCCGGCTCAGGAAGGAATGGCGGTGCCTGCTGGTGGCGCATCGCCGGTGAAGGCGCTGTTGGCGCAGATGAGCGGCAAGAGCGAGCGCAGCGTGCCGTCAGCCGACAAGGCGGCGGCGATCGAACCCGAACCAGAGCCCGCGCGGACGGCACCTACGCCGGTTGCCCCAGCCGTCTCGGTGGTGGCGTCCGCGCCCGTAGCACCGCCGGAAGCACCGTTGCCATGGGAGGAACAAGCGGTTGCTCCCGCTTCCGCACCTGTAGCGCCGCCAGTCGTTGCGCCGGTAGTGGTGCCTACCGTCGTGGTGGCGGAAGCCGACGAAGAAGACGAGCGCGAGCCGGAGCCGGAAGAGCTGCCCAGCTATCTGATGGATGAGGAAGCCGAGCTGGCGACCTACGCGCAGGGTGACGTAACCGCGCCTTCGGGCTACGATACGCCGCCATTTGATGGCGATTGGTCGGCACTGATCACCATGCTCAGCGCCAAAATGGGTACGGCGCGCATGCTGGCGCAGAATGCCGCGCTCAAATCCTGGGATGGCCATGTGTTCGAGCTGGCCGTGCCGGAAGCTTTCCGCAACCTGGCTGGTCCCGATTACCAGAGCAAGTTGAAGGCGGTACTGGCTGCCCACTTCGGGAAGGAAGTGCAGCTGCGTGTCAGCGTCGAGACGCTGGACATGGAGACCCCTGCCATGCGCGATGCCCGTTCGCGCCGCGAGCAGTTGGCCGTCGCCCGCCAACATATGGAAAACGATCCCCTGGTTCAGCAGCTGGTGCGCGAGATGGGCGCCATGCTGCTGGCCGAAACCATACAACCCGTTCAGGAGTAGCACACGATGTTTGGCAAAGCCGGAATCGCGGGCCTGATGAAGCAGGCTCAGCAAATGCAGGAAAACATGAAGAAGGCCCAGGAAGAGCTGGCCAATGTCGACGTGGAAGGCCAGGCCGGTAACGGCCTGGTGAAAGTCACCATGAGCTGCGCGCACGTGATCCGTCGCGTCAACATCAGCGACAGCCTGCTGGAAGACGCCAAGGAAGACAAGGACATGCTGGAAGACCTGATTGCCGCCGCGTTCAACGACGCCGCGCGCAAGGTGGATGAAACCACCCAGCAGCGCATGTCCGGCTTCACTGCCGGCATGAACCTGCCGGCCGGCATGAAGCTGCCGTTCTAAGCAGCTGGTCGTACCCTGAGCACACGGCTGACGCGGATTGCACCGTTGTCGCCGTGTGTTTTGTTTTGTATGCCCGTCCTGCGCCACGAGGTGGTGTCACTCGCCAGCGAGCTTTGCCGTCTGGCGGTGCGGTGATGTGTGCAGCTTTTCTGTGGCGAACAAGATGTCGATGAAAAATCCCCCCTCGCTTGATCAGCTGATCGCGGCGCTCAAGGTGTTGCCGGGTGTCGGTCCCAAGTCGGCGCAGCGCATGGCTTTTCACCTGCTGCAGAAGGACCGTGGCGGGGCCGACAAGCTGGCGCGCGCACTGGACAAGGCGCTCTTGAATCTGCGCCATTGCGAGCGCTGCAATACCTTCAGCGAGGTGCCGCTATGTAATGTTTGCGCCGATGCCGAGCGCAAGCAGAACCTGCTGTGCGTGGTGGAGATGCCGGCCGATCTGCTGATGCTGGAGCAGTCGCGCAGCTACGATGGCCTGTATTTCGTGCTAATGGGACGGCTGTCGCCGATGGATGGCGTCGGGCCGCAGGATCTGGAGCTGGAAAAATTGATCGCCCGCGCCACCGACGGCCAGGTGGAGGAGGTGATCATCGCCACCAATTTCACTGCCGAAGGCGAGGTGACCGCGCACCTGATCGGCGAAATGCTCAAGGCGCAGGGGCTGCGGGTGACCCGCATCGCGCGTGGCATGCCGGTGGGCGGTGAACTGGAACATGTCGATCCGGGCACGCTGGCGCAGGCGATGTACGAGCGCCGTAATCTGGCGTGATGCGGCCAACGTTGGCCGCACGAAAAAGCCGCCCCAAGGGGGCGGCTTTTTGTTGTGCTGCCGGCGCCGGTTAGGCCAGCAACTTGAGCAGTGTCTTCTCGTAAATCCTGGACAGCGGCTCGATGTCGTCAACGCTCACGCACTCGTTGAGCTTGTGAATGCTGGCGTTGATCGGCCCGAACTCCACCAGCTCGCGGGCAATGCGCTTGATGAAGCGGCCATCGGAGGTGCCGCCGGTGGTGGACAGCACGGTCTCGACGCCGGTGACTTCGTGGATGGCACTGCCGATGGCATCAGTCAGCGCACCCGGCTGGGTGATGAACGGGTTGCCGGACAGCAGCCAGTGCAACTCGTAGGCCAGGCCGTGGCTGTCCAGAATCTGGTGCACGCGATCCTTCAGTGTTTCCGCGGTGTGCTCGGTAGAAAAGCGGAAGTTGAACTTGATGTCGCAATGGCCCGGAATCACGTTGGTGGCGCCGGTGCCGGAATGGATGTTGGATACCTGCCAGCTGGTGGGCGGGAAGTACTCGTTGCCGTCGTCCCACACTTCTGCGGCCAACTCGGCCAGTGCCGGTGCGGCCAGGTGAATCGGGTTTTTCGCCAGCTGCGGGTAGGCGATGTGGCCCTGGATGCCATGCACGATCAGGTGGCCGGACAGCGAGCCGCGGCGACCGTTCTTGATGGTATCGCCGAACACCTGGTCCGAGGTCGGCTCGCCGACGATGCAGTAGTCGATATGTTGGCCGCGCGCTTCCAGTGCCTCCACCACGCGCACGCTGCCATCGGTGGCCACGCCTTCCTCGTCGGAGGTGATCAGGAAGGCGATGGTGCCGGCATGGTTCGGCCTGGCGGCGACAAAGCGTTCGGTGGCGGTGATGAAAGCGGCCAGCGAGGCTTTCATGTCGGCGGCGCCGCGGCCGAACAGGTGGTCATTGCGGATGGTGGGGTGGAACGGGTGGCTCTGCCACTGGTCCACCGGGCCGGTGGGGACCACATCGGTATGGCCGGCAAAACACAGTACCGGGCCGCTATGGCCGCGGTGCGCCCAGAAGTTGCTGACATCGCCGAACGGCATGCGCTCGATGGTGAAACCCATGTCTTCCAGGCGGGCGATCATCAGCTCCTGGCAGCCTTCGTCGCGCGGGGTAATGGAGTCCAGCTGCATCAGTTGCTGGGTCAGTTCGAGAGTGCTGCTCATTTGCCGAATGCCTCCTGCCATTGCTCGGCCTTGAAGCCGACGCTGAGCTTGCCGGCGTTGTCTAGTACCGGGCGCTTGATGATGGACGGTTTGGCCTGCAGGAGTGCAATGGCGCCGTCAACGTTGGCCGCCTGCGCTTTTTCTGCATCGCTGAGTGCGCGCCAGGTGGTGCCGGCGCGGTTGATCAGCTTGTCCAGACCGATTTCGCCGATCCAGTGGCCCAGCAGGGCAGCATCGACGCCCTGTTTCTTGAAATCGTGAAAAGTGAAGTCCAGCTGTTGCGCGGTCAGCCACTGGCGGGCTTTCTTGACCGTATCGCAGTTGGGAATGCCGTACAGGGTAATCATGTGAGTGTCGCGCCTTTGACGGTGGCTGTGGTGGGCCGGGGGCGGACTACCCCCGGTGGGTCAATGCAAGGCCGTCATTGTCCCTGAATCTGCCGCCAGGCTGCAATCCGCGCCGGCGCCACGCGTGACTCAGTGCTCCAGCGTAAAGCCGGAGAAGCTGGCCTGCGGGTCGGCACTACCCTTGTTGCCGCTTTCATGGTTGATCAGCCAGTACAGGTTGGTCGGGGAGTCGGCATTCTGCAGTGCGGTGTCCAGACTGATATGGCCTTCCTTGTACAGGCGGAACAGCGACTGCTCGAAGGTCTGCGAGCCGTCGCTCATGCTGGCCTCGATGGCCTCCTTGATCTTGCCGATTTCGCCGTTGCGGATCAGCTCGGCAATGTGCGGCGAGTTGATCAGCAGCTCCAGCGCCGGCCGGCGCTTGCCGTCCACGGTCTGCACCAGTCGCTGCGACACCACGGCCTTGAGCGTCTCGGCCAGATCCATCAGCAGGGCGTTGCGGTTTTCCAGCGGGAAGAAGCTGATGATGCGGTTGAGTGTGTGGTAGCTGTTGTTGCCGTGCAGGGTAGAGATGCACAGGTGGCCGGATTGGGCGTAGTTGATGGCATAGGTCAGCGTTTCGGCATCGCGGATTTCGCCGATCAGCAGCACGTCCGGCGCCTCGCGCATGGCGTTTTTCAGTGCGTTGGCGTAGCTCAGGGTATCGATGCCGATTTCGCGCTGGTTGACGATGCTTTTCTTGTGCTCGAACACGAATTCGATCGGATCTTCCACCGTCAGGATGTGGCCGCTCTGGCTGCGGTTGCGCTGCTCCAGCAGCGCGGCCACGGTCGAGCTTTTGCCGGAGCCGGTGGCGCCAACCACGAATACCAGCCCGCGCTTGAGCTGTACCAGATCCTGCAAAGTTGGCGGCAGGTTGAGGTGCTCTAGGCTGGGGATGACCGGGGCAATGAAGCGGATTACCACGGCGACATCGCCACGCTGGCGGAACACGTTGACGCGGAAGTTGCCGAGTTCTTCCACCTGGCGGCCGAAGTTCATTTCCAGCCCGGTTTCGAACTCTTTGATCTCGGCCTCGTCCATCATGCTGTAGGCCAGCCGTTTGACGTGCTCGCCACTGAAGGCCTTGTCATTGACTGGCAGGATGGTGCCTTCGATCTTGATCTGTGGCGCCATGCCGGCGGTAAAGAACAGGTCGCTGGCCTTTTTGTCCGCCATCAGTTTGAAGAAAGGGTGCATCAGCATGGAGGTGGTTCCGGCTTTGAAGGAGTAGTGCTAAGTCTAGTCCGAACCGCTGACAGGTTGAAATGCTTTGTGAATGGCGCCAAAAAAGAAAACGGCCGGGCAAGCCCGGCCGTTCATGTCAGTTTGCCCGGTTTAGGCAGGCATGCTGTAGCCCTTGATGTCGGCGGCCTGAACCAGGGTGTTCAGGTAGTCGTGCATCGCCTGGCGGGCTGCCATTTCGTTCAGGTATTGCTGCAGACGCGGCTTCACGTCGTCCAGGCTGATCTGGCCGCCTTCGGCGCGCTCGGTGACCTGGATGATGTGGTAACCGAACTGGGTTTCCACCAGGTTTGGGGTGATGTTGCCGGCGTCGGTACCGAATACCGCCTGTTCGAATTCCGGCACCATCTGGCCACGGCCGAACTGGCCCAGCGCGCCACCCTGCTGGCCGGACGGGCAGGCAGAGTGCTCGCGTGCCAGGTCGGCAAAGCGCGACGGGTTGGCTTGCACTTCAGCCAGCACGCCTTCGGCTTTGGCGCGGGTCAGCGATTTGCCCAGTTCGTCGCCGCCTTCGGTCTTGAACAGGATGTGGTTGGCCGCAGCGCTGTCACCCTGGCGGAAGTACTCCGGGTGAGCGTTGTAGTAGGACTCGCAGGCAGCTTCATCTACCGGCGCGAATTGCAGTTCCTTGTCCAGCAGGGCACCGATGGCTTCGCCTTCGTTGGCATTGTCGTAGCCGGCAGCACGGGCCTTGGCCAGCAGCAGTTGATGCAGTACCAGTTGCTGGATGGCGGCATCGCGCGGGTTCGGGGTCTGCTCGTGGTTCGGCAGCTCGGCTTGCACCATGGCTTCGGTAATTTCGATGCCGTTGACGGTAATGGTCATGAAAGATTCCTGTCTAAAAAGGGTTGCATCTTGCGAACTGGTGCAAGCGGAAATGTCCTGAGCAGCAAATGGGGCTGCGGGGGCGGAAATCAAGCCTGCACGTACGTTTTATGGATTCGGCATGGAAGGTGCTTTTGCCGTAAGCGGCGGTTCCTGTTACCGTGCGCCAGCCGGCGCGCCTCAGGCGGGTGCGGCCAACCTTGCCATGTGGTGGCAAGATTGTCACGAACTTGCGCTAGTTTCTGTGATTGTCTGCCGCGGGCAGGCAAAAGAACATAGTGCCTGCTGCCGGAGTTGCCATGCTGCCTATCCGTACGCCGCGCCTGTTGTTGCGCGAATTCACGCTGGAAGATACCGCCGTGGTTCTGGGTGTGCTCAATGATGCGGATTTTATCCGCTTTGTTGCCGACCGTGGTGTTCGCAGTCACGCCCAGGCGCAGGACTATCTGCGCCATGGCCCGCTGGCCAGCTACCGGCAGCATGGTCTTGGCCTGTGGTGTGTGGCGCGGCTGGAGGATGGCCTGGCGCTGGGCATGTGCGGGCTGATCCGCCGTGACGGCATGCCGGATGTCGATCTGGGCTATGCCCTGCTGCCGCATGCCCGAGGCTGCGGTTATGCCCGCGAAGCGGCGCAAGCCTGTCTGGATTACGGCCGCAGCGCGCTGCAGTTGCCGCGTATCGTGGCGTATATCGATCCGGCCAACCGGGCATCGGCGACGGTACTTGAAGCCATCGGCATGCAGTACCAGGGGCTGGTGGCTTTCCCGGGCGTGGCCGGCGATACCGCGTTATATGAATAAGCTGTCTCTGCTGACGCAGGGATGGATATCACTGGGTTGCAAGAGAGTAAAAACTCTATATTTTGCGGTTTGCCGTATAATGCCGCCCAGTCTTACGGAGAGTGTTTTAGATGAAATGTGTTGATGATTTCCGCCTGCGCCTGGGCGAGCACGAACTGGTGCCGATCATGCAGGGCGGTATGGGTGTGGATATTTCCACTGCCTCGCTGGCGTTGGAAGTGGCCCGCCTGGGGGGTATCGGTCATATCTCGGATGCGATGGTGCCCACCGTGGCCGATCGCCGCTTCAATACCAAATACGTAAAGAACAAGCTCAAACAATACAAGTTCAACGTAGCAAACTCCGACAAGTCGGTGGTGAAGTTCGACCTGCAGGAGCTGGCCGACGCCACCCGCATGCATGTGCGCAGTGCGATGGACGCCAAGCAGGGTAATGGTCTGATTTTCATCAACTGCATGGAAAAGCTGACCATGAACGCGCCGAAGGAGACCCTGAAGGTGCGCATGGAAGCCGCTCTGGATGCCGGCATCGACGGTATTACCCTGGCCGCCGGCCTGCATTTGGGTTCGTTCGCGCTGATCGAGGATCACCCGCGCTTCCGCGAGGCCAAGCTTGGCATCATCGTGTCGTCGCTGCGTGCCTTGCAGCTGTTCCTGAAGAAAACCGCCCGCCTCAAGCGCCTGCCGGACTACGTGGTGATCGAAGGCCCGCTGGCCGGTGGCCACCTGGGCTTCGGCATGGACTGGGACCAGTACAACCTGGCCGATATCGTGGTGGAAATCCGCGATTGGCTGAAAGCCGAGAACCTGGAGATTCCGCTGATTGCCGCCGGTGGTGTGTTTACTGGCAGCGATGCGGTGCGTTTCCTGGAAATGGGCGCCAGCGGGGTACAGGTGGCGACCCGCTTTACCGTTACCCGCGAATGCGGTCTGCCGGACAAGGTAAAGCAGGAGTATTTCAAGGCCACCGAGGACGACATCGAGGTCAACCAGCTGTCGCCCACCGGTTACCCGATGCGCATGATCAAGCAGTGCCCGGCGATCGGCGACGGCATCCGCCCGAACTGTGAAGCCTACGGCTACCTGCTGGATGCCAGCGGCAACTGCCAGTACATCGAGGCATACAACCGTGAAGTGGCCGCCCACCCGGACGAGCGCCGCATCAAGGTGATGGACAAGCCCTGCCTGTGCACCCACATGCGCAATTTCGATTGCTGGACCTGCGGCCAGTTCACCTATCGCCTGAAGGACACCACCTGGCGCAAGGAAGACGGCAGCTACCAGCTGCTGACTGCCGAACAGGTGTTCCGCGATTACCAGTTCAGCAAGGACGATAAGGTTACGCTGCCGCCGCAAGAGCAGTAACGCCGGCAAGCTGCCACCGAGCGCCGCGCCTGTTACCGGGTGCGGCGTTTCTGTTTATGCCGCCGGCACTTGCGGCCAACGTTGGCCGCAATGCTAGAATCGCCGCGACTATCCATAACGAAAACAAGCCATGCCGCCTAGCTGCGGCTGGCCGGAGACCTGCATGAGCCCGATGTTGTCGCTGCTAGCCAGCAAGTTCCTGTTCGTCGCCGCGGCCTTGCTGCCCATCATCAACCCACCCGGGCTGGTGCCGTTCTTTATCTCGCTGACCGCACACAATACGCCGGCACAGCGCGCGTTCCTGGCGCGACGCATTGCCATTTACTGCTTCCTGCTGTTGCTTGGCAGCATGTATATCGGCGGTTTCGTGCTGAGTTTCTTCGGCGTGTCGCTGCCGGTGGTGCAGTTGTCCGGTGGCCTGCTGATCACGTTCGCTGCCTGGCGCATGCTCAATGACAACCCGGCGGAAAATACGCCGGACGTGAACCAGCTGGAAAACCGCGAGGCGCTCAAGCAGCGGGCGTTTTATCCGCTGACGTTTCCGATGACGGTGGGGCCCGGTTCCATTTCGGTGGCTATCACCGTAGGGGCGTCGCTGACCAGTACCGGCAAGGCGCTGGTCAAGTTCACCGTGGCACCGTTGGCCGCAGTCGCCGCGGTAGCGGTAACCTGCCTGCTGATCTGGTGGTGCCTGCTGCATGCCGACAAGTTCATGCGCTATCTGGGACAGACCGGTGCGGTGGTGTTCCTGCGCCTGACTGCATTCATCCTGCTGTGCCTGGGGGTGCAGATCATGTGGGAAGGGTTCAGCGGGCTGGTGGAGCCGCTGTTGCAGGGTATCGGAAAATAAGACGCCCAAAAGCACAAGGCCCCGCGCTGCGGGGCCTTGTCGTTGCTGCCGCCGTTAGTCGCGGTTTTGCCAAAGCTGGCGCAGTTTCATCACCAGGATGATGGACGCCAGCAGCATGGTAATCAGGTTGGCCGCCATCACCGGTACCGAGCCGATGTGCCAGCCATACAGCAGCCACAGCAGCGTGCCGGTCACGAACATCAGATACATCGCCAGCGAAATGCTGCGGGTGTCGCGACTTTTCAGGGTGTGCAGCACTTGGGGCAGAAAGCTGCCGGTAGTAAGCAGGGCGGCGATATAGCCCAGTTGTTCAGCATTCATGGTGGCTAAGGTTGTGGGGTGGGTGATGGGCTGATTGTGCCAGAGCCGCGCTGGTTACAAGCGGCTACTGCCGCTTTTCACGCTGCGCTGTCGCTTGGCTGTTGCGGCTAGGCCGCTGCCGGCTGCCATTAATGACGTTACAATGGCGCCTTTTTTGCCGAGAGGATTTCCATGCTGACATTGGGCTTTCTATGCCTGTTCGCCTTTCTGGCCGGGCTGATTGATGCGGCAGTTGGCGGCGGAGGCCTGATCCAGATTCCGGCGCTGTTCAATGCCTTGCCGCAGGTATCGGTGGCCACCCTGTTCGGCACCAACAAGATGTCGTCTGCCGTCGGAACGGTGTTTGCAGCCCGTTCCTACCTCAAACGGGTGCGCCTGCCGTGGAAGCTGGTGCTGCCGGCAGCGGCGGCGGCGTTTGTGATGTCCTTTGCCGGTGCGGCGGCGGTGAGCCTGATTCCGTCCAGCGTAATGCGCCCCCTGGTGCTGGTGTTGCTGATTGGCATGGCGATTTACACCCTGCACAAGAAAGATCTGGGCAAGCTGCACAAACCGGTTATTATCGGCCGCCGCGAAATGCTGGTAGGACTGGCGATCGGCGGCGGTATCGGCTTTTACGATGGCCTGTTCGGGCCGGGTACCGGCAGCTTTCTGATGTTCCTGTTCGTGCGCTTTTTCGCTTTCGATTTCCTGCACGCCTCGGCGGCAGCCAAGGTGGTCAACCTGGCCACCAACGTGGCGGCGCTGTGCTTTTTCATTCCCAGCGGGAATGTGCTATACGGTTTTGCGCTACCGATGGCCGCCTGTAATGTGGCTGGCGCACTGACCGGGTCGTGGCTGGCCATGCGCAAGGGCGCAGGCTTCGTGCGTGGTTTGTTCCTGGTACTGGTGACGGTGCTGATCTGCAAACTGGCGTGGGACATGCTGCACTGACAGTTTTCCGGCTGCCCGCGTGGCAGCCATCCGATTAGATAAGGGAGTAGTACACGATGTTGGCAATGCTTGGTGAAAGCGCATTCTGGCTCTCGGTCCTGCAGATCATCATGATCGACATTCTGCTGGGGGGCGACAATGCCGTGGTGATCGCCCTGGCTTGCCGCAGCCTGCCGGAAGAGCAGCGCAAAAAAGGGATTTTCTGGGGCGTGATCGGTGCCATCGGCCTGCGTGTGGTGCTGATTGCGTTTGCGCTGCAGATTCTCGACATCCCGTTCCTGAAGCTGGCCGGTGGCCTGCTGTTGCTGTGGATCGGCATGCAGTTGCTGGTCGGCGAGGACGATGACGGTCACGATGTGCAGGGCAGTACCCACCTGTGGGGGGCGGTGAAAACCATCATCGTCGCCGATGCGGTGATGAGCTTTGACAATGTGATCGCCGTGGCTGGTGCCTCGCATGGCAGCCTGGCGCTGGTGGTGTTCGGCATTGTCATCAGCATCCCGATCATCGTGTGGGGCAGCCAGCTGGTACTGAAACTGATGGATCGCTTCCCGATCGTGATTACCCTCGGCGGTGGTCTGCTGGGCTGGATCGGCGGCTCGATGCTGCTCACCGATAAGGGCTTGCTCGATTACACCGGCATGTTGCCGGGCTGGTCGCATCAGGTGGCCGGCGCCATCGGCGCGCTGCTGGTGGTGGCGACCGGTACAGTGCTGGCCCGGCGTAAGTCGCCAGCGACGGCGCGTTCTGAATAATCGCAGCAAAACTGCAAACCCCGGCCAGGTGCCGGGGTTTTGCTTTGCTGGTTTAGTGCTTGTCGGCCAGTGCCTGCAGACAGTCCGGGCACATGCAGTCGGCGCTTGCTCCCTCGGCCGGCAGCAGCGGTGGCAGGTCTGCACACCAGCAACCGCCGCGCTGGCCACCGGTGCCGCAGTGGAAAGGTTGGCCGCAGCGGCTGCATTCTAGTGCGCGCGGCGTACCCGGAATGGCGAGGGCAGCGATACGCGCCAGCACGGCTTGTTTACGGGTGTCATCGGCTTGCGACCAGCCGGCAATTTCGTCCAGGGTGCGCAGGCAGCCGGTGCAGTAGCGACCGCTGCTGTCCAGCTGGCACACGCCAATACAGGGTGAAGCAATGCTCATGTGAAGCTCGCCTCGACGACAATCAGCCGGCAGGGGGCCGTCGCCATCAACTGCAGCGTCGCCGGTGTGGGTAGCCACAGCGCATCGCGATAGCCCAGTTGCTGCGTGTCGTGACCATCGCTGGCCAGCAGGCTGCTGCCTTCTGCCAGCAGCAACAGCATCGGCCCGTTACTGTGCAGCGCGACAGGCTCTTTTACCTGCAGATAGCGGGTCTGGTGGCTGGCCCGGCCGCGGCGCGTCATCACATTGAAATCCTGCACCTTGCCATTCAACCGGGTGCTGCTGATGGCGCGACCGCCATCAAATGCCAGCAGTGGCCCGCCGGCGTGCAGGCTGGCGATTTCTTTTCCGTCTTCATGCAGGGCAAGACCATTGCCGGACAGCAGGCCCAGCGTACGATCGACGCCGCTGAAATCGGAAAACGGGCCGTCGCTGTCGACATCGGCAATGCTGATGCGCAGCGTGAAGGTGTCAAGGTTGGCCGCAGGCGGGTAAACCAGCAGCTGGCGGGTAATGCCGCCGCCGTTTTTCCACGGCGTGACTGGCAGGGAATCGAAGCGGATGAGTTGCATGCGTTTGTCTCGGGGGCGAAGAGGGGGATAGCATGATCCCGGAAAAATCTGCCCGGAGCCTATCATGTTTGATCCCGTTTTGACTGCTGCCACGCCTGCTGACGCCGCGCTGCTGGCCGGCCTGCATTGGCGCAGCTGGCTGGTGGCATATCGCGGCCTGTTGCCGGACCGTTATCTGGACGAGCAGGCCGGTAGCGAGATGGTGGCGAAATGGCAGCAACGTATGGGGACTGACGCCACGCAGTATCGGGTGTGCATTGCCCGCGTGGCAGGTGTCGCCGCTGGCTTTGTCTGTCTGCAGCCGGGTTTTGCGCCGCAGCAGGGGGTGTACCTGGACAATCTGCATGTGTTGCCGGTGTGGCAGGGGCACGGCCTTGGCAAGAAGCTGCTGGCCTGGGCCGCAGCAGAAGTCGCCACCCACTGGCCGGGGCAGGCGCTGCTACTGCATGTGCTGGATGGCAATCTGCCGGCGCGCGAGGTTTATCGCCGGCTGGGTGGAATTGAAACAAAGCTGCCGGATGAGACCATGGCTGGCGATGTCATCGTGCCGGTTAACCAGGTGACGTGGCAGGATGTGCCGGCATTGCTGGCTCGTCTGCAATCATAGCGCCAACGCGTCAAGACCCTTGTCGCAGCGCGGTGGCGGGCGGCGTGATAGACTTGCGCCATCCGGTTTTCATCACCTGCAGGTTGGCCGCGCGCCGCTTGCTACCCGTGCATTTAATGGAGCTCCGCATGTCTTCTTCGATTTTCGCCGCCGTCGAGATGGCCCCGCGCGACCCGATCCTGGGTCTGAACGAAGCCTTCAACGCCGATACCCGTAGCAATAAAGTGAACCTGGGTGTTGGCGTTTATTACGATGATAACGGCAAGATCCCGCTGCTGGCCGCGGTAAAGGCCGCCGAGAAAGCCCGTCTGGAAGCCATGCCGCCGCGCGGCTACCAGCCGATCGAAGGCCCGGTTGCCTACAACCAGGCAGTGCAGAATCTGCTGCTGGGCGCTGATAGCGAGCTGATCGCTGCTGGCCGTGTAGTCACTGCGCAGGCACTGGGTGGTACCGGTGCACTGAAAATCGGTGGCGACTTCCTCAAGCGCCTGAACCCGTCTGCCAAGGTGTACATCAGCGACCCGTCGTGGGAAAACCACCGCGCGCTGTTCGAAGCCGCCGGCTTCCAGGTAGAAAACTATCCGTACTACGATGCGGCAACCCGCGGCGTGAACTTTGCCGGCATGAAGTCCTTCCTGCTGGGCCTGGATGCCGGTTCCGTGATCATTCTGCATGCCTGCTGCCACAACCCGACCGGCGCCGATCTGTCCGACGCGCAGTGGGCCGAGGTGGTGGAAATCTGCCGCGAGCGCGGTCTGGTGCCGTTCCTCGACATGGCTTACCAGGGCTTTGCCGAAGGCATCGCGCCGGACGCGGTGGCGGTTAACCTGTTCGCCGCTTCCGGCCTGCAGTTCTTCGTGTCCAGCTCCTTCTCCAAGAGCTTCTCGCTGTACGGCGAGCGTGTTGGTGCTTTGTCCATCATCACTGCCAGCAAGGAAGAGCCCGGCCGCGTGCTGTCGCAGCTGAAGCGCGTGACCCGCCCCAACTACTCCACCCCGCCGATCCACGGTGGTGCGGTAGTGGCCGCGGTACTGGGTAGCAGCGAGCTGCGCCAGATGTGGGAAGACGAACTGGCCGGCATGCGCGACCGTATCCGCGCCATGCGCAGCGGTCTGGTCGACGCCATCAAGGCGCAGAATGTGGCACAGGACTTCAGCTTCGTGATCCAGCAGCGTGGCATGTTCTCCTACACCGGTCTGACGGCCGCCCAGGTAGAGCGCATGAAGGACGAGTTCGGCATCTACGCTGTCTCCACCGGCCGTATCTGCCTGGCCGCGTTGAACAGCAAGAACATCGGCTACGTGGCCGAAGCCATCGCCCAGGTGGTCAAGGGCTAAGGCAATCTGCCTCATGCTAGTCGTGGGGCGCAAAAAAAGCCGCTGCATCTGCAGCGGCTTTTTTCATGGCTTGACGTGGCAAAGATGCTTAGTCGTCTTCGCCCCAGCGACCGCGGTCACCCCAGCCGCCTCGGTTATCCCAGTGACCGTGCTTGCGGAAGTGTTTGAAATGTCTGTCCGGTTGCACCACGTAATATACCGGCCGCGGCTGTACCGGCACCGCGTAGACCACCGGCTGCGGGCGAGGTTGACGCACGATCACGCGTTCGCGCTGTTGCGTCAGGATCACGCCGGTAGCACCGCCGATGGCGCTGCCGATTATGGCACCGTCACGGCCGCCCACGCTCTGGCCGATGGCGGCTCCGGCTGCACCGCCGATGGCGCCACCAAGGACGCTGTCCAGATGATCGGCCATGGCATAAGAGGCCGACAGGGAAAGAAGGGCGGCAGTAACTAGGGTAGAGATTCGCATGGTGTTTCTCCTGTGCGCTAAGTTCATGACCCTAGTCTAGCCATGGCAGCAGCCTGCTCTGCAGCAGTCTTGTGGCGTGTTTTTGACAGTTTGTGACAGTTGCTTGACGCTGCTGTGGACTCTGTCAAAAAATTAACGAGTGTTCATAGGCTAGCCCGCTTGCCGCATTACCGGTATGTCGCACTCTTCTTCCATTTGCCAGACTTGTGGCGCCTGCTGCGCCAGTTTTCGCGTTTCTTTCTACTGGGCCGAAGCCGATGATGGCGGTGGCACCGTGCCGGTCTCGATTACCGAGCAGGTAAACAGTTTCCAGCGTTGCATGCGCGGCACCTGGGCTGCGCAGCCGCACTGTGTGGCGCTGGTCGGGGAGGTTGGCCGCAACGTCGGTTGCGCTATTTACCCGCTGCGCTCGTCAACCTGTCGCGCAGTAGCGGTGGGTTCTGCCCAGTGTTTGCGTGCCAGGGAGCGCTGGCGTTTGCCGGCCTTGCCGGCTTGCGCCCCCATTACCGGTTGACCAAAAAAATCGCCCCGCAGTAGCGGGGCGATGTTCGTGACGAAGTGTCTGTCAGCCGATCTTGTGCTGACAGGGATTCTGTTCCAGCTGGGTCAGCACATCGATGACGTCAGCCGAGGCGCGCTCCATATCCTGCAGCGCGCGGGTGGCGCGGCTGTAATCGGCATCGTGGAACGCCTGCAGAGCCACGCGGCCAAATTCATGCACTTTTTCGTGCGGTGCTTCCAGCTGGTTATACAGTGCGTTGCCGCGGCACTCGTTGTAGCCACGGCCTTCGTAGTACCACTTGCCCAGACGGCAATGGCGATGGTCGGATAGCTGCCCGGCTTGCAGGTCGTGGTAGCCAATAAAGGCTTTGTAGATGTCCAGCTTGAACACGATGTGATCCAGTTTCACCACTTCCATGAAGCTGGTGTTGGAGCCATTGGCAATCACATTGGCCATTGCCTCGCTGTCATCGACCAGTTTGCGGATGGCTTCGGCCACGGCCTGGCCGGTATGGCGATAACCCTCGGCTTGGGCGGCGGCTTCATCCACTTGCTGTTTGGTGGCGCTGGAAGCAGAGTCCACTTCGCTGACCAGCGTGGAAATTTCGCTGGTAGCCTGCGCGGTACGCTCGGCCAGTTTGCGCACTTCGTCGGCCACCACGGCAAAGCCGCGGCCCTGTTCGCCGGCGCGTGCGGCTTCGATAGCGGCATTCAGTGCCAGCAGGTTGGTCTGGTCGGCAACGTCCTTGATCAGCTGCACAAACTGCTGGATGCGGCCGGTCTTGTCGCTGAGGGCGGCAATCTGTTCGGCAGTCTGGGACTGGGCATCGGCAATGTGCTGGAAGCTGTTGGTCAGGGTATCAACTGCCTGGCGGGTCTGGTGCAGGCTGGTGACGGCTTCGCTGGCCAGCAGGAATTTGTCTTCCAGCATGGATGCCAATTCGGAGAACGAACCGCGCAGCTGGGCGGTACTGTCACAGAACTGGCCAAACGGCTCGCGGTAAACCTCGCGCTTGGTGTGTTGACGGTTTTCTTCTTCGCGGGCGCTGAGGCTGTCCTGCAGCTGGCGGCGAGTAGTGTCCAGTTCCTGCTGTACTTGCTGGCGTTCGCGTTCCAGTTCGTTCAGGCGGGCTTCCAGTGCGTCGATCTTTTTACGATTACCAAACATGAATTGCTCCAGGCTGTTGCCGCAGGCATTGAGAGAGGCTGTTCTTGTCCGCCCATGATACTTATTTGTCAGCACTGGCAATTTGCTTTTATGCATGTTTTTTGCAATTTTTTCTTGAGGCATGCGTGCCGGACGTAAAACGGCGTACGGATTTCCGAACGCGACCCGGGTGGCGATCCGGTAATCCGGCTGCTACAGCGCTGGAATTCTCGCTAAGTAATTGATTTTTATAGATTGCTCCGGGCGGGCAAAGCTGGCCCGCAAAATGCTATTAACAGTGGGAGTCGATACCCGTTCGACCAGTAGACAAAAAAACACCACGGGCAAGAGCAAACCCTTTCCGGCGCAGACCGGACGGCGCAGGCCGCCTCGCAATGCGGGGCGGCCTTCCCGCCTGACCTCCCGAATTCCCCCGACAATCTGGCCGCAGCCGGTAGGCTGTGATAGAACGCTCCATTCCTTATCGAACATGCTGCGCCTGCTTGTTGACATGATTACCTCCCGCATACGCAAGCCGCTGGTCTGGGGCGGCATTCTGGTATTGCTGGTGCTGTTGTGCAGCCTGGTGACCTACCGGGTGTCCTACCGTACCGGCGTCGAATCCCTGCGCGAGAACGGCAACCGCCAGCTGGAGCTGCACGCTCGCGGCGTGGAAAGCGAGATCGAGCGCTATATCTGGCTGCCGCGCGTGCTGGGACTACACGTGCCGACCCGTTCACTGCTGGAAGCGGAGAACCCCGCATTGCGGGGCAGCAGCGACCACCTTGCCCCGCTGCGGCGCGAGGTCAACGAATACCTGGAAGGCATGAATGCCCGCAGCGGCACGCTGGCGCTGTATGTGCTGGATATCAGCGGCCGCGTGCTGGCGGCCAGTAATTGGCGCCGCATGGACAGCTATGTCGGCGAGGACCTGTCCACCCGCCCGTATTTTGTCGAGGCGATGAACGGCGGTCAGGGCCAGTTTTACGGCCTGGACAGCCTGTCCGGCGAACCTGGCTACTATCTTTCCAGCCCGCTGCGGATCGGCGACCGCATCATCGGCGTGGCGGTGGTGAAGGTGAAGCTGTCGCAACTGGAGCATGGCTGGCGCAAGGCCAACTCCAACGCGCTGGTGACCGACGAGAACGGCGTCATCATCCTGGCGGCCAACCCGGCTTGGTATCTGCGTGCCATGCAGCCGATCAGTGCCGAGCGCCGCCAGCAGCTGGCGCTAAGCCTGCAATATCACTGGGCGTTGCTGCCGGAATTAAGCCTGGCCGAACGCATCGTGCTGTCGCCGGGACTGGAGCAGTGGGGGGTGGCCGACGACAAGAACCGGCTGCGCGTCTATCGCTACCTGGTGCAGTCGCGCACCCTCAACGACACCCGCTGGAAGCTCACCCTGCTCAGTCCGCTGGGCGAGGTGCGCGCTGCCGCGCTGACGCATGCCATGCTGGCCGCGGCGATCGCGGCGTTCGTCACCCTGCTGATCATCGCCATGAACGAGCGGCGCAAGGCGCTGGCCACCAAGTTGGCCGCACGCGAAGCGCTGGAAGCGGCCAACAGCGAGCTGGAACGTCGGATTACCGAACGCACTGCCGACCTCAAGGCCAGTAACGACCGGCTGCGGGCGGAAATCCGCGAACGCGAGCAGGCCGAGCAGAACCTGCGCCAGACCCAGAGCGAGCTGATCCAGGCCGGCAAGCTGGCGGTCATCGGCCAGATGTCCACCAGCATCGCCCACGAGCTGAACCAGCCGCTGGCCGCGCTGCGCACCCTGTCCGGCAACACGGTGAAGTTCCTGCAACGCGGCAAGCTGGATATCGCCAGCACCAATCTCAACACCATTGCCGAGCTGGTGGAACGCATGGGCAAGATTACCGCCTCGCTGCGTTCCTTCGCCCGCCGCTCCGAACATGCCGGTGGCCGCGCCAGGTTGGCCGCCGCGGTGGATGCCGCGCTGTTCCTGCTGCATTCGCGGCTGAGCCAGGAGCCGGTGCTGGTGGAGCGGCATTTTGCCGACGCCGAGCTGGCCATCGACCAGACCCGGCTGGAGCAGATTCTGGTCAACCTGCTGGCCAATGCCATGGATGCGCTGCAAGGCCGTGCCAATGCCCGCATCGTGCTGTCCGGCCAGCGGCTGGAAGACAGCTACCGGCTGGCGGTCAGCGATAACGGCTGCGGCCTGCCGGAGCATGTGATGAAGCATCTGTTCGAACCGTTTTTCACCACCAAGCCAGCCGAGCGCGGCCTGGGGCTGGGGCTGACGCTGTCCGCCAGCCTGGCCGCCGCCGCCGGTGGCGCGCTTACCGCCGGCCAGTCGGCGCTGGGCGGCGCCGAATTTGTCCTGATCCTGCCCCTGTGTCCCGAGGAGGACGCTGCCCATGTCTGAACAAGCCTTGCCGATCCTGTTTGTCGAAGATGACCCGCATGTGTTGCTGGGTTGCCAGCAGGCGCTGCTACTGGAAGACCTGCCGGTGATCGGCTGTGCCAGCGCCGAAGAAGCGCTGCAGAAAATCGCCCAGGGACTGCAGCCGGGCATCGTGATCACCGATGTCCGCCTGCCCGGCATGGATGGCCTGACCCTGCAGCAACAACTGCGCGAGCAGGACCGGCAGCTGCCGGTGGTGGTGGTCACCGGCCACGGCGACGTGGCGATGGCGGTGCAGGCAATGCGCGATGGTGCCTACGATTTCGTGGAAAAACCGTTCTCGCCGGAGCGGCTGGTGGACGTGGCGCGGCGTGCGCTGCAGCAGCGGCTGCTGACGCTGGAAGTCGACAGCCTGCGCCGGCAGCTGGATGGTCGCCAGACGCTGGAGCAGCGCATCATCGGCCGCTCCAGCCGCATGCGCGAACTGCGCGAACTGATCATGAACGTGGCCGATACCGGCGCCAACGTGCTGATTCACGGCGAAACCGGTACCGGCAAGGAGCTGGTGGCCAGCTGCCTGCACGACTACAGCCGCCGCCACCAGCACCATTACGTCGCCATCAACTGCGGCGGGTTGCCGGAAAACCTGTTCGAGAGCGAAATCTTCGGTCACGAGGCCAATGCCTTTACTGGCGCCGGCAAGCGCCGCATCGGCAAGATCGAGCATGCGCACAAGGGCACGCTGTTCCTCGACGAAGTGGAAACCATGCCGATCAACCTGCAGATCAAGCTGCTGCGCGTGTTGCAGGAACACAAGCTGGAGCGGCTGGGGTCCAACCAGGCGGTGGACGTGGATTGCCGGCTGATTGCCGCCACCAAGGAAGACCTGGATCAGCTGTCGCAACAGGGCAAGTTCCGCGCCGACTTCTACTACCGCCTCAACGTGGTCTCGCTGGAAATCCCGGCGCTGCGCGAACGACGCGAGGATATCCCGCTGCTGTTCGAATGCTTCCTGCAGCAGGCGGCGCTGCGCTTCGATCGCGAGCCGATCGAGATCGATCGCAAGACCCTCAGCCAGCTGATGGCGCACGACTGGCCGGGTAATGTGCGCGAACTGCGCAATGTGGCGGAGCGCTACGCGCTGGGCCTGCCGGTGTTCAAGGGCAGCGGCGGCGAGAGCCTGTCGCCGAGTCTGGCCGAAAGCGTCGAGGCATACGAGAAGAGCCTGATCGTGGAAGCCTTACGCCGCCACGGCGGCAATATGACCCAGGCCAGCCAGGCGCTGGGCACCCCGAAAACCACGCTGTTCGACAAGGTAAAGAAATACGGCCTGCAAAGCTGAGGCTGGCGCGCCATGCGCCACGCTGACAACCCGCAGACAGCCCGGCGCTGCTGCGGGTTTTTCATTGCCATCGCCGCGGTATTAGCGCATCAAAAATAACAATAAGAAATAACAAAACAAATTTTAAGTATTTTTGAGAATATGAAACACGGGGTACAGTGCCGGCAGAAGATTGCACTGGAGCAGGTTATGGATACCGATTTCGCCGCCTTTGACTTCATCATCCAGCCGGGCTGGCAGAACTCGCCGCCGGAGCACTGGCAAAGCCACTGGCAGCAGCTGCTGGGGGCGCAGCGGGTAGGCAACCGGGAATGGTTTGCCCCGCAATTGCACGACTGGCTGCAAGGGCTGGAGGCGGCGGTCGCGGCTGCCGGCAAGCCGGTGGTCGTGATTGCCCACAGCCTGGGCTGCGCCACGGTGGCGCACTATGCCGCCCGCCACGGCAAGCGTCTCGCCGGCGCGCTGCTGGTGGCGCCGGCCGATGTCGAGCGCGGCAATGCGCCGGCGCAACTGCAACCGTTTGCGCCGCTGCCGGAAAGCGCGCTGCCGTTTCCGTCGCTGGTGGTGGCCAGCGATAGCGACCCATTCAGCCTGCCGCTGCGCAGCGTACGCATGGCAACGCGCTGGCAAAGCCGGCTACGCTGGCTGCCGCAGGCCGGTCACATCAATGTGGCATCCGGCCACCGGCAGTGGGAGGAGGGGCTGGTTTACCTGCGCGAACTGATTGCCGATATCCGCAGCGGTAGCGTGCAGTCCGCGGCGTGAGCGCTGGCGCGCAGGCTGGTGGCGTTGTTGGCAAGGTGGCTGGTTGGCCGCAAGGCTTGCGGCCGACGTGTGGCTAGCGGAACAGCTCGGGCGGCGTGTTGCCGATCTCGAACTGCAGCAGCGCCGCCTTCAGCGGCAGGCCGCCGGCGTAGCCGGTGAGCTTGCCATCGCTGCCGATTACCCGGTGGCAGGGCACGATCAGTGCGATGGGGTTGGTGGCGTTGGCGCGGCCAACTGCGCGCGCCGCGCCGGGGTCGCCGACGCGCAGTGCCAGCTCGCCATAACTGATGGTGCAGCCGTAGGGAATGCGGCACAGCTCGGCCCAGACCTTGTGCTGGAAATCGCTGCCGGCGGCGGCCAACGGCAGGGTGAATTCGCGGCGGCTGCCGGCGTCGTACTCCGCCAGCTGGCGTGCCACCTCCGCCAGTGCCGCATCGTCGCGCGGGGTGCCAAGCAGGCTGGCGCGCTCCAGCTCGCGCTCGGCATTGAACTCCAGCCGCTGCAGCCCACCGTTGCTGTCCAGCCATGCCGCCACCGTGCCGAAGCGGGTGTCGATCAGCCCGTAGCAGGCGGCTACTGTGCGTGTTTTCATGCTTGTCTGTTTCGCGTGCCGTTGATGGCGGCACTATATCACTCGTACGGCCCCGTTCCCGTCGCCACCTTGCCCTAACTGGTGGCCGGGTGTGGGAAGCCGCCGCTCCCGATCGGCATTGCTGTCCTATGATGGGTACTGGACCCATGCCCGCCGGTATAACAAATCCGGCTATTCGATGATGGCCGAGCATCCAGTTGCTGTTCCTCCCGCAGTCACTCCCGGCGCCGATGGGCGGGACGGTGCTGAATTGCCGCTGGGGGTGATCGAAGAAATTCACGGCCCGGTAATCGACATCCTGTGTCGCCGTCTGCCGCCGCTGCATCAGGCGCTGTATGTCTGGCTGGATGGCGAGCGCCTGACGCTGGAAGTCCACCGCCACCTCGACGAATCCCGTGTCCGCGCCATTGCCTTGCATCGCACCGGCGGCCTGCGCCGCTTGCTGCCGATATTCGATAGCGGCGGGCCGCTGCAAGTGCCGGTGACGCCGGATTGCCTGGGGCGATTGCTGGATATTTTCGGCTTGCCGCTGGATGGCGGCCAACCGTTGGCCGCGGCCGGGCAGCGGCCGGTGGTGGCGTCGCCGGCACCGCTGGCCGAGGCTGCCGGCATGGATGAAATCCTGCCCACCGGCATCAAGGTCATCGACCTGCTGTGTCCCTTTGTGCGCGGCGGCAAGACCGGGCTGTTTGGCGGGGCGGGGGTCGGCAAGACCGTGCTGATCATGGAATTCATGAATGCCATCGTGCAATTGCACCAGGGGGTATCGGTTTTCGCCGGCGTTGGCGAGCGAATTCGCGAAGGACACGAACTGTGGCACGACATGCAGGACGCCGGCGTGATGCCGCGCACGCTGATGGTGTTCGGCCAGATGGACGAATCGCCGGGGGTGCGTTTCCGCATCGGCCTGTCGGCGCTGACCTATGCCGAATACCTGCGCGATCACGTGGCGAAGGAGGTGTTGTTCCTGATGGATAACGCCTTCCGTTTCGTGCAGGCCGGCAGCGAGCTGTCCGGGCTGCTGGGCCGGATGCCGGCGACGGTGGGTTACCAGCCGACGCTGCTATCCGAGGTCGCCGAACTGCAGGAGCGCATCTGCTCCACCCGCAACGGCAGCATCACCGCGGTGGAGGCGGTGTATGTGCCGGCCGACGACATGACCGATCCGGCGGTGGGCGCCATCCTTGCCCACCTCGATACCACGGTGATCCTGGCGCGCAACCAGGCGGCCAAAGGCATCTACCCGGCGGTGGACCCGCTGGCATCGGGCAGCCGCATGATGGACCGCGTCATTCTGGGCGAGCGCCACTACCGCGTCGCGCAGGCGGTACGCGAGCATCTGGCGCGCTACCGCGAGCTGGAGGACATCATCGCGATGCTGGGGCTGGAGGCGATTTCGGAGGCGGACAGGTTGACGGTGCAGCGGGCGCGGTTGCTGCAGCGCTACCTGACGCAGCCGTTTTTTGTGGTCAGCGAACACACCGGCATTGCCGGCGCCTCGGTGCCGCTGGACACCACGCTGCGGGATTGCGAGGACTTTATCGCCGGCAAGTACGACAACCTGTCGGAAGCGGATTGCTATATGCGCGGCAGCATGGAGGGCATGCGGTGAACAGCATCACCCTGTACCTGAATAGCGCCGTGCGCAGCGAGTGCATCGCCGGCGTGGCCAGCTTTGTCGGTACCGATGCCAGCGGCAGTTTCGGCATCCAGCCGGGGCGGGCGCGTTTCATGACCGTGCTGGATTACGGCCTGTCGCGCTTTCGCCGGCAGGACGGCAACTGGGTGTATCTGGCCTGTCCGGGAGCGGTGCTGCATTTCGCCGCTGACCGGCTGACGCTGAATACCCGCCGTTATCTCTACGACGCCGACTACCGGCAGATCAGCGCGCTGCTGGACGGGCAGTTGGCCGCAGAAGAAAGCAAGCTGGATAGCGTCAAGGCCAACCTGCAGCAGCTGGAACAGGCACTGTACCAGCGCTTGCGCCAGCTCGACCGGAGGCCGCGGTGAACGACAAACAGTGGCGGCAGGATGTCGAGGGGGACTGCGGGGGGCTGAAACCGGGGGAGCGCAACCGCCGCTCGCTGCTGGCGCAGACGGTGTTCCTTGGCAGCCTGTCGATTCTGTTTGTGGTGCCCTTGCTGGCCGGCGCCTATCTCGGCCACTGGCTGGACAGCCAGCATGCCGGCTACAGCGTGCGCTGGACCGTGAACCTGATCATTCTCGGGCTGGCGTTGGGCATTTTCAACGTCTACCTGTTTATCCGGAAATACTGGTAATGGACGCGGCAAGTGTTGTGTTCACCATCGGCGGCATGCAGATCACCAGCACGGTGGTGACCACCTGGGGGCTGATGCTGCTGTTTGCGCTCGGCTGCCGGCTGGCGACGCACCGGCTGTCGGTGGACCAGCCGGGGCTGCTGCAGACCGCGCTGGAAGGCAGCGTGCTGTCGATCAAGGCGGCCATCGACGGCGTGCTGCCGGGCCGCGACGACATGCTGCTGCCGTTCATCGGCACGTTGTGGCTGTTTGTGGCGGCGGCCAACCTTACCGGGCTGGTACCGGGGCTGCATTCGCCGACGGCCGACCTGTCCACCACCGCCGCGCTGGCCTTCATCGTGTTTCTCTCGGTGCACTGGTTCGGCATCCGCAGCGCGGGGCCGAAGGCCTACCTTGGCCACTACCTGACGCCCAGCCCGGTGCTGCTGCCGTTCCATCTACTGGGCGAACTGTCGCGCACGCTGGCGCTGGCGGTACGCCTGTTCGGCAACATCATGAGCCTGGAAATGGCGGCCCTGCTGGTGTTGCTGGTGGCGGGCCTGCTGGTGCCGGTACCGGTGCTGATGCTGCACATCATCGAGGCGCTGGTGCAGGCCTACATCTTCGGCACGCTGGCACTGATCTACATCGCCGGCGGCATGCAGTCCCGCGAAGCGGCAGATTCCCGGCAAACGCAGCCAACAAGCGACAAGAAAGGAAGCGCACCATGAGCGATATGCACTGGTTTGTCCTGATCTCCACGGTGGCGGCGGCGGCGGCCATCGCTATCGGCATCATTTTCCCGGCCATTGCCATGGGCAAGGCCATCACCCAGGCGCTGGAATCGCTGGCCCGCCAGCCGGAAGCGGAAAAAACCATCACCCGCACGCTGTTCATCGGGCTGGCGATGATCGAGTCGCTGGCCATCTACGTGCTGGTCATCGTGCTGATCATCCTGTTCCGCAACCCCTTGCTTGAATACCTGCTGCACTAGAGACGCATCATGGAGCTGAACTGGACTACCTTTGTGCTGGAAATCATCAACTTTCTGGCACTGCTGTGGCTGCTCAAGCGCTTCCTGTACCGGCCGGTGCTGCAGATACTGGCCGCGCGCCAGGCCGGCATCGAACAGCAGCTGGCAAGCGCACGGGATAGCGAGGCTCGGGCCACGGCAATGCAGCAGCAGTTTGCCTCGCGTCTGGCCGACTGGGAGCAGGAAAAGGCCGCCGAGCGACGCCGCTTCGATGCCGAACTGGCAACAGAAAAAGAACGCCAGCTGGCCAAGCTGGGCAAGGAGTTGGCCGCAGAGCGCGAGCGCAGTGCCGCGCAGGACGCCAACCGGCTGGCGACGCAGCGGCGCCAGCTGGCGGGCGAGGCCAGCGTGCAGGCACGGCAGTTCGCCAGCGCGCTGCTGGGCCGTCTGGCCGGGCCGGAGCTGGAGGGGCGGCTGGTGCAATTGTTCATCGCGGAGCTGGACGCCTTGCCGGAGGAGCAGCTGGCCGAGGTGCGTGCCGGCCTAGACGGCCAGGGGCAGGGGGTGGTCAGCACTGCGTTCGAGTTGCCGGCCGCACAGCGCCAGCAAGTGTCGGCGGCGGTCGCGTCGCGGCTGGCGCCGCAACTGGCGCTGGAATTCCGCGTCGACCCGGCGTTGTTGTCCGGCGCGCGGCTGAGCCTGGGGGCCTGGCGCCTGGATTTCAGTCTTGCCGGCGAGCTGGCGTTTTTTCCGGAGGCGGCAAGCCGTGGACAACGCCAGCAACCGTGACTGGCTGCAGGCCTACCGGCCGCAGCTGCGCATCAGCGAGGTCGGCAAGCTGGTGGCCATCGGCGATGGCATCGCCCGCATCGAGGGGCTGCCTTCGGCGGCAATGGACGAAGTGCTGTGCTTCGAGGATGGCAGCGAGGCGCTGGTGTTCGATCTGGGCCGCAAGCATATCGGCGCCATCCTGCTGCGGCAGTGCCACGGCTTGGCCGCCGGCGCCTCGGCGCAGCTTACTGGCCGCCGGCTGGATATCGCTGTCGGCGACGGTTTTCTCGGGCGGGTGATTGACCCGCTGGGGCAGCCGCTGGACGGCGGCCCGGCGGTGGAGGCTAGCCGCCGGCGCGCGCTGGAAGTGTTGTCGCCGCCGATCACCGCGCGCGACTTTGTCAATCGCCCGCTGCTCAGCGGCAACAAGATGGTCGACACCATGATCCCGATCGGCAAGGGACAGCGGCAGCTGATCATCGGCGATGCCGGCACCGGCAAGAGTTCGCTGGCGCTGGATACGCTGGTCGCGCAGAAAGGGCGCGATGTGCTGTGCATCTATGTGCTGATCAGCCAGAAGCGCTCGGCAGTGGTGGCCACCATCGAGACCCTGCGCCGCGCCGGGGTGCTGGACATCAGCTGCGTGGTGGTGGCCGAGGCGACCACCACGCCCGGACTCAAATTCCTGGCGCCGTTTGCCGGCTGTGCGCTGGCCGAAGAATGGATGCATGCCGGCCGCGACGTGCTGATCGTCTATGACGACCTGACCACCCATGCCCGCGCCTACCGCGAACTGTCGTTGCTGCTGCGCCGCCCGCCCGGTAGGGAGGCGTATCCGGGCGACATCTTCTACCTGCATTCCCGCCTGCTGGAGCGCTCGACCTGTCTGGCCGCAGCGCTGGGCGGCGGCAGCATGACCGCCTTGCCGATTGTGGAAACCGAGCAGGGCGAAATCTCCGCCTATATTCCGACCAACCTGATTTCCATTACCGACGGCCAGATCTATCTCGATCCGGCGCTGTATGCGCGCGGTTTTCTGCCGGCCATCGACATCACCCGCTCGGTGTCGCGGATCGGCGGCAAGGCGCAGCTGCCGGCGATCAAGCACGAGGCCGGGCGCATGAAGCTGGACTTCTTGCAGTTTCTCGAACTGGAGGTGTTTACCCGTTTCGGTTCGCGGCTGGAGGCCAGCGTGGAAAGCAAAATCCGCCGCGGCCAACTATTGCGCGAGCTGCTGAAGCAGGACCGGCTGTCGCCACTGTCGCCGGAGCAGCACATGGCCTGGCTGGTGGCGTTCAACGAGGGATTGTTCGATGCCGTGGACAGTGCCGCGGTGCCGCTCCGGCTCGCGCGGCTGCTGCAGCGGGCAGCAGCGGCAAGCCCGGCGCTGAGTGCCGGGGCGGATAGCTGGCGTCACCAGGTAACGGCCTGGCTGCAGGAGGCGGAACATGAGCCGGCGGCGTGAGATTGCCCAGCGGCTGGCGGCGCTGAACGACATCGCCGGCATCCTGTCGGCGATGAAGGGGCTGGCGCTGATGGAAGTGCGGCTGCTGACCGACTTCCTGGCCAGCCAGCACCGGATGGTGGCCGGCATCGAAGCGGCGGCCAGCGAATTTTTTGCAACGCATCCCGAGTTTTTCACGCTGGATGCGCCGGAGCAGGAGTTCTATCTTCTGGTCGGCGCCGAGCAGGGCTTTTGCGGCGATTTCAACGAAGCGCTGCTGGCGCAGCTGCCACAGGCACCGCTGCGCTGCATGGTGGTCGGGCAAAGGTTGGCCGCACGTCTGGGAGCGCGGGCAGCGGTAGAGCAGGTGCTGGCCGGGGCGACGGTGGCCGACGAGGTGCCGGCGGTGCTGCTACGGCTCACCGCGGTGCTGGGCAAGTTGCTGACGCCATCACTGCAGCGCGGCAGCGGGCTTTCGGTGCTGTATCACTGCGCCAACAGCGGCAGCATCCGCCTGCGCCGGCTGTTGCCGATCCGCGGTTTGCCGGCGCCGGCGGCAACGCTACCGTATGCTGCCGAGCTCAACCTGAGTCCGGGCGCGTTTCTGCACCGGCTGACCGGACACTACCTGCATGCAGTGCTTAACGAGGTGCTTTATAGCTCGCTGATGGCGGAGAACTACCAGCGGCAAATACACATGGATAGCGCGTTGCAGCACCTGAACGAAGACAGCGCCCGCCTCAAGCTCAGCTACAACCTGCAGCGGCAGGAGGAGATTACCGAAGAAATCGAGGTGATCCTGCTTTCGGCCAATATGCGCTGAGCCGCTTGCCGGCTTCCGCAAGTCTGGCGCACACAGAATGCAAAAAGAGACCGCACAGGTCTCTTTTTGCTTGTTCCGCAGCGCGGCCGGCTATTGGCCAGCCCGCTTCCCGCCAGGGATTACTGCTTCGGAACGATATTGTTGAACACGTATTTAACGCCTTCAACCTTTTCGGCGATCATGCCGGCTTCCGCCATCTGCAGGCCTTCGTTAACGCTGCCTTCGATGGTGACATCGTTGTTCTTGCTGGAAACCTTGAGGTTGAACGGCTTCAGGCTGCTGGATGCGTCGATGGCGGTTTTTACTTTCTCAGCCAGTGCCATGTCCTCCGCCTCGCCGGCGAAAGCCGCCATGCTGCTGGACAACAGGGCAACAACAACAGACAGACGAATCAGGTTTTTCATGTGAGATCTCTCGTGAGTAATGACCCGAAAGCCGGGCGGTGCACGGAGATACTAGGTTTCTCGTGTTACAAGAATATTTAACAAAACCGACAGCTCGCCGTCATAAAGTGTTGATCCGCTAGCCGCTTTTGCCGTCAGCGGCGGTAGCGGTGCTTGACCGTACCCCCAGTGGCCGAAAAGCAGACAGCCAGGCATCGGCCTGGCTGTCGTTATCGGGCAGAGGGGCTTATTTCTTTACCCACTGGCCGTTAGGCGCCTTGACGTAGCTACCGGACGCGGTCTTTTCGATCGCCTTCTGGCCGGCCAGCGCCGCCACCTGGTCCAGCGTGGTGCCATTCTTCTTGGCGATGGCGTCGTAGGCTTCGCGGCGCTTGGCATTGATGTCGGCGGCCAGTGCCACCGCTTCCGGTGTGGCTTTCACCACCCCCAGATAGCCATCCGGTTGTTCGCCTACCAGGCCCTGCGCCTTGGCGCCGCCAATATCCAGTGCCATTGCCAGGCCGCTGCAGAGCAGCAGGCCAATTGCCATCCATCGTGCTGCTGTTTTCATGTTGTGCTCCTAGAACAGACCGCTGTCAGTGGTGAGACTATCGACATCTTTTTCCACTTTCAGGCGGATCTCGTGATCGATCTTCACATTCAGATTGATGGTGATGGGCTCCTTGGGCACTTCCAGCGCTACCCGCGGCGTGCAGGCGGCCAGTGCCAGGAGCGGTATCAGCCAGACGGGTTTCATGGCGAGTTCTCCGGTGTGGGGTTGCGTGTGGCAGCCGGCTGTTTGCGGGCCAGCACACGGCGTGAAATTTCATCTCCGATACGCAGGCTGCGTAACAGCTCCAGCACATTTTCACTGTGGCTGTAGTTTAGGACTACCGGCTGGCGGTTTTGTTTGGGGTTGACCCCTTTCAGCGTCACCCGGGCGTCCAGCAAGCCGCTTTGCTGCATGGCCAGCCGCGCCTGGAAGTCGTTGACGTCCAGCTCGCTGAGCATGTCCAGCGCCAGTTGTACGGCACGGTTGGATTGTGCCATGGCATTGACGCTGGCGCTGGCCGGTACGCGCAGGGTCAGCTCGCCTTCGTTGCGCAGCAGGCCGTCCTGCAGGGCGATACCGGCCGGCAGCAGCTGCAGCGGCAGCGTGCCGCCGACGCGGCCGCTCAATTGTACGGTCGGTTGCGGGTCGTTCTGCAAGGCGGCCAGCGCGGCCAGATCCAGCTGCCGCACGTTGACGTTCTGGAAGGCGCTGGACGGCCAGTGCAGGCTATCGGCCTGCAGGCTGCCGCCCAGCAGTTTGGCGCGCACGTCGTCCAGCTGCCAGTCGTGCAGGTCGGAGCGCAGCGTGAGCGAAATATCCTGCAGCAGGGTGCCGACATCCAGCTGCGCCAGTTGCAGCGGACCGTCGCTTTGCAGTTGCAGCCGCTCCGGGCTTGCGGCCAACGTCAGCCGGCCGCTACCGCCGCTGGCGAGGATGCCGCCCCAGTCCAGCGCCACTCCGCGCAACTGCGCGTCGCCGTCCAGCCGCCACTGCCGCAGCCATTGCCACTGCAGCTTGGCGGCGAGGTTGCCCTGTTGCAGGGTAAAGCCCAGCCCACGGCTCATGGCGGCGGAAAGCGGCGTATCCAGCTGCACCTCGCCACGCGCTCCCTGGCCGGCGCGGCGGGCGTTCAGTTGCAGCGTACTGCGCCAGGTTGGCAGTTGCAGCCGGGCGGCGGCGCGCTCGCCGGACAACTGCAGCGTGCCGCTGGCAGCTGGCAGCGACCAGCGGCTGCTGACGGCGCCGCCAGCGGCGAGTGCCAGTTGGCCGCGGGCACCACGACCATCGGTTTGCAAGGCGCTGCTGGCCTGCAGGCTGAACGGCTTGAGCAGCAGTTTGCCGATCAGCCCTTCGGCCACGCTCAGTTTGCTGCCCGGCTCCAGTTGCCACTGGCCGGCAGTGCCCCGCCAGTTGGCCGCCAGCTGCAGCGTACCGCCCTTGTCGTAAAACGGCAGGCGGCTGCCGGCAGCGAGGCTGCCTTGCCAGCCTTCTCCCTGCCGCTGTGCGGCCACCGTGCCCTGCAATGGCCAGTGCTGGTAGTGGCCGTCAAAGCGCGCCGTGAGTTGCGGCCGCTGCGGGTCGATGGCGGCCAGCGGCAGGCTGATGGTCAATGCCAGCGGCGCCTTGTGTACCGCCAGCTGCAGCGGCTCGCCATGCGCGCCCTGTGGGTCGAGTTGGCCGCGCCAGTGGCCGGTCAGCCGGTAGCCGCTGTACTGGCCGGCCAGCGCCAGTCCGCCTTGCCATTGCCAGCGGCCATCGCCCCACTGCAGCGCGCTGTCGTCGCTGGCCAGGCGCAGTTGCTGGTAGTCGAGCCGGAACGGCAGGCGGCTTTGCCCGCTGGCGCTGAGCGGCAGTTGCCAGGCGCGCGGCCAACTCAGGCGTACGCCTTGCGGCAGTTGCAGCTCGCCGGCGGCCAGCGTCAGCTGTCTGTCCGCCCATTGCAGCGGGATGCGCCCCTGCAGCTCCTTGCCGCGCAGTAACAGCAGGCCGCTGCCGCGTTGCAGTTGCTGGTCTTGCGGCGAGAGCTGCAATTGCAGCGTGCCTTGCGGGCCACTGGCCTGCAGGTCGGCCTGCAGCTTGCGCACGCCATCCAGATCGCCACTGGCCTGCAGTACCCGTCCCGGCTGCAGCAGCCAGCCGGCGGCCAGCGGCAGGGTTTGCGGCAGCGAGGCATCCAGTTGCCACTGCCGGTTAGCAAGCGTTATCTGCAGATGGGCATCGCCGCGGCGGGGTTCGCCGTGGTAACCCAGCTGCTGGCCAGCCGCCTGGAGGCCGGCTTGCAACTGCCCCGGCAACCAGCGGCCGCTGGCCTTGAGCTGCCAGTTGCCCAGCAGTTGCGGTGCCAGACGGGCGGCGGCCAGGCTGCCATCAGCCTGCCACTGGCCGTTGTCGCGGCGGTAATCCACGTTCAGCCGGGCATCGCCTTGCGCCAGCTGTGCCAGCCAGTGCTCGTGTTGCTGATTTAGCGTGATACGCAATGGTGGCAGGGCAGGGAGCTGTAGCCGGGCGATGTGCAGGCTGAGCGGCGGCAGGCCCGCAGGCGGGGGCGCTGGCAGCTCGCGGCGCCCGGGTTGGCCGCAGCTGTGCAGCGTCAGTTGCTGCAGACTGAGGCGCAGCGGTTGCCAGCCGGCGATGCGCAGGTCGCTGCCTTGCGCGGCGAGGCAGCCCTGCTGCCGCCATTGCCACTGCGCCACGGTGGCGCCGCCATCGCGCCAGCCCAGCCCCTGCCACTGCAAGCCTTGCTGCCGCAGCCACCAGCTGCCGCCCGCCACGGCGGCGGCCAGCAGCGCCAGCAGCAGCAATAGCGCCAGCAGCAGCCGGCGGCGCCAGCGCGGACGAGCTGCCGCGGCTGCGGTGGCTGGATGGTCTGGTGGCTGCATGGCTTAACCGGCCACCGCCAGCCGGCGGCGCAGGCTGTCGAATTCGTCCTGCGGCAACGGCCGGCTGAACAGGAAGCCCTGGAAGGCCTGGCACTGGTGCTGCTGCAGAAAGTCTTGCTGGGCGGGGGTTTCCACCCCTTCGGCCAGCACCCGCAGCCCCAGGCCGGTGGCCATGGCGATGATGGTCTGCGCGATGATGGCGTCGTTGTGGCTTTGCGGCAGGTTGAGGATGAACGAGCGGTCGATCTTCAGTTCGTCCAGCGGCAGCCGCGACAGGTAGGACAGCGAGGAGTAGCCGGTGCCGAAATCATCCAGCGAGAAGGTGATGCCCAGCTGGCGCAACGCCTGCATCTTCTGCAGGGTGTCTTCCACGTCGTCCAGCACCATGCTTTCGGTCAGCTCTATCATCAGCTGGGCCGGATCGGCGCCGCTGCTGGCCAGCGCGGCTTCTACCTGCGCCACGAAGTCGGACTGGCGGAACTGGCGGGCGCTGATGTTGACCGACAGCTGCTGCAGCGGTTGCCCTTGTTGTTGCCATGCGGCCAACTGCCGGCAGGCATCCTGCAGCACCCACTGGCCGATGGGCAGAATCAGGCCGGATTGCTCGGCCAGCGGGATAAAGTGGCCGGGCGGCACCAGGCCGCGTTGCGGATGCTGCCAGCGCAGCAGCGCCTCGGCGCCGATCAATTGCTGCCGGCTGTTGAGTTGCGGCTGGAAGTACAGCTGCAGCTCGTTGCGCTGCAAGGCCAGATGCAGGTCGCTTTCCAGCTGGCTGCGTTCCTGCAGCGCCGCCTGCATGGAAGGATCGAAGAAGCGCAGCGCGTCGCGGCCATCGCTCTTGGCCTGGTACATCGCCACATCGGCGTATTTCAGCAGCGCTTCGGCCGACTCGCTATGGCCGAGGAACAGCGCGATACCCAGGCTGGCGGTGGCATGGAAGGTCAGCTCGCCCAGCTGGTAGGGCTGCGCCAGTACCTCGCGGATCTTTTCCGCCACCTGGCCGGCCTGGATGGCGGCCTGCTGCCCGTCGCTGCCCAGGTTTTCCAGCAGCAGCACGAACTCGTCGCCACCCAGCCGTGCCACGGTATCGCTTTCGCGCACATGCTGGTTCAGCCGCAGCGCGGTTTCCTCCAGCAGCTGGTCGCCGATGTCGTGGCCGCGGCTGTCGTTCAGGTGCTTGAAGCGGTCCAGATCGAGGAAGATCAGCGCGCCGTGGTGGCGGCTGCGCTGGCTGGCGGCCAGCGCCTGGCGGATGCGCTCCAGCAGCAGGCGGCGGTTGGGCAACTGGGTCAGCGGGTCGTAATGGGCCAGGCGGTGGATTTCGGCCTCGGCCTCGCGATGGCTGGTGATGTCGGAGAAGGCTGCGATGAAGTGGCTGATCTGTCCATCCTCGCCGCGCACCGCCGAGATGGTCAGCCAGGCAATGAACAGGCTGCCGTTCTTGCGCCGGTTCCATACCTCGCCCTGCCAGTAACCGTGGCCGGCAATCTGCTGCCACATGCCGGCGAAAAACGCCGCATCGTGGCGACCGGATTTGAGCATGGCCGGCGTGTTGCCCAGCGCCTCGGCGGCGCTGTATCCGGTCAGCATGCTGAAGGCGCGGTTGACGCGCACGATCACGCCATCGGCCTGGGTCAGCAGCATGCCTTCCTGGGATTCGAAGGCGATGGCGGCGATGCGCTGTTCTTCCTCCAGTGCCTTGCGCGCGGTGATGTCGCGCGAGATGCCGAACATGCCGCGCACCTGGCCGCTGCTGCCATGCAGTGGCCCCTTGGTGGCAAGGTAGACCACGCTGCCCTGGCAGGTGCTGAGGGTTTCTTCGTAGGTGTGGGTGCGGTTTTCCGTCATCACCTGGCGGTCGTTGGCCTGGATCTGTACCGCCTGCTCCGGCGGAAACAGAAAGCTGTCGTCGCGCTGCAGTACTTCCTCGGGCGCGCGGCCGGTGACGCGCGCTGCCTCGCGATTGAACAGCAGATAACGGCCGGCACTGTCCTTGGCAAAAATGGCATCGGAGGAGTTGTCACAGATTTCCGTCAGCAGCCGCTGCGCCGCGGCTTGTGCCTGCAGTGCCGCCTGCTCGCGCTGTGCCAGTTGGGCGGCCAGCGCCAGCTGGCGGCGGATCAGGCCGTACAGCAGCAAGGAGGTAACCGCCACGAACAGCCAGCCCTTGATGGTGCTGACCAGGGTAAGGGTGGCGGGGTCGCGAAACAGCACCGCAGCCAGCTGGTCGGAAAACAGTATCCACAGTGCGGCGAAGATGGCGTAGCCCATCACCGGGCGTAGTGGCGAGGGCGTAGCAGACTGCGGCGTTGTCGCGGGGGCTTGATCGTGCTTCATCACATTCCTTGTGCCGTCAGCTTGCAGGCGGCGTGCCCTGTACTGACTGTAGTGCAAGGTGACCGGCGGCGCGCGGTGGGGGCGGGGCGTTGCCGGCGGCGGAGGGCGCTCAATATTCCACTCCCAGATTCAGATAGCCGGTCAGCTGGCCGCCACGGCTGGTGCCGGCGCCGAGGAACAGCGGCCCCAGCAGAGTGTCGGCGCCGACAAACAGCGTGCCGCCGGGCAGCCAGCCGGTGTCGCGGCCGCTGGGTACCTGCGACCACATCTTGCCGGCTTCGGCCGAGGCGCCCAGATACAGCCCGGTGCCGATCGCCGACGGCAGGCTGGCCACACGCCAGGACATCATGCCGCGCGCAAACAGCATCTGCCGTCCCAGCAGCTGCCCCGGCTGGTAGCCGGACAGATAGCGGAAGCCGCCCAGCTCGAACACATTGTTGTTGTCGTTCTGGCTGCTATAGCCACCGCGCAGGCTGAAATGCCAGCTGATATCACGCTGGTCGGTGGTGACGGTGTCCAGCGACAGCGAGCCGCTGGCCGGCGGCCGCTCCTCGCTGTTGCTGCGCGACGACGGCGCGCGCGCTTCCAGCGTGGCGGCGTAACCGCTGCGCGGCCAACGCGGGTTGTCCAGCTGATCCAGCGCCAGCCGCACGCGCATCCCTTGCTCCGTGCTGTCGTAGGCGTCCAGCGCGGCGCTGGCTGAACCGACCTTCAGCGTCAGGTCATCGCTGCTGCGGTACCAGCCGGTGCGGACTTCGCCCATTTCGGCAAAACGCCAGCCGATATCGGCATATACGCTGCGGGTGCGGCGGCGGTATTCCGCCTCCGGCTGGTTGTCGGTGACATACAGCGAGTAGTTCTTCTCGCGATAGCTGCCGGACAGGCTGGCAAACAGCGGCGAGCTGGCCGAGAGCGGCTGGTACCACTCGGCACTGTAGGTCGGCTCCTCGCCGATCTTGGCCTCGGCCAGCAGGCTGCCGCCGGCGCGATTCAGCCAGCTGCGGCGATACTCGCCCAGCAGCGAGAAGGTGGCGTCGCCCTGCGAGCTGGAACGCAGCTCCAGCCCGCCGCGCAGGTAGTTGGGGCCGGTGTTGCGCTCCACCGCCCGCACTTGCGCCACGTTCTGGCCATCCTGCTGCTGCAGGGTGTAATCCAGCTTTTCCAGATCGCCTTCGGCAAACACGTCCTGCAGGCGACGGTGGAAGCTGTCCAGCGGCAGCCGGCTGAGCGCCAGCTTGTCGCTCAGCGCGGCCGGCTCGACAAAGGAAAAGTCGCCGCTAACGTCGACACGGTCGATACGCGGTGACGGGTTGCTGCTGCGCCTGGCCTGCCATTGCAGATAGTCGGCCGGCGTGGCGGCCAACGTTTGCAGCCGCTGTGCCACGGCATCCGCGGCGCGGCGGCCAGCGTCGATGATCTGGCGGCTGGCGGCAAAATCGGCGGGGGTGATGCCGTCCAGCTGCGGGCGGATCAGGATGTCGTCCGGCCCCAGCAGTGCCAGCGATTGCTTGCTGTTGCGCGCCACCATCAGGTAGGTGGTCTGGTCCAGCACGTTGAGAAAGTTGTTCAGCTGCTCGCGCGGCACCGGCGGCGAGCCGACATCGACCACGATCAGCACATCGGCGCAGCGGCCTTGCAGTTCTTCCACCGGCAGCTGGCGTGCCATACCGCCGTCCACCAGCAGCCGGCCGCCGGCCTCCACCGCCGAGAACATGCCGGGCACCGCCATGCTGGCGCGCATGGCCAGGCTCAGGTCGCCCTTGTCGAACACCACCGGCTCGCCGTTTTCCAGGTCGGTCGCCACCGCGCGGAACGGGATGCTCAGCGCATCGAAGCTGTCGACATTGCGCGCGTGGGTCAGCTGGCGGATGAACAGGTCGATGGCCTGGGCGTTGATGGCCGCCGGCGGCAGCCGCAGCTTGCCGTCACGGAAGCCGAAAGTGAGGTCGAAGTAGTTCTTGCTGTCGTTGTGTTTGCGCTGGTAGGGCACATCCTCGCGCCGCGGCTTGCCGGCCAGCAGCGTGTCCCAGTCGGCAGCGTTCAGCACCTGCTCCAGGTTCC
>NZ_CADEPL010000056.1 GCF_902829295.1 Vogesella oryzae
CCAGCACATCAGCCTGTTCGTGGCCGGGGTGAAGGACAAGGTCAGCCTCAAACTGATCGCCGCCAAGGGCAAGGTGCAGTTGCAGGCGCAGAGCGATGCGATGGAGCTGACGGCGGATAAGGATGTGGCCATCAGCAGCCTGAGCGCCAGCCAGCTGTTCAACGGCAAGAAAGAGGTGCTACTGACCTGCGGCGGCGCCTACATCTGCATCAAGGACGGCAAGATCGAACTGCACGCGCCGGGCAAGGTGAGCTTCAAGGGCGGCAGCCACGACTGGAGCGGGCCGGCGAAGATGACTCCGGCCCATCCGTCCTTTCCGCAGCATGCGCCGACATTCCCGCTCAGCATCAAGGTCGACCAGTCGCCACTGGGCGTGAAGAGCGGTTGGGGCGGCATGCCCTACAAGCTGTATGCCGATGGCGCCTTGCAGGGCGAAGGCGTGATAGACGAACAAGGGCACATTCAGGTGGAGCATCGCGTACCGGTACAGAAATACAAGTTGGAGCTGGCCAATGGCGTGGTGTACGACATTCCGGTTGCCGTGGATTACCACAACCCGGCGCAGGGTGATGCGGCGAATGCCGGCTTTCACAAGCACATTGCCGGACCTGCACCAGACGGTGGTCGTGACGAGCACCAGGCATCGGCGCGTGAAGACTTTCTGGCGCTGTTCAAACCGGCAGACAAGGGCGAATAAGCATGGGAACCAAGATCAAAACGCCGATTGCGGCCAACCAGGGCCTGCAATGCACCATCACCCCGCCATGGTTTGTGCAGCAATCGGAATACACCCCGCTGAACGGCACTTTCGATTTCCTGATCAATGGCGAGCGCGCGTTTGGGGAAGTGCACCACGCCATCGCTGCAGCAAAACAGTCCGTTTGCATCATTTGCTGGGGCTTTCAGCCATCGATGTATTTCATTCGTGATGGCAAATCGCCATCGATAGGCCAATTACTGGAACAGAAAGCCGCGGATGGCGTGAAAGTGCGGGTGCTGTGCTATGTGGTGGGCAATGATTACGCGACCAGCTTGACTGGATTCTCAATGGACGAGCCAAACATGCCGAACCGGTCAGGCCCTTACACCACCGGTTACAAGGATGTGCCAGCCACCAGCAGCAGGGAACAGAACAAGTTCGACAGTCATTGGTTTAGCCGCTACGACCGAGATCGCGGCAAGGCGCAAACACTGACAAAAGCCGCGCAGAATGTTCTTGGGGACAAACAGGTCAAGAATCTGATTTTCCGGGTAAGGGGATTTTCTGCCGCGGACCGCGCCTATCTTGCCAATCAGGAATTCGAAGACAAAAAGGTCTCCGGCACCATGCGAACCGTACTGTCGGCCTTCCCCAGCCATCACCAGAAAATGGTGCTGGTGGATTACGGTAGCCCGAGTGAGCACGTTGGCTTTGTCATGGGGCACAACATGCTGGACGAGTATTGGGATACCTGTGCGCACAGCTACCACCGTAGAACAGCGAATACCGGACGAAACGGCACGCTGCCACGAGAAGATCTTTCCAGTCGGGTAACAGGCCCGATTTGTGGCGCCCTGTTTCGTAATTTCGCCCAAGCCTGGGAAAAAGAAACCGGCGAAAGCCTGGACAAGCCGAGTACCGGCTTTGCCCACTATCCGCTACGCGAAGCATTGGGCAAGAAAATCCAGGGACAGATTCTGCGTACTCAGCCGCAGTACCGGGCGGAAGACATCAAGAAGGCCTATCTGCAGGCGGTAAGCAATGCCACTCAATGCATCTATGTCGAGAACCAGTATTTTCGCTGGCCGCCACTGGCAGACAGGATCAAGCAGGCGGCTGCCAAACAATGCCAATGGGGGCGAGACCCAGCCAGCCATCAATCACTCTATCTGTTCGTGGTAACCAATAGCAGTGATGGCGGCATGGGGTCGGGAACGGTCAAGACTCAGGAAATGCTCAGCAGTCTTGGCCGGGCCGATGTCATGCCCGGTGTCGAGCTGCAAAACCGTATCCAGGATCAGACCACCGCCATTAACCAGGCTGAAAACCGGCTACGCCAGTACGATGCCAGCCTGGGCAAGGTAGCAAGTGCCCTGCCCAACCCCGCTGTCTTCAAGGGTGGCAAATACCCGCCCGCCTGGCTGCGGGACCCGAGAACCCGCGAACTGCTTGAAAAGCATAACCAGCTGGCCAGCCAGCGCGACCGGCTGCAACAGGAAAAAGACAAGATGCAAAAAGACCTGGAGCTGCTGGGCGCCAGGAGCGAAGACAAGCTCGGCCAGAAAATGAAAGCCGCCGAGGCCATCGTGCCGGAAGAACGCCCCGGTCTGAAGGTGCACATCTGTACCCTGGTGCCCCCAGACACCCCGGCAGGGGTTGCCTGGCCCGAGATATACGTGCACAGCAAGCTGCTGCTGGTCAACGATACCTACATGACGCTGGGCAGCGCCAACATCAATACCCGTAGCATGGAAGTGGACAGCGAGCTGAATGTTGCGCACTGCAACCCGCATATCAGTCGCCAGGCACGGCTGGACTTGTGGAACATCCATACCGGAGGCAAGGGAGCACAGGAGGATGTGAGTGAGGCGTTCAAGTCTTGGGAATGGATTATCGACGAAAACAAACGGCGCGAGCCACGAAAACAGGCTCCCCAAGCATCTCTACGAGGCTTTCTACGTTTCGACCCCACCCAATCCAACAAGGACTGAATATGCGGCATGCCCTGCTTTTATTGCTTGCCTTGCTAGCGGCCTGCGGCAAACCCGCCGAAACCCGGAGTCATCCCATGTCCAACTCATCGCCACTGACGGCCATTCCCAACAAGCTGGAACAGCAGCTTACCTTCAGCTGCAGCCATGAACAGGCACGCATCCCCAAGCCGCACCCGGAAGCCGAGCAGCTATTCAAGCATGCACGCTGGCTGCAAAAACGGAACCTGCTCAAGGACGACCCGGCCCAGTATCCGGACATCGAGCGACTGTACCGTATTGCCGCCGCCTGGGGCCACGACAAGGCCAACCACAATCTGGCACTGCTGCTGATTCGCGGCCACAGCGATGCCGACGATGTCATCAGCCTGCCGGTAGCACTGGCGCAAGACCTGATCCAGCGCGGCATCCCGCAGGGCTACTACGATATGGGGGCTCTGCTCACCAAAGGCTATGGGGTGGTCGAAAGCGAGGCATCCGCCCTGCAATACCTGCGCCATGCCGCCGACCTGGGCAATCCGGACGCACAATACTATGTGGGCGACCAGCTATTCAACCTTAGCATTGACTACCCAGTGCCATTCAATATCGGACTGCAAATGAAAAAATGTGCGGCTGAACAGGGGCATAGTGAAGCTGCATTTGAATACGCCATTCGGATGAAGAATTCAAAAAACTATTCCGAAGCTCTCAAGTACTTCCAGTTGGCAGTAAAGGCTGGCAATGAAACTGTAGCCTTCAAACTAGGAAAGGTATTTCTCGCCCCGCCACCCAGCGATGAACTGGATTATCTCGCCCAGGAAAAAGACGAAGAGCGCTCCCGTCGCTACAACATCCTGTCCGACATCCTGGAGCGCTACTCCTATCTCAACCCCACGGTAGACGACATCGACGACATCGTGCCCTTGCCGCCGGCCAAACTGCCGCCGTGGGATGGCAAGACTAAGTGGCTGAAGGACTGGGAAAGCAATGTGCCGCCGCCACTGCCCAGCGAAGCACGCATTGCCGAGATGGCCAAGGCCAAGGGCCTGGACCCGGCCACCGGCATGCCTGTCGCCAAGACGTCGCCGCGATGAGCTTTCGCTGTTCATGTCACCTGCGACTGCCGTTGCGGCCAACCTTGGCCGCAACCTCCCCGCCGCCGACGGCTATCCCCGACCATCTGGAACAGCAGCTTGTCTTTACCTGCCACGATGCACATACGCGTAATCCTGTAATCCGGAATACCTGACATGCTCGAATCCCTCCTCCCTTATTACGAACGCGAGCTCGGCCATCTGCGCGAGCTGTCGGGCGAGTTCGCCCGGCGTTACCCCAAGATTGCCGGCCGGCTGCAGCTGGAAGGCGACCAGTGCGAAGACCCGCATACCGAGCGGCTGATCGAGGCGTTCGCCTTTTTGACGGCGCGGGTGCACAAGAAGCTGGATGACGACTACCCGGAGGTGGCCACCAGCTTTCTGGACGTGATGTACCCGCACTATCTGCAGCCGATGCCGGCGGCCACCGTGGTGCAGTTCGAGTGCGATGCGCAGCGGCCGGAGATCGGCAAGCGCTACCGCATCGAGCGCGGGCAGCAGGTGTTGGCGCCGGCCATCCAGGGGGTAAGTTGCAAGTTCCGCAGCGTGTATCCGGTGGATCTGTACCCGCTGCAACTGCAGGAAGCCAAGCTGGAACTGACCAGCGGCTCGCCCTATCTGCGCAGCCTGGCGCCGGATGCGGCGGCGGTGCTGACGCTGCGGCTGCAGACCCAGGGTGGGGTAGCGCTGAATGCCATCGATCTGCAATCGCTGCGCTTTTTCCTGGACGGGGAACCGGCGCTGATGCACCTGCTGTACGAGATGCTGCTGTCCAATGTGCTGCGGCTGCAGGTGGGAGATGGCAGCGAGGACCCGGTACGCACGCGCATGTTGGCCGCAGACAGCCTGCAGGCGGTGGGCTTTGGTGCCGACGAGGGCATGCTGGAGTACGACGAGCGCTCTTTCCTCGGCTACCGGCTATTGTCGGAATACTTCAGCTATCCGGACAAATTCCTGTTTATCGACCTGCTCAATCTGGCGCCGTTGGTGGCCCGGCTGCAGGGCGATACGCTGCTGCTGCGCATCCAGCTGCGCGACTACCCGGATAGCGAGCGTCATCACCGTTTGCAAAGCCAGTTGCAGCCGGCGCACTTCAAGCTGGGTTGCACGCCGCTGATCAACCTGTTTACCCAGCCGGGCGAGCCGATCCGCGTCACGCACCAGAAAAGCAGTTACCCGGTGCTGGCCGACGGGCGAAAACAGCTTTCCTACGAGGTGGTAAATATCCGCCGCGTGGTGCGGGTGGAGAAATCCGGCGAAGGCGACAGCAGTGAAGAGGTGCCGCCGTTCTACGCAACGCGCCACGGCAGTGGCAAGACGCCGCGTTTCTACTGGCATGCCACGCGCGAGCCATCGGTGCGCCAGGGCGACCGCGGCACAGACATGGCGTTGCACCTGGTGGACCTGCAGTTCGACGCGGTGCGTCCGGCTGGCGAGGTGTTGAGTCTGGAACTGCTGTGCAGCAACCGCGATCTGCCGGAGCAGATTCCGTTTGGCGGCAGTCAGGCCAGCCAGCGTACCGATCTGCAGCTGCCGGGACACTCGGTGGTGAAGCGTGTACGCCTGTTGCGCAAGCCTGGCGCCAGCCAGCGCAGCCCGCTGGGACGGGCATTGCAGTGGCGGTTGATCTCGCATCTGTCGCTCAACTACATGTCCATTGTCGATGCCGGGCGCGAGGCGCTGCAGGAAATGCTCACGCTGTACAACCTGGGCGAAGCAGCGGCCAACGTGCGGCAGATCCAGGGCATTGTCGGCATCAGCAGCCAGCCGGCGGTGCAGCGCGTCAGTGGCCGCCACTTCGCCGGCTTCGTGCGCGGCACCGAGATCACGCTGACGCTGGACGCCGACTACTACGTCGGCGGCAGCGTCTACCTGTTTGCCTCGGTGCTGGAGCGTTTCTTTGCGCTGTACTGCGCGCCGAACAGCTTTACCCGGCTGCGGGTGCATACCGTACAGCACGACGCTGTGGTGGCCAGCTGGCCGGCCCGCGCCGGTGAAGCACTGGTGATCTGAGGAGCCGTCATGTCTGTTCCGATGTTGCCGGTCTCCGGTTTGCCTGTGCCAGGTCGTCAACCACGCGATCTGCGGCAAGCGCTGGCAAAAGATGCCAGCCAGTTCGGCTTCTTCCAGGCAGTGCGCATTCTCGGGTTGTGCGAAGGCACGCGCCGCACGCGTCGCAGCCTGCCTGTGCGGTTGCGTTTCCGGACGCTGGCCAGTCTGGCTTTCCCGGCCAGCGAGCTGGTGAATTACCGGTCACATGAGGCCGATGGGGAGTCGTCTGCCGAGATGACTGTCAGCTTCATGGGGCTGACCGGTCCCAGCGGGGCGTTGCCCACTTCCTATACCGAGCTGCTGCTGGAGCGACGGCAGCAGTATCGCGATGACACATTGCATTCCTTTCTGGATTTGTTCAGTCACCGTGCGGTGTCGCTGTTCTACCAGGCATGGCGCAAGTACCGCTTCTGGCTGGCGGAGGAGGCCGGCGAGGGCGACGGTTTCCGTCGCAACTTGCTGGATCTGGCCGGCCTCGGGCTCGGGCGCTTGCGTAGCCAGACGGCAGAACAGGGGGTACTGGACGAGCGCCTGTTTATCTATTTTTCCGGCCTGCTGAGCCAGAAGCCGCTGTCGGCGCAGACCTTGCAAACGCTGGTGTCCGGCCTGTTCGGCGTGCGCGCGCAGCTTCAGCAGTTTGCCGGGCAGTGGTTGTCGGTTCCGCCGGAAGAGCAGAGCCAGCTGGGTTTACGCAACGGTGAGCTGGGCTTGTCGCTGTTCTGTGGCGAGCGGCAATGGGACCGCCAGACCCGCTTGCAATTGCGGCTGTGCGGGTTGCGGCGTGCGCAGTTCGAGGCATTGCTACAGGGAGGGGCAGGAGCCGTGGCCTTGCAATCACTGCTGCAGTACGCGGTGGGACATCAGCTGGCGGTGGACGTGTGTCTGGAGCTGGACAAGCGCGACGTGCCTCCGGCACGGCTTGACTCTGAACAACCATTACGACTCGGTGCCAGCAGCTGGCTGGGGCCACAACAGCGTGACCCGGACGATGTGCGTTACGCGCTGCTGCACTAGCAGGCGGCGTTTCAATTTTCCTTACTGGATGGACTTGCTATGTCGGTACCTTTGAAATCCCTGATCGAACGCCTTACACCTGCTGCTCGCCGGTGCGTGGAACAGGCGGCCAGTCGTGCCTTGGCGCGGACACACTTCGAAATCGAGATCGAGCATGTGCTGCTGACCTTGCTGGACGAGAACGATAATGCCGCCATTGCCGCACTGCAGGCCGGTGGCGTGGATATTCCCGTTTTGCAACAGGCGCTGGAGCGGGCACTGGATGGTTTCCGCAGCGGCAACAGCCGTAACCCGGTGCTGTCGGCGTGGTTGCCAAAATGGCTGGAGAAAGCCTGGTTGCTGGCCAGCGCGGAATTCGGACAGGACAGCGTCTCTACCCTCGACCTGCTGCTGGCGTTGCTGCGTGACGAGAGTTTGCGCCCGGCCGTGCAAAGCGGCTGCCCGACGCTGTTGCAGCTGGATGCCGGCCGGCTGCTGCCGGCCTATGCCGCGTTACGCCAGCATGGCGGCGAGTCGGCCGAAGGCGGGCCGGCTGGCGCGGATCCGGCGGCGGCACCAGTCACGGCCGCCAAGGTACGGGGCGGGGCTGCGCTGGACAAGTACACCATCGATCTTACTGCCCAGGCCCGAGCCGGCAAGATCGACCCGGTGCTGGGGCGCGAGGTAGAAATCCGCCAGATGATCGACATCCTGATGCGCCGCCGGCAGAACAATCCCATCCTCACCGGCGAGCCTGGCGTGGGCAAGACCGCGGTGGTGGAAGGGCTGGCGCGCAAGATCGTGCACGGCGAGGTACCGCCGGTGCTGACCGGTGTGGCGCTGCGCACACTGGACCTGGGCCTGCTGCAGGCCGGCGCCAGCGTCAAGGGCGAGTTCGAGAACCGCCTGCGCCAGGTGATCGATGAGGTCAAGGCCAGTCCGGTGCCCATCATCCTGTTCATCGACGAGGCGCATACCCTGATCGGCGCCGGCGGTGCCGCCGGGCAGAACGATGCGGCCAACCTGTTGAAGCCGGCGCTGGCGCGTGGCGAGTTGCGTACCATCGCCGCTACCACCTGGGCGGAATACAAGAAGTACTTCGAGAAAGACGCCGCACTGGCGCGTCGTTTCCAGGTGGTGAAGGTGGAGGAGCCGGCACCGGAGATCGCGGTGCAGATGGTGCGCGGCCTGGCGCAGGCCATGGCCGAGCACCACCAGGTGGAGATTCTGGAAGAGGCGGTAGCGGCGGCAGTACACCTGTCCAGCCGCTACATCACCGGCCGTCAGTTGCCGGACAAAGCCATCAGTGTGCTCGACACCGCCTGCGCCCGCGTGGCGCTGTCTCGTGCCGGCAAACCGGGGCCGGTCGAGGATGTGGCCGTGCTGATCGCCAACGTGGAGCGCGAGATTGCCGCATTGCAGCGCGAGGAAGGTCATGGCGAGAGAATCGACGAGCTGGAAGCCCGCCGCGAGCAGCTGCAGGATGATCTGGCGCAATTGCATGCCGCCTGGCAGACGCAGCAGCAACTGGTCGCCGAGATCGATGCTGCTCGCCAGCAGCCAGCTGAGAGCAAAGGCGGCAAAACCCGCAAGGCCAGCCCGTTGCAGAGCAAACGCAAGGCATTGCGCGAGCTGCAGCAGACGCAGCCACTGGCGTTCGAGTGCGTGGATGAAAACGTGATCGCCGACGTGATAGCCGGCTGGACCGGCATTCCGCTGGGCCGCATGGTTAGCAACGAACTGGCGCAGGTGCAGCGCCTGGCTACCCTGCTGGGCGAGCGGGTGATCGGTCAGGACCACGCGCTGCGGCAGATTGCCGAGCGGGTGCAGATCGCCAAGGCCGGGCTGGAAGACCCGGGCAAGCCCAAGGGCGTGTTCCTGCTGGTGGGGCCGTCCGGCGTGGGCAAGACCGAAACCGCGCTGGCGCTGGCCGAGGCGCTGTACGGCGGCGAGCGCAATCTGGTCACCATCAATATGTCGGAATACCAGGAGGCGCACAGCGTATCCGGGCTGAAAGGCTCGCCGCCGGGCTATGTCGGCTATGGCGAGGGCGGTGTGCTCACCGAGGCAGTGCGGCGCAAGCCTTATTCGGTGGTGTTGCTGGATGAAGTGGAAAAAGCGCACCCGGACGTGCTGGAGCTGTTCTTCCAGGTATTCGACAAGGGCGTGCTGGAAGACAGCGAAGGCCGCGAGGTGGACTTCAAGAACACCATCATCCTGCTCACCTCCAACGCCGGCACTGAGCTGGTGATGCGCGCCTGCGAACACGGCGTGACGGTGGAAGGCGAAACCCGCGCTCCTGGCGCCGAAGACCTGGTGGAAGTGCTGCGGCCAACCTTGCAGCAGGTGTTCAAACCTGCCTTCCTCGGCCGGCTGGACATCGTGCCTTACTTCCCGATCAGCGACGACGTACTGCATGCCATCGTGCAACTGAAGTTGGAGCGTATCCGTCGCCGCATTGCCGACAATCACGGCGCACAAGTGGAGTTCCCGGACGAGTTGGCCGCGACCATGGCCGCGCGCTGTCTGGACGTGGACAGCGGTGCCCGCAACGCCGATGCCATCCTCACCCGTACTCTGCTGGCGCAAATCTCCAGCGATCTGCTGGCGCGCATGGCCAGCGGCAAACCGGTGAAGAAGATTGCCGTGGCGCTGAAAGGCGAGGCGCTCAAGGTACGTGTGAGCTAAGAGGCGGGAACCATGCTGAAACTGCTGGCCCTGCTGGGCCTGTCTACCTTGCTGTGGTGGGCGGCGTTGTGGCTGCTCATCCCGGTGAACTGGCAACAAGTCAGCCCGACTGCCATGTTGCTGCTGCACCTGCTGCCGCCGCTGTTGTTGACGGCGTTGGCCTTTTTCTGGCGACAGCGCCGCCTGCGCCAGGAGCAGGCAGCCGCCAAGGCGCAGGCGGATGCCGACGCTGCCATCTTGCAGTCGCAGCGCGATGAAGCGCGCGCACAGCATCTGCATGCATTGCAACAGCGGCAACAGGTAGTGCATTGCCGCTGGCTGTGGGTGCAGGCGCTGCCGCAGCGCGACGAGCCGGCCTGGCTGGCAGAGCTGCCGGATGCGTGCGCATGGGAGCTGCTGGCAAACGACGACCTGGAAACCGGCGAGGTGCTCGATAGCCTGCAACAGAGCGCCGCTGCCGGTCTGGAAGCGCTGTACGCCGAACTGCCGGGGGCCGCGGCCTTGCCGCTGCTGCTGGAAGTGCTGCCCGGAACCAGCGGTGTGGAACAGGTTGGCCGCATCAAGCAGTGGCAGCAACAGGCATGGCAACAGCTGCACGGCGATATGCCACCTCCGGCCAGCGATTGTCGCTTCCTGCCGGGGAGTGGCACGGTAGCCGATCGCGTGCAGCAGTTCCTGGCGCAGGATCCGGAGCTGCCGGGGGCGGTACTGCTGTCGCTGGATGCACCGCGGGCGGCATGGGATCCGGATGACGAGGCCGACGCCACGACCCGGCAACAATGGCGGGAGCAGGGGCGCCCCGGCGCCGCAGTCGTATTGATGTTGTTCCTGCGTGACGGGCTGAGTGCGGTAGAGGGCGATATGCAAGCCTTGGCGGCTGATCCCTATCAGCCGTACTGGGAGCGCGACCCGGCCGGTGCCAGTGCCGGTTGGGGGCGGGTGCCGGCTGGCGCGCAGCAAGCGCTGGCAGCTTTGCCGCTGCTCGGCTGCCTGGCGCAATCCGCCCAGGGAGTACCGGGACGGGTGGGGACGCTGCAGCTTACCCGGCAGTTGCAGCCGTTGCTGGACAACGCGCTGGTGAATGCCAGCCTGCTGGATTTCCCTTTCAGCGCCGAAGATGCGGACCCGGCACGCAACCAGGCCGACAGTGTGGCCTGGCTGGTGCATAACGGTGGCGATGTGGATGTCGGCGGTGTGCGCATGGCGGCCATCGGCAGCAATCTTTCCCGCCACCAGATCGGGCTCGATCTGGTGGAAGAAGCCAGCAATCTGGTGCGCGAATGGGGAGATGTCGGCGCGGCCGCGCCAGCACTGCTGGCGGCATTGGCGGTCAGCCACTGTGCCCGCTTGTCCGCACCGGCCGTGCTGGCGCAGTTTCAACATGATCATGCCGCATTGGGGCTGGTACGGCCGGCCTGACGGGAGAACGGGATGAAACGAGTGATACGGTTGGGCGATCCGACCAGCCATGGCGGTCAGGTAGTCAGTGCCGCCTCGACTACGACGCTGTTTGGCAAACAGGTGGCGTTGCTGGGCGACAAGGTGACTTGCCCGCAGCAGGGCCATGTCAACTGCAGCATTGTGGAAGGTGATGGCAGCTGGCTGGTAGGTGGCAAGCCGGTAGCGCTGGAAGGCCACAAGGTTAGTTGTGGTGCCACGCTGATTTCCACCATGCCGGAAGTGGGCAAAGGCTGAATGCGACAAGATTGGGAACACAACATGACACTGGAACAACTTCTGGCCCCGATCGCGGGGCCGCAGCCAGCGGGCGAGGACATGAGCTACTCGGCGCTGTTCGACCAGATCCGCGAAGCGCGCCGCAGCGACGACCCGTCGCTGGCACAGGGCGACTGGGAGCAGACACTGAAGCAGGCCGACTGGCCCAAGGTAGTGAAACTGTGCGAGCAGGCCCTGGCGGAGCAGAGCAAGGATCTGCAGCTGCTGGTGTGGTATGCGGAAGCCAAGACCAAGGTGGAAGGGCTGGCGGGCTTGCAGTTGGCCCTGGGCGCACTGGATGGCTGGCTGCAGCAGTATTGGGAGAGCGGTTATCCGGAACTGGATCCGCATGACTTTGACGAACGGGTTGGCAAGCTGGAGTGGCTCAATCTGCAGCTTGGGGTGGCGGTACGCGAGGTCGCGCTGACCCGGCCGGAATCCGGAGGTTACAGCTGGCAGCAGTGGCAGCAGTCGCGCGAGGTCGACAACCTCGGGCTGAAGAATCCGGAAGCGCGCGAGGCGGCATTGGCCGAGGGCAAGCTGGCTGGCGAAACTTTCGACAAAGCAGCACAGCAATCGGGGGCCGCATGGTTCCAGCAGTGCATGGAGCAACTGGTGGCGGTATTGGCAAGTTACGAGGCGCTGGATGCCAGCATCGACCTGCGGTTTGGCGCGCAAGCGCCTAGTTTGGCCGAGCTGCGCAATGCGTTGTATGCCTGCCAGGATCTGGTGCTGCGCTATCGCCAGCAGCTGGCTCCGGCCACTGCGAGTCCGGCAGTCCCCCCCCGCACCGTTATCGAGGAGAAAGTCGTGAGCCAGCCGATTACCGTTACGCCCGCTGCGTTGGCCGCGCCGGTTGCCGATTTCGGTGGCCCGATCGCCAACCGCCAGCAGGCTGTGCAGATGCTGACCGAGGTAGCGCGCTATTTTCGTCGTAACGAGCCGCATAGCCCGGTGTCGCTGCTGGCGGAACGGGCCGCACGCTGGGCAGAGATGAGCCTGGAAGAATGGCTGCAGCATGTGGTAAAGGATGACTCCACCCTGCGGCAACTGCAGGAACTGCTGGACGTGCGCGACAACTGAGTCGGTAGTTGGCCGCAGGCAGGCGTGGCGGAGCCCTCCCGGGGCCGGGCGGTACACCTGCCATTTGCCGCAGGAGTGTTGACCCAAGGCAGGGGGCTGGGGATAATCCAGCCTCTTTTCAAATGCTTAGCGCAGATTGCCACCTGTTTCGATGACCGTAGCACCCACCGCCTTGCCCCCGCGCCGCCTGTCCGTAGCTCCGATGCTGGACTGGACCGACCGCCACTACCGCTACTTCGCGCGCCTGATCACCAAGCACACCTGGCTGTACACCGAGATGGTGACCACCGGTGCGCTGCTGCATGGCGATGTTGGCCGCCACCTGCGCTACCACGAAGCGGAGCATCCGATTGCGCTGCAGCTGGGTGGCAGCGAGCCGGCCGAGCTGGCGCAGTGCGCGCGACTGGCGCAGCAGTGGGGCTATGACGAGGTGAATCTGAACGTGGGCTGTCCGTCGGAGCGGGTGCAGAAGGGCGCGTTCGGTGCCTGCCTGATGGCCGAGCCGCAACTGGTAGCCGATTGCGTGAAGGCGATGCGCGACGTGGTGGATATCGACGTGACGGTGAAGCATCGCATCGGTATCGACCAGATCGACAGCTACGACTACATGCGCGAGTTTGTGGATACCGTGGCCGAGGCCGGCTGCCGTACCTTCATCGTGCATGCGCGCAACGCCATCCTGAAGGGCCTGAGCCCGAAGGAGAACCGCGAGATTCCGCCGCTGAAGTACGACTACGTCTACCGGCTGAAGCAGGAGCGTCCGGAGCTGGAAATCATCATCAACGGCGGCATCAAGACCAATGCCGAGATTGCCGGCCACCTGCAGCATGTGGATGGCGTGATGGTTGGCCGCGAGGCGTATCACAACCCCTACCTGATGGCGAGCTGGGATGCCGACTTCTACGGCGACGCCAGCCCGGTGCGTTCGCGCGGCAAGGTGGTGGAGGCGCTGCTGCCCTATGTGGCCGAGCGCTTGCAGGATGGCAGCAGCGTGCGTCACATCGCACGCCATGTGCTGGGGCTGTTCCACGGCGAGCCGGGTGGCCGCCAGTGGCGGCGCCTGCTGTCCGATGCCAAGGCGCTGAAGGATGCGGACGAGCGTCTGTTTATCGAAGCCATGCTGGCCACCCAGGGCCAGCCGGTCTGATGATTTGGTAACATGGCGCCTTTCCCGCCCGGCCAGTCCGGGCGTTTTCACTGCCGGGGCCGTAAGGCTACCGGCGGGCTTGGAGCAAGCATGATTGAAAAACTAGTGCTGGCCAGCAATAACGCCGGCAAGTTGAAGGAATTCTCGGCGCTGCTGGCGCCGCTGGGCGTAGAAGTGATCCCGCAGGGACAGCTGAATGTGCCGGAGTGCCCGGAGCCGCACGGCACCTTCCTGGAGAATGCGCTGGAGAAGGCGCGCCACGCCTGTCGCGTCACCGGCCTGCCGGCGCTGGCCGACGATTCCGGCATCTGCGTGGAAGCGCTGGGCGGTAAGCCCGGTGTGCTGTCGGCACGCTATGCCGGCGAGCCGAAATCGGACGCGCGCAACAACGCGCAGCTGATCGCCGATCTGCAAGGCCAGGGCAACCGCCGCGCCTACTACTATTGCGTGCTGGTGCTGCTGCGCCATGCCGACGACCCGCAGCCGCTGGTGGCGGACGGCGCCTGGTATGGCGAGGTGGTGGACACTGCATCCGGCAACGGCGGCTTCGGCTACGACCCGCACTTCTGGCTGCCGGCGCATGGCTGCACCGTGGCCGATCTGCCGGCCGGCGTGAAGAACGGCATCAGCCACCGCGGCCAGGCAATGCAGGCGTTGCTGGCCAAGCTGCAGGCGCAGCTGGCATGAGCGTGATCGACCTGTCGGCGTTGAAGGGCGGGCTGAGAGAACTGCCGCCGCTGTCGCTGTACATCCATTTCCCGTGGTGCGTGAAGAAGTGCCCGTACTGCGACTTCAACTCGCATGAATTCCGTGCCGGCAGCATCCCGATTGCCAATGCGGCCAACACTGGCCGCAGCCGGGTGGGCGAGGGCTTCGACGAGATGGCCTATGTCGAGGCGCTGCTGCGCGACTTCGAATACAGCCTGCCGTCGATCTGGGGCCGCAGCATTAGCACCATCTTCATGGGCGGCGGTACCCCCAGCCTGTTCAGTCCGCAGGCGATGGACGCGCTGCTGGCCGGTATCCGCGCCCGCGTGCGGCTGCAGCCGGATGCCGAGATCACCATGGAGGCCAATCCGGGCACTTTCGAGCGCGAGCGCTTCCACGGTTACCGCGATGCCGGCATCAACCGGCTGTCCATCGGGATCCAGAGCTTCAACCCGCGCCACCTGCAGGCGCTGGGCCGTATCCACGACGACGCCGAGGCGCGCCGCGCGGTGGAAACTGCGCTGAGCTGCTTCGATAACGTCAACCTCGACCTGATGTACGCGCTGCCGCAGCAGACGCTGGCCGAGGCGCTGGCGGATATCGACACCGCGCTGTCGTATGGCGTCAGCCACATTTCCGCCTACCACCTCACCATCGAGCCGAACACGCTGTTCGCGGTGCAGCTGCCGCAGAACCTGCCGGACGACGAGCTGTCCGCCGACATGCAGGAGGCGATCGAGGCGCGGCTGGAAGGCGCCGGTTTCGTGCATTACGAGACTTCCGCCTTTGCGCAGCCGGGGCGCTTCGCCCGCCACAACGTCAACTACTGGCAGTTTGGCGACTACGTCGGCATCGGTGCCGGCGCGCATGGCAAGATCAGCTCGCACGCAGGTATCGTGCGCGAGATGCGCTACAAGCAGCCGGCGGCCTATCTGCAGGCGATTGCCGAGGGCAAGCCGGTGCAGAGCAGCCACAAGGTTGGCCGCAAGGACCTGCCGTTCGAATTCATGATGAACTTGCTGCGCCTTACTGGCGGTTTCGAGCTGCGACTGTTCAGCGAGCGCACCGGTTTGCCGGTATCCTGTATCCAATCGCAATTGCAGCAAGCGCGGGCGGAAGGGCTGATCGAACATGATCTCACCCACCCGCGGCCAACTTTGAAGGGCCAGCGCTTCCTGAATGACCTGTTAAACCTGTTCCTGCACGAAGACGGAGAAAACTGAAAATGGCTAAAGAGATCATCCACACCGACAAGGCCCCGGCAGCAATCGGCGCTTACTCCCAGGCAGTCAAAGCCGGCGATACCGTATACCTGTCCGGCCAGATCCCGCTCGACCCGGTGACCATGACCGTGGTGGAAGGCGGTTTTGCTGCCGAGGCGCATCAGGTGTTCAAGAACCTGAAAGCCGTGTGTGAGGCCGCCGGTGGCAGCCTGGACCAGATCGTGAAGCTGAATGCCTTCCTGACCGACCTGTCCAACTTCGCCACTTTCAACGAAGTGATGAGCCAGTACATGAGCCAGCCGTTCCCGGCCCGCGCCGCCATCGGCGTGGCCAGCCTGCCGAAGGGCGTGCAGGTGGAAGCCGACGCGGTAATGGTGCTGGGCAACTGATCACGCGATCAGCCTGGTAGTGAAAAGCGGCCTGCGGGCCGCTTTTTCTTTGTGGCGACGGCTGCAGCGGGCAGCAGGGTTTTTCGTGCCGCGGCTGGCGCGTGCGGCCAACGCTGTGCCTCTGCGCGGTTTGGCAAAACAGACTGTTCCCGTGGCCGGCTCGGCTCGCTGCCGGCAGGCGGTTACACTGGCCGGCATTACCTGGGAGCCCGCCATGATTGCCGAATCCACGCTGCTGCTGTTCCTGATGACCGTGCTGCTGCTGTTCCTGTCGCCGGGGCCGAACATGGCCTTCCTGCTGTCGCACAGCACCGTGATGGGGCCGCGTGGCGGTTACGCGGTAGCGCTGGGCATTGCGCTGGCCGACCTGGTGCTGACCGTGCTCACCGCCAGCGGCATCACCGCCATGTTGGCCGCCTGGCCGCCGATGTTCGATCTGTTGCGCCTTGGCGGGGCGCTGTATCTGGGCTGGATGGCGTGGCAGGCGTGGCGCAGCGGTGGCATGGCTGCACTGGCGCAGGCACCGCAGCGCAGCCATCGCCAGATTGTGCGCATGGCGATGCTCAATAGCCTGCTCAACCCCAAGGCGCTGCTGTTCTTCATGGTGTTTCTGCCGCAGTTTGTCGATACCGCGCGCGGTGCGGTGGCGCAGCAGGTGCTGCTGCTGGGGGCGTTGCTGGCGCTGGTCGGGCTGGGGTTCAACTTTGTGCTGGCGCATGGCAGCGGAGTGATCGGCCGTCAGCTGGCGCGGGCGCCGCAATTTGCCCGCTGGCAGGGGCGGGCGCTGGCGCTGGTGTTGCTGGGCCTGGCGCTGCGCTTGCTGCTGTTGCAGCGGCCAACGGCGCAGTAGCCGGTAGCACCGATAAAAAAAGCACCCCGCATGGGGTGCTTTTTTCGTGCCGGCGGCGGGCGATCAGATTTCGTTGCTCGCCAGCTGCGGAACTTCTTCGCTGACATCGCCGGCGGCGATGCAGGCAGCGGCGGTGAACAGCACGTCGGTGGAGCTGTTGAGCGCGGTTTCGGCGGAATCCTGCACCACGCCGATGATGAAGCCGACAGCAACGACCTGCATCGCCACGTCGTTGCTGATGCCGAACAGGCTGCAGGCCATCGGGATCAGCAGCAGCGAACCACCGGCTACGCCGGAGGCACCGCAGGCGGCGACGGCGGACAGCACCGACAGCAGCAGCGCGGTCGGCATGTCCACGTGGATGCCCAGGGTGTGTACCGCGGCCAGGCTCAGCACCGAGATGGTGATGGCGGCACCGGCCATATTGATGGTGGCGCCCAGCGGGATCGACACCGCGTAGGTATCCTCGTTCAGCCCCAGCTTCTTGCACAGGTTCATGTTCACCGGGATGTTGGCCGCCGAGCTGCGGGTGAAGAAGGCGGTGACACCGCTTTCACGCAGGCAGGTCAGCACTAACGGGTACGGGTTGCGGCGGATGGTCAGGCCGACGATCAGCGGGTTCACCACCAGCGCGATAACCAGCATGGCGCCTACCAGTACCAGCAGCAGCTGGCTGTAACCCAGCAGCGAGGACAGGCCGGTGGTGGCCACCGATTCGGCCACCAGACCGAACACGCCCACCGGCGCGAAACGGATGATCACGCTGACAATGCGCGATACGCCGTCGGCCAGCTCGTTCAGCAGCAGTTTGGTGCTGTCGCTGGCGTGATGCAGCGCCATGCCCAGCGCTACGGCCCAGGTCAGGATGCCGATGTAGTTGCCTGTGGCAATGGCATTGATCGGGTTGTCCACGATCTGGAATACCAGGTTGTTCAGCACCTGGCCAATGCCGGCCGGCGGGGTGGTGCCGGTGGCGGCGGCGACCAGGGTCAGCCGGGTCGGGAAGGCAAAGCTGGCCAGCACGCCGGTGACGGCGGCCAGGAAGGTGCCCAGCAGGTACAGGGTCAGCACCGGGCGCATATTGGTCTGCACGCCCTTTTTCTTGTTGGCGATGGCGCTGGCAACCAGCACGAACACCAGTACCGGCGCCACGGCCTTCAGCCCTTTGACGAACAGGCTGCCCAGAAAGGTTAGCGACTTGGCGGTGTCGGGGGAGAAGCTGGCCAGAGCGATACCGGCCAGCATGCCGATCATGATCTGCAGCACGATGCTGCCGTTCATGATTTTGCTGAGAAGGGTTGGGTTCTGCTGCATATCGGTTCCACGTTACTGTCGTTATTGGTTTGATGCCTGCGCCCGGCGCATGACAGGACGGTTGGCGGCCAACCTGGTGACAGTCCGGAAACAGCAGAACAATCAACGGGGTATGGCCAATCGACTCCATCCGGCGCGCAGTGTAACAAAGTTTTTATGGTGACAGAATCCAGTATCCAATCTTGCGTAACTGTCACCATTGTTGGCGCCATAAAAACAATCTGTTTGCATGGCGCTGCTTTATTGCACCGCGGATGGCATGGCTTAATGACAGTATCGATTGCAGTCCAGCACAAGGAGTGAGGCATGACAGCCAGCTTTGATTACCGCATCGTCAACGTGTTTGCCGAGAGCCGTTTCGGCGGCAACCCGCTGGCGGTATTTACCGATGCCTGTGGCCTGGGCGACGAGGATATGCAGCTGATCGCGCGCCAGTTCAATCTGTCGGAGACGGTGTTCCTGCTGCCGGGGGACGCCGAGGCGGTGGCCAGCCTGCGCATCTTCACCCCCAGTTACGAGCTGCCGTTTGCCGGCCATCCCACCATTGGCAGCGCCGCGGTGCTGCACGCGCTGCATGGGCTGGATGAGCGTTTCACCCTGCGCACCAGCGCCGGCTTGATTCCGATCCGCCTGCAGGATGGTGTGTTCCGCCTCACCGCGGTGGCCGCCACACAGCGTACGGCCAACCTTGCCGCCGCGGAGGCTGCCGCCATGCTGGGCATTGGCGCGGAAGACATCGCCGCCGAGCCGGTGTGGGTGAATGCCGGCAGCGAGCAGCTGTTGATCCGCGCTGCCAGCCGTGCGGCGGTGCTGGCGGCCAAACCGCAGCATGAATTGTTTGTGCGTCATGCCACCTTGCGTCCCGGGCGCAGCATCGCCTACCTGTGGCATGAGGCTGCTGGCGTGGCCACCGTGCGGCTGTTCTTCGAGCAGCAAGGCGCAGTGATCGAGGATCCGGGCACCGGCAGCGCCTGCGCCAACCTCGGCGGCTGGTGTGCGCTCAACGGGCTGGCGCCGCTGTCGTGGCGCATCGAGCAGGGCGCGGTGATCCAGCGTCCCAACGTGCTGTATCTGGATGTCGATGCGGCCGGTGGCGTGCAAGTGGGTGGCAAGGTGCAGCAGTTGGGCGTGGGGCAGTTCAGCTTGCCGTAGCCGCGGGCTGTTGCCACTATCAAGGCGGCCATGTTGGCCGCCATTTTTATTGCGAGGAACAGCCATGCTGCCAGATCGTTTTGCGGTCTTGTCCGACATCCACGGCAACCTGCCGGCGCTGCAGGCGGTGCTGGCCGATATGCGCGGCCGCGGCGTCAGCCAGGCGGTCAACCTCGGCGACATCCTCTCCGGTCCGTTGTGGCCGGCGGAAACGGCCGAGCTGCTGATGGGGCTGAAGCTGCCCTCCATTGCCGGCAATCACGAGCGCCAGTTGCTGGCCTGTGCCGATCGCCCGGGCGGACCGTCCGACCAGTACGCCTATGAGCACACCACCGCGACCCAGCGCGCCTGGCTGGCTGCGCTGCCGCCAGGGGGGCAGCTGGGCGAGGTGCAACTGACGCACGGCAGCCCGCAATCGGACCTGCAGTATCTGCTGGACGATATTGTTGCGGCCAACCTGGTGCCGGCCAGTCCGCAGACAGTGGCGGCAAGGCTGGGGCCGACGGCGGCGACGCTGGTGTTGTGTGGCCACAGCCACCTGCCGCGCTTGCTGCAATTGCCGGATGGACCGTTGCTGCTGAATCCGGGCAGCGTCGGTCTGCCGGCGTACGACGACAGCGACGGTGGCTACCACCGGGTGCAGACAGGTGCTCCGCACGCCAGTTACGCCATCGTCGAGCGGCTGGCCACCGGTTGGCAGCTGCAGCTGTTGCGCGTGCAGTACAACTGGCAGGCGGCAGCAGCGCAGGCGGCACGCAATGGCCGGCCGGACTGGGCGCAGTGGCTGCAAAGCGGCGTGGTGGCGTAGCGGGGCGTTGACGCTGGCGCAAGTGACTGATAATTTTGCGCAATACGGCTAGAGCCGTAGCACCAAACTGGCGTTTGAAAAGGCATGAGGGGTGCCCGCGCCAGACACAATACGAGGGAGATACACATGAAAGCACTGGTAAAACTGGCGGCGGTGAGTGCACTGGCCCTGTCGGCACAGGCTGCACTGGCGTTAAGCGCCGGCGGTACCTGGAAGACCATCGACGACGAGAGCCATCAGGCCAAGTCGCTGGTGGAAATCAGCGAGGCCGCCAACGGCGAGCTGACCGGCAAGGTCGTGAAACTGTTCAATAATCCGGATGCGGTATGCGACAAGTGCGACGGCGCACTGAAAGGCAAACCGATCGTCGGCCTGACCATCATCACCGGCCTGAAAAAAGACGGCGAGGCCTGGGAAAACGGCAAGATTCTCGATCCGAAATCCGGCAAGGTGTACAGCGCCAAGGCCAAGCTGGTCGATGGCGGCAAGAAGCTGGAAGTGCGCGGCTTCCTCGGCTTCTCGCTGCTGGGGCGCACCCAGGTGTGGGAACGCCAGTAATCGCGTGCTGAGGTTGGCCGCGGCCAACCTTGACGCTTGCAACGGGACGGCAGCTGCCGTCCCGTTGTGCTTTCTGCCGACACCAGTGGCGGTAGCCGGTGCGAGCAAAAGATCGCGGCGCGGTTCTTGGGTACAATCGTGGCATGAACCATCCCGTCGACATCGCCAGCCAGCCGCCAGCGGCGCCGGCCGCCACCGCCAAGAAACTGGAGAAGCTGGGCATCCGCCGCCGCTTCGATCTGGTGCTGCACCTGCCGCTGCGTTACGAAGACGAAACCCACCTCTACCCCATCGCGCAGGCACCGTATGGCCAGGCAGTGCTGGTGGAAGGCGAGGTGAGCAAGTGCGAGGTGCAGTTCCGCCCGCGGCGCCAGCTGGTGGCGCAGATCGAGGACAAGTCCGGCAAGCTGGTACTGCGCTTCATTCATTTCTACCCCAATACCCAGCAGGCACTGGCCGTCGGGAGTCGCGTGCGCGCACTGGGCGAGATCCGCCGTGGTTTCTTTGGCGACGAGATGGTGCACCCCAAGCTGCGCAGCGTGCGCGAGGGCGATGCGCTGGCCGACAGCCTCACCCCGGTATACCCGACGGTAAACGGCCTGACCCAGCCGGTGCTGCGCAAGCTGATCCACGCCGAGCTGAAAACCCTGCCGCTGCCGGAAACGCTGCCGGACGAGGTGCGCCGCAGCCACGGACTGATGCCGTTTGCCGACGCGGTGCAACTGCTGCACAAGCCGGGGCCGGAGTATTCCGCCACCCAGCTGACCGACGGCAATCTGCCGGCCTGGCAGCGCTTGAAGTTCGATGAGCTGCTGGCGCAGCAGCTGTCGATGCGGCTGGCCTACCGTGCGCGGCGAGAAGGCACTGCGCCGGTGATCCAGGGCGACGGCAGCCTGCGCGGCCAACTGGCGGCCAGCCTGCCGTTCGCACTGACCGGTGCGCAGCAGAAAGTGCTGGCCGAGATCACCGCCGACCTGGCGCTGCCGCACCCGATGAACCGCCTGCTACAGGGCGATGTCGGCAGCGGCAAGACTATCGTGGCGGCGATGAGCGCGCTGGCGGCGATCGAGGCCGGCTTCCAGGTGGCGCTGATGGCGCCGACCGAAATCCTGGCCGAACAGCATTATCTGAAACTGTCGGCGTGGATGGCGCCGCTGGGCATCGAGGTGGCCTGGCTGTCCGGCAGCCTGCGCAAGAAGGCGCGCGGCGAGATGGCGGCCAGCATTGCCAGCGGCAGTGCGCGGCTGGCCGTCGGCACCCACGCGCTGTTCCAGGATGACGTCAACTTCGAGCGGCTGGGGCTGGTGATCGTCGACGAGCAGCACCGCTTCGGCGTCGGCCAGCGGCTGGCGCTGCAGCAGAAGGGCGCCGAACCGCACCAGCTGATGATGTCGGCGACACCGATTCCGCGCACATTGGCAATGAGTTTCTACGCCGACCTGGACGTGTCGGTGATCGACGAGCTGCCGCCGGGACGTACCCCCATCGTCACCAAGCTGATCAGCGCCGAACGCCGCGATGCGGTAGTGGCCTATGTCAACAAGACCTGCGGCGAAGGCAACCAGGTGTACTGGGTGTGTCCGCTGATCGAGGAGTCGGAGGCGCTGCAACTGCAGACTGCAGTGGATACCCATGTGGTGTTGCAGCAGGATCTGCCGCAGTGGGGCATCGGCCTGGTGCACGGCCGCATGAAGGCGGCGGAGAAGGCGGCGGTGATGGCGCAGTTCGCCGCCGGTGAGCTGCATATCCTGGTGGCGACCACGGTGATCGAAGTAGGGGTCGACGTGCCCAATGCCAGCCTGATGGTGATCGAGCACGCCGAACGCATGGGGTTGGCACAATTGCACCAGCTACGTGGCCGGGTTGGCCGCGGCGCCGCCAAGTCCACCTGCGTGCTGTTGTTTGAGACGCCGCTGTCGGAGCTGGCCAAGGCGCGACTGAAGGTGATCTACGAGAATACCGATGGCTTCGAGATCGCGCGGCAGGATCTGAACATCCGCGGCCCGGGCGAGTTTCTCGGTGCCCGGCAGAGCGGGTTGCCGATGCTGCGCTTTGCCGACCTGGAGGCGGATATCGAGCTGCTGGAAGCCGCCCGTCAGCTGGCGCCGCAGCTGCTGCAACGTTGGCCGCAATATGCCAACGCCCACCTGGTACGCTGGCTGGCCGGACGCGAGCATTTCCTCAAGGCCTAGCCACGGCGGCCGCGGTGCGGCCAACCTTCCGGCATGAAAAAAGGGCTGCCAGCAGGCAGCCCTTGTCATGTACGGATCAGCGATCAGGCAATCAGTTTGATACCGCAGTAATACATGCCCAGCGCCAGGCACAGGCTGGCCGGCAGGGTCAGGATCCAGGTCAGGGCGATGGTTTTCACCGTCGAGAAGTGGATGCCGGCGCGGTTGACCAGCATGGTGCCGGCGACGGCGCTGGACAGGATCTGGGTGGTGGACACCGGTGCGCCGATCAGACTGGCCAGGCCAATGGAGGCGGCCGACATGGTCTGTGCGGCCATCCCCTGAGCGTAGGTCATGTCCTGCTTGCCGATCTTCTCGCCAATGGTGTGTACCACGCGCTTCCAGCCCACCATGGTGCCCATGCCGATGGCCAGTGCCACGGCGATGATGACCCAGGTCGGTGCGTATTCGGTCAGGTTGCTCAGGTCCTTCTGCATGCCCTTGAGCTGCTTCTGGTCAACTTCGCTGATGCCTGGCACCTTGGCGATCTTCTTGGCGGCATCGGCCAGGCAGATCAGCTGGGTGCGGGTGCTGCTGCGGGCGTTTTCCGGCAGCTGGTCCAGCGACTTGGCATCGCCGATGGCGGAGAGCAGGGCGCCGCTTTCGTCGACGACCTTGCTTACCTCGCAGGTGTGGTTGCCACCGGCCGGGTACTTGGCATCGATAATGGCCTGATTGCGCTGGTACATCTCTTTCAGTTGTACCACGGCGATCTTGGTGTGCTCGATCTGCAGCGGCTCGGCGTCCAGGTTCACCACAAACTGGGCCGGAGCCAGGGCGATCAGCACCAGCATGACCATGCCGACACCTTTCTGGCCGTCATTGGAGCCGTGGGTGAAGCTCATGCCCATCGACGACACGATCAGCATGAAGCGCGCCCAGAACGGAGGGTGCTTGCGGCCTTCGATCTGCTGGCGCTGGAACGGCGACTTGTGGATGTTGCTCAGCGGGCGGATTTTCAGCAGTGCGTACAGCATCAGGCCGGCCAGGCCAGCGCCGAAGATCGGCGATACCAGCAGCGACATGAACACGTCGAGAGCCTTGCCCCAGTTGATACCGTTGGCGATGGAATCACCGGTGAGCAGGGCGTTGCCGATGCCGACACCCAGGATGGAACCGATCAGCGTGTGCGAGCTGGAGGCCGGAATGCCGAAATACCAGGTGCCCAGGTTCCACAGGATGGCGGAGGCGAACAGCGAGAACACCATCACCATGCCTTGTGCCGACTGGATATGCAGCAGCATCTCGGTAGGAATCAGGTTGACGATGGCGTAGGCCACGGCCAGACCGCCAAAGAACACACCCAGGAAGTTGAAGAAGCCGGACATCAGTACGGCGGTCTGCGGCTTCATGGATTGGGTGTAGATGACGGTGGCCACTGCGTTGGCTGTGTCGTGGAAACCGTTGATGAATTCGAAGGCCAGTACGAAGCCGACGGAAAGGACCAGTGCGACAGCAAGCGAGGTGTCGAGGCCCGAGAGCAATTCCAGCATGATTTTGGCTGTGGTTATTGGGGAAAGGCGGGATTCTTGGGGCTGTAACATGACACGTCAAGAGTCTGTAATAAACTTTTTGACGGCGGTCGGCTTCTGGTGTCAAAAGCAGGTGTTTTACTTGACAACAGGGTATTTGTTTGTGTGCTAGGTATTTGATGTAGAAAAGAAAAAGCTCTTACGGCGTAAACCGTAAGAGCTTTGTAATATAACTGTAATATTAGCCGAATTTACCGGTGATGTAGTCTTCGGTTTCCTTGCGCTTCGGTGCGGTAAAGATGCTGTCGGTATCGCCGAATTCCATCAGCTCGCCCAGATACATGTAGGCCGTGTAGTCGGAAACCCGGGCGGCCTGCTGCATGTTGTGGGTCACGATGGCGATGGTGTAATCCTCTTTCAGTTCATGGATCAGCTCTTCGATGTGCCCGGTGGAGATCGGATCCAGTGCCGAGGTCGGTTCGTCCAGCAGCAGCACTTCCGGGCGGGTGGCGACGGCACGGGCAATGCACAGGCGCTGTTGCTGGCCACCGGACAGCGAGTTACCAGACTGCTTGAGTTTGTCCTTAACTTCGCCCCACAGTGCGGCCTTGCGCAAGGCCCACTCCACGCGGTCATCCATTTCGGCGCGGTTCAGGTTCTCGTACAGCTTTACGCCAAAAGTGATGTTGTCGTAGATCGACATCGGGAACGGGGTCGGCTTCTGGAACACCATGCCGACTTTGGCGCGCAGCATGTTCACGTCCACATTGCGTGCCAGCAGATTGTTACCGTCAAACAGGATTTCGCCTTCGGCGCGCATGCCCGGATACAGTTCGAACATGCGGTTGAATGTGCGCAGCAGGGTGGATTTACCGCAACCGGACGGGCCGATGAAGGCCGTAACCTTGCCGGTAGGAATGGCGAGGTTGATGTTCTTCAGCGCGTGAAACTTGCCGTAGTAGAAGTTCAGGTTGTTTACCTGGAGCTTGATATCGTTAGTGGTCATGAGGCGCCAAACCTTAATGAGATTGCGATTTCTGGCTACCAAGCCAGCGGGCAACGATGTTGAGAGTCAGTACGCTGAAGGTGATCAGGATGGAGCCTGCCCACGCCAGGTGATGCCAGTCTTCGTACGGGCTCATGGCGAACTGGAAGATCACGATGGGCAGGTTGGCCATCGGCTGGTTCATATTGCTCCAGAACTGGTTATTCAGTGCGGTGAACAGCAGCGGGGCGGTTTCACCGGAAATACGGGCCACCGCCAGCAGAATGCCGGTGATCACGCCGGATTTGGCGGCGCGCAGGGTTACCAGCAGGGTGACTTTCCACTGCGGTGCGCCCAAGGCGAATGCTGCCTCGCGCAGGCTGCCCGGTACCAGGCGCAGCATGTTCTCGGTGGTGCGGACCACCACCGGAATCACCAGCAGCGCCAGTGCCAGCGAGCCAGCCCAGCCGGAGAAGTGGCCTACCGAGATGACATACACCTCGTAGATAAACAGGCCAATCACGATGGAGGGTGCCGACAGCAGGATGTCGTTGATGAAGCGGGTTGCCGGAGCGAGCCAGCCGCGATCACCGAATTCGGCCAGATAGATACCGGCCAGGATGCCTACCGGGGTACCGATCAGTGTGCCGAAGAAGGTCATCTGCAACGAGCCGGCAATGGCATTGGCCAGCCCGCCGGCCGACCCCGGGGGCGGGGTGATCTTGGTAAACACATCCATGGACAGGCCGGAAAGGCCGTAGTGCAACAGTGTCCACAGGATCCAGAGCAACCAGAACAGGCCAAAGGCCATTGCCAGGGTGGCCCCAAACATATTGAACTTGTTGACTAGCCGGCGGCGGGCATAAATTGCGCGACTGCGGTGTGGTTGACTTGCCATGGGCTTGCTTGCCTTGTCAGTGCGGGCAACATTATTGGTAGTCATGTTGCCTCCTCAGGATGCGCGGCCTTCCTGCTTCTTCAAGCGCAACAACAGCAGCTTGGAGCAGGCCAGCACGACAAATGTAATAAAGAACAAGATCAGGCCGAGTTCAATCAGCGACCCGAGATACAGCTCGCCATTGGCCTCGGCAAACTCGTTGGCCAGTGTCGATGCAATGGAGTTGCCGGCATCAAACAGGCCGGTGGAAAAGTTGGAGGAGTTACCGATGACAAAGGTTACCGCCATGGTTTCACCCAGTGCCCGGCCCAGACCGAGCATGATGCCGCCCACCACGCCGGTCTTGGTGAATGGCAATACGACATGGCGCACGACCTCCCAGGTGGTGCCGCCCAGTCCATAGGCGGACTCTTTCAGCATCGGGGGGACGACCTCGAACACGTCGCGCATCACCGACGAGATGAAGGGGATCACCATGATGGCCAGAATCAGGCCGGCGGTGAACATGCCGATGCCCATTGGCGCGCCCTGGAACAGGAAGCCGACCAGCGGCAGATCGCCCATGTTTTCCAGAACCCAGGGCTGGACGTACTCGCCGAACAGCGGGGCAAACACGAACAGACCCCACATGCCGTAAATAATCGAAGGAATGCCGGCCAGTAGCTCGACCGCGATCCCCAGGGGGCGCTTGAGCATCGGCGGACACAGTTCTGTCAGGAACAATGCAATACCAAAGCTGATCGGAACGCCGATCAGCAGAGCAATAACCGAGGTCACCAGCGTGCCGAAGATGGGCACCAGGGCGCCGAATTTTTCCGAAACCGGATCCCAGTCACTGCTGGTCAGAAAACCCCAGCCAAAGTGTTTGATGGTTGGCAGGGCGCCGATCAGCAGCGAAAGCAGGATGCCGAGCAGCAGCGCCAGAACCAGGAAGGCGAAGCTTCGGGTCAGCAGGCGGAACAGGGCGTCAAGCATCATCTGTCGTTTGAGATGTGCTGCGTTCTGGGTGTTTTCCATGTTGCTCACATTAGCGTATTACAGACAAAAAGCCGGGAGACTTTCGTCCCCGGCTTATCTGGTAGTCAACTCTACCGGGTTACTTCCATACTTGGGCGCCGGAGGCGTTGGTGATCTGCTTCCAGCTGGTGCGGATCAGCGACTTCACGGTAGCCGGCATCGGAACATAGTCAAGCTGGGTGGCGGTAGCGTCGCCATTGTTGTAAGCCCAGTCGAAGAACTTCAGTGCTTCGGTGCCCTGTTCCGGCTTGTCCTGCTTCTTGTGCATCAGGATAAAGGTCGCACTGGCGATCGGCCAGCTGTCCTTGCCCGGCTGGTTGGTCAGGATCAGGTAGAAATCCTTGGCCTTGGCCCAGTCGGCACCAGCGGCAGCCGCCTTGAAGGTGGTGTCATCCGGCTGAACAAAGCTGCCGGCGCTGTTCTGCATGGCTGCGTGGGCAATCTTGTTCTGCTTGGCGTAAGCATATTCAACGTAGCCGATAGCACCCTTGATACGGGTTACATAGTTGGCCACACCTTCATTGCCCTTGCCGCCAACACCGGTTTTCCAGTTAACAGCGGTATTGGAACCGATGCTGCTGCTCCATTCCGGCGACACTTTGGACAGGTAGTTGGTAAATACAAAAGTGGTGCCGGAGCCGTCGGAGCGACGAACAACGGTAATTTTCTGATCCGGCAGCTTCACGCCCGGGTTCAGCTTGGCCAGGGCAGCATCGTTCCAGTTGCTGATCTTGCCCAGGTAAATGTCTGCCAGCAGGGGACCGGTCAGCTTCAGTTGGCCTGCGGTGATGCCTGGCAGGTTTACTACCGGTACAACGCCACCGATAACGGTCGGGAACTGGGTCAGACCGGATTTTTCCAGATCTTCAGGCTTCAGCGGCATGTCGGAGGCGCCGAAATCGACAGTCTTGGACTGGATCTGCTTGATGCCACCGCCGGAGCCGATCGACTGGTAGTTCATGTTGTTGTTGGTCTTGGCCTTGTAGGCCTCAGCCCACTTGGCGTACAGCGGATACGGGAAAGTGGCGCCAGCGCCAGTGATATCGGCTGCCATTGCATTGCCAACAACAAAACCGGACATTGCCAGGGTGACGGCCCAACGAGTAGTGAAGTTCATGCTTGCTCCGAAGTTGAAGTACGCGTTTCGACGGTTCGGATGCTAGAGCTTTGTCGTTTCAGAAATATTACAGTTAGTCACATACGGTCCGACTAATGGTCAACTGCTATAATCCGCCGCTGTAAAAAGGATAGACACGGAGACGGGCGATGCAAGACAAGCTGGTGTTGGGTAACTGGAAGATGAACGGTCGCCTTGCGGCCAACCTTGCATTACTGCAGGCCATGCTGGCAGATGTAGACATTAATAGGGAGGGGGTCGGTATCGCGGCGCCCTATCCTTATCTTGCGCAACTGGGCGAGCTGTTTGCTGGTAGCAAGCTGGCGGTCGCAGCGCAGGATGTCAGTCGCTATGCAGCAGATGGTGCCTTTACCGGTGAAGTCAGTGCCGCAATGCTGGCCGATATGGGGTGCCGCTATGTGTTGATTGGTCATTCCGAGCGCCGCCAGTATTTTGCCGAGGATGATGCATGTTTGCGCCAGAAGTTGCTGGCTGCGGTGGCTGAGGGCCTGATCCCGGTTTACTGCGTAGGCGAGACGTTGGGGGAGCGCGAAGCCGGGCGTTTTGCCGACGTCATCGGCGAGCAACTCATGGTGCTGGATGCAATTGCCGGCAAGGAATATGTTGTGGCATACGAGCCGGTTTGGGCGATCGGAACCGGGCGTGTCGCCAGTATCGAGCAAATCGACGAAGCGCATCGCCTGATTCTGGAGCGCGTGTTGCATTGCCATGGGGCGTCTGCTAGTATTCGCGTCCTCTATGGCGGAAGCGTCAAAGCCGATAACGCCGACGCAATCCTGTCGCTTGCAAGTGTTGGCGGCGCCTTAGTTGGCGGGGCCTCCCTCGAAGTTCAAGGGTTTGGCAAGATTTGTCAGTCGGCTAAAAAGACTTTATAATATGGAACTTCTGAATACTTTTGCACTTGTCGCGCTAATTGTTTCGGCGCTGACTATTATCGTCCTTGTCCTGATGCAGCATGGCAAGGGGGCAGATATGGGTGCCGCTTTTGGTAGTGGTGCATCTGGCAGTCTGTTTGGTGCAACGGGTTCCGCAAATTTCCTGAGTAGGGCTACTGCGTTGGCGGCAGTCGTATTCTTTTCGATGTTGATGCTGATCAGTTATTTGCATGTTGCTGCTACCAGCAAGCTTGGCGTGATGGATACGGCAGTCGAAAATGTTGCTCCGCAAATCCCGAGCGGAGCAGCAAAGGATAAAAGCTCCGGCAAAGTAATTCCGGAGTAACAATCTAGAGTATTGCCGACATGGTGAAATTGGTAGACACGCTATCTTGAGGGGGTAGTGGCCGTAGGCTGTGTGAGTTCGAGTCTCACTGTCGGCACCACATTCAATAAACAGGCCGCCGGGATTCCGGTGGCCTGTTTTGTTTGGAGTCTAAGGAGGTCTTTGGCCTCCTTTCTTTTAGGGGTGTGCGGGAAATGCTGCAAAATTACTTTCCCATTCTGTTGTTTGTCATCGTCGGCCTGCTGGTCGGGGTGGGGCCTCTGTTACTGGGTTGGCTGTTGGCGCCCAATCGGCCTGATCCCGAAAAGCTGTCTCCCTACGAGTGCGGCTTCGAAGCTTTTGAAGACGCACGGATGAAGTTTGACGTTCGGTATTACCTGATCGCCATCTTGTTCATCCTGTTCGATCTGGAGATCGCCTTTCTGTTCCCATGGGCCGTCGTGTTCAAGGAACTGGGTGCGTATGGCTTCGGCGTGATGCTGGAGTTTCTCACCGTCCTGACGCTTGGCTTCGTATACATGTGGAAAAAAGGAGCTCTGGAATGGGAGTAGAGGGCGTTCTCGAAAAGGGGTTTGTCACCACGACGGCGGACAAACTCATCAACTGGACCCGTACTGGTTCCCTGTGGCCGATGACTTTCGGTCTCGCCTGCTGTGCGGTTGAAATGATGCACGCGGGCGCTGCGCGTTATGACCTGGACCGCTTCGGTATCGTATTTCGTCCAAGTCCACGCCAATCCGACCTGATGATCGTGGCTGGCACCTTGTGTAACAAGATGGCTCCGGCTTTGCGCAAGGTGTACGACCAGATGGCGGAGCCCCGCTGGGTGATTTCCATGGGGTCCTGTGCCAATGGTGGTGGCTACTATCATTACTCCTATTCCGTCGTGCGCGGTTGCGACCGCATCGTGCCGGTGGATGTCTATGTTCCGGGCTGTCCTCCGACTGCCGAGGCGCTGCTGTACGGCATCATCCAGCTGCAGAACAAGATCAAGCGAACCAATACCATCGCCCGTTGAGGTAAAACCATGTCCGTGAAAATGGAAAAGCTCAAAACGGCGGTTGAAGAGGTGCTGGGCGATAAGCTCGTTAGCACCAAGATCGCACTGGATGAGCTGACCGTGGTGTGCAAGGCCGCCGATACTCTGGCAGTGATGACCGCCCTGCGCGACCACGACACCCTGTCGTTCGAACAATGTATCGACGTCTGTGGTATGGACTACAGCACTTACAAGGACCAGCCTTGGGATGGTCCGCGTTTTGCTGTGGTCTACCATCTGCTGTCGCTCAAACATAATGTGCGCGTGCGCGTGCGCATCTTCGCCGAGGACGACAGCTTCCCGGTCGTGCCGTCGGTTGCGGATATCTGGTCTGCGGCCAACTGGTTCGAGCGTGAAGCCTTCGATCTGTACGGTATCGTATTCGATGGCCACCCGGACCTGCGTCGTCTGCTGACAGACTACGGTTTTGTCGGCCATCCGTTCCGCAAGGATTTCCCGCTGTCCGGTCACGTCGAGATGCGTTACGACGCAGCCCAGCAGCGCGTTATCTATCAGCCGGTTACCATCGAGCCGCGCGAAATCACGCCGCGCATCATCCGCGAGGAGAACTACGGTGGCTGAAATCCGTAACTACACGCTGAACTTCGGTCCGCAACACCCGGCAGCGCACGGTGTGCTGCGTCTGGTGCTGGAGCTGGATGGTGAGGTTGTACAGCGTGCCGACCCGCATATTGGCCTGCTGCACCGCGGTACCGAGAAGCTGGCCGAAAGCAAGACATTTATCCAGTCTCTGCCGTACATGGACCGTCTGGACTATGTGTCCATGATGTGTAACGAGCACGCTTACTGCCTGGCTATCGAAAAGCTGGCCGGTATCGAAGTGCCGCTGCGTGCGCAATACATCCGTGTGATGTTTGCCGAGATCACCCGAATCCTGAACCACCTGTTGTGGATCGGTGCTCACGCACTGGATATCGGCGCAATGACCATGTTCTTATACGCCTTCCGTGAGCGTGAAGACCTGATGGACTGCTATGAGGCCGTGTCCGGTGCCCGTATGCATGCTGCCTACTTCCGCCCCGGTGGTGTCTATCGTGATCTGCCGGACTCCATGCCGCAGTACACCGTTTCCAAGATCAAGAACGCTCGTGAACTGGCCAAGCTCAATGAAGGCCGCCAGGGCACCATGCTCGATTTCATCGAAGACTTCACCAAGCGCTTCCCGGAAAAAATCGACGAGTACGAAACCCTGCTTACCGATAACCGTATCTGGAAGCAGCGTACCGTCGGTATTGGCGTTGTGTCACCGGAGCGTGCCAAGAACATGGGCCTCACCGGCGCCATGCTGCGCGGTTCGGGTATCGCCTGGGATCTGCGCAAGACCCAACCGTACGATGTATACGATCGCGTCGAGTTCGACGTACCTGTCGGCGTGACTGGTGACTGTTACGACCGTTACCTGGTGCGCGTGGAAGAAATGCGTCAGTCCAACCGCATCGTCGAACAGTGCGTTGCTTGGCTGAAGGCCAACCCGGGTCCGGTCATCACCGAGAACCACAAGTTCGCTCCGCCGAGCCGTGAAGACATGAAGTCGAACATGGAGGAGCTGATCCACCACTTCAAACTGTTTACCGAAGGCATGCATGTGCCGGAAGGCGAAGCCTATGCCGCGGTGGAACATCCGAAGGGTGAGTTCGGTATTTACCTTGTGTCCGACGGTGCCAACAAGCCGTACCGCCTGAAGATCCGCGCACCTGGCTATGCCCACCTGGCAGCCCTGGACGAAATGTCGCGCGGCCACATGATTGCCGACGTGGTGGCAATCATCGGTACCCAGGATATCGTATTTGGGGAGATCGACCGCTGATGCTATCCGCTGAATCCCTGGCAAAAATTGATCGCGAGCTGGCGAAGTATCCGGCCGATCAGGCTCGTTCTGCTGTGATGGGCGCCCTGCGCATCGCATTGACCGAGCGCCGTGAGAAAGGTGCAACGCCGGAAGAGCGTTGTCTCAATTCGGAAGTGATCGAATTCGTCGCCAACTATATCGGCATTGCGCCGGTGGCCGCGTACGAAGTCGCCACTTTCTACAACATGTACGACATGAAGCCGGTGGGCAAGCACAAGATTACCGTGTGCACCAATCTGCCCTGTGCGCTGCGTGGCGGCATGAATGCTGCCGAATACATCGGCAAGAAACTGGGCATCCATCTGGGCGAAACCACTGCCGACGGCAAGTTCACCCTGCTGGAAGGCGAGTGCATGGGTGCCTGTGGCGATGCGCCGGTACTGCTGGTGAATAACCACTCCATGTGCAGCTTCATGACCCCTGAAGCCATCGATAAGAAACTGGCGGAGTTGGAATAATGGCTATCTTCGTCAAAGGCGTGATTTTCGAGGGTGTGGACACTACTGCACCTGATTGCTGGCACATCGATGCCTACATGGCGCGCGGCGGTTACCAGGCTCTGAAGAAGATCTTGGACAACAAGATGCCGCAGGAAGACGTCATCGCGGAAGTGAAGAACTCCGGTTTGCGTGGTCGTGGCGGTGCAGGCTTCCCCACCGGCCTGAAGTGGAGCTTCATGCCGCGTTCGTTCCCGGGCGACAAATACGTGGTATGCAACACCGACGAGGGCGAACCGGGTACCTTCAAGGACCGCGACATCCTGCTGTATAACCCGCATGCACTGATCGAAGGCATGATCATTGCGGGCTACGCCATGGGTTGCAAGGCCGGCTACAACTATATCCACGGCGAAATTTTCGAAGCCTACGAGCTGTTCGAAGCGGCGCTGGACGAGGCCCGCAAGGCCGGTTTCCTGGGGCAGAACATCCTGGGTACCGACTTCAGCTTCGACCTGTTTGCCCACCATGGTTATGGCGCCTACATCTGTGGCGAGGAAACCGCGCTGCTGGAGTCGCTGGAAGGCAAGAAAGGCCAACCGCGCTTCAAGCCGCCGTTCCCGGCCAGCTTCGGTCTTTACGGCAAGCCGACCACCATCAACAACACCGAATCTTTCGCCTCGGTACCGTTCATCATCCGTGATGGCGGGCAGAAATTCCTGGAAGCCGGCAAGCCGAACAACGGTGGTACCAAGCTGTTCTCGATTTCCGGCCATGTGAACCGTCCGGGTAACTACGAGATTCCGCTGGGCACCCCGTTTGCCACGTTGCTGGAAATGGCCGGCGGCATGAAGGATGGCAAGAAGCTCAAGGCGGTGATCCCCGGTGGCTCCTCCGCACCGGTGCTGCCGGGCGAGGTGATGATGGAGCTGACCATGGATTACGACAGCATCGCCAAGGCCGGCTCCATGCTGGGCTCCGGTGCGGTCATCGTGATGAATGAAGACGTATGCATGGTGAAGGCGCTGGAGCGTCTGGCCTACTTCTATCACGAAGAGTCTTGCGGTCAGTGTACGCCGTGCCGTGAAGGTACCGGCTGGCTGTACAAGGTCATCCACCGCATTGCCAACGGCGAAGGCCGCGAAGGCGATCTGGAATTGCTGGAGTCCGTCGGCAACAACATGGCAGGCCGCACCATCTGCGCGCTGGCCGATGCTGCCGTGTTCCCGGTTCGAAGCTTCACCAAACACTTCCGACACGAGTTCGAACATCTGATCGAGCACAAGAAGTCTTTGGTAGATCACAAATGGTGTTGAGCGATGCTTGAAATCGAAATCGACGGTAAAAAACTGACAGTCAATCAGGGTAGCACCGTAATGGATGCTGCCCACGCTGCCGGTACCTACATTCCGCACTTCTGCTACCACAAGAAACTGTCGATTGCGGCCAACTGCCGCATGTGTCTGGTAGAAGTCGAGAAAGCACCGAAGCCGCTGCCGGCTTGTGCCACACCGGTTACGGATGGCATGAAGGTGTATACCGCCTCGCCGCTGGCTAAAAAGGCCCAGGCAGGCGTGATGGAATTCCTGCTGATCAACCACCCGCTGGATTGCCCGATTTGCGATCAGGGCGGCGAGTGCCAGCTGCAGGATCTGGCGGTGGGCTATGGCAACTCTGCTTCCCGCTACCAGGAAGAAAAACGCGTTGTGGTCGGCAAGGACATGGGCCCGCTGGTTTCCGCCGAGGAAATGAGCCGCTGCATTCATTGCACCCGCTGCGTACGTTTCACCGAAGAAATCGGCGGCTTCCAGGAAATCGGCATGGCGAACCGTAGCGAGTTCTCCGAGATCATGCCGTTCCTGGGCAAGACCGTTGATTCGGAAATTTCCGGTAACGTGATTGATCTGTGCCCGGTAGGCGCGCTGACTTCCAAGCCGTTCCGCTACAGCACCCGCGCGTGGGAACTGTCGCGCCGCAAGTCGGTGAGCCCGCACGACGGTCTGGGTGCCAACCTGATCGTACAGGTGAAGCAGAACGAAGTAATGCGCGTGCTGCCGCTGGAAAACGAAGCCATCAACGAATGCTGGCTGTCCGACCGTGATCGTTTCGCCTACGAAGGCCTGAACAGCGCCGAACGTCTGCAGAAGCCGATGATCAAGTTCGACGGCAAGTGGCATGAGACCGACTGGCAGACTGCGCTGGAATACGTGGTTAAGGGGCTGAACGGCGTATCTGCCGATCATGGCAAGGATGCCATCGGCTTCCTGCTGTCGCCGCACAGTACGACCGAAGAACTGTATCTGGCCCAGAAACTGGCCCGCGCTTTTGGCGTGAACAACGTCGATGCCGCATTGCGTCGCAGCGATACCCGCGTGGCCAAACAGCAGCAGGGCGCGCTGTGGCTGGGTTCCTCCATCGTGGAGCTGGCCGCCAGCAAGTCCATCCTGGTCGTGGGCGCCACCCAGCGCAGCGAGCAGCCGTTGCTGGCTTCCCGTCTGCGTCAGTCGGTGAAGAAGGGTAGCCAGCTGAACGTGATTCACGTGGCTGACGACGAACTGTTCACCAGCCTGAATGCCAAGCTGATCGTGGCACCGCAACAGCTGGTGAATGCTTTGGCTCAGGTGCTGAAGGCGGTGGTTACTGCCAAGGCCGGTGAAACCGCTATCGACCTGGCTGCGGCCAACGTGTCCGCCGAGGCGCAAGCGATTGCCGACAGCCTGTGCGCTGCCGACAGCGCGTCTATCGTGCTGGGCAACGTGGCACAGAACCACCCTGCGTTCTCCGAACTGCTGGCGCTGGCACAGGAAATCGCCCGTCTGACGGGGGCGCGCTTCGGTATCGCCGCTGCTGCGGCCAACACCGTGGGTGCGGATGTGGCCGGTGCCAACCCGGTACGTGGCGCATTTGGCCAGAACGTGACTGCGGGTCTGTCGGCAGCAGAAATGTTGGCCGCACCGCGCAAGGCCTACGTACTGCTGAACAACGAAGTGGAAGCCGATAGCTATAACGGCCAGCAAGCCGTTGCCGCCATGAAGCAGGCCGCAACCGTGATCGCGCTGACCGCATACAAGGGCGCTGGTCTGCTGGACTACGCCGACGTGCTGCTGCCGATCGCGCCGTTCTCCGAAACGGCCGGTTCCTTTATCAACATGGAAGGCAAGCTGCAGTCCTTCAACGGTGTGGTGCGTCCGCTGGGCGAAACCCGTCCGGCCTGGAAGGTGCTGCGCGTGCTGGGCAACATGCTGAGCCTGAACGGCTTCGAGCAGAATTCCTGCGAAGAAGTGCGTGCCGAACTGCTGGCGCTGGGTGACATCGCTGCGCAGCTGAACAACGGCCAAAGCGTGCTTGCGGCCAACGTTGCTGCCGGTAACGGCGAGCTGGTACGTGTCGGTGATGTGCCGCTGTACCACGCTGATCCGATCTGCCGCCGTGCCGACTCGCTGCAGCAGACTGCCGCTGCCGCCGTGCCGCAGCTGCAACTGAACCCGGCTGATGCCGAGCGTCTGGGACTGCAGGATGGTCAGGCTGTGACCGTGGCACAAGGTGCTGCAGAAGTCAGCCTGCAGCTGCGTACCGATGCGGCGCTGGCACAGGGTGCGGCCCGTGTTGCGGCAGCACATCCGGCGACCGTGGCGCTGGGTGGCCTGTTCGAACCGATTCAGATCAAGCGAGGTTAATCCATGGAACTGCTGCAAAGCTTGTTGGGTGCCGATGCCGGTCTCGCAGTGTGGACACTGCTGAAGATCCTGGTCATCGTTGGCCCGATGATGGGGGCTGTAGCCTACCTGACGCTCGCCGAGCGCAAGGTGATTGGCTACATGCAGATTCGTATCGGTCCGAACCGTGTCGGTCCTAAAGGCCTGCTGCAGCCGCTGGCCGATGGCGTCAAGCTGCTGATGAAGGAAATCATTCTGCCGACCAAGTCGAGCAAGGGTCTTTTCCTGCTGGCACCGGTGCTGTCCATCATGCCGGCGCTGGCTGCCTGGGCGGTTATCCCGTTCGATGAGGGCCTGCAGGTCACCAACATCGATGCCTCGCTGCTGTACATCATGGCCATCACCTCGATGGGCGTGTACGGCGTGATCGTGGCTGGTTGGGCGGGTAACTCCAAGTACTCGTTCCTGGGCGCGCTGCGTTCTTCCGCGCAGATCGTGTCCTACGAGATCGCCATGGGTTTCGCGCTGGTTGGCGTGCTGATGGTGTCCAGCAGCCTGAACCTGGTGGATATCGTGAAACAGCAGGGTGTCGGCATCGCCGGCGGCTCCATTCTGTCCTGGAACTGGCTGCCGCTGTTTCCGCTGTTCCTGGTGTACCTGATCTCCGGTGTGGCTGAAACCAACCGTGCGCCGTTCGACGTGGCCGAAGGTGAATCCGAAATCGTGGCCGGTTTCCATGTGGAATACTCCGGCATGGCGTTCGCGATCTTCTTCCTGGCCGAATACGCCAACATGATCCTGATCGCGGCACTGACTTCGATCATGTTCCTGGGGGGGTGGCTGTCGCCGTTCCCGGCATCGTGGGGCATTCTGGGCGCCGGTAGCATCTTGTGGCTGTTTGCCAAGATGTCCGTGGTGCTGTTTCTGTTCCTGTGGTTCCGCGCCACCTTCCCGCGTTACCGCTACGACCAGATCATGCGTCTGGGCTGGAAAGTGTTCATTCCGGTGACGCTGGTTTGGGTGCTGGTACTCGGCGTGTGGATGTTGTCTCCGCTGTCGCTGTGGAAGTGATGGAGCTTGGGTGAAATAGCATGGAAATGATCCGCAACTTTTTCAAAACCTTCCTGCTGGTAGAACTGGTGCAGGGCCTGATGGTGACTGGTCGTCACTTTTTCGCCCGCAAGATCACCGTACAGTTCCCGGAAGAGAAGACCCCGATCTCGCCGCGCTTCCGTGGCCTGCACGCGCAACGCCGTTATGCCAACGGTGAAGAGCGTTGCATTGCCTGTAAGCTGTGCGAGGCTGTGTGCCCGGCAATGGCCATTACCATCGAGTCGGAACAGCGTGAAGACGGCACCCGCCGCACCTCGCGTTACGACATCGACCTGACCAAGTGCATCTTCTGTGGTTTCTGTGAAGAAGCCTGCCCGGTGGATGCCATCGTCGAGACGCACATTTTTGAATACCACGGCGAGAAACGTGGCGACCTGTACTACACCAAGCCGATGCTGCTGGCCGTCGGTGACAAGTACGAAGCGCAAATCGCGGCCAACAAGGCTGCGGACGCCAAGTATCGCTAAGGGGGACCCATGGACTTTCAGGCTGTCGTTTTTTATATCCTGTCGGCGATCCTGATTTTCGCGGGTTTCCGCGTGGTCACGGCTAAAAACCCGGTACATGCTGCGCTGTACCTGGTGCTGGCTTTCTTTACCGCCTCCGGCCACTGGCTGCTGCTGCAGGCCGAATTCCTGGCTATTGCACTGGTACTGGTGTACGTGGGGGCGGTTACGGTGCTGTTCCTGTTTGTGGTGATGATGCTCGACATCAATGTGGAGAAGCTGCGCGCCGGGTTCTGGAGCCACTTCCCGCAAGCTGCCATCGTGGCGCTGATCATGATGGCCGAGATCATCCTGGTGCTGTCCAGCCCCGAGGCCGGTCTGTCCAAACTGCAGCCGGCGGCTGATGCCATGGCCAAAATCAGCAACGTGAAGGTGCTGGGCGGCCAGCTTTACACCACCTACCTGCTGCCGTTTGAAGCGGCTGCGGTAATCCTGCTGGTTGCCATGGTGGCCGCCATCGGCATTACCCAGCGTCAGCGCAAAGACAGCAAGGCAGTTGATCCGGGGGTGCAAGTACGTGTCCGTCGTGACGATCGGGTTCGCATCGTCAAGATGGAAGCGGTAAAGCCGGAAGTGGCTACTGCATCCGAGTCCAATAACGAGCAACAGGCCTGACGGCCGTAACGGGAGTAAATGTGCTTACACTGACTCACTTCCTGGTGCTGGCCGGCATCCTGTTCGCCATCAGCGTCCTGGGTATTTTCCTGAACCGGAAAAACCTCATCGTGCTGTTGATGGCTATCGAATTGATGCTGCTTGCGGTGAACTACAACTTCATCGCTTTCTCGCACTACCTGTCGGATTCGGCAGGGCAGATTTTTGTCTTCTTCATCCTGACCGTGGCGGCCGCCGAATCGGCAATCGGCCTCGCGATCCTGGTGGTGCTGTTCCGTAATCTGAACAGTATCAACGTGGAAGACTTGGGCAGCCTCAAAGGCTAACAAAACCGGATTTCAATTCTAAAAAGCACGACAAACATGGATATGAAGAGCTTATACCTGCTGATTGCGCTCTCACCGCTGGTGGGGTCGATCATTGCAGGCCTGTTTGGCTGGGCGATTGGTCGCCGTGCTGCCCACGTTGTGACGATTCTCGGCGTGGCAGTATCGGCGGTGCTGTCGATCGGAGTACTGAAGGGCTTCCTTGATGGCAGCGCTCAGGTATTCAACGGCCCTGTGTATACCTGGCTGACGGTAGGCGGTTTCGAATTCTCCGTCGGTTTCCTGGTGGATTCGCTGACTGCGATGATGTTGGTGGTGGTGACCTTCGTGTCGCTGATGGTGCATATCTACACCATCGGCTACATGCAGGAAGATCCGGGCTACCAGCGCTTCTTCAGCTACATTTCGCTGTTTACCTTCTCGATGCTGATGCTGGTGATGTCCAACAACTTCATCCAGCTGTTCTTCGGCTGGGAAGCGGTTGGTCTGGTGTCCTACTTGCTGATCGGTTTCTGGTTCAAGCGTCCGACTGCCGTCTTCGCCAACCTGAAGGCGTTCCTGGTTAACCGCGTCGGTGACTTCGGTTTCCTGCTCGGCATCGGTTTGGTGCTGGCTTACTTCGGCGGTTAGCTGAACTACAGCGATGTGTTTGCTGCTGCGCCTGCGCTGGCCAGCAAGACTATCGAGCTGATTCCGGGTACCCACTGGTCGCTGCTGACCGTGACCTGCATCCTGCTGTTCGTCGGTGCAATGGGTAAATCGGCGCAGTTCCCGCTGCATGTGTGGCTGCCTGACTCCATGGAAGGTCCGACCCCGATCTCGGCACTGATTCACGCCGCGACCATGGTGACTGCCGGTATCTTCATGGTGTCGCGGATGAGCCCGCTGTATGAAATGTCCGATGTAGCGCTGAACGTGGTGCTGGTGGCTGGTGCCATTACTGCTCTGTTCATGGGCTTCCTCGGCGTGGTACAGAACGACATCAAGCGTGTCGTGGCTTACTCCACCCTGTCGCAGCTGGGTTACATGACTGTGGCGCTGGGCGCATCTGCCTACTCGGTGGCCATGTTCCACGTGATGACCCACGCCTTCTTCAAGGCTCTGCTGTTCCTCGGCGCCGGTTCCGTGATCATGGGCATGCATCACGATCAGGACATGCGCAATATGGGTGGCCTGCGCAAGTACATGCCGATTACCTGGATTACTTCGCTGCTGGGTTCGTTGGCACTGATCGGTACCCCGTTCTTCTCCGGCTTCTACTCGAAGGATTCCATCATCGAGGCGGTGCATGCATCGCATCTGCCGGCGGCCGGTTTTGCCTACTTCGCCGTAATTGCCGGTGTGTTTGTTACCGCTTTCTACTCCTTCCGCATGTACTTCCTGGTATTCCATGGCAAGGAGCGCTGGATGGAGAACCATGGCAGTGAGCATGCCCATCATGGCGATCATGATGATGAAGAGCCGTCCGACGACCACCACCATGGTCTGGGCCCGAACGACAAGCCGCACGAAAGCCCGTGGGTGGTAACCCTGCCGCTGGTGCTGCTGGCCATCCCGTCGGTGCTGGTAGGTTTCTTTGCTATCGATCCGCTGCTGTACGGTGACTTCTTCAAGGGTGTGATTCACATCAATCACGAACTGCATCCGGCGCTGGAAGAAATGGGGCACGAATTCCACGGTCCGGTCGGCATGGCGCTGCATGCGCTGACCAGCCTGCCGTTCCTGCTGGCGGCCTCTGGCGTTATCGTTGCCTGGTACTTCTATATGAAGGCACCGCACATCCCGGCGGCTATCAAGCAGAAGTTTGCACCGGTGCACACCCTGCTGGAGAACAAGTACTACCTGGATGAGATCTACTTTGCCGTGTTCGCCAAGGGCTCGCGCCTGCTAGGTACTTTCTTCTGGAAAGTCGGCGATATGCTGCTGATTGACGGTTTGCTGGTTAACGGCACTGCCCGTCTGGTGGGCTACTTCTCTGGCGTGGTACGCAAGCTGCAGACCGGTTTCATCTATAGCTACGCAGCCATCATGATTATTGGTGTGCTGGTGCTGATGACCTACTGGTTGAAGCCGCTGATCCTGCGCTAAGGGTCGGTTACCGGAATCGCAAAAAGAATAGGTTATCGATATGTTTGCTAATACCTTGAGTCTGGTGATCTGGACTCCGATTGTGGCAGGCCTCCTGGTGCTGGCCACCGGCGGCGACCAGCGGGCAATGCTGGCGCGCTGGCTGGCGGTCGCCGGTGCCCTCGCGGGTTTTGTGGTGTCTCTGCCGCTGTTTACCCAGTTCAACAACCTGCATGGTGGCATGCAGTTTGTTGAGCAGATGCCGTGGATCAAGTCTCTCGGCATTAACTACCACCTGGGCGTGGACGGTATCTCGATGCTGTTCATTGTGCTCAACAGCTTCACTACCCTGATGGTGGTACTGGCTGGCTGGGAGGTGATCCAGAAACGCACTGCACAGTACATGGCGGCGTTCCTGATCATGTCCGGTCTGATCAACGGTGCCTTTGCCGCACTGGATGCCATCCTGTTCTACGTGTTCTTCGAGGGCATGCTGATCCCGATGTACCTGATCATCGGTGTCTGGGGTGGTCCGCGTCGTGTCTATGCATCGGTAAAGTTCTTCCTTTACACCCTGCTGGGCTCGCTGCTGATGCTGGTTGCGTTTATCTACCTGTATTTCCAGGCTGGTAAAACCTTCGAGATCGAAGCCTTCCAGGCGTTGGCGAAAATCCCGCGTGATGTGCAGATTCTGCTGTTTATCGCTTTCTTCCTGTCCTTCGCGGTGAAGGTGCCGATGTGGCCGGTACATACCTGGTTGCCGGATGCCCACGTGGAAGCGCCAACCGGTGGCTCCATGGTGCTGGCCGCGATTACCCTGAAGATCGGTGCTTACGGCTTCCTGCGGTTTGCACTGCCTATCGTGCCGGATGCCGCGCTGCAGCTGTCGCCGGTGATTGTTGCCATGTCGTTGGTGGCCGTGGTGTACATCGGTCTGGTGGCGCTGGTGCAGACCGACATGAAGAAACTGGTGGCTTACTCCTCCATTTCGCACATGGGTTTCGTTACCCTGGGCATGTTCCTGTTTACCGGTAGCAACCAGAACGTGTGGGCGGTAGAGGGCGCGCTGGTACAGATGGTGTCGCACGGTTTCGTGTCCGCCGCGATGTTCTTCTGTATCGGTGTGATGTACGACCGCGTGCATAGCCGCAACATTGCCGACTACGGTGGCGTTGCCAACAAGATGCCGATCTTTGCTGCCTTCATGATGCTGTTTGCCATGGCCAACTCCGGTCTGCCGGCAACTTCCGGCTTCGTGGGCGAGTTCATGGTGATCATGGGCGCCGTGCAGGTGAATTTCTGGGTTGCTGCCCTTGCTGCCACCACGCTGATCTTCGGCGCTGCTTACACCCTGTGGATGTACAAGCGCGTGATTTTCGGCGAAGTGGGTAACCATCATGTGGCCGAGCTGACCGACGTGAACAAGCGCGAGTTCCTGGTGCTGGCGATCCTGGCGATTGCCGTGCTGGGCATGGGTCTGTACCCGCAAGCCTTTGTCGAGAAGATGCACCTCTCCGTTAATGACCTGATTGCGCACGTAGCGATCAGCAAGCTCTAAGCCAACAAGGACAAAGCTATGAATTGGGCTGATCTCAACCTGATGCCGGCATTGCCCGAGATGTTTCTGCTCGGAGCATTGCTGGTCATCCTGATGCTGGATCTGTTTATCTCGGATGCCAAACGCGTTATCACCTACAGCCTGTCGCTGGTGACGCTGGCGGTGTGCGCGTTCCTGCAGATCAACACGTTTGAACCGTTTGCCAGCTACACCTTCAGTGGCATGTTTATTGACGATCCGATGTCCGATATCGTCAAGGTGGCCATGTACGGCGTTACCGCTACCGTGCTGGTTTACACCCGCCAGTACGCTACCGATCGCGGTCTGTTCAAGGGCGAGTATTTCACCCTGTCGCTGTTTGCCCTGCTGGGTATGAACTTCATGGTGTCGGCCAGCAACTTCGTCAGCCTGTATCTGGGCCTGGAGTTGCTGTCGCTGTCGCTGTACTCGCTGATCGCGCTGCAGCGAGATTCCGCGCGTGCTACCGAGTCGGCAATGAAGTATTTCGTACTCGGCGCACTGGCCTCGGGTCTGCTGCTGTACGGCATGTCCATGCTGTACGGTGCGACCGGCTCGCTGGATCTGGCGCTGATTGCCAAGTCGATTGCTTCCGGTTCTGCCAACCAGACCCTGCTGGTATTTGGCCTGGTATTCATCGTTGCTGGTCTGGCGTTCAAACTGGGTGCCGTTCCGTTCCACATGTGGGTGCCGGACGTTTACCATGGTGCGCCTACCGCGCTGACACTGATGATCGGTGCTGCGCCCAAGTTGGCCGCATTCGTATTCGTGGTGCGTATCCTGGTTCAGGGCTTGGGTGGCATGGTGGCCGACTGGCAGGGCATGCTGGCGATCATTGCGGTGCTGTCGATGGCAATCGGCAACATTACCGCCATTGCCCAGACCAACCTCAAGCGTATGCTGGCTTACTCCACCATTTCGCACATGGGTTTCCTGCTGCTGGGCCTGATTGCCGGCACCCCGGAAGGCTATTCCGCGGCGATGTTCTACGCCATCGTTTACGTGCTGACCACCCTGGTGGGCTTCGGTATCCTGCTGGGCTTGTCCCGTGCCGGTTTCGAGTGCGAGACACTGGACGATCTGAAAGGTCTGAACAGCCGCAATAGCTGGTACGCGCTGCTGATGCTGCTGGCACTGTTCTCCATGGCCGGTATTCCGCCGCTGGCAGGCTTCTATGCCAAGTTTGCCGTGATCCAGGCCATCGTCAACGTGAACCTGGTGTGGCTGGCAGTCGTGGCCGTGCTGATGTCGCTGATCGGCGCTTTCTACTACCTGCGTGCGGTGAAGGCCATGTACTTCGATGATGTGCAGGACAACAGCCCGATCAGCATGGCCGGCGACATGAAGCTGGTACTGTCGATCAATGCCATCGCATTGCTGGTGCTGGGGGTGATGCCGGAACGTCTGGTCGCCATGTGTGTCCAAGCGATGAAACTGTCGCTCACTACCCTGTAAGGACCTGATTGTGGAAACCAGCGTTACCGTTCTGTTGCTTGTCGCCTTTGTTGCGGCCAACCTGCCGTTCGTCAGCAACCGTGTTGCCGGCGTCAAGCAGGTCAGTCGCAAGCATTTCGGCTGGCATCTGGCAGAGCTGGTAACGCTGTTTCTGCTGCTGGGTTTGTTTGCCCGACTACTGGAAGGGCAGCTGGCACCGGTGCACCCGCAGAACTGGCAGTTCTACGTGACTACCGTTGCCTTGTTCCTGGTGTTTGCGTTTCCCGGCTTTGTCGCACGCTACTTCTGGAAACGTCGCAGTAATTAATGCCTGGCATCCAGATAAAACAGCCCGCTCATGCGGGCTGTTTTGCTTGGCAAACTAGTGACCCATGCTGTTGGTGTTAGTCCAGAAGTCATGCCGTGTTTATAGCCGGGCAAGGTGCGGCAGGGGAAAGTATGCGGCCAACCTGAGTATCCATATGATTCAGTGCAGTGCAGCTGAATCACTGGCAAGAAAAAACGGCCGGCTGCAATGCAGCGGGCCGTTTTGTTTGGCGCAGTGTGTTTCAGTACAGCTTGGCTTGTCCGGCTGGACGGGTCTTGAAGCGTTTGTGCAGCCAGAAGTACTGCTCGGGCGCCTCCAGAATTCGCTGCTCGAGAAAGGCGTTCATCGCACGGGTATCAGCAACGACGTCTTCGCTGGGGAAGTTTTCCAGCGGCGGATGAATGTCCAGCACGAAGCGACTGCCCTCGCGGCGCGCAATAGCCGGGACCACCTTTGCCTTGGCAAGCGCGGCGATGCGGGACAGGCCGGTAATGGTGGCGGCGTCAGTGGCAAAGAACTTCACGAACACTGAGTCGCGGGCGCCGAAATCCTGATCCGGCAGATACAGGAACGGGGTGTGATTCTTGCGCATGGCCTTGATGATGCTGCGCAAGCTCTCCTGCCGCGACACGATGAAGGCATTGTCGAAGCGGTTGCGCCCCTTGTAGAACTGCGCATCCAGTGTCTTGTTCTTCTGCTGGGAATAGACGCTGACCAGCGGTACTTCCAGGTTCAGGCGGTAGGCGCAGATTTCGAATGCCACAAAATGGGGGTAGAACAGGATCACATCTTCGCCGGCCTCACGCAGCCGGGTGAGGTTCTCCAGACCGCGAATCTCGACCAGTTTGCGCAAGCGTTCCGGCGATGACCACCAGACAATGCCGTATTCCAGCATCAGCTTCATCATCTCCACGCAATGACGACGGATCAGGCGGCGACGTTCTTGCGGGCTCATGTCGGGAAAACACAGGCGCAGATTGATCAGGCCGACGCGACGGCGCTCTTTGGCCAAGCGGTAAACGATCTGGCCCAGCAGCCAGGCCAGGGCGTGAATCAATTGCAGGGGCAGCAGGCGCAGCAGCCACAACAAGGCTAGTGCAATTTTCATGCAGGCATCTTTCAGACGGAGTCGGGAGCCGGGGCGCCGGCAGGGCGCTTGTAACGGTTGTAGCTCCACAGGTATTGGGATGGAAAGCGGCGGATCAGCCGCTCCACTTCGGCATTCAGGATGGCAACATCGGCTTCGCGCTGGCCGGTGAACGGCTGTGATTGCGGGGCAATATGGACGACAAAACCGGCACCATGCGGCAAACGTTCGCCGGTAAACCACAGCACTGCGACGTTATCCATTTGCGCCAGGCGTGGCAGCAGGCTCATGGTGAAAGCCGGCTTGCCGAAAAAAGGTGCCCAGACCCCCTCGCCACTGCCGGGCACCTGATCCGGCAGGATAATGGTGGCTTCGCCGGATTTCAGGGCCTTCATCAGCAAGCGCACGCCAGCGCCGGTGGCCGGCGCAGTTTTGGCCCCGCCGCGGACGCGGCCCTCGTTCATGATCGGCTCCAGCCAGGCAAGCTTAGGCGGGCGGTACATGGCGGTGAGCGGGAAGGGCAGGCGCGAGGATATATAGCGGCCGGCAATATCGTAACTGCCAAGATGGGGCGTGACGAAGATCAGCCCCTTGCCGGCGGCAAGAGCGGCTTCAACGTGCTCCCACCCCTGACAGCCCTTGATCAGGCTGACAATCGCCGCCGGTTCGCGGCACCAGGCAATCGCCAGTTCCAGTGCGCCCTTGCCGGTTTCTGCCGCAGACTGTTTGACGAGCTGTTCACAAACCTGATAATTTCCACCGATTTTACTATTCGCAATGTTCGTGCGCATGCGCGCGCGAAATCCCGGCGAAAACCAGTACAGCGCTCGCCCGAGCACGCTGCCTAATGCATGCAGCAGCGGAAGCGGTAAGGCGGCAAGCGCCTGCAGAACAAAACGTGCGAGTCGGGTCATGGACTTGGACGGACAAAAAAACGCGCTATTTTACATTAACTCACTGGCCATTTTCTGGAACGAAGACAATGAGCGAATATCTTTTTACCTCGGAATCGGTATCGGAAGGACATCCGGACAAGGTTGCCGATCAGATTTCTGATGCCATCCTGGATGCTATCCTGCGCGAGGACAAGTACGCCCGCGTAGCTGCCGAAACGCTGGTGAATACCGGCCTCGTCGTTCTGGCTGGCGAAATTACCACTACGGCCAACATCGACTATATCAAGGTTGCCCGCGAAACCATCAAGCGCATCGGCTACGACAACTCCGAGCTGGGCTTCGATTATCACGGCTGCGCCGTGCTGGTTGGCTACGACAAGCAGTCGCCGGACATCGCCCAGGGCGTGAACGAAGGCGAGGGTCTGGATCTGGAACAGGGGGCTGGCGACCAGGGCCTGATGTTCGGTTATGCCTGCGACGAAACCCCGACGCTGATGCCGTTCCCGATCTACTACGCACACCGCCTGGTGCAGCGTCAGGCCGAGCTGCGCAAGGATGGCCGCCTGCCGTGGCTGCGTCCCGATGCCAAGAGCCAGATCACCTGCGTCTACGACAGCGCCACCGGCCTGCCCAAGCGCATCGACACCGTGGTGCTGTCTACCCAGCACAGCCCGGACATCGATCACAAGATCCTGACCGAAGCGGTGATCGAGGACATCATCAAGCCGGTGCTGCCGCCGGAGATGATTACTGCCGAGACCAAGTTCCTGATCAACCCGACCGGCCGTTTCGTGATCGGTGGCCCGATGGGCGATTGTGGCCTGACCGGTCGCAAAATCATCGTCGACACCTACGGCGGTGCCGCACCGCACGGCGGTGGCGCCTTCTCCGGCAAGGATCCGACCAAGGTTGACCGTTCCGCCGCCTACGCCGGTCGTTACGTGGCCAAGAACATCGTCGCTGCCGGTCTGGCGCGTCAGTGCCAGATCCAGGTCTCCTACGCCATTGGCGTGGCGCAGCCGACCTCGATCTCGGTAGACACTTTCGGTACCAACGTGATCCCGAACGAACAGATCGTGGAACTGGTGAAGCGTCACTTCGACCTGCGCCCGAAAGGCATCGTGCAGATGCTGGACCTGCTGCGTCCGATCTACACCAAGACTGCCGCCTATGGCCACTTCGGCCGCGAAGAGCCGGAGTTCACCTGGGAACGTACCGACAAGGTGGAAGCGTTGCGCGCCGACGCCGGTCTGTAAGCGTTACCGCGCAAGCCGATGGAAAACCGCCAGCGATTGCTGGCGGTTTTTTCATGTTGGCCGCAGCTAAAGTACGGAAAAACCACGTATAATCGCGCGATTCCGGGGAGCGCTGCGAGGCTACGCCCCAGGCCCGGAACCTCCAAAACGGCGCTCACCTGCTGATTACTCTGCCACCTTCCGACCGGAGGCGGCTGGAAACCCCGTGCCGGGCACGGGATGCGCGGGTGAGCCATCCCTCCCGGCCTTCGTGAAAAGGATTGCACGATGGCTGACTTCAACGACTTCGTTGTTGCCGATATCAACCTGGCCGCTTGGGGCCGCAAAGAACTCAATATCGCCGAAACCGAAATGCCGGGCCTGATGGCGATCCGCAAGGAATACCAGCACGCGCAGCCGCTGCGTGGCGCCCGTATCGCCGGTTCGCTGCACATGACCGTACAGACCGCGGTGCTGATCGAGACCCTGACCGCGTTGGGCGCCGAAGTGCGCTGGGCATCGTGCAACATCTTTTCCACCCAGGACCATGCTGCCGCTGCCATCGCTGCGGCCAACATTCCGGTGTTCGCCTTCAAGGGCGAGAGCCTGGATGAGTACTGGGAATTCAGCCACAAGATCTTCGAATGGCCGGAAGGTCAGCCGGCGAACATGATTCTCGACGACGGTGGCGATGCCACCCTGCTGCTGATGCTGGGCAGCAAGGCCGAGAAAGATCTGGGCGTGATCAGCCACCCGAGCAACGAGGAAGAAACCGCGCTGTTCGCCGCCATCAAGCGCTATCTGGCCATCGATCCGCAGTGGTATTCCAAGCGTCTGCAGCACATCAAGGGCGTCACCGAAGAAACCACCACTGGCGTACATCGCCTGTACCAGCTGGAAAAAGACGGCGCGCTGCCGTTCCCGGCCTTCAACGTCAACGACTCGGTGACCAAGTCCAAGTTCGACAACCTGTACGGCTGCCGCGAGTCGCTGGTCGACGGTATCAAGCGTGCCACCGACGTGATGATCGCCGGTAAAGTGGCCGTGGTGCTGGGTTACGGCGACGTGGGCAAGGGTTGCGCACAGAGCCTGCGTGGCCTGGGCGCCACCGTGTGGGTGACCGAAATCGATCCGATCTGCGCGCTGCAGGCGGCGATGGAAGGCTACCGCGTGGTCCGCATGGATGAAGTGGCCGATCAGGCCGATATCTTCGTCACCACCACCGGCAACGTCGGCGTGATCAGCCACGAGCACATGAAGCGCATGCGCAACAACGCCATCGTGTGCAATATCGGCCACTTCGACAGCGAAATCGAAGTCGCCTCGCTGCGTCAGTACCAGTGGGAGAACATCAAGCCGCAGGTGGATCACATCATCTTCCCGGACGGCAAACGCATCATCCTGCTGGCCGAAGGCCGCCTGGTGAACCTGGGCTGCGCCACCGGCCACCCGAGCTTCGTGATGTCCAACTCCTTCACCAACCAGGTGCTGGCGCAGATCGAGATTTTCGCCAACGAGCACAAGTACGAAAACAAGGTGTACGTGCTGCCGAAGCATCTGGACGAGAAAGTGGCGCGTCTGCACCTGGAGCGCATCGGCGCCCGCCTGACCGAGCTGTCCGACCAGCAGGCCGCCTATATCAGCGTGCCGAAGGAAGGTCCTTATAAGCCGGCACACTATCGTTATTGATATTTGATGTCGGTAAAAAGCGGGCAGGCGGCTAGAATTTCCTGCCCGCTTTTTTGCGGCCAACGTTGGCCGCCAGGCGACAATCGGCATAGACCGGTACGCCTTGCCAGGGAATCCAGAACTCAGCGACCAGAACGGCCATGACAGAACGCAAACATACTTTCAGCTTCGAATTCTTCCCGCCGCGCACGGCGGAGGGGATGAGCAAGCTGCGCACTACCCGCCAGCAGCTGGCGCAATTCAATCCGGAATTTTTCTCGGTGACGTTCGGTGCCGGCGGCACCACGCGTGAAGGTACGCTGGCCACGGTGCTGGAGATTCGCGGCGAAGGCTATGCCGCCGCACCGCACCTGTCGTGTATCGGCTCCACCCGCGACAATATCCGCTCCATCCTCAATGAATACCGCAACCACGGCATCCGCCATATCGTGGCGCTGCGCGGCGATATGCCGTCCGGCATGGTGGAGGCGGGCGAGTTCCGTTACGCCAACGAGCTGGTGGCCTTCATCCGCGAAGAGCACGGCGATCATTTCCATATCGAAGTCGCCGCCTATCCGGAGTTCCATCCGCAGGCCCGTTCCGCCGAAGACGACATCAACAACTTCGTGCGCAAGATGAAGGCTGGCGCCAACTCGGCGATGACGCAGTATTTCTTCAACGCCGATTCCTACTTCCGCTTCGTGGACGAGGTGCAGGCACGCGGCGTGGATGTACCTATCGTGCCGGGCATCATGCCGATCGCCAACTTCGGCCAGCTGTGCCGCTTCTCCGATATGTGCGGCGCGGAAGTGCCGCGCTGGTTGCGTCTGCGCATGCAGGCCTACATGGACGACACCGCGTCGATCCGCGCGCTGGGGCTGGATGTGGTAACCGAGCTGTGCGATCGCCTGCTGGCAAACGGCGCGCCCGGGCTGCATTTCTACACCCTGAACCAGGCCGGCATCGTCTCCACCGTGTGGCAGCGTCTCGGCCTGTAATCGGCTGCGGCCAACCTTGCCGCGAAAAAAAACCGCCGGCTGCCATGCAGTGCGGCGGTTTTTTTATGGCGGGCGGGCTGCCTTTTACGGCCCGACCACGCGGTTGCGGCCCTGATGTTTGGCCTGGTAAAGCCGGCTATCGGCTTCGGCCAGCAAATCGTCGATGCTGTCATGGCGGCTCAGGTCGAGGCTGGCGACGCCGATGCTGATGGTGACATGGGTGGAGACTGCCGAGGCCATGTGCGGGATGGCCAGCTGCCAGACGCGCTGACGCAGCTGTTCCGCTTGCTGGAGGGCATGCTCGCTGTCGGTGCGTGGCAGCAGTACGGCAAACTCCTCGCCGCCGATGCGGGCCACCAGTTCCTCGTCGTGCGGAAACTGCTGTTGCAGTTCACTGGCCAGCTGGCGCAGGCACTGGTCGCCTTCCAGGTGGCCGAAGCAGTCGTTGTAGGCCTTGAACAGGTCCACATCGAGCAGCAGCACCGATAACGGCTGTTGCAGTGAACAGGCGGCGCTAAATTCTTGCTGCTTGCGCAGGTCAAACAGCCGGCGATTGGCCAGCCCGGTCAGTCCGTCGGTGTTGGCGATGCTTTCCAGTTTGGCATTGGCCTGCGCCAGCGCGTGCTGGGCATTGTCCAGTTCTTCCATGTGCTGCTTGCGCAGCAGCACGTTGCATAGCATTTCCCCGACCAGCCGCAGTAGCGACAGCTCCTTGTCCAGCCAGCTGCGCGAGCGGTTTACCGCATCGCAGCCGACAAAGCCCAGCACCTGCCCCTGATGCGACAGCGTCACTACCGCAATACTCTGGATGCCGTGCTCGGCAAAGCGCTCGCGCTCGTAATGGCCTTCCTGCGGAATCTCATCGAGACTGGAAAAGGCCAGCAGCTGCTGGCGCATCAGCTGCGGCACAAACCATAACGACTCGCTGATCGGATAGTCTTCATAAAAGCCGGCGGTGCTTTTTACTCCGCTGGCACACCACTCCTGATTGTCGTGAATGGTCATCTCCGGCGTGACGCGGAACAGGTAGCAGCGGTCGACTTCCAGCAGGGTGCCGATGCGTTCCAGCGCGCTGTCCACCGCCTGATGCTGTTCTTCCAGCGGTAGATGGATGAAGCGGGTGGACAGCTCGGAGATCAGGTGCTGGAAGCGGCTGAGGTGCTCCAGCTCGGCGGTACGCATGGCCACCAGTTCGGCCAGGTGGTCGCGGTGGCGCGCCAGCTCGTGTTCCTGGCGCAGGTGTGTCGCTTCGTAACCCTGTTGTTGCTGCTGCAATTGTTGCAGGGCCGTGCTCAGGGCGGATATTTCATCTTCGGCATCAAGGTTGGCCGCCGGCAGGATACGCTCCTGCAGCTGTCGCAACGGCTGCAGGAAGCGCTGCTGCTGGAAGCGGTAGCACAGCACGGTCAGGCCGCTCAGTCCTGCCAGCAGTTCCAGCAAAATCAGCAGATTGTCGCGCCACAATTGCTGTTCCAGCGCGGCCTGTGACAGGCCGATATGCAGCATGCCCAGCGGCTGGTCGCCGGTGCGGTGCGACTGTACCGGCAGCTCTATCGCATGGCTTACGCCATTGATGTTGCCAAGCTCCAGCAATATTGCACCCTGGTTGTTGCGGAGTGAAATCTGGCGGATGCCGTCTTGTTGCAGCAAGTCCTGCAGCAGTTGCTGGGTGGCGGCCTGGTCAACATCCCAGACACTCTGCGCCAGCATCGGCATGACCTGCTGTTCGATGCGCTGCGGCACTTCGGCCAGTTGCTGCTGCTTGGCGCGATGACCGAGGTACATGTGCAGCAACAACGCCGCGGCGCAGAACAGCGCGCTGAACAGCAGTGCGCGTTGCAGCAGTTGCTGGTTGAGTGGTTTGGCTAGCGTCAAGGCAGGGCTTTCTCAAGAGTCGGCACGAGCAGGTTGCGGCGAGCTGCTGCTAGCAACTGTCAATCAAAAAGCGCGCACTGGCAAGCCGCGCGATGTGCTCACGGCAGGCAGGGCGGCAAGCGCAAGTTGCGGCAATGATAGCCGGATGCGACAAGGCCCGGCGGAGCCGGGCCTTGGTGCTGGCATCGGGGCAGGCCGTTGTCGCCCAACGCTGCTGTCACACGGCGGCGGGCACCGCGCCGCTTATTGTCCCAGATGCGAGATCGGCAGTGCGGTGGTTTTCTTGAACTCTTTCAGCACGAAGCTGGATTTGACGTCCTCGACGCCCGGCTGCTGCAGCAGATCATCCATCACGAAGCGCGAGAAGTGCTCCAGATCTTCAAAGTACACCTGCAGCAGGTAATCCATTTCGCCGGTCATGGCGTAACAGTTCACCACTTCCGGCCAGCGTTGTACCGCTTCCATGAAGTTTTCCAGGTGGCCACCGCCACGTTTTTCCAGCGATACGCGGACAAAAGCCTGCAGGCCGAGGCCGATTTTGGCTGGCTCCAGCAGGGCCACGTACTGGCGGATGACGCCGGATTCTTCCAGCTGTTTCAGGCGGCGCAGGCAGGGTGAGGGGGAGAGGGCTACTTTTTCAGCCAGTTCGACGTTGGTCAGGCGTCCATTGGCTTGTAATGCGGCCAACATCTTGATGTCGGTCTTGTCCAGTGTTGCCACGGGCATGATGTCTCCTGATTATGGGTTTGCTCTGGAATTTTGTTTTATGTTTTTGATTTTCTGCGCATTATATCGCAAGAAAATTGCCGGCAAGTTTACTTAGAATACTCCGCTATAGCCAGTCATTTATTACGGCGGCAGCAGATCGCCGGATAGCAAAATACAAGAGGAGAGTGCCGTCAGGCCGCTGTTTGGCGGCATTTTACGGCGCTGCAGGCAGTACTTCGCGAGATGGTATCTGCTTGTAGTGGTGTTGCATTTTTATCTCCCGTTGTCCGGCATGACGTCGTGATCTGGCCAGGACGGCCTTGTGCCGCACACCTACAGAGCTGCAGCCCGCATCGAGGCCGCAAAGAGGAGAACAGCATGAAAATGGAACACCACCTGATGAATCCGCTGGCAACCGACGGCTTCGAGTTTGTCGAGTACACCGCACCCGATGCCGACGGTGTCGACAAGCTCAAAGCGCTGTTCCTGTCGCTGGGCTTTATCGAAGTGGCCCGCCACCGCAGCAAGAATGTCAGCCTGTTCCGCCAGGGGGATATCAACTTCATCCTCAATGCCGAACCCACCCAGCCGGCTACCGAATTTGCCGGCCAGCATGGCCCGTCGGCCTGCGCCATGGCCTGGCGCGTGCAGGACGCCGCCAAAGCCTACGAGTACGCGTTGGCGCACGGCGCCAAACCGTATACCCGCCCGATCGGCTATATGGAGCTGAACATCCCGGCAGTAGAAGGCATTGGCGGTTCCGCGCTGTACTTTGTGGATCGTTACGGCAGCAAAGACATTTACGACATCGACTTCGTGCCGCTGGAAGGTGTCGACCCGCATCCGGTAGGCGTGGGCCTCAAGGTGATCGATCACCTGACCCACAACGTGTTCCGCGGCAATATGGCGCACTGGGCCGGTTTCTACGAGAACATCGGCAACTTCAAGGAAATCCGCTACTTCGACATCGAAGGCAAGCTCACCGGCCTGGTGTCCAAGGCGATGACCAGCCCGTGCGGCAAGATCCGCATCCCGATCAACGAGTCGTCCGATGACAAGAGCCAGATCGAGGAATTCCTCAAGCAGTACAACGGCGAGGGTATCCAGCACATCGCGCTGACCACAGAGGACATCTACACTACGGTGGAAACCCTGAAGGCACGTGGCACCCGCTTCCTCGACACCCCGGCCACCTACTACGAGAAAGTGGACCAGCGCGTGCCGAACCACGGCGAAGACCTGGCGCGCCTGCAAAAGAACAGCATCCTGATCGACGGTGCGCCGGTGGAAGGCATCCTGCTGCAGATCTTCACCGAAACCGTGATCGGGCCGATCTTCTTCGAGATCATCCAGCGCAAGGGCAATGAAGGCTTTGGCGAAGGCAACTTCCGCGCGCTGTTCGAGTCGATCGAGGAAGACCAGATTCGCCGCGGCGTGCTGTCCGCCGACTAAGTTTCGGCTGCGGTGCCGGGGGCAGGGTGTGGACGATCTGGGCCGCGCCGGCACCGCCTGCCGATCCTGCAAGCGTCTGGCCGCAGCATCCGTGCTGCGGCCAACGTGTTGCTGCAATCTGCTGGAGCAAACCATGACTGATCTCACCAACGTTGGCCGCACGCTGTTCGGCTACTTCCGTTCCTCTGCCGCCTATCGGGTGCGTATTGCCCTCAATCACAAGGGGCTGGCTTACCGGCAGCAGCCGGTCAGCCTGGTCAGGGGCGAGCAACGCAGCGAAGACTATTTGGCGCTGAATCCGCAAGGGCTGGTGCCGGCATTGCTGGATAACGGCGTGCTGCTTACCCAGTCGCTGGCGATCTGCGAGTACCTCGACGAAGCCTATCCGCACACGGCAGCATTATTGCCAACCGCCGCGGCGATGCGGGCGCGGGTACGTGCCGCGGCGCAAAGCATTGCCTGCGACATCCATCCGCTGAATAACCTGCGGGTACTCAACTATCTGAAGAACGAGCTGCAGCAGCCGGAAGAGGCGCGCAATGCCTGGTACCGGCACTGGCTGCAGGAAGGCTTTGCCGCGCTGGAGCTGCAGTTGGCTGATAGCGCCGGCCAGTACTGTTTTGGCGATGACATTACGCTGGCTGATGTATGCCTGCTGCCGCAGGTCTTCAACGCACGGCGTTTCAATGTGGAGATGGCGCCATATCCGCTGCTGGCCGCGATTGCCGACCGCCTGGAGCTGCTACCCGCTTTTGCCGCGGCGCACCCGGCGCAACAGCCGGACGCGGTATAAAAAGCAGCAGATTTGAAAAAGAAGCCGTTTTCGGCAGTATTTACCGGAAAAGCCTTGACGCTTAAATCGCGATCTGCTTTAATGCGTGCCTCTGATGCAGCACGCAAGTGCACGGCGAAGAGGCCAATTAGCTCAGTTGGTAGAGCAACGGATTGAAAATCCGTGTGTCCTTGGTTCGATTCCGAGATTGGCCACCACTTTTCCCGCTTCAGATGTCTGGCCAATTAGCTCAGTTGGTAGAGCAACGGATTGAAAATCCGTGTGTCCTTGGTTCGATTCCGAGATTGGCCACCAGAATATAAAAAAGCCGCAATCGTTTGATTGCGGCTTTTTTGCGTCCTCGCTCGACGCGCGATGTCCGGGTTTGTCGTTCCTGCTTCTATACTGCATAACCTGACGTTGGTCAGGTGGTGAGAAACGTGAAGATGCTAGGCTGCAAGCTGTTCTGGAGCCTGGCTTAACGTGGGAATTGATAATGGAAATGACAGTACTGATTGTTGACGACAATCAGGCCAACCTGATGGTGCTGGAGCACATGGTGGGCCGCATCTCCGGCTGCGAGGTCGTGACGATGACCGATCCGGAAGCGGCGCTGCAGTGGTGTCGTTTCCACGAGCCCGATCTGGTGCTGACCGACTACATGATGCCGGGCATGGATGGCATCGCGCTGGTGAGCGAGATGCGTGCGCTGCCGCATGTCGCCGATGTGCCCATCATCATGGTGACGACCAGTGACATGAAGACGGTGCGGCAGAATGCGCTGGAGTCTGGTACGACCGACTTCCTGGCCAAACCGCTGGACCCGGCGGAAACCCGGGCGCGCATCCAGAACCTGCTCAAACTGCGTCAGGCGCAGCGCCGGCTGAAGGAGGCGGCTGCACAGGATTTGATCATGCGACTGTCGCATATGGCGGAGTCGCGAGATCCGGAAACCGGACGCCATATCGAGCGCATGGCCAAGTACTCGTACCTCATTGCCCGGCAGATGGGGCTGGACGAACATGTCTGCGAGTTGCTGCAGCTGGCCGCGCCGATGCACGACATCGGCAAGGTGGCCATTCCGGACCATATTCTGCTCAAGCCGGGGCGACTGGAGCCGGCCGAGCTGGTTGTCATGCAGACACACGCCAGCCGCGGAGCCGAGTTCCTGCGCGGCAGTAGCTCGCCACTGCTGGAGATGGCTTACGACATAGCCATGACACATCACGAAAAATTCGACGGCAGCGGCTATCCGAACGCGCTGGCCGGTGATGCCATTCCGCTGGTTGGTCGCATCGTGGCGGTGGCCGATGTGTTTGATGCGCTGACCTCGGCGCGGCCGTACAAGCCGGCGTGGCCGCTGGAGCGCGCGCTGGGGCTATTGCAGGAGCAGCGCGGCAAGCATTTTGACCCGCAGGTGGTCGATGCTTTCTTTGCCGCCCAGGCGCAGATCATGCAGGTTTACCAGCAGCTGCACGATGGGGCGGATATGTCATCCCCTGCGGCTGGCGATCAGGCTAGGCCAGCTTCTTGATATAGGCGGCTACGCCACCTAGCAGCATCTCGATGGAGATGGCGGTCAGGATCAGGCCCATCAGCCGCTCCATCGCTGTCATCGCCTGCTCGCCCAGCAGGCGGTGGATCTTGCCGGAAAACAGGAATACCAGCAGCGTGACCAGCATGGTGAGGGTCAGCGCGCCGATCCACTCCGGCATGCGCTCCGGTTCGCGGGTGGACATCAGCAATACGGTAGCCATGGCCGATGGCCCGGCAATCAGCGGCACCGCAATCGGGACGATGAACGGTTCGCCGGTGATCTGGTTGCCCGCCAGGCTGCCTTCGCCCGGAAAGATCATCTTCAGCGCGATCAGGAACAGTATTACCCCGCCGGCCACGCGCAGGCTTTCATCGGTCAGGTGCATCAGCTCCAGAAAGCCTTTGCCGAAGAACATGAAAACCAGCAGTACCAGATAGGCGATCAGGCATTCGCGGTATACCACCTTTCGCCGGCGCTCCGGCTTCACCTTTTTCAGTGCCGAGATGAACAGCGGGATATTGCCCAGCGGGTCGGTGATCAGGATCAGCAGCACGGTGGCAGACAGAAAGGATGTATTCATCAGGCGTTCCGTTCAGGGGCGGAATGAGAAAAAGGGCGCTGTGACACGCCCTTTTGCAACATAGCCTACAACCCGCCTTATTGGCTATCGTCGGCGGTCTTTTCCTTGCGGTTGGAGCCGGCAACCAGTTCGAAGCCATAGACGTGGCAGGCCAGCGGGCCGTTGAACAGCTGCGGGCGGCTGCTGGTGGACAGGCGCATCAGCGACGGCAGGCGGCTATCGGCGGTCATGAAGTGTGCGTGCCAGCCGGCAAAGTTGCGCTTCAGCCAGGTAGCCAGCTGCGGGTACAGCTCGGCCAGGCTCTCCTGTTCGTCCAGGCGCACACCGTACGGCGGGTTGCACACCATCAGGCCGTTGGCGGCGGGTGCGGCCAACGTGGTGGCATCGGCGCAGCTCAGGGTAACCAGCTGCTCGATGTCGGCGCGCGCCAGATTGCGGCGGGTGATCTCTACCAGCTGCGGGTCGCGGTCGTTGCCGAACAGCGGCAGGGCGGCCAACTTGCGCTGTGCCAGCTCGGCATCGTTGCGGATGCTGTGCCACAGCAGGTCGTTATGGCCTTTCAGCTGTTCGAAGCCGAAGCGGCGGGCGCGGCCCGGGGCGCGGTTCATGGCGATGTCTGCAGCTTCTACCAGGAAGGTGCCGCTGCCGCACATCGGGTCCAGCAATGGCTGGCTGCCGGTGTAGCCGGCCAGCAGCAGAATGCCGGCGGCCAGATTCTCGCGCAGCGGTGCCTCGCCGGTTTCTTCGCGCCAGCCGCGCTTGAACAGCGCTTCGCCGCTGGTGTCGAGGTAGATCTGCACGTCAAAGCCGGAGATGAACACGCGGATGCGCATGTCCGGATGGCGGGTGTCGACGCTGGGGCGCTCGCCGCAGGCTTCGCGGAACCGGTCGCAGATGGCGTCTTTTACCAGCAGCGAGACGTAGTCCATGCTGCGCAGGCGCGAGTGACCATCGGTATTGACCTTGATGGTGCAGCCGACCTCGAACAGTGCCGGCCAGTCGATGCCGTGGGCCAGGGTGTAAATGTCGCGCTCTTCCTGGAAGCTGCCTTGCGCCAGTTGCATCAGCACGCGGCTGGCCACGCGCGAATGCAGGTTGACCCGCATCATCACTTCACGGTTGCCGATGAAGGCGATGCCGCCATCGGTCAGCTGCAGCTCGCTGCCGCCTTGCAGGCTGATCTCGTCGGCCAGGATTTTTTCCAGGCCGCGCGGGCAGCTGGCAAATAGCGCCAGCTCGTTTTCCTGCAGGGCGCGGAACTGGGTTTTGACAAACGGCGTGCGGCCAACCTTGCCGCCGGTGTCATTGCCGGTGCTCTGGCCTTTGCCGAACAGCGTGCGCGGCTGCTCGCCTTCGCGCTTGAAGCCGTCGTCGCGGCGCTCGCCGCCGAAGCGCGGTTTGTCCTCGCCACCGAAGCGCGGCTTGTCGGCGCCATGGCGTGGGCGATCGAAATCGCGGTCGCCGCGTGGCTGGAAGCCGCCTTCACGACGTTCGCCGCCAAAGCGCGGTTTGTCGTCGCCACCGAAGCGTGGCTTGTCGCTGCCATGACGCGAACGATCGAAGTCGCGTTCGCCGCGCGGCTGGAACTCGCCTTCGCGCTTGAAGCCGCCTTCACGACGCTCGCCGCCAAAGCGCGGTTTGTCCTCGCCACCGTAGCGCGGCTTGTCGCTGCCGTAACGCGGGCGGTCAAAGTCGCGTTCGGCGCGCGGCTGGGCGGCGCTGTTCTGGCTGCTGCTGTTGTCCGCTGCATCGTCGCTTACGCGTTTCAGAAAGCTGGTGCCGCTGCGTGGCGCGGCGGCAGGCGGGTTGGCCGCAGGGGCCTCTTCGCGAACCGGCGGGGCAACGTAATCCGGGTGGGCCTTGCCGCCACGGCCGGCGACGCGATCGCGGGGATAGCGACGCTCCGGCTGGGCTTCTTCACTGGCCGGGGCCGCTGGCGTAATCGTCTTGCCGCCAAACAGCGTGCGCGGTTTGTCGATGGCGTGATCGCCACGCGGCTGGAATTCGTGGCGCTGTTGTGAGCTGCTGTCGCGCTTCAGGCCATCGTTATGGCGGAAACCGCCTTCGCGGTGTTCGTTGCTGTAGCGCGGCTTGTCGACGTTGCCTTCGCTGCGCGGTTTGAACTCTCCTTCGCGCTTGAAGCTGCCTTCACGGTGCTCGTTGTTGTAGCGCGGCTTGTCGAAATTGCGCTCGCCGCGCGGCTGGAACTCGCCTTCGCGCTTGAAACCGCCTTCGCGACGCTCGCCGCCGCCGAAGCGTGGTTTGTCGTCGCCGCCAAAGCGTGGCTTGTCGAAATTACGCTCGCCGCGCGGCTGGAACTCGCCTTCGCGCTTGAAACCGCCTTCGCGACGTTCGTTGCCGGCAAAGCGTGGTTTGTCGTCGCCGCCGAAACGCGGCTTGTCGAAATTGCGTTCGCCTTCGCGCTTGAAGCCACCTTCACGACGCTCGCCGCCGCCGAAACGTGGTTTGTCGTCGCCAGCGAAACGCGGCTTGTCGAAATTGCGTTCGCCTTCGCGCTTGAAGCCGCCTTCACGACGCTCGTTGCCGCCAAAGCGTGGTTTGTCCTCGCCGCCGAAACGCGGCTTGTCGAAATTGCGTTCGCCTTCGCGCTTGAAGCCGCCTTCGCGACGTTCGTTGCCAGCAAAGCGTGGTTTGTCGTCGCCGCCGAAACGCGGCTTGTCGAAATTGCGTTCGCCTTCGCGCTTGAAGCCACCTTCGCGACGCTCGCCGCCAAAGCGCGGTTTGGCCGGAGCCTGCCCTGCCGCTGGCGTCTGGTGCCCGCTGGGGGGCGCGTTACGCTCGGTGGGCGTGGTGGGCTGTCGGCGCACGGAAGCGCGCTGGCGGGAACGGAAGGTGGACATAAAGCGGTAATCCTTTGAAAACAATCCATCATTCTAGCCTATTCGACCGTCCCCCGCTTGGTTGCCGCCAGCCTTTGGTTTACCATGGCCGGTTCGATTTTCAACCGGCGATGGTGTTTGGCAGTGGAACAGCAATTCGCCCCGCGGCTGATAGCCTGGCAAAAAGACCATGGGCGACACGGTCTGCCTTGGCAAGTGAGTGACCCGTACCGGGTGTGGCTGTCGGAAATCATGCTGCAGCAGACCCAGGTCAGCACCGTGCTGGGCTACTACCCGCGCTTCCTGCAGCGCTTTCCGGATCTGGCAACGTTGGCCGCAGCGCCGGTCGATGACGTGCTAGCGTACTGGAGCGGCCTCGGCTACTACACGCGTGCCCGCAACCTGCACAAGGCCGCGCAAAAGGTGGTCAGCGAGTTTGGCGCCGTTTTTCCTGCCGAACGGGAGGCGATCGAGACCTTGCCAGGCATCGGCCGCTCCACCGCGGCCGCCATTGCCGCCTTCTGCTTTGGCCGGCGCGAGACCATTCTTGATGGCAACGTGAAACGGGTGCTGGCCCGCTGTTTTGGCGTGGAAGGCTATCCCGGTGACAAGCCGGTCGAGACACAGCTGTGGCAACTGGCCGAGCGGCTGTTGCCGGCCGATAATCTCGACATGGTGCCGTATACCCAGGGGTTGATGGACCTAGGGGCGACGGTTTGTACCCGCAGCAAGCCGGTTTGCACGCTGTGTCCGATGGTGGATGGCTGTATTGCCGCCCGCGACGGACGCACCGCCGAATTGCCGGTAAAAAAACCTAAGAAAGCGGTGCCGGAACGCGAAACGGTGATGCTGCTGGCGCTACGCGATGGCGAGGTATTGCTGGAGCGTCGCCCGCCAAGCGGTATCTGGGGCGGCCTGCTGTCGCTACCGCAGTTCGATTCCACGCTGGCGATCGTCGACTGGCTGGCGGCCAACGGTGAGGGCGATCTGGCGCCGGCCTGGCCACCGCTGGTGCATGTATTTACCCATTTTAAATTAACGATTACGCCCCAATGTGTGGAGCTGGTGCGCTTGTCGGGCGACGTCTGTGCCGACAACGGCTGGCAATGGTGGCCGCTGGCCACGGCGCTGGATGCCGGGGTGCCGGCACCGGTACGCCGTTTGCTACAACAGGCGCTGGATGGTGCCGTTCCGGCGGAATGAGTTTGCAGCGGCGTTGGCCGCAAGGTTGGATTGATACATGGTTTCCGTAGTCCGTTCCGTGGCCGATACCCTGGCCGATGCCGCAGATCCGGCCAACTGGCTGGCGCAACTGGGCGCCTCGCTCAGTGCCGAAGAGCGCGCCTTGCTCACCCGGGCCTTCGATGCCGCGCGCGAGCTGTACCACGACAAGACCCTGCCGCACACCGGCGAAGACATCTTCAGCCATGCGGTCGCGGCGGCGGCGATTGTTGCCGACCTCAACCTGCTGCCGGATGCCATCGCCGCCACACTGCTGTTTGCGGTGCCGGAATTCCGCAAGGACTGGCAGGAGTGGCTGCCCAAGGCCTTCAACCGCACCGTGCTGACGCTGGTGGAAGGCGGCAACCGCGTGCAGCGCCTCACCGAGCTGGCGCGCATCGACAAGCTGGCGACACCGGAAGACCGTGCCAAGCAAGCGGAAACCATGCGCAAGATGCTGCTGGCGATGGTAGCCGACATCCGCGTGGTGCTGATCGAGCTGGCGTGGCGCACCCAGACCATGCACTTCCTCACCAATGTGACCGACGAGCGGGTGCGGCGGCAGATCGCGCAGGAAACGCTGGACCTGTTCGCGCCGCTGGCCAATCGTCTGGGGGTGTGGCAGATCAAGTGGGAGCTGGAAGACCTGGGCTTTCGTCACACCGAGCCGGAAAACTACAAGAAGATCGCCAAGCTGCTGGACGAGCGCCGGCTGGAGCGCATCGACTACATCGAGCGCGTGCTGGAAACCCTGCGCGGCGAGCTGAAAAAAGCCGGCATCAAGGGCGATGTTGCCGGCCGTCCCAAGCACATCTACTCCATCTGGAAGAAGATGAAGAAGAAGCGGCTCGATTTCTCCGAGCTGTACGACATCCGCGCGGTACGCATCCTGGTGGAAAAGCTGCAGGACTGCTACACCGTGCTGGGCCTGATCCACAGCATGTGGCAGCCGATTCCGGGCGAGTTCGACGATTACATCAGCAACCCCAAGGCCAATGACTATCGCAGCCTGCACACCGCGGTGATCGGGCCGGAAGACCGCGGCGTCGAGGTGCAGATCCGTACCTTCGAAATGCACGAGCATGCCGAGTTCGGCGTGGCGGCGCACTGGCGCTACAAGGAAGGCGGGCAGGGCGATGCGCAGTACGAGGAGAAAATCTCCTGGCTGCGCCAGCTGCTGGACTGGCGCGAAGACATGTCCGGCTCCGACAAGGAAGACCTGGCCGATGCCTTCAAGACTGAGCTGTTCTCCGACACCATCTATGTGCTGACGCCGCAGGGGCGGGTGCTGGCGCTGCCGCACGGCGCCACGCCGATCGACTTTGCCTATGCGCTGCATACCGACGTGGGCCACCGCTGCCGTGGCGCCAAGGTGGAAGGCAATATCGTGCCGCTGTCCACGCCGCTGCAGAATGGCCAGCGGGTAGAGGTGCTGACCGCCAAGGATGGCGGCCCGTCGGTGAACTGGCTGCACGAAGGCTGGGTAAAGAGCCCGCGTGCCATTGCCAAGATCCGCCAGTACATCCGCCAGCAGAACGCCGACGCGGTACGCGAGAACGGGCGACAGATTTTCGAGCGCGAGCTGGCGCGCCATCCGCATGTGCAGCCCAACCTGAGCGCGCTGGCGGAAAAGCTGGGCTACGACCGGCTGGACGAGCTGTACGCCGCCATCGGCCATGGCGAGGTGGGCTTGCGCGCGATGGGCAACGCCATCGAGAGTTTCGCTCCGCCGCAGGTTACCGAGCTGACCGCCGACGACATCGTCCGCCGCAGCAAGGGTGGGCACGATGCCGGCGGGGTGCTGATCGAAGGGGTGGGCAATCTGATGACCATCCTCGCCAAATGCTGCAAGCCGGCGCCGCCGGATGGTGTGGTCGGCTTTGTCACCCGCGGCCGCGGCATCTCGATCCACCGTAACAACTGCATCACCCTAAAACGCTTGTCCGCCGATGCGCCGGAGCGGCTGATCGCCGCCGACTGGGGCGAGCAGAAAAGCAGCGTGTTCCCGATCGATCTGGAAGTGCATGCTGCCGATCGGCCGGGACTGCTGCGCGATATTTCCGATGTGTTCTCGCGCGAGAAGCTCAACGTCATTGGCGTCAACACCCTGTCGCGCAACCAGAAGGCCAAGCTGCGCTTCACCGTAGAGGTGCGTCATGTGCGCGACATCAGCCGGGTGCTGGCGCACGTGATGGAAGTGCGCGGCGTGCAGGAAGCGCGTCGCGTCTAGCCGGACGCACGACAAAACGTTGGCCGCATGGCTGCGGCCAACCTTGCAGGGAGAGGCAGCATGCAGGATGCGATTGCTACGGCGCGGCTGGCGCTCAGCCTGATGGATCTCACCAGCCTGAACGTGGACGACAGTGGCGACACTATACGCACCTTGTGTGCCGCTGCCGGCAGTGATGCCGGTATCGTCGCGGCGGTGTGCGTCTATCCGCGGCTGGTGGCCGCGGCGCGCCAGGCGCTGGCCGAGTATGGTGTGCCGCAGGTACGGGTGGCGACTGTGGTCAATTTTCCGCACGGCGATGCCGACGTCGCCGCGGCCGCGGCGGAAACCCATACCGCCATCGCCGCCGGTGCCGACGAGGTGGATGTGGTGTTTCCGTATCGCGCGCTACTGGCTGGCGAGGCCGAAGTTGGCGCCGCGCTGGTGGCCGCCTGCAAGGCAGCATGCGGCGAGCGGCTACTGAAAGTGATCATCGAAAGCGGCGAACTGGCTACGCCGGAGCGGATTCGCCAAGCCAGTGACATCGCGCTGGCGGCCGGCGCCGACTTTCTCAAGACTTCGACCGGAAAGGTGGCCGTCAATGCTACGCCCCAGGCGGCCCGCATCATGCTGCAGGCGCTGCGCGACAGTGGCCGTGATGCCGGCTTCAAGGCCGCCGGCGGCGTGCGTACCCTGGCGGAGGCGGCGGTTTATCTGCAACTGGCGGCGGAAATCATGGGTGAAGCGTGGTTGACGCCAGCGCACTTCCGTTTTGGCGCTTCCGGGTTGTTGGCCAATTTGCAGGCGGTGATCCGTGGCCAGTCGGCGGCGGTGGGCGACGGTTACTAGCCTTTGTCAGGGCTATGCTGAATGGCGGCGACGGTGCCGGCGCACGGCAAGGCAATAGCGAGAAAGGACACGTGATGAACAAGCGACGCGTCATCCTGCTGGTGCTGGATTCGCTGGGCATCGGCGCGAGTGCCGATGCCGACAAATTCGGCGATGTCGGCAGCAATACGCTGGGGCGTATTGCACGGGCCGCGGGCAGTGGCGCGGCCAACGTTGGCCGCAATGGTCCGCTGCAGCTGCCCAATCTGTCGGCTCTGGGCCTGGCGCATGCCTGCGAGCTGTCGTCCGGCTACTTTCCGGAAGGGATGCTGCGGGCAGCGCCAATTGCGGCCTATGGCTACGCCCGCGAGCTGTCCAGTGGCAAGGATACGCCGTCCGGGCACTGGGAGATTGCCGGTGTGCCGGTGCTGTTCGACTGGGGCTACTTCCACGCCAGGGAAAACAGCTTTCCGCCGGAGTTGCTGGCGGCCATCGTGCAGGCGGCGGCATTGCCTGGTTATCTGGGGAATTGCCACGCCAGCGGTACCGAGATCATCGATCGACTCGGGGTCGAGCACATGAGCAGCGGCAAACCGATTTTCTATACCTCCGCCGACTCGGTGTTCCAAATCGCCTGTCACGAGCAGACGTTCGGTCTGCAACGGCTGTATGAGCTATGCGACATCACCCGCGAACTGCTGGCGCCTTACAATATCGGCCGCGTGATTGCGCGTCCCTTCATCGGTGATGCACCGGGCAACTTCCTGCGCACCGGCAACCGCAAGGATCTGGCGCTGCCACCGCCGGCGCCGACGGTGCTGCAGAAGCTGGTCGAGGCGGGGGGCGAGGTGGTGTCCATCGGCAAGATTGCCGATATCTACGCCCACGTCGGCATTACGCAGCAATATAAGGCTACCGGTCTGGACGAGCTGTGGGCTAAAACCCTGGCCGCCATGGATACCACACCCGGGAACAGCATCATCTTTACCAATTTCGTCGATTTCGATTCCAGTTACGGTCACCGCCGTGATGTGCCGGGCTACGCCCGGGCGCTGGAGGCATTTGATATTCGCTTGCCTGAGCTGCTGGGCAAGCTGCGTGACGATGATATTGTGATCCTGACGGCCGACCACGGCTGCGATCCCGGCTGGCCCGGTTCGGACCACACCCGAGAGCATATCCCGGTGTTGTGCTACGGCAAGCAGGTGCCGGCCGGCAGTCTCGGCGAGCGCGCCACCTTTGCCGATATCGGCCAGAGTGTCGCCGGCTGGCTGGGATTGCCGGCAATGGATTACGGGCGCTCGTTTTTGCACTAACCCGATTTCTTGTCATGCCAATACACGGAAGGACACGGACGTTGGCACGGCAGACACCTCCGCCGGTGGGTGGAACACCGTACCTGCGCGGCATAGGCTGCGGCTTTCCGTGTATCGGCGCACCGGCGGGCAAGACTGGAGACAAGCAATGGCTACACCGCATATCGGTGCCGAAAAGGGGGATTTTGCCGACATCGTTCTGATGCCCGGCGACCCGCTGCGCGCCAAACTGATCGCGGAAACCTATCTGCAAGACGCGGTGCAGGTGACCGGCGTGCGCAATGTGTTCGGCTATACCGGTCATTACCGCGGCAAGCGGCTGTCGGTGATGGCGCACGGCATGGGCATTCCGTCCGCCAGTATTTACGCTACCGAGCTGATCAAGGACTTTGGCGTGAAAACGCTGATTCGCATCGGCTCCTGCGGCTCGGTGGATGGCGCGCGGCTGGGATTGCGCGACGTGGTGATCGCCATGGGCGCCTGCACCGACAGCAAAGTCAACCGCATGCGCTTTCTGGATCACGACTTTGCCGCGATTGCCGATTTCGAGGTGTTGCGTGCCGCGGTCGATGTTGCCGCGCGGCTGGGCAAACCGGTGCAGGTCGGTAATGTGTTTTCTGCCGACCTGTTCTATGGCGTGCAGCCGCAATTGCTGGACGTGCTCAAGGGCATGAATGTCTATGCAGTAGAGATGGAAGTGGCGGGAATTTACGGTGTTGCGGCGCAATATGGAGCGCGGGCGCTGGGCATCCTGACAGTGTCGGATGTGATTCCGACCGGGGAGGCAATGGATGCCGAGGCGCGGCAAAACAGCTTTCACGACATGATGGAAATCGCGCTGGAAACCGCGCTACAGCTGTAGCACTGCTTGTTTTTCAAACGGATGTAGGCTGGTGTGGCATGGATAGCATAGATTTTTGGTGCGGCGCACAAAAAAATCTTGCAAAAGTGCCATGGCGTCACCATAATCAAAACACATCAGGGCGTTGCACATGCGTGTGCGTTTTGGTGTTGTCTCCTCCATCCTCCTTCAATAGGTGGAACTTGGCGCAGCCGGTTTGTCTGGTTGCGCTCTTTTTTTGCTTTTTCGCCAGCTTGTTGCGCGACAGGTTTTTCTTTGCCGGACAAGGCTTTGAACTGCCAGTTTGGTTTGACAGCGTAAGCTCACTGTAATAGAATCCGGAACTTTCAAGAATTACGATGGAAGAGTTCCATGAAGACCTTTTCTGCCAAGCCGCATGAGGTAAAGCGCGAGTGGTTCGTGGTCGACGCCGAAGACAAGGTGTTGGGCCGTCTCGCTGCCGAAATCGCTCGTCGTCTGCGCGGTAAGCACAAGCCGGAGTTCACTCCGCACGTTGATACCGGTGACTATATCGTTGTCGTTAACGTAGACAAACTGCGCGTTACCGGTAACAAGGCACTGGATAAGAAGTACTACCGTCACTCCGGTTACCCGGGCGGTATCTACGAACGCAACTTCACCGAACTGCAAAACCAGTTCCCGGAGCGCGTTCTGGAAAAAGCCGTTAAGGGTATGCTGCCGAAAGGTCCGCTGGGCTACGCAATGATCAAGAAGCTCAAGGTCTATGCCGGCACCGAGCACCCGCACGCCGCACAACAGCCGAAAGTGCTGGAAATCTGATTCAGAGGCAACATTTAAATGAACGGTAAATACTACTACGGCACTGGCCGTCGCAAGAGCTCGGTAGCTCGTGTGTTCATGCAAAAGGGCACCGGTCAGATCGTCGTTAACGGCAAGCCGGTTGACCTGTACTTCGCTCGCGAAACCGGTCGCATGGTTATCCGTCAACCGCTGCAGCTCACCGAACATCTGGAATCGTTTGACATCATGGTCAACGTATCCGGTGGCGGCGAAACCGGTCAGTCCGGTGCTATCCGTCTGGGTATCACCCGCGCTCTGATCGACTTCAGCGCTGAACTGAAGCCGACCCTGTCCAACGCCGGCTTCGTTACCCGCGATGCCCGTGAAGTTGAACGTAAAAAAGTGGGTCTGCGCAAAGCACGTCGTCGCAAGCAATTCTCCAAGCGTTAATCTGCTTGTTGCGAGACAAAAAAGCCACCGTACGCGGTGGCTTTTTTCTTTGTTGCAATGCACTGCCGCACTCCTTACCATGTCGCCTTTGCGACATTTTTTTATATTAAGGAGCCTCGCATGATCAAGGTGGGCATCGTCGGCGGTACCGGATATACCGGTGTCGAGCTATTGCGTCTGTTGGCAAATCATCCGGGGACAGAGGTTGTGGCCGTGACCTCGCGTAAGGAAGCCGGCATGAAAGTGGCCGAGATGTTCCCCAGCCTGCGTGGCCGTGTGGACGTCGCGTTCAGCACGCCGGATGAAACCGACCTCAATGCCTGTGACGTGGTGTTTTTTGCCACTCCGCACGGTGTGGCGATGGCTCAGGCGCGCGAGTTGCTGGAAGCCGGCGTGAAGGTGATCGATCTGGCAGCTGATTTCCGCCTGAAAGATCCTGAGCTGTTTGCCAAGTGGTATGCGATGGAGCACAGCTGCACCGATCTGCTGGCTGAGGCTGTCTACGGCCTGCCGGAGGTCAATCGCGAGGCAATCAAGGCTGCGCGTCTGATCGGTATGGCTGGTTGTTATCCGACTTCGGTGCAGCTTGGTTTGCTGCCGTTGCTGGAAGGCGGCAAGCAATACATTGATAGCCAGACCCTGATTGCCGATTGCAAGTCCGGGGTATCCGGTGCCGGCCGCAAGGCCGAGGTGGGCACCCTGTTTGCCGAGGCCGGCGACAACTTCAAGGCCTATGGCGTGAAGGGCCATCGTCACTCGCCGGAAATCGAACAGGGGCTGTCGGCAATCCATGGTGCACCGGTGAAGCTGACTTTTGTGCCGCATCTGACGCCGATGATCCGCGGTATCCACTCCACCATCTATGCCCGTATCCAGCCGGAAGGCCGTGATGTGGATTACCAGCAATTGTTCGAACAGCGTTTCGCCGGCGAGCCGTTCGTGGATGTGTTGCCAGCTGGCAGTTGCCCGGAAACCCGCTCTGTGCGCGGTGCCAACACCGCCCGTATCGCGGTGCATCGCCCGAACAATGGCGATCTGCTGATCATCCTGGTAGTGGAAGACAACCTGGTGAAAGGTGCTTCCGGACAGGCGGTGCAGGTGATGAACCTGATGTTTGGCCAGCCGGAAAATGCCGGTCTGGACATTGTGCCGTTGCTGCCCTGAACTTGAAAGCTCGCCAAGCGGCCCAATATCCGACTAAAATACTAGGATGAAAGGCCGCCGGCGCGGCCTGTCCGTTGTGAAAGGCTTGAGACATGACTGCTGCAACCGAAACCCTGTCCCCGATCATGTTTACCGACGCTGCATGCGACAAGGTGCGCGATCTGGTGGCAGAAGAGGGTAATCCAGACCTGAAACTGCGCGTGTTCGTGACCGGTGGCGGCTGCTCCGGTTTCCAGTACGGTTTTACCTTTGACGAAATCGCCAACGAAGACGATACCTCTATTGAAAAGGGCGGCGTCGTGTTCCTGGTTGATCCGATGAGCTACCAGTACCTGGTTGGTGCCGAGATCGACTATCAGGACAGCCTGGAAGGCTCCCAGTTCGTGATTCGCAATCCGAACGCGCAAACTACCTGCGGTTGCGGCTCGTCGTTCTCGGTATAATTCGAGCCATGCACCACGGAAACCCGGGCCTGCTCCCGGGTTTTTTATTTTGCGGAGAATGGCATGCAGAACAAGATACCGCCTATTGTGTTGCCCAAGTTCGAACTCAAGCGCGAGTTCGATTTTCGCGATCAGGATTTCGAGCGCATCCGGCAGCTGATTCACAAAGAGGCCGGCATTGCGCTGAATCCCACCAAGAAAGACATGGTGTATGGCCGTCTGGTGCGCCGTATCCGCGAATTGAAGTTGCCCACTTTTGCGGCCTATATCGATTTTCTGCAAAGCATTGCCGGCAAGCGCGAGTTTGAGCAGTTCGTCAACGCGCTGACCACCAACCTGACGTTCTTCTTCCGCGAAGAGCATCACTTCCAGATGTTGTCCGCTCATCTGAAAACCCTTGCCGGTAAAGGCGAGGTTGCCATCTGGTGCGCAGCGGCGTCTTCCGGCGAGGAGCCGTACTCCATCGCGATGACGGCACTGGAAGCCTTTCCGCTGGGCAGCAAGCCTTCGATCCATATTCTTGCCACCGACCTCGATACCAGCATGCTGGAGGTTGGCCGCAAAGGGATTTACAGCGCCGACAAGATTGCCAAGCTGCCTGCCGGTTATGCCGGCAAGTACTTCGACAAGTTGCCGGACGGCAGCTATCAGGCCAAAAGTGTGCTGCGCGACATGATCCAGTTTTCGCGCCTCAACCTGATCGACAGCAACTGGGGTATCCGCAAGCAGTTCGATGCCATCTTCTGCCGTAATGTGATGATCTATTTCGATCGCGATACCCAGTTTGCCGTGCTGAAAAAATTCCATCCGCTGATCAAGCCGCAGGGGCTGCTGTTTGTCGGCCACTCCGAGAATTTCTATTTCGCCTCCGATTACTTCTCGTTGAAAGGCAAAACGGTGTACGAACTGGCCAAGCCCCGGCAATGATGGCTTGGCATGCTGCGCTCGCAGCATTACCATCATCCTGTCTGACAATAAACGGCCCGCAACGGGCCGTTGTCTTTGGGGAATGGCGATGAGGGTGGCAGTTCTGGGGGCGGGCATCGTGGGTATCAGTACGGCCTGGTTTCTGCGGCAGGCAGGGCACGATGTCGTCGTCGTCGACCGCGGCAGTGGTCCGGCACGCGAAACCAGTTTTGCCAATGGCGGCCAGATTTCGGTCAGCCAGTCCGAGCCGTGGGCCCATCCGGCGACGCCGTGGCAGGTGCTCAAGTGGTTGCCGCGAGACGATGCGCCGCTGTTGTTCCGGCCGCGTTTTGATCCGCAACAATGGCGCTGGATCGCCGGCTTTCTGGGCCAGTGCCGTAGTGGCCGGCATGCGGCCAACCTTAAAGCCATGGTGGCGCTGGGGCGCTACAGCCAGCAGACCTTCGCCCAGTTACGCCAGACACTGGCCCCCAGTTACGCACACCGGCAGCAAGGTATTCTGGCATTGCTGTTTGATCGGCAGGGCGTGCGTCATGCCGAGCATGCCTGCCGCCTGCTGGCAGCAGAGGGCATCCGTCGTGAGCTGATCAGCGTCAGCGAAGCCGTGGCGCGCGAGCCGGCATTGGCCGCGATTGCGCCGCGCATGTGGGCCGCAAGCTGGTGCGAGAGCGACGAGTCCGGCGACGTGCACCGGTTCAGTAGCCAACTGGCCGATGCCTGTGCCGTCGCCGGGGTGGAGTTCCATTATCAGAGCCGTATCAATGCGCTGGAAGCAGTAGGCGAACGTATCGCCCGTGTGTCGGTTACCGGGCCGGACGGCGCTTATCGCAGCCTGGCTGCCGATGCTTTTGTCGTGGCGATGGGGAGCCACAGTCCGCTGCTGTTGCAGCCGCTGGGCTTGCGGCTGCCGGTTTATCCGCTCAAAGGCTATTCCGCCACCGTGCCGGTGCAGGACCATAGTCTGGCCCCGCAGGTCAGCATCACCGATGAATCGCACAAACTGGTGTTTTCCCGGCTGGACAACGAGTTGCGGATTGCCGGTACTGCCGAGTTGTCCGGTTATTGCAGTGCGCTCAATCCGGTGCGTTGCGCCGCGCTGATCCGCCGCGCGCGCGAACTGTTCGGCGATGCCTGCGACTGGCAGGCCGCCCGCTTCTGGAGCGGGTTGCGCCCGGCCACGCCCGGCAATGTGCCGCTGATCGGCAGGCTGCGGTTCGCCAATCTGTGGCTCAATACCGGGCATGGCACGCTGGGCTGGACCGAAGGACCGGGTTCCGGTCGGGCCTTGGCCGAGTTGATGTCCGGCCGCACGCCGGAGCTGGTTTTTCCGTTTCTGCGCGGCTAACTACGCAAGCTTGACCAGGAACAGAGTCCAGCCGTGGTGGCGTGGTACCATGCCGCGCTGAAAGAACTAGGGAAGACACCATGCAGGAAATGACCCCTTACGAGCTGTTGGGTGGCGCCGGCGTAGTGCGCTGGCTGACCGACCGCTTCTACGACATCATGGAAAGTGACCCGTCGGTAAAACCGCTGCGCGACATGCATCCGGCGGACTTGGCCGCTTCGCGCGAGAAACTGTACATGTTCCTCTCCGGCTGGCTCGGCGGTCCGCAGCTGTTTATCGAAAAATTTGGCCATCCGCGCTTGCGCATGCGCCACATGCCGTTTGCCGTGGATAGCGAAGCGCGCGATATGTGGATGAAGTGCATGAACCAGGCTGTAAACGAGTTGCTGTGCGAGGACTGGCTGAAAGCCAAGCTGCTGGAGGCTTTTTACAACACCGCAGACTTCATGCGTAACCAGCAGGAATAACCGCGGCGTTTAGTGCTTGCATGTGGTGGCTGATGATCCAAGCTGAGATCAGGAGTTGTTTGTCGATCCAGCGGGACGATCATCATGAAGTCGATGTCATGCTGGGGCGCACTGCTTGCGGTTGTCGCTCTACCGGTCCTGGCGGACTGTCCGCCGAGCGCAATGTTGTGTGCCTCGCCGATTGTGGCGGCACAGGGCGGGAATAATCTGCTGCATTTGAACGAGCAGGATCCCTTGTTGTGGCAGTCCGGGATGTTCAGTCTGGAGCGGGTGGATGGGCGTGACGGCAACCGCTTCGGTATCCGGCCGAGTTTGCAGCTGGACAACCATACTCGGCTGTCGTTCCGGCTTAACAAAAGCAAAGCCGAGTTGCGGCTGCGGGTAACCTGGTAGCCGGCGAGAGCAGATGCCGATGATCCAAACAGAACGGCCCGCCAATTGGCGGGCCGTTCTGTTGTTGCTGATCGCGTCAATGCGGGCGGTGGCCGCGCTCGATCATCACGCCAACGTGTTTGACATCCGGCAGGATGTTGAGCTTGGTGACCGCGACCTTTACCCATGGTGCGCCAAACTCTTCGCGCACGATGCGGGCGATGTGCTCGGCCAGCGCCTCGATCAGCAGGAAGTGCTGCTCGGCGAGCGAGCTGCGCACCCGCTCGACCACTTCGCCATAGTGAATGGTGTCGCCGATATCGTCACTGTGGCAGGCGACTTCACTGGGGATGCCGTATTCGATGTCCAGCAGGACGGTTTGGGGCGCGGTGCGCTCCCAGTCGTACACGCCAATCACCGTTTCGGCGCGCACTTCGCGCAAGTAAATGATGTCCATCGTTGCGGGCTTTGGGTTTAGTGCCCGATACCGTAAAATGCCAAGCCTTGCATTCTAGTGGATAAGACATGACCACAACAGCATTTGCCTTCATTTTGGGCGCTTACCTGCTCGGTTCCCTGTCGTTTGCGGTGATCGTGTCCAAGTTTATGGGCATGGCCGATCCGCGTACTTACGGCTCGAAAAATCCGGGCGCCACCAATGTGCTGCGCAGCGGCAAGAAGTTGGCCGCCGTGCTGACTTTGCTGGGTGACGGCCTCAAGGGCTGGGTGGCGGTGGCGCTGGTGCAGGCCTTCGGGCCGGCTTACGGCCTGAGCGGACAGGGCGTGGCAATGGCTGGCCTGGCGGTGCTGATCGGGCACATGTGGCCGGTGTTCTTCGGCTTCAAGGGTGGCAAGGGGGTGGCGACAGCCGTCGGGGTGCTGTTCGGCTTCAATCTGTGGTTGGCGCTGGCCGCGGTAGTGACCTGGCTGTTCATGGCCTTCGTGGTGAAGATTTCCTCGCTGTCCGCCATCGTCGCCTGTGTGCTGGTGCCGGTTTATGCCTACTTTATTGTCGGACCGCAAAGTGTGTACTTCGGTACCTGCATCATCATTGCGATTCTGGTGATTCATCGTCATAAATCGAACCTGATCAACCTGCTGACCGGTAACGAAGACAAGATCGGCAAGCCGTCTTCGGGCGACCAGTCCCAGTCCTGAGAACCCTCTCGTGCGCTGCGGGGCCGTTCCGGGCTGCGCAGCGCGTTCGGGATACGGGTTCTCGTCATGAGCATTCGCCCCATTCTCTCCTTGCGTGATGCAAGCCTGCGGCAGCCTGCGCAACCGGTTGCCGATTTCGTTGCGGTGCAGCCGCTGATCGACGATCTGCTGGATACCCTGTATGCCACGGCCAACGCTGTCGGCCTTTCCGCGCCACAACTGGGGGCGCCCTACGCCGTAGCGGTGGTGGATGTCAGCGACCATCGCGACAGTCCGCTGCTACTGATCAATCCGCAGTTGCTGGATGCCAGCGGTTACGATGTCAATCGCGAAGGCTGCCTGTCTGTGCCCGGTGTGCGTGGCAAGGTTGGCCGCGCCAACCGTATCCGAGTGCAGGCGCAGGATCGCAATGGCGAGTGGCAGCACTACAAGGCTGCCGATTTCCAGGCGGCGGCGATCCAGCATGAACTGGATCATCTGGCGGGGCGGCTGTTTATCGATCACCTGCCAGCCTGGCGTCAGCGCTGGCTGTATTGGCGCCACCCGGAGTGGTTGCGGCCAACCTGACAGCAAAAAACGGCACATTCGCAGGTGCCGTTGTCGTTGCTGCCACGGATATTCAGCCGTCGGACAATACCTTGACGTGGGCTGTAACGCTGCGGGCCAGTGACGACAGATCGTAGCCACCCTCCAGCGCCGACACGATGCGGCCTTCGCTATGTTCTGCGGCTACCATCATCAATTGTCGTGTTACCCATTCGTAATCGGCTTCCACCAGCCCAAGCGAGCCCATATCGTCCTCGCGATGGGCATCGAAACCGGCCGAGATAAAAATCATCTGCGGCTTGAATTCGTGCAGTCGCGGCAACCACTGGTATTCCACCGCCTCGCGGAATTCGCGGCCAGTGCTGCCCGCTTTCAGCGGCACGTTCAGCATATTGCTGCCCAGCGGTACCTCGCCGCAGTACGGGTAGAACGGATGCTGGAAGGTGGACACCATCAATACACGCGGGTCGTCGCGGAAAATCTCTTCGGTACCGTTACCGTGATGAACATCGAAGTCGATCACCGCCACCCGCTCCAGCCGATGTTGCGACAGCGCGTGCGCCACGCCGACGGCGATATTATTGAAAAAGCAGAAGCCCATCGCCTTGGCGCTTTCGGCATGGTGCCCGGGCGGGCGGATGGCGCAGAAAGCATTCGGCGCCTCGCGGCTCATCACCATGTCGACGGCCTTTATCACGGCGCCGGCGGCATGCAGCGCGGCCGGCAGCGTGCCCGGATTCATCGCGGTGTCCGGGTCGACACGGAAAGTTCCTACTGACGGCGCGCAGGATTCGATGTATTCCACATAGTGTGGCGGGTGGACGCGGGCCAGTTGCTGCTCGCTTACCTGCGGCGCCTCGACTTCATTCAGGCTGTCGAAAATCTGCGCGGCCTTGAGCTGGTCGCGGATGGCGACCAGGCGCTCCGGACATTCCGGGTGGCCAACCCCCATATTGTGCTGCAGACAGGTGCTATGCGAGATGAAGGCGGTCAGACCACCGCCGGGAAGATGGGATTTCAACCAGGTCAACACGAGCGTTTCCTTGTCTCCGGCGGCGAGTCTGTTACGGGCTAGTGGGCGCACGTAGTGCGCTGCCGGCTCTATTGCTTTGTAGGGATAATTCGGGATATATGATTTTTTAATAGATACTGCGCGTAAGCGAGGTCAAATGCAATCCGTCACTTTTGCGAATCGTCAACTGGATGCGTTGATTCTGGGCAAGCCGCAAGCTACCCGACTTGCCTTGGCCTGTCTGCTGGCTGGCGGGCACTTGCTGATCGAGGATGTGCCGGGCGTCGGCAAGACCACGCTGGCGCACAGTCTGGCGGCGGTGCTGGGGCTGAGCTACCGCCGCGTGCAGTTCACCAGCGATCTGTTGCCGGCCGATGTGCTGGGAAGCAGTGTCTTTCTTCCTGCTGATGGCCGCTTCGAGTTCCGGCCGGGACCGGTGTTTTCCCAGTTGCTGCTGGCCGACGAAATCAACCGCGCCTCCCCCAAGGTGCAATCAGCGTTGCTGGAGGCGATGGAGGAGCAGCAGGTGTCGGCGGACGGCACTACCCATGCGTTGCCGGCGCCATTCTTCGTGATTGCCACCCAGAACCCGTTTGGCCAGCAAGGCACCTTCCCGTTGCCGGAATCCCAGCTTGACCGCTTTCTGATGCGTATTTCCCTCGGCTATCCACCGCCGGAGGCCGAGCTGAAACTGCTGCAGGATGGCGACCGGCGCCAGCTGCTGCCGGCACTAAAACCGGCAGTGAGCGTGGACGAGCTGCTCAGCCTGCAGCAGCGGGTGAGGGCTTTGCATGTGTCGCCAGCGTTGGCCGGTTACGTGCTGGCCTTGCTGCAGGCAACGCGCCAGAACGAGCAGTTCGTGCATGGCCTCAGCCCGCGGGCCGGCTTGGGGCTGTTGGCCGCAGCCAAGGCCTGGGCCTTGCTGGAGGGGCGTGATCACGTATTGCCGGAGGACATCAAGGCGGTATTTGTCGCGGTTGTGGCGCACCGCTTGACGCCGCGTTTGCCCGGTAGCAGCAGTGCTGCGCTTGCCTTGCGGCTGCTGGATCATGTCGCGCTGGCGTGAGGCGCTGGATCGCTGGATGGCACGGCGGGCGCCACGCGCGCCATCGGTCACGCTCAGCCAGAACCGTATCTACCTGCTGCCTACCCGGTTCGGTCTGCTGCTGTTCTGTGTCGCGGTATTGGTGTGGATCGGGGCGTTGAATTACGCCGTCAGTCTGGCCTATGTGCTGTCGTTCTGGATCATCGCACTGCTGTTGTTGTCGGTGTTCATGGCCTATCGCCAGCTGGCTGGGCTTGCCTTGCGTGCCGAGGGGGCGGGCGCGGTGTTTGCCGGTGACAGTGCCGATTTCGTGGTGCAGCTGCGCTGGCCACAGGCAGAGGCGGGGAGGGGCCGCCTGGGCTGGTTGCATGGCAGCGAGCGCGAGCGCCGGCAGGACGATGGCCGGCTGGCACTGGCGTTGGCGGCGCCGCATCGCGGCCAACTGCTCATGCCGCCGTTACGGGTGTGGTCCGAGGCACCGCTGGGACTGATCCGCGCCTTTGCGCCGGTAAGGTTGGCCGCAAGCGTCTGGGTGTATCCGCAGCCCCTGGCTGACGAGCGCCCGCCGGCAGCGGGCAGCGGTGGCGACGATGCCGTTCCTGTGCGGCACGAGGGTGACGAGTTTTCCGGTCTGGGCAACTGGCAGCCGGCACAAGGCATGCGCCGTATTGCCTGGCGGGTATTCGCGCGCAGCCGGACGTTGGCGGCGCGCGAGTTTGCCGCACTGGAGCCGGCTGGCCGGCAGCTGCTGCTGGCGTGGTCGGATTACCCGCCAGAGATGGCGGCGGAGGAGCGACTGTCGCGGCTGTGCTGGCGCCTGCTGCAGGCTCAACAGGAGGGGGCGACGGTGGTGTTGAGTCTGCCGCAACAACAACTGCTGCTGGAAGAGGGTGACATCACCCCGGGCTTGCTGGCCTTGGCGCAGTTCGGAGTCCGCGATGCCGGTTGATGCTCTGCGCTGGCCGGCGCTCGCGACATTGCTGGCGCTGTTGCTGACCGCCGCGCCGCTGCTCTTCTATTTGCCGCTATGGGCGCCACTATTGTTTGCGCTACTGCTGGCCTGGCGTGCTTGGCTGCACTGGCAGCAGCGCAGATTGCCTTCCCGCTGGTGGCTGCTGCCGTTGCTGGCGTTGCCGGTGCTGGCGCTGTGGCTGACGCTGCATACGCTGGTTGGCCGCGAAGGCGGTGTCGCCCTGCTGTTGTTGCTGGTGGCCGGCAAGGCGCTGGAGTCGCGCGAGCTGCGTGATTGGCGGGTGCTGTTGGCCGCAGGGTTTTTTCTGGCCTCGACGCCCTTGTTGTTCGAGCAGGGGCCACTGGCGGCGGCATGGCTGGTGTTCAGCCTGTTTGCGCTGACCTGGAGCATGGTGCTGCTGGCCGGTGAAGACGCACACGTCAGTCCACGCTTGGCGGCCAAGCTGCTGCTGCTGTCCTTTCCCGTGATGCTGGTGTTGTTTGTGGTCATGCCGCGCTTGCCTGGCCCGCTGTGGAGTATGCCCAGCGAAGATCGTCGCGCCACCACCGGGCTGGCCGACAGCATGAGTCCCGGCAGCGTTGGCCGCATGATTCCATCCCGCGAGCCGGCCTTTACCGCGCAATTCTTCGGCCCGCAGCCGCGTCCGGCGCAACTGTACTGGCGGGTGATGGTGTTTGATCAATTCGACGGTGTCAGCTGGAGCGCGGGGTTCCTGCCGTATGCGGGTAGCGTCCGGCTGCCGGCAGATGCGCCAATGCTGCGTTACGACGTAGTGGCCGAGCCGTATCGTGGCCTGCTGCCGCAGCTGGAGCAGGCCAGTGTCGCCGGCGAGGGCGTACGGCTGGTGTCGCAGCAGCGCTTGCGTCGTAATGACAGCACCAACAATAGCCGTTTGCGTTACCGGCTTGGCAGCCTAGTCAGCGATTATTATCTGGAAGCGCTGCCGCCTCGTCTGCAGCAGGTGTATCAGCGCCTGCCGGCAGGTAACCCGCGTACCGTATTGGCGGCGCAGAGGTTGGCCGCAGGTTTTCCCGCGCCGGAAGCCCGGCTGCTGGCATTGAAGCAGTGGCTGCAGGCGCAGGGCCTTAGCTACACCCTTAACCCGCCGCAGCTACAGGGTAATGTGGTGGATGGCTTCCTGTTCGGTAGCCGGCAGGGCTTCTGCGAGCATTTCGCCTCCGCGTTTACTGTATTGGCGCGGGCTGCCGGGATGCCGGCGCCAATACAG
>NZ_CADEPL010000057.1 GCF_902829295.1 Vogesella oryzae
ACCCAGCTCCGGCAGCTCGATGATGGCCGCCGCCTCGACCACCTCGGCACCCATGCGATGCAGCAGCTTGTAGCCGGCCATCATGGTGCCGCCGGTGGCGATCAGATCGTCCACCAGCACCACGCGGTCGCCCGGCTTGCAGGCGTCGGTGTGCATTTCCACGGTGGCGTTGCCGTACTCCAGCTCGTATTCCTCTTCCACGGTAGTGAACGGCAGCTTGCCCTTCTTGCGGATGGGAATGAAGCCGACGTTCAGCTCGTAGGCCAGCACCGAACCGATGATGAAGCCGCGCGCGTCCAGCCCCGCCACCATGTCGATTTTCTCGCCCATGTAACGGTGCACGAACACGTCGATCAGCATGCGGAAGGTCTTGGGATTCTGCAGCAGCGGCGTGATGTCGCGGAACATCACCCCGTCGTGCGGCCAGTTCGGCACGGTGCGAATCCAGCCCTTGAGATAGCTGGCGTAATCCAGATTGCTGAGGTTTTCCATCTTGCTACCTTAGAACATCGCCAGTTTCACGACCCACAGCGCGGCAATCACCACTACCGCCGGCTTCAGATCGGCAAAACGGCCGGCCAGAATCTTGACCGCAGCGTAGCTGATGAAACCGAAGGCGATACCGTCGGCAATCGAGAAGGTGAACGGCATTGCCACGGCGGTCATCACTGCCGGTGCGGATTCGGTCAGGTCATCCCAGTTGATCTCGGCCAGACCGCGGGTCATCAGCACGGCGACGTAGCACAGTGCCGGCGCAGTGGCATAGGCCGGTACGGTTTTCGCCAGCGGCGAAATCCACAGGCAGGCCAGGAACAGGATCGCCACCACCACGGCGGTGAGACCGGTACGGCCACCCACGGCGGTACCCGCTGCCGATTCAATATAGGCGGTAGTGGACGAAGTCCCCATCACCGCACCGGCGGTAATGGCCACCGAGTCGGCCATCAGCGCGCGCTTCAGGCGCGGCAGCTTGCCATCCTTGTCCAGCAGGCCAGCACGGTGCGACACGCCCACCAGGGTACCGGTGGTATCGAACAGGTCGACGAAGAAGAACACGAAGATCACGCCCAGCAGGCCGGCGGTCAACGCGCCGTTCAGATCCATGTGCATGAAGGTCGGCGCCATACTCGGTACCGGCGCTACCACGCCCTCGAACTTGGACAGGCCAAGCGCGATGGACAGTGCGGTTACGGTCAGGATGCCGATAATGATGGAGCCATGCACGCGGCGGTATTCCAGTGCCACGATGATGAAGAAACCCAGAATCGCCAGCAGCACGCGCGGGTCATGCAGGTCGCCCAGTGTCACCAGCGTGGCCGGGTGATCCACCACCACACCGGCGTTCTTCAACGCGATGATGGCCAGGAACAGACCGACACCGGCGGAAATCGCGAACTTCAGCGACTGCGGAATGGCGTTGACGATGGCTTCCCGCACCTTGAACAGGCTCACCGCCAGGAACACGATGCCGGAAATGAATACCGCGCCCAGCGCAGCTTGCCACGGCACGCCCATGCCCTTCACCACGGTGAAGGTGAAATAAGCGTTCAGACCCATGCCCGGCGCCAGTGCAATCGGGTAGTTGGCTACTAGGCCCATAATGCCGGTACCCAGTGCCGCAGCCAGGCAGGTAGCCACGAACACGGCATTGAAATCCATGCCGGTAATCGACAGGATGGCCGGGTTGACGATGACGATGTAGGCCATCGTCAGGAAGGTGGTAAAGCCGGCAATCACCTCGGTCTTAACGTCGGTGCCGTGCTCTTTAAGCTTGAAAAAGCTTTCCAGCAGCATCTTGTGCGCTCCCTCGTCCTCCTACGGGACGTAACATGTTGAAAAACGCGCGATTCTACCCTGAAACGACCGTTCGGTGCACACCCTTGCCAGCCGCCGGCCGACTTTAATCGCCGCCGCCGCTTGTGGTATCCTGAAATATTGCTCAGTCAGTTTCAGGATTCGTTCATGTCGCAAGCACAAGGCACGATTTTCGTGGTGGTTGCCCCCTCCGGCGCCGGCAAGACTTCGCTGGTTGCCGCCCTGCTCAAGGCCGAACCCGGCATCGAGCTGTCGGTGTCATATACCACCCGTGCCCCGCGCGACGGCGAGGTAGATGGCAAGAGCTACCACTTTGTCGACCGTAGCCGTTTCGAGGGCATGATTGCCGAGGGTGACTTCCTGGAATACGCCGAGGTCTACGGCAACTACTACGGCACCAGCGCGCGCTGGTTGCGCGAAAGGTTGGCCGCAGGCCGCGACATCCTGCTGGAAATCGACTGGCAGGGCGCACGCCAGGTCCGTGCGGTGTTTCCGGAGTCGGTATCGGTATTCATCCTGCCGCCTTCGATCGAGGTACTGGAAAGCCGGCTGCGCGGCCGCGCCACCGACAGCGAGGAGGTCATTGCCCGCCGCCTGTCCGAAGCCCGCGCCGAGATCGACCTGGTTGCCGATTACGACTACGTGATCGTCAACGATGACTTTGCCACCGCCAGCCAGGACCTGGTCAGCGTCATTCGCTGCCAGCGTCTGCGAGCCGGCAAACAGTTGTCGCGTCACGGCGATGCCATCGCCGCGATGCAATCGCCGCGCTAGGGCTTTATCCCGCGCGCGCAATCCCTTATCGTTTGTTCATTCTTGTAAGTGAGATCCATCATGGCCCGCATCACCGTTGACGATTGCCTGGAACGCATCCAGAACCGTTTCGACCTGACCCTGGCAGCCGCCTATCGCGCGCGCCAGATCGCTTCAGGCGCCACTTCCTTCGTGGAACAGGGCCGTAACAAGCCGACCGTCGTTGCCCTGAAAGAAATCGCCGACGGTCACGTTGGCAGCGAAGTACTGACCCGCACCAAGAGCTGATCTGCTTCATGAGCCTGGAAACCGCCGCCATTGACTACCACGCCCTCGTCGAGTCCGAGGCGGCGGCCCTGTTCGAGGCTGCAGCGCAGTACCTGAAGCCGGAAGACGTCCAGCTGCTGCGACAAGCCTTCCAGACCGCCCGCGAGGCGCATGAAGGCCAGACCCGCAAGAGCGGCGAGCCGTACATTACCCATCCGCTGGCGGTAGCCACCATGCTCAGCGAATGGCGACTGGACGCCCAGGGGTTGGCCGCAGCGCTGATGCATGACGTGCTGGAAGACACCGGCGTCACCAAGCCGACGCTGGTTGACCACTTCGGCCGCACCATCGCCGATCTGGTCGACGGCCTGTCTAAGCTGGAAAAACTGGAATTCCAGAGCAAGGAAAGCGCACAGGCGGAAAACTTCCGCAAGATGGTGCTGGCGATGGCGCGCGATATCCGCGTCATCATCGTCAAGCTGGCCGACCGGTTGCACAATATGCGCACGCTGGATGCCATGCGCGAGGACAAGCGCCAGCGCATCGCGCTGGAAACGCTGGAAATCTACGCCCCGATCGCCAACCGCATCGGCCTGAACAAGGTCTACCGCGAGCTGCAGGATCTGGCGTTCAAGCACCTGTATCCGCACCGCTACCAGGTGCTGTCCAAGGCGGTTCGCGCCGCGCGCGGCAATCGCCGCGAAGTGGTGGACAAGATTTTGCGCGCCGTCAGCCAGCGGCTGGTGGAGTCCAATATCGAAGCCACCATCAAGGGCCGCGAGAAGAACCTGTACAGCATCTACAAGAAGATGCAGGAAAAGCATCTGTCTTTTTCCGAGGTGCTGGACATCTACGGCTTTCGCATCATCGTGAAAGACAGCCCCAGCTGCTATCTGGCACTGGGCGCCCTGCACAGCCTGTACAAGCCCATCCCGGGCAAGTTCAAGGACTACATCGCCATTCCCAAGGGCAACGGTTACCAGAGTCTGCACACTACCCTGTTCGGCCCGTTCGGCACGCCGGTAGAGATGCAGATCCGCACCCGCGAAATGAACGCGGTCGCCGAAGCCGGCATTGCCTCGCACTGGATGTACAAATCCGGCGACGCCAGCATCGACGCCGCCAAGCAGCGCACCCACCAGTGGCTGCAGAGCATTCTCGACATGCAGGCCGAAAGCGAGGATGCCATCGAATTCCTGGAACACATCAAGATCGACCTGTTCCCGGACGAACTGTATGTGTTCACCCCCAAGGGCAAGATCATCGTGCTGCCGCAAGGCTCTACCCCGGTGGACTTTGCCTACGCGGTACACACCGACGTCGGCCACCGCTGCATTGCCGCCCGCGTCAATCACAACCTGGTGCCGTTGCGTGCCGCATTGCGCAATGGCGATACCGTGGAGATCATCACCTCCACCCAGGCCAAGCCCAATCCGTCGTGGCTGAACTTCGTGCAGAGCGGCCGTGCGCGCTCCGGCATTCGCAACTACCTGAAAACGCTACAACAGCAGGATGCCGTGCTGCTGGGACAAAAGCTGTTGCGCCAGGCCGCCAGCGCACTATCGCCGTTCGAGCTGGAGCTGACGCCGGAGCTGGAAGACAGCCTGATGCGCAAGCTCGGCGAGCACAACCGCCGCTTCAACGACGTACTGATCGATATCGGCACCGGCAAGCAGTTGGCCGCAGTGGTGGCCCGCAAACTGCTGGAAGTCTCCGGACAGCAACCGGGCGAGCAGAGCATCGGCCCGATCGCGGTACGCGGCAACGAGAGTGGCGGCATCCACCTGTCCAGCTGCTGCAACCCGATTCCGGGCGACCAGATTGTCGGCGTGATCCGCAAGGATCAAGGCCTGATGATTCATCGCAGCGACTGCAACAACGTGCAGCGCATCGAGACCGACAAACTGCTGGAAGTACGCTGGGAAGCGCAGAAAGAGCGCATGTTCGGCGTCAATATCAGCATCATCGCTTTTAACCAGCGTGGCGCGCTGGCCGACATTGCCGCCGCCATTTCGCACTCCTCCGCCAATATCGAGGCGGTCGATACGCAAGACAACCACAGCAACGACGGCTACATCCACATCCACTTCCGCCTGCAGGTGGATAACCTGCCGCACCTGGAAAAGGTATTGGCCGCAGTGCGCCAGGTGGATGTGGTGCAGCGCGCAGAACGACGTTAAGCAGATATGCCCACCATTCAGCTCAATGGCGAAAGCCGCCACTTCGACGCTACCGTGTCCACACTTTCCGACCTGATTACCGCCCTGGAGCTTGGCGGCAAACGCATCGCCATTGAGTGCAATGGCGAGATTGTGCCGCGTAGCCAGCATGCCAGCACCCCGTTGTCCGACGGCGACGCACTGGAAATCGTGGTAGCGGTAGGCGGCGGCTAATCCCAGACAGCAGCATCAACTTCCAGAAGGAAAGCAGCGTGCAACAAGACGCCCTGGTTATTGCCGGCAAAACCTATCAATCCCGTCTGCTGGTCGGCACCGGCAAGTACAAGGACTTTCAGCAAACCGCCGAGGCACTGGATGCCTCCGGCTGCGACATCGTCACTGTTGCGATTCGTCGCGTAAACCTCGGCCAGAACGCGGGCGAGCCGAATTTGCTCGACTTTTTGCCGAAAAACCGGTATACACTCCTGCCCAACACGGCGGGCTGTTACAGCGCAGACGATGCGGTTCGCACCCTGCGCCTGGCCCGTGAACTGCTGGACGACCATAGACTGGTCAAACTGGAAGTCCTGGGCGACCCGAACAACCTGTTCCCCAATGTCCGTGAAACACTGAAAGCTGCCGAGACGCTGGTCAAGGAAGGCTTCGATGTCATGGTCTATACCTCGGACGACCCGATAGTCGCCCGCGAACTGGAACAGATCGGCTGCTGCGCCATCATGCCGCTGGCCAGTCTGATCGGCTCCGGCATGGGAATTCTGAATCCGTGGAACCTGCAGCTCATCATCGAGCAATCGCAGGTACCTGTATTGGTGGATGCCGGCGTCGGCACCGCCTCTGATGCCGCCATCGCCATGGAACTGGGCTGTGACGGCGTCTTGATGAATACCGCCATTGCCGCCGCACAAGACCCTGTGCGGATGGCAATGGCCATGAAACTGGGAGTCCAGGCCGGGCGTGAAGCCTACTTGGCCGGACGGATGCCTAAACGCTTTTATTCGGCGACACCAAGCTCGCCACGTGAGGGGGTGATCTCTTCCCGTCAGGGATGATGCGCAGTGCACACTTTTAGCCGTTGCCACGCATCGTAGCTTTTACAAAAGCTACAACGTTGTTTACAATAGTCATTTCCCTCGGGGCGAACCGTTAATGACGTACGCCTCAAGCCAAAGAATTTAAGGACTTCAGCTAAATGCCGACTATCCGCGTTAAAGAGAATGAGCCGTTTGAAGTTGCAATGCGTCGCTTCAAGCGCGCAATCGAAAAAACCGGTCTGCTGACCGAACTGCGCGCCCGCGAGTTCTACGAAAAGCCGACCGCAGAGCGCAAGCGCAAAAAAGCTGCTGCCGTGAAGCGTCACTACAAGCGCATCCGCAGCCAGCAACTGCCGCCGAAGCTGTACTAAGCTTAAACGGCTGTTCGCCAGAAAACCGCAGGACTGTCCTGCGGTTTTGTCATTTACGTTGGCCGCAAGCATTGCGGCCAACTCCGCCTCTAGCATGGACACGATCATGATCCTGAAAGCCCGCATTGCCGATGACATGAAAACCGCGATGAAAGCCCGCGACAGCGAACGTCTACCCCCCATCCGCCTGCTGATGGCTGCCATCAAGCAAAAGGAAGTGGACGAGCGTATCGAGCTCGACGATGCTGCCATCACCGCCGTGATCGAGAAAATGGTCAAACAGCGCCGTGACTCCATCACCCAGTACGAGGCAGGCAATCGCCCAGACCTGGTCGCCAAGGAACAAGCCGAACTGGTCGTACTGCAGGACTACATGCCGCAGCAACTGAGCGAAGCCGAGATCGAGGCCATCATTGATGCCACCATCGCCAGCACCGGCGCTGCCGGCGCCAAGGATATGGGCAAGGTCGTGGGTGCCGTGAAGCCGCAAGTGGCCGGCCGCGCCGACATGGGCGCCGTGTCCGCCCGCATCAAAGCCAAACTGGCAGGCTAAAACCACCAGATGATTCCGCAGGACTTCATCGATCAGCTACTGGCCCGCGTCGACATCGTCGACGTGGTGGATCGTTATGTCCCGCTGAAAAAGGGTGGCCAGAATTACATGGCGTGCTGCCCGTTCCACAAGGAAAAGTCGCCCTCCTTTACCGTCAGCCCGAGCAAACAGTTCTATCACTGCTTCGGCTGCGGTGCCCACGGTTCTGCCATCGGCTTCGTGATGGAGTACCAGGGGCTGCCCTTTGTGGATGCGGTAAAGTTTCTGGCCGAAAGTATCGGCATGCCGGTACCGCAACAAGAACGTGCGGCCAACCCGGAAGCCGTTCGCGCGGCGCGGGAAAAGCAGCTGTCACTGGAAGATGCGCTGGCCCGCGCGGCGGCGTTCTATAAGCAGCAGCTGAAAAGCGCCCCCAATGCCATTGCCTACCTGAAGGGACGCGGACTGACCGGCGAGATTGCCGCCCGTTATGGCCTGGGCTATGCACCGGATGGCTGGCAGAACCTGGAGGCCATCACCGGCGATTACAACGATGCCGCCCTGGTCGACAGCGGGCTGGTCATCGTTGCCGAAGATAGCGGCCGGCGTTACGACCGCTTCCGCGACCGGGTAATGTTCCCGATCCGCAACCAGCGCGGCGCCATCATCGGCTTCGGCGGTCGCGTACTCGGCAAGGGCGAGCCGAAATACCTGAACTCTCCGGAAACACCGCTATTCGAGAAAGGCCGCGAGCTATACGGCCTGTATGAAGCACGTCAGGCCATCCGCGGCGCCAATGCGGTACTGGTGGTGGAAGGCTATATGGACGTGGTGGCGCTGGCACAGTATGGCGTGGAATACGCCGTTGCTACGCTGGGCACCGCCACCACCGGCGAACACGTGCGCAAGCTGCTACGCCACGCAGATCAGGTGTATTTCTGTTTTGATGGCGACAAGGCCGGCCAGAAAGCGGCCTGGCGTGCACTGGAAAACAGCTTGCCGCAACTGGTGGATGGCAAGGCCCTGCACTTCCTGTTCCTGCCACAAGAGCATGACCCGGACAGCTACATCCGCGAATTCGGCCGTGAGGCGTTCGAGCTGGCGCTGAAGGAACAGAGCATCCCCCTGTCTGCCTATTTCATCCGCCAGCTATGCAGCGACATCGACCTTTCCTCGCCCGAGGGCCGCGCCGAGCTGATCAAACAGGCCAAACCCTTGCTGGACCAGATAGCCGCCCCCATGTTGGGCTATATCATCAGAAAGCGTCTGGCCGAATTGGCCGAGGTGGAAGTCGATGAGCTGGATATGTTGCTGGGCAGGCCGCGTAGCGAGCGCAAAGGACGCCGCAACTATCAGCTGCCTCGTGACTCCAACAAGCCGGGCAGTACACCGATGGTACGGCGCGAAATCAAGTGGGCGCTGATGAATCCGGACTGGGCTCATCATATCGACGTACACGAAAACCAGGTTTACGAGGGCGAGATGGCAACGCTGGTCGCCATCATCGAACGGATTCAGGCCAGCGAAACCGCTCCCAGCAGCGCCCAGTTGGCCGAGTCATTCCGCCATACCGAGCACGAAACCATTATCGACTCCGTACTGCAGGAGTCGTTGCGGGAGCCGGAGGAATTTGCCAACCCCGACGATCGCGACAAGGAAAATTTTGTACAGGGCTTTGCCCGCCTGATGGCGCGCTTCGATCATGATCTGGTCACCACGCTATCCAGCAAAGGCTACGAACACCTGAGTCAGGAAGAGCTGCAACTACTGCGCACGCTACTGGCCCGCCGCGCCCGTCCCGCCGGCTGAGCCAGACGAGCAACACATAGTTGTGTTATAATCAATTGTTTTTTTCGGCTTTTTTCGAGCAGGAAACCAAATGGCGTTATCTCCCGATACCAAAAAACAGAACAACGAACCGGCAACCGAGCCGATGAGCCTGGAAGAGCAGCGCAAACGGCTGCGCCAGCTGATCGCGCTGGGCAAGGAACGTGGTTACCTCACCTACGCTGAGATCAACGACCACCTGCCCGAAGACGTTTCCGACGCTGAACAGATCGAAAACATCGTCACCATGATCGGTGGCCTTGGCATTCAGGTCTATGAAGAAGCGCCGGATGCAGAAACCCTGCTGATGTCCGACGCCACCCCGCCGGTCGCTGACGAAGATGCTGTGGAAGAAGCCGAAGCAGCACTGTCCTCTGTCGATTCCGAGTTCGGCCGCACCACCGACCCGGTGCGCATGTACATGCGCGAAATGGGTTCGGTCGAGCTGCTGACCCGCGAAGGCGAAATCGTCATTGCCAAGCGCATCGAGGAAGGCCTGAAGTTCATGATCCAGGCGCTGTCCGCCTGCCCGGGTTCGGTGGCCGAAGTACTGGAACTGATTACCCAGGTGGAAGCCGGCGAACTGCGCATCGACGAAATCATCGATGCCATGATCGACCCGGAAGCGGACACCGCACCGGAAGTGGAGTTCAGCGAACCGGCCGTCGATGAAGACGAAGTCGATGAGGACGAAGAAGACGAAGAAGATGAAGAGACGGTAGAAGATACCGCCGCCATCAACGAAGCCAACCTGGAAGAACTCAAGCAGGAAGCGCTCGCCCACTTTGCCCAGATTCGCGAACATTACAATGTACTGTTGGCCGCACTGGGCGAGCATGGCTATGGCAGCAAGCCGTACATTGCCGCACAGGAAGCCATCACCGAACTGTTCATGGGTGTCCGTTTCTCCACCCGCCAGATCGAGAGTCTGTGCGAGAAGCTGCGTGAGCGCGTCAACGGCATCCGCAGGCTGGAACGCGAGATTCAGGACATCTGCGTTACCCGCGTGCGCATGAAGCGCGATCACTTCATCAAGTCCTTCCCGGGCAACGAGTGCAATCTCGACTGGGTGGAAAAAGAAATCGATAACGGCAAGGACTGGTCTGAAACCCTGTCCCGCTTCAAGTACGCCATCATCGAAAAGCAGAGCAAGATTGCCGACCTGCAGCAACAGGCGATGATGAGCATCGAACAGCTGAAGGAAATCAACCGCCGCATGTCGTCGGGTGAAACCAAGGCACGTCTGGCCAAGCGCGAGATGATCGAGGCCAACCTGCGTCTGGTGATCTCCATTGCCAAGAAGTACACCAACCGCGGTCTGCAGTTCCTGGATCTGATCCAGGAAGGCAACATCGGCCTGATGAAAGCGGTGGACAAGTTCGAATACCGTCGCGGCTACAAGTTCTCCACCTACGCCACCTGGTGGATCCGTCAGGCCATCACCCGCTCCATCGCAGACCAGGCACGCACCATCCGTATTCCGGTGCACATGATCGAAACCATCAACAAGATGAATCGCATCAGCCGCCAGATCCTGCAGGAAACCGGTCGCGAGCCGGACCCGGCCGAACTGGCGGAAAAGATGGAGATGCCGGAAGACAAGATCCGCAAGATCATGAAGATTTCCAAAGAGCCTATCTCGATGGAAACCCCGATCGGCGACGACGACGACAGCCACCTGGGCGACTTCATCGAGGACTCGGTGACCGTGGCGCCGGCGGAAGCGGCCATGTATGCCAGCCTGCGCGATGCCACCAAGGAAGTGCTTGACTCGCTGACCCCGCGCGAAGCCAAGGTATTGCGCATGCGTTTCGGCATCGACATGAACACCGATCACACGCTGGAAGAGGTTGGCAAACAGTTCGATGTAACCCGCGAACGTATCCGCCAGATCGAAGCCAAAGCCTTGCGCAAGCTGCGTCACCCGACTCGCTCCGAGCGTCTGCGCAGCTTCCTGGATAACGAGCCGGGCAACCAGTAAGCATTTTATCTGCTATAATTGCCGGCTCTTGGGCCTTTAGCTCAGTTGGTTAGAGCAGAGGACTCATAATCCTTTGGTCGCGGGTTCGAGCCCCGCAGGGCCCACCAAGTATAAAAAAGGACTTGCAGAGCATTCTGCAAGTCCTTTTCATTTGCGGCCCCTCTACACTCGCGCTATGGCAGTCAGGGCAAGGTGTTATCCACCCACCGCATCCAAAAAAAAGCCACCGCACTGCGGTGGCTTTTTTACTGGCCATGTGGCATGACCTCGTTTACGGCCGGCTTATTTGCTGCCGCTCATGTCTTTGGACAGGAAGAAGGCATCGGAGAAGAACTCGTCTTCCGACAAACCACGCTCGGCGATAAACGATTTGTGCGCAGCCTCCACCATGATCGGTGCGCCGCAGGCATAGACCTGGTATCCGGCCAGCGACTCGAAATCATCCAGTACTGCCTGGTGAACGAAACCGGTGCGGCCAACCCAGTTGTGCTCCGGCAGCGCATCCGACACCACCGGGATAAAGGTGATGTTGCTGTTCTCTGCCTGCCACTTGGCCGCCAGCTCCGCCATGTACAGGTCTGCCGGCGTGCGGGCACCCCAGTAGAACACGATCGGGCGGGTGATGCCGTGGTGGATAGCATGCTCGATGATGCCCTTGATCGGCGCAAAACCGGTACCGCTGGCCACCATGATGATCGGCTTGTCGGAGTCCTCGCGCAGGAAGAACGAGCCCAGCGGCCCCTTAAAGCGCATGATCTCTTTTTCCTTCATCGCGCTGAACACGTAGTCGGAGAAAGAACCGCCCGGCTGGTGGCGGATGTGCAGTTCGATGAAGGCATCGTCATGCGGCGCATTGGCGATCGAGAAACTGCGCTTTTTGCCATCCTTCATCAGGATATCGATGTACTGCCCGGCCATGAACTGCAGACGCTCGGATACCGGCAATTTGAGCTTGAGCACGGCAACGTCGTGAATCTTCTCGATCAACTCGACACGGCATGGCAGGGTCTTGATCTGGATATCGCCGATACCGGCCAGCTCGCGCGCCTCGATGGTAATGTCGCCCTTGGGCTTGGCGCAGCAGAACAGCGCCATACCCTGTGCGCGGTCAGCCGCGGACAAAGCCTTGTCCTGCGCACCACCGTGCTCGACATCACCCTCGACAACCTTGCCCTTGCATGCGCCGCAGGCGCCATCGCGGCAACCGTACGGCAGGCCGACATTTTGGCGCAGCGCCGCTTCCAGAATGGTTTCATGCGCTTCTACGCCAAAAGAATGGCCACTGGGAAGCACCTTTACCTGACACGTCATCTCGATCCCTTAAACTCTCGCTAGAATGGCTGCTATGCGAACCTTGCTCATCATCGGCGCCGGCGACATCGCCCGACGCGCCCTGCCCCAGCTGACACGCCACTGGCGCGTCATCGTCCTACTACGCGATCCGGAAAAAGCCCGGCTATGGCGCGAAGGCGGTGCGATGCCGCTACTGGCTGATCTGGACGTTGGCCGCAGCCTGTCCCGTCTGGCAGGTCTGGCCGATGCCGTACTGTACACCGCACCGCCGCCGGATAGCGGCAACCAAGACCCCAGATTGCGCAAGGTATTGTCGCAACTGGCAAAAACGGCGAGTCTACCACAGCGTATCGTCTACATCAGCACCAGCGGCGTCTACGGTAATGCCGCTGGCGAATGGCTGGACGAAACCCACCCCTTGCAGCCGCAAAGCCCGCGCGCGCAGCGCCGGGTCGATGCGGAACGCCAGCTGCGTGCCTTTGCCATGCTGCATAGCTGCGCGCTGACCATCCTGCGCGCGCCCGGCATCTATGCGGCCAACCGTTTGCCATTGTCGCGCTTCGCCAGCCAGACACCGCTGATCGACGCTGACGAAGACAGCATAAGCAATCATATCCATGCCGATGATCTGGCCCGATTATGCGTAGCCGCATTGCAGCAGACTCGCGGCGGCATCCGCATCTATAACGCCAGCGATAGCCAGCCACTGCCGGTAGGCACCTGGTACGACAAGCTGGCTGATACGCTGGGCTACCCGCGGCTGCCACGCCTGCCGCGCGCGCAAGTACAGCAACGGGTTTCTCCCGGGCTGTGGTCGTTCATGGCCGAGTCACGGCGACTGAGCAATACCCGCCTGCTGCGCGAATTGCCGGGCTGCCTGCATTACCCGACGGTGGACACGCTGCTGGCTGAACTCCGGACCTGACGACCGAGGTTGGCCGCGTGCGTGGCGCCCTACCCGAGCGCCGCAAGATTCGGTAACATCGCGATCTTTTTGCAGTTTTTGAGTGACGAGCATGGAAAATCCGGCCTTCAACCGCGCCATTCGCAGCTTCGTGCTGCGTCAGGGCCATCTGACCGCCTCGCAGCAGCGCGCCATCGACGAAGGCATGCCACGCTGGGGTATCGACTATCAGCCGCAGGCGCTGGATCTGGCCCAGGCATTCGGCCGTGAAGCGCCGAAAATCATGGAAATCGGCTTCGGCATGGGCACCGCCACCGCCGAGATCGCAGCGGCCAACCCGCAGAACGACTACCTGGGTGTAGAAGTACACTCGCCGGGCGTCGGCAACCTGTGCAAATTGATCGCCGAGCAGAATCTGAGCAACCTGCGCCTGATCCGTCACGATGCGGTTGAGGTGATGGACAATATGCTGCCGGATGGCTGTCTGGATGGCGTGCATATTTTCTTCCCGGACCCGTGGCACAAGAAGCGCCACAACAAGCGCCGCCTGATCCAGGCACCATTCATCGAAAAGCTGGTGAAGAAGCTCAAGCCCGGTGGCTACCTGCATGCCGCCACCGACTGGGAAGACTATGCGATCCAGATCATGGAAGTATTCAGCAGCAATCCCGACTTGCAGAACTCCGCCGAGGGTTATGCACCGCGTCCGGACTACCGCCCGCTAACCAAGTTCGAAGCGCGCGGCATCCGTCTGGGACACGGCGTGTGGGACATCGTGTTCACCCGCAAGTAAGTCGTACCGGTACGCAACAAAGCGGCCAACCTGCTTCCAGGTTGGCCGCTTTGTTTTGCCACACCCAATACTGCTCAAGCCGCCGCGTTGAGTAGTACCTCGATATCCGGCAGCAATTCGTGCGGCTCGGCTGCCGGCTCGTAGCGCTTGACCAGCCGCCCTTTGCGGTCGATCAGGAACTTGGTGAAATTCCACTTCACCGGATGCGGGTGGCCGTTGTCGACGCCGGTCAGCCAGCGCCATAACGGACTGGCGGCGGCACCATTGACATCACCCTTCTCGAACAGAGGGAAACTGGTTCCGAAACGGCTACTGCAGAAAGCGGCGATAGCGGCGGCATCGCCCGGCTCCTGGCCGCCAAACTGGTTACAGGGAAAGGCCAGCACGGTAAAACCGCGGGCGGCCAACGCCTCCTGCAGCTCCTGCAGGCCGGCATACTGGCGGGTATAGCCGCACTCGCTGGCGGTGTTGACGATCAGCACCACCTGCCCGATGTAGTCGGCCAGCGGCTGCTGGCGGCCAGCCCAGAGGTTGGCCGTGAAGTTGGCAAGCGTGGTCATGGTGGGATTGCCCTCGTATAATGCTGATTTTCCGAGTTATTCAGTCAACAATCATGTTCGCACCCAGCCGGCAGGATGCCCGCCGATTCTTTTTCGACACCTGGAACAAGCAGCAAGCCGGTCACCCGCTGAGCGACCTGGAAAAACTGCTGGCCACGGTGATTGCCGCCCATCCGGAATACCATGCCATCCTGGCCCGCCCCGAGCAGTACGGCGAGCGCGAGTGGTTACCGGAACAGGGGGAAACCAACCCCTTCATGCACATGAGCATGCACCTGGCGGTAGAAGAGCAGCTCTCCATCGACCAGCCCTTCGGCATCCGCACGCTGTACCAGCAACTGCTGACCAAACACGGCAATGAACACGACGCCCAGCATGATGTAATCGACTGCCTGGGCGAGATGATCTGGCAGGCACAACGCTACGGCGGCGGTCCGGACGTCAACGTGTACCTGAGCTGCATCCGCGGCAAGCTGGGGCTGGATCCGGAAGATGAACGCCGTCTGAATCTGAAGGACATGGACGACTGATTCCATCACCGGAACAGCACAGACCAGGGACCGCTTTGCCGGTCCCTTTGTTATGGTCAAGCCCCCCTGCTTTTGCAAGCCGGCAAAAAGCCTCCCGATATTCCCATGCCATGAGAGCGCGAAGTGGCGGCTGCCGGAGCTGGGTCGCAAGCGGTATCACGGAAGCACTAGCCCTAGCTGGATGTCTAGCCGCGCGCCAGCCAGACGCCAACCGGACGACATCCTGCGAAGATTGCTAACCCTGGCCAGCTGGATGCACTATCCGTGCAGACAACAAAAAACCCGCCATTGGCGGGTTTTTTGTTGCTGCCGGCGGCACAGGCAGATCAGTCCAGCCGCTGCTGACGCTCGCCGCGCAGGAACGACTCGATATTGCCCATCAGTTGCGCGGCCAATCTGTCCATCGCCTCGCGGCTGGCCCAGCCAACGTGCGGGGTGACGATCAGATGCGGCAGGCGGGCTTTCAGCAACGGATTACCCTCGCGTGGCGGCTCGACCGTCAGCACGTCAAAACCGGCACCACCGAGTTGACCGTACTTCAGCGCCGCAATCAGCGCGTCTTCATCCACCAGGCCGCCACGCGCGGTATTCACCAGCACCGAGCCCGGTTTCATCGCCTGCAACTCGCGCTCACCGATCAGGTTGCGGGTCTGTTCGTTCAACGGGCAATGCAGCGAGATCACGTCCGAAGTCGCCAGCAGCGTATCGAACGACACATAACCATCACGAACCTCGGCAGCGCCCTTGCGTTCGCCGAACTGCACCTGCATGCCGAAGGCACGCGCCCGCGCCGCCATCTGCTGCCCGATGCCACCGCTGCCGAAAATGCCCAGCGTGGCTCCTTGCAGATCACGGATCGGCGCGCCGAAGTGACAGAACTGCGGCGCATTCTGCCAGACGCCGGCGGCCACATCGCGCTGGTAGGCCGGCAAATTGCGCATCAGCGCCATCATCAGCATGAAGGCATGCTCGGCCACGGTGGCATCGCCGTAATTACGGATATTGGCCACGGCAATGCCCTGCCGGCGACAGGCATCCAGATCGATATGGTTATAACCGGTAGCGGCAATGGCCAGCATCCGGAGATGCGGCAATGCGGCCAACGTGGCGGCGTCGAACGGTACCTTGTTGGTAATGACGATATCGGCATCGGCACAGTGCGCGACGATCTGCTCGCGACTGGTGGCGGGATACTCGCGATAGCGGTGCGGCAGGCTACAAACGGGAACCGGGACAGGCAAGCTGTCCCGGTCCAGAAACACGATGGAAGGTACGGTCATGTGCTGGCGGGTCTAGTGCTCATAAGTAATCAGGGCGCGGTAGGCGTGCCAGCTGGACAGACCGATCAGCGGGGTGACCAGTATCAGCCCGACAAACTGGGTGGCAAACCCGATCGCGGTCAGAGCCACGATGATAGCCGCCCATACCAGCATCGTCAGCAGATTGTGATATACCGCCTGCACACTCATTACCATGGCGGTAATGGTGTCCACTTCTTTATCCAGCAGCATCGGGATCGCGCACACGCTCAGCGAGAACACCGCAGCGGCAAACAGGAAGCCGGTACCGAACCAGGCAATAAGGAAAGTGAGGTTTTCCTGGGTGAAGGCATTGGTCACCAGCGAGTCCAGCGTTGGCACGCTGGTTTCGTAGAACAGCGCAAACATCAGCAGCGAAACACGGAACCAGCCGAATACCATCACGGCCAGCAATACGGCGTAGAGCGAGAAGCCGGGCATATTGCTGCGCCAGGCCGCCATGCTGTGTGCCAGCCGTACCCTGCCGCCGTTGAACGCCTCCAGCTGCCGCGAGATGTCATACAGACCGATGGCCATGAATGGCCCCGCCAGCAGAAACAGCGCGGCCAGCGTGATCATGTACTCGGGGGCATAACTGAAATACATATTGAGCAGGTAGCCCATCAGAACGAATGCCGCGCCGTAAAACATTGAATCGGCCGGCGCGCGCTTCAGGTCTTGCCATCCCAGCTTCAGCCACTGCAGTGGCTGCCCGACTGAAACATGGCGGACGACAATATGCTCGTTACTGGGCAGGTGTGTGATGTCCATGGTTGTTCCCCTTTGCTGACAGGAGCGTGGTTAAACCGACGACTTGTACCGTTATAAGCCATTGAGCAGCAAAGACAACATCGGCCTTACCGCCTGCCGATTCACACGGTAGAATGGCCGGCTCAAGACTCACCGCAGCAACGAGGACATAACAATGGCAGAACTGATCATCGAAGACTTGGTCGTTGGCGAAGGCAGCGAGGCACAGAGCGGCAAGGAAGTGACCGTGCACTACACCGGCTGGCTGACCGATGGCAGCAAATTCGACTCCAGCAAGGATCGCTTCCAGCCCTTCAGCTTCCCGCTGGGGGCCGGCTACGTGATCAAGGGCTGGGACCAAGGGGTACAAGGCATGAAAGTAGGCGGCAAGCGCAAGCTCACCATCCCGGCCGAACTGGGTTATGGCGCCCGCGGCGCCGGTGGCGTGATTCCGCCGAATGCGACCCTGGTGTTTGAGGTAGAACTGCTGCAGGTCGGCTGATCCCGCCGCACACCAGACCAAAAAGCCCCGCTCATCAGGCGGGGCTTTTTGTTGGCCGCAAACGGCTCAGGAGGACTGCTGCTGTGCGGTACGGCGCTTGCGCCACCACACCAGGGCCAGCACCAGCGCCAGGATAGCCAGCACGATCAGGATACCGGTCTGGCCACGGTGCACCATGGCCATCAGCCAGTCGCGGTTACTGGCGCCGAGATAACCCAGATAGACCCAGATCGGCACCGAGATCAGCGCGGCAAAGCCGTCCAGCAGCAAAAAGCGCCAGTACGGAATGCGCCGCGTCAGCCCGGCAGTCAGAAATATGGGGGAGCGCAGCCCCGGCAGGAAGCGGGCGACAAACAGCCCCCAGTTTCCATCCTTGGCAAACTTTTCCTGCACCGCCTCGAAACGCGACGGCGTCATCACCTTGGCAATCGGCCGGAAGCGCAAAACCTGGTGGCCGAAGATGCGGCCGGCAAAGAACATGATGCCATCCCCCACCAGCACGCCAGCCATGCCGACGACAAACATCCAGTGCACATTGGTGTAGCCCAGCCCGGAAATGATGCCGCCGGCCACCAGCGTGATGTCTTCGGGAATCGGCACGCCAAAACCGCAAACCAGCAACACGAGGAAGACAGCCAGATAACCGTAGCCAGTAAACAAATCGAGAAGAATCTGCAGGATATCCATGTCAGCCTGACAAACCGTTGATCGGTCGAAACCACATCAACGTCGCGTCCGGAAAGAGGCAGTTCCACATAGGCGGATACGTCGAGGCAGTTCTGAAACGGCAGCCATCATAACACAGCCCCCCTTAGCTACCGATTAACGTACTTGCCGCAGGGCAAGAAAACCCGCATCGCCCGATAACCGGTCGCAGACAAGAAAAAAGCCGCCAATGGCGGCCTTTGTCTTCAAGCGAGCACTCAAGCGGCGCGGATTGCCGCCGCGATTGCCTCGGCCCACTGCGTGGCCAATGCCGCATCGTCGGCCTCGACCATCACCCGTACCACCGGTTCGGTACCGGAAGGCCGCAGCACCACCCGGCCGCGTCCGGCCAGCGCGGCGGTGGCCGCTTCCAGCTGCGCGGCACTGGCACGTTGCCAGTCCTGGCCATCCAGGCGCACGTTGATCATCTTTTGCGGGAACGGCTGCCAGTCGTTGCAGATGGCGGCCAGATCCTTGCCCAGCTCCTTGCATGCGGCCAACACCTGCAGACAGGAGATGATGCCGTCACCGGTGCTGTGCTTGTCCAGGCACAGGATATGGCCGGAAGCCTCGCCCCCTACCTGCCAGCCGTTGGCATGCAGCATTTCCAGTACGTAGCGGTCGCCCACCTTGGCACGCCCGAACGGCACACCCTGCTGCTGTAGCGCCAGCTCCATCGCCATATTGGTCATTACCGTCCCCACCACGCCGCCGTGCAGTTGGCCGCGCGCCGCGCGCGCCTTGGCCACCACGTAGATCAGCTGGTCACCGTCGTAAAGCCGGCCATCGCGATCCGCCATCATCAGCCGATCGCCGTCGCCATCCAGCGAGATACCGAAATCGGCACCATGCGCCTTAACCGCCGCCGCAACCGCCTCCGGATGGGTCGCGCCGACAGCATCGTTAATGTTGTAACCGTTCGGTTCGCCACCAATGGTGATGACCTCGGCGCCCAGCTCGTGAAACACCTTGGGGGCGATGTGGTAGGTCGCGCCATGCGCACAGTCCACGACCAGCTTCATGCCGCGCAGGTTGAGCTCGTTCGGGAACGTACTCTTGCAGAACTCGATGTAACGCTCGGCGGCGCCATCGATACGACGGGCACGCCCCAGCTCCCGTGACGGGCTGGTTTCCATCGGCGAATCCAGCATCGCCTCGATCTGCAGCTCCAGTGCATCGTCCAGCTTCTTGCCGCCCTCGGCAAAGAACTTGATGCCGTTATCCTGATACGGGTTATGCGAGGCGGAAATCATCACCCCGGCGGACAGCCGCAGCGCGCGGGTCAGGTAGGCGATACCCGGCGTCGGCAGCGGGCCGGTCAGCAGTACATTGACGCCGGCCGCAGTAAAACCGGCCTGCAGCGCCGCTTCCAGCATGTAGCCGGAGATACGGGTGTCCTTGCCGATGATCACCGTCGGGTGCTCCTGACGCTCGTGATCCACTAGCACCTTGCCGGCGGCGTAGCCCAGTCGCAGCACGAAATCCGGAGTGATCGGAAACTTGCCGACTTCGCCTCGCACGCCGTCGGTACCAAAATATTTACGGCCCATTGTCAGCCCTTTTCTATCGCAATTTGGCGGCTATTCTAGCGCCGGCACTCGACCGGCTGCCAACCTTCTGAATTATTCGCTATCCGCTACTGCTTGCCATAGCTGCAGCGCCTGGCGCGTAGCTTTTACATCATGTACCCGGATGATTTTGGCCCCGCGTTGTGCGGCCAACAGCGCCGCCGCCACGCTGGCGCCCAAGCGCTGGTCCGGCTGCGCCTCGCCGGTAACGGCTCCCAACATCGACTTGCGCGACATGCCGACCAGCAACGGCACACCGGCCATGGCCTCCAGTCGCGGTAACTCGCGCAGCAACGCCAGGTTGTGCTCCAGCGTCTTGCCAAAGCCGAACCCCGGGTCGCCCAGCAGTCGCGCGGCTGCCACGCCATGTTCGCGGCACAAGGCCACGCGGCGCGCCAGGTAGTCGCCCACCTCCTCGACCACGTCCCGATACTGCGGCTTGTGCTGCATATTGTCCGGGTTGCCCTGCTTGTGCATCAGGCAGACGCCGACGTTGGCCGCAGCCACCAGCGCCAGCGCGCCCTCGTCCTCCAGTGCCGACACATCGTTGATCAGGTCAACCGCACCGGCTGCCAACGCCGCCCGCATCACGCTGGTACGACGGGTATCCAGCGACAGCGGCACATTCAGCGCCACCAGCTTTTCCAGCACCGGCAGCACCCGCTGCAACTCTTCCTCCGGGCTGACAAACGGTGCACCCGGCCGGGTTGACTCGCCACCGATATCGAGGATATCGGCCCCTTCGGCCAGCAGTGCTTCGGCACGCGCCAGCGCGTTATCCAGCCGATCATAGCGGCCGCCATCGGAAAAAGAGTCGGGAGTAACGTTAAGGATGCCCATCACCAGAGGACGGGTCAGATCGAGCGTAAAGCGCCCGCAAACAAATGGCTGCATGTTGGCCGCACCGCGTTGGACTGTGGCCGCACCGACTGGCGCGGCGGAGAAAAAACAAGGCCGCAGCTTAAGGCTGCGGCCCTGGGTTGGCAAGCCGGTCGCCGGCTTACACTTCCTGTGCCGGTGTAGCGCTGGCTTCTGGAGCCGGCGGCGGGTTCTTCGGCTCGGAAGGTTTGGCAAAACCACCACCCGGTTTCGGCGGACGCGGCGGGCGGCCATCCATGATGTCGTTGATCTGCTCGGCATCGATGGTTTCCCACTCCAGCAGCGCGGCGGTCATTGCCTCCACCTTGTCGCGGTTCTCGTCCAGCAGGCGGCGAGCCAGCGCGTACTGCTGGTCGATGATGCGGCGAATTTCCTGATCCACCTGCTGCATGGTGGCTTCGGACAGGTTCTTGTGGGTGGTGACCGAGCGGCCGAGGAAGATTTCCCCCTCGTTCTCGCCGTACACCATCGGCCCCAGTTTGTCGGACATACCGTAACGGGTCACCATGTCGCGAGCCATCTGGGTGGCGCGCTCGAAGTCGTTGCTGGCACCGGTCGTCATCTGGTTCATGAACAATTCTTCGGCGATACGGCCACCGAACAGAATAGCGATGCGATCCAGCAGATAACCACGGTCATACGCATAGCGGTCTTCTTCCGGCAGCTGCATGGTCACACCCAGCGCACGACCGCGCGGGATGATGGTGACCTTATGCACCGGATCAGACTTCGGCAGCAGTTTGGCAACGATGGCGTGGCCGGACTCGTGATACGCGGTATTCTTTTTCTCCTCTTCGGACATCACCATGGAGCGACGTTCCGCGCCCATCATGATCTTGTCCTTGGCGGATTCGAAATCCAGCATATCAACCAGACGCTTGCTGCGACGCGCGGCGAACAAGGCCGCCTCGTTCACCAGGTTGGCCAGATCGGCACCGGAAAAACCAGGCGTACCGCGGGCGATAACCGATGCGTCCACGTCGGCAGCAATCGGTACTTTGCGCATGTGCACGCCCAGAATCTGTTCGCGACCACGAATATCCGGCAGCGGCACCACCACCTGGCGGTCAAAACGGCCCGGACGCTGCAGCGCAGGGTCGAGTACGTCCGGACGGTTGGTAGCGGCAATCACGATCACGGTCTGGTTGGTTTCGAAACCATCCATCTCCACCAGCAGCTGGTTGAGGGTCTGTTCGCGTTCGTCGTTACCGCCGCCGAGGCCGGCGCCTCGCTGACGGCCGACAGCGTCGATTTCATCGATAAAGATGATGCATGGCGCGTTTTTCTTGGCTTGCTCGAACATGTCGCGTACGCGAGAGGCGCCGACACCGACGAACATTTCCACGAAATCGGAACCGGAAATGCTGAAGAACGGTACCTTGGCTTCACCGGCGATGGCCTTCGCCAGCAGCGTCTTACCGGTACCCGGGCTGCCTGCCAGCAGGATGCCGCGCGGAATGCGACCACCCAGACTCTGGTAGCGGGTCGGGTCGCGCAGGTAGTCGACGATCTCCTTCACCTCTTCCTTGGCCTCGTCACAACCGGCCACATCGGCAAAGGTCACGGTATTGGTGTCCTGATCCAGCATGCGCGCCTTGCTCTTGCCGAACGAGAATGCACCGCCCTTGCCGCCGCCCTGCATCTGGCGCATGAAGAAGAACCACACACCGATCAGCAACAGCATCGGGAACCAGCTGATGAAGATGTTCATCAGCATGGACGGCTCTTCCTCCGGCTTGGCAGAGAAGCGCACATTGTTGTTGATCAGCACATCCACCAGCTTGGTATCCAGCGGCGCAAAAGAGCTGAACTGCGAACCGTCATTGCGTTTGCCGCGAATCCACTGCCCGCGTAACGGGTTACCTTCGATGGTAAGAGATTGCACCTTGCCGGTTTCGACATCGCTGATGAATTGCGAGTACTCGATCTGGTTCTGTGTTTCCTGACGTTTGGTGAACTGGTTAAACACGGTCATCAGTACCAGACCGATGATCACCCAGATCGCTATATTCTTACCGATATTGTTCACAAGAGCGTGCTCCTATGTGCCCTGACAAGGTAAATGGTTATCTGATTGTAAACTGGGGCAGGCAGGCTGTCAGCGACGACCCTTGCCCAGCAGGTAGATTTCACTGGAGCGATCGCGCGAAGCTTTGGGCTTGCGCGTTACCACTTCGGTAAACAATTCACGCATGGCTTTCATGTAATCCTGGAATTCACTCCCCTGAAACACTTTGACGAGAAAGCTGCCGCCCGGTTTCAAGTGATCGCGAGCGAATTCCAGTGCCAGCTCGGTCAGGTGAAAACTGCGCGCCTGATCGATACTACTCATCCCGGAGATATTGGGCGCCATGTCGGAAATTACAAGGTCAAGTTCGCGCCCGCCAAGCAAGGCGACAAATTCATCCAGCACTTCCTGCTCGCGAAAATCCCCCTGGATGAATGCCACGTCCGGAATCGGGTCCATCGGCAGGATATCCAGCGCAAAGACCTTGCCGTTATCTCCGACGATCCGTGCCGCCACCTGCGACCAGCTCCCTGGAGCAGACCCCAGATCGGCCAGAATAGTGCCCGGACGGATCAATTTATCCTTTTCATTGATCTCCAGCAGCTTGTAGGCCGCACGGGCACGATAGCCATCTTTCTGTGCCATCTGCACATATGCGTCGTTAACATGTTCTTTCAGCCAGGCATTGCTGGTTTTGCTGCGTGCCATGATGAATTCCTGCATCAAAAATCCCCGTTGGGGATTGGGCCAAACTCTAGTAAAATCGCTTTTTAATCTGAAACTTGAAGCAATAAATGAAAATCGAACTGACCACAGTCCAGCGCCAATACCTGAAAGGTCTGGCCCACTCGTTGAACCCGGTGGTGATGATCGGCAATAACGGCCTGACCGAGTCGGTTATCCGCGAAATCGCTATCAATCTGGATGCCCACGAGCTGATCAAGGTTCGCGTTCAAGGCGATGATCGCGATGCCCGCGTGGCGATGTACGACAAGATCTGCGACGAACTGGGCGCCGGCCAGGTTCAGCATATCGGCAAACTGCTGGTTATGTACCGCCCATCCGACAAGCAGCTGATCGAACTGCCCAAGAGCAAGAAAGCGCTGAAGGCCCGCCCGTAACAGCGATACGGTTACCGGCACGAGAAAAAAGCGGTGGCATGCCACCGCTTTTTTGCTGCCTGCGACAATTAATTATCGTTGCTCAGGATATACATCAGCCCCATCAGGCTCTGCACCAGATAGATCAGACTGGAAATCGCATGCCAGGTGGCAAAGCCGCCGCCAAATAGACCTTCGGCAGCATGGTTCATCTGAGCTTTCAAACCGGCAATAATCGGAGTCACCGCGAAGTGGTTGATGATGATGCACACCAGCATCCCCACCAACAACCAGAACGCCCCGCTTTTCAATGCCCTGGCGCCATTGCGCAGCACCAGCTCCGCCATCAGGAATACGCTGCACACCAGCCCTACCCAGGCGATAGCTGCAAACAACTTTCCTGCCACCATGCCGGCGGTCACATTATTCAGCGTCGAAAACAGCACCGGCGCCACGATAATGCCCACCACCCACATGCCGCCAATCCACAGCGTACGGGCAATTTCACGCAAACCGTTCATTCAACCCCCTGTTCGGCCACACTGGCAGACAGCATGCCATCAGGCTGCGTCAGATATAGAGTACGTCCAGAATTTCATATTCGCGGATGCCGCCCGGGGCCAGTACTTCAGCCACGTCGCCACCTTCCTTGCCGATCAGCGCGCGCGCGATCGGCGAGTTGATGGACACCTTGCCATCCTTGATGTCAGCTTCATCGTCGCCCACGATCTGGTAGGTCACTTCATCTTCGCTTTCCAGATCCATCAGTTTGACGGTAGCACCAAACACGATGCGGCCATCGGCGTTCAGTTCCAGCGGATCGATAATCTGGGCATTGGAGATTTTGCCTTCCAGCTCGGCAATGCGGCCTTCCACAAACGCCTGGCGCTCTTTGGCCGCATCGTATTCGGCGTTTTCCGACAGGTCGCCCTGCGCGCGCGCTTCGGCAATCGCCTCGATCACCGACGGACGCTCCACGCTCTTCAGGCGTTGCAATTCGGCCTTGAGCAGCTCGGCACCGCGTACAGTCAGCGGGACTTTGATCATGTTCTGTTCTCCGGGGGCCTTCCCGCCCCATGATAAAAGCGCAAGCCGCCGTACAGGACGGCGGCTTGGCGGACGATGTTGTCAGCGCGAATTGTAACGGGATTTTGCCTGCGGTTCAAAGGTTGGCCGCAGGCAAATCCGCTCAGCCCTGCACTTCGGCGTGCAGCTGCTGCACGCTGTAAACATCGAAGTCATCGACATGCGACAGGCCGACACATACGGCCTTGGCACCTGCCAGGGTGGTGTACTGCGGCACGCGCATCTGCAGCGCGGAGCGACGGATGGCATGGCTGTCCTGGATCGCCTGACGCTTCTCGTCAACGGTATTGAACAGAATGTCGATTTCGCCATTCTTGATCATGTCGACGATGTGCGGACGACCTTCGTTCACCTTGTTCACCACCTGCACCACGATGCCTGCCTCGGCCAGTGCCTTGGCGGTACCGCGGGTGGCGCAGACGCCGAAGCCCAGCTTCTGCAGTTCGCGCGCCACTTCGATGCCACCTTCCTTGTCGCTTTGACGCAGCGACAGGAACACCTTGCCGGTGCGCGGCAGCTTGTCGCCGGCACCCAGCTGGCTCTTGATGAAGGCTTCGGCGAAGGTGCGGCCAACCCCCATCACTTCACCGGTGGATTTCATTTCCGGCCCCAGGATGGTGTCCACACCCGGGAACTTGATGAACGGGAATACCGCTTCCTTCACCGCGTAGTACGGCGGCACCACTTCCTTAGTGAAACCCTGCTCCTTGAGGCTGATGCCGGCCATGGCGCGGGCAGCAATCTTGGCCAGCGGCGCGGAAGTCACCTTGGACACGAACGGCACGGTACGCGAGGCACGCGGGTTCACTTCCAGCACGTAGATGGTGTCGCCCTGAATAGCGAACTGCACGTTCATCAGACCAACCACATTCAGCGCACGCGCCATGGCCTCGGTCTGGCGACGGATTTCGTCCTGTACCGCCGGGAACAGGCTGTACGGCGGCAGCGAGCAGGCGGAGTCGCCGGAGTGTACGCCAGCCTGTTCCACGTGCTGCATGATGCCGCCGATCACCACGTCGGTACCGTCGGAGATGCAATCCACGTCGACTTCGATGGCGTCATTCAGGAAGCGGTCCAGCAGCACCGGGCTGTCGTTGGACACCTTCACCGCTTCGCGCATATAGCGCTCCAGATCGGACGGCTCATGCACGATTTCCATCGCGCGGCCACCCAGCACATAGGACGGACGCACCACCAACGGGTAACCGATTTCTTCGGCCAGACGCATGGCATCGGCCGGTGTACGCGCGGTACGGTTCGGCGGCTGCTTCAGACCCAGATCGTTCAGCAACAGCTGGAAGCGCTCGCGGTCTTCAGCGGCATCGATCATGTCCGGGCTGGTACCGATGATGGGCACGCCGTTGGCCTCCAGCGCGCGCGCCAGTTTCAGCGGCGTCTGGCCACCGTACTGCACAATCACGCCGAACGGCTTTTCCACGCGGCAGATTTCCAGTACGTCTTCCAGCGTCAGCGGTTCGAAGTACAGGCGATCGGAGGTGTCGTAGTCGGTGGATACGGTTTCCGGGTTGCAGTTGACCATGATGGTCTCAAAACCGGACTCACGCAGGCTCAGTGCCGCATGCACGCAGCAGTAGTCAAACTCGATACCCTGGCCGATACGGTTCGGGCCGCCACCCAGCACCATGATCTTCTTGCGATCGGTCGGATTGGACTCGCACTCTTCTTCGTAAGTGGAGTACATGTAGGCGGTATTGGTCGCGAATTCCGCGGCGCAGGTATCCACCCGCTTGTACACCGGATGCAGTTGCAGGTTCCAGCGATGCGCGCGCACGGCGGCCTGGTCGGTACCCAGCAGTTCGCCCAGACGGCGGTCTGAGAAGCCCTTGCGCTTCAGGCGACGCAGTTCGTCATAGCCCAGACTGTCAACCTTGCGGCCGGCCAGCGCTTGTTCTTCACCGACCAGATCTTCGATCTGCGCCAGGAACCACGGATCGATCTTGCTGACGGCAAAGATGTCGTCACGGCTCATGCCGATACGGAAAGCGTCTGCCACGTACAGGATACGCTCAGGACCCGGCGCGCCCAGCTCGTGACGGATGGTTTCTTCGTTGCTGGTCACCGGATTGAAACCGGACAGACCGGTTTCCAGGCCACGCAGCGCCTTTTGCATCGATTCCTGCAGCGTGCGGCCCATGGCCATCACTTCGCCCACCGACTTCATCTGCGTAGTCAGACGATCATCGGCCTGCGGGAATTTCTCGAAGGCAAAACGCGGAATCTTGGTAACCACGTAGTCGATGGACGGTTCGAACGATGCCGGAGTCACGCCACCGGTGATCTCGTTGCGCAGCTCGTCCAAGGTGTAACCCACCGCCAGCTTGGCAGCGACCTTGGCGATCGGGAAGCCGGTTGCCTTGGAGGCCAGTGCCGAGGAACGCGATACACGCGGGTTCATCTCGATCACGATCATCTCGCCGGTATCCGGATTGGTCGCGAACTGCACGTTGGAGCCGCCGGTATCGACACCGATTTCACGCAGCACCGCCAGCGAGGCGTTACGCATGATCTGGTATTCCTTGTCGGTCAGCGTCTGCGCCGGGGCCACGGTGATGGAGTCGCCGGTGTGCACGCCCATCGGGTCGAAGTTTTCGATCGAGCAGATGATGATGCAGTTGTCGTTGCGGTCACGTACCACTTCCATCTCGTACTCTTTCCAGCCGAGTACGGATTGTTCGATCAGCAGTTCGTGGGTCGGCGACGCTTCGAAGCCGCGCTCGCAGATGGCCAGGAACTCTTCCTTGTTGTAGGCGATGCCGCCACCGGAGCCGCCCATGGTGAATGACGGACGGATCAGGGTCGGGAAGCCGACCTTGGCCTGTGCTTCCAGCGACTCTTCCATGGTGTGGCAGACGAAGGACAGCGGGCAGGACAGGCCGATCTTGGCCATGGCTTCCTTGAAGCGGCCGCGGTCTTCCGCCTTGTCGATGGCGTCTTCGGTAGCACCGATCAGCTCGACCTTGTACTTGTCCAGCACGCCGTTGCGCGCCAGGTCCAGCGCGCAGTTCAGCGCGGTCTGGCCGCCCATGGTCGGCAGGATCGCGTCCGGACGCTCCTTGGCGATGATTTTTTCCACCACCTGCCAGGTAATCGGCTCGATGTAGGTGACGTCGGCCATGTTCGGGTCGGTCATGATGGTGGCCGGGTTGGAGTTCACCAGGATGACTTTGTAACCCTCTTCCCGCAGCGCCTTGCAGGCCTGGGCGCCGGAGTAGTCGAATTCGCACGCCTGGCCGATAACGATCGGGCCGGCGCCAATAATGAGAATGCTTTTGATATCAGTACGTTTCGGCATCGTATTCGCTCAATTCAATTCAATGATTCAGTTCACAGGCTAGCTGCAGCCAACTTGGCGCCAAAACCGACAAACATCGCACCGGCAGTGCCGGACAGCGATGCGGCCAACTTGCGACGGCGGCGGAACGCCTCGGCCAGGCGGAAGCCGGCAACGATGATGGTGGTCAGGTACAGCGCGCTAAAGCACTGCAGGATGCCGCCGAGGATCGCGAAGGTCAGCGCCGGATAGGCATAGGCCGGGTCAACAAACTGCACGAAGAAGGACACGAAGAACAGGATCGCCTTGGGATTCATCAGGCTGATGACCAACGCCCGCACGAAGGGGTTGGCCGCATTCACTGTTCTGGTGGCGACTGCTTCGCCACGACTGCTGTTGCGCAATGCCTGCAACGCTGCACGCAGCATGTTGATACCCAGCCACGCCAGATAGCCGCCGCCCAGGTACTTGACCACGGCAAACAGCGCCGGATTGGCTTTCAGCAAGCCTGCCGCGCCAGTGGCAGCAAGTGTCATCAGGATGAAGTCGCCGACGAAAACGCCGGCGGCCCCGGCAAAACCGGCCTTGACGCCGCGCTGGGCAGCGACGGACAGCACATACATCGAGTTGGGCCCCGGCAGCAGCACAATGAAGATGGTGCCGAGGATGTAGGTGGTCAGGTCGGTTATGCCAAACATGATGCGCTCCTTGATCAGGCGGTCTTGCGTTCTGCCATGGCAGCGATGAAGCGGTCGAACAGGTAGGCCACGTCTTCCGGACCCGGGCTCGCTTCCGGGTGCCCCTGGAAGGAGAACGCCGGACGGTCGGTCAGCGCGATACCCTGCACAGTGCCGTCGAACAGCGAACGATGCGTCACGCGCACGTTGGCCGGCAGACTGGTTTCATCTACCTGGAAGCCATGGTTCTGGCTGGTGATCATCACGCGGCCGGAATCCAGGTCCTGCACCGGGTGGTTGGCACCGTGATGGCCGAACTTCATCTTGGAAGTTTTGCCGCCGGATGCCAGGCCCAACAACTGGTGCCCCAGGCAAATGCCGAATACCGGCAGCTTGGTATCCAGAATGTCGCGGATGGCGGCGATGGCGTAGTCGCACGGTTCCGGATCGCCCGGGCCGTTGGACAGGAATACGCCATTCGGATTCAGTGCCAGCACGTCCTTGGCCGGCGTTTTGGCCGGCACCACGGTGAGCTTGCAGCCGCGCTCGGCGAGCATGCGCAGGATGTTGTGCTTGACGCCGAAGTCGTAGGCCACCACGTGGAACGGGGTGTCGGTTTGGGCGGTATAGCCCTGACCCAGACGCCATTCACGGGTGTTCCACTGGTACGGTTGCTCGCAGGTAACGACCTGGGCCAGATCCTGGCCAGCCATGCTGCCAAAGCCGCGTGCCAGTTCGATAGCCTTGGCCTCATCGATGTCACCAGCCATGATGCAGCCGGACTGGGCGCCTTTTTCGCGCAGCATGCGGGTGAGTTTGCGGGTGTCGATGTCGGCGATGGCGACGACATTGTTCTGCTTGAGGTAATCCGACAGCGAGGCTTCAGCACGGAAATTGCTGTGCAACAGCGGTAGATCACGGATGATCAGACCGGATGCAAAAACGGCGCGGGACTCGGTATCTTCCGAGTTCGCGCCGACATTACCAATATGCGGATAAGTCAGGGTGACGATCTGCCGGGTGTAGGACGGATCGGTAAGGATCTCCTGATAACCGGTAATGGCGGTATTGAATACCACCTCTCCGACGGTGTGGCCATTGGCTCCGATGGCGACGCCTTTAAACAGCGTGCCGTCAGCCAAGGCAAGAATCGCGGGTACGGTTGTCACTGGCTGGCTCCTGAAAATAGTGTTTTTTTAATCACTTATACAACAAACGGGACACCGCGCGCCTTGCGCATGCCCCGTTCGGATAAACTTTTCGATTGTAACACGAAATCGCTTTTCGGCAAGCCGTCCTGGCGGACAGCGCCGCAAAAAGGCAGGCTGCCGCCAGCGTCACGCCGGCTGCCGTTTCCGTCAACACCGCGCATACCACCTTCTCCGGATAGCAAAACGCCCCGACTCCGGGGCGCCTTGCTTGTCACTCAGAACAGCTCTTCGTCCAGCTCCAGCACACTATCGGCACCATGCACGATTGCCGCCGCCAAGCCGCCGACTTGCGGCAGCAGATGCTCGGCATAGAAACGCGCGGTAACGATCTTGGCGGACAGGAAACCGGCATCGGCATCGTCGTCTGCCAGCTGCGCCTTGGCGACCAGTGCCGCCCGTCCCATCATCCAGCCACCGAGCACAATGCCCATCAATTTGAGGAATGGCACCGAGCCGGCGGCCGCCAGGGCCGGATTGCCACCAAAGGTTTCGAGGATAAACGCTACACAGCGCTCGGCATCCTTGGCTGCCGCTTCAAGGTTGGCCGCCACAGTGTCGAATCCGGCTGCGGCCAACTTGCGAGCGGTGGTACGCACCTCTTCCAGCAACCAGCGGGCAGTCGCGCCATCCTCTGCCGCGGTTTTGCGTCCGATCAGATCCAGCGCCTGGATACCGGTAGTGCCTTCGTAGATGGCGGTGATGCGCGCATCGCGGTAGTACTGGGCTACGCCAGTCTCCTCGATGAAGCCCATGCCGCCATGCACCTGCACAGCCAGACTGGTGATCTCGTTGGCCTGCTCGGTATTCCAGCCTTTTACGATGGGGATCAGGAAATTCACCAGCGCCTGATTGCGCGCCGCTTCGCTGGCCACCGGGTGGCGGGCAGCACGATCCAGCGCGGCAGCCGCGTAAAAGGCCAGCGCACGCTGTGCTTCGATCTGCGCTTTCATGGTCATCAGCATGCGACGCACATCCGGATGACGGATGATGGCCACGCCAGCCGAGTCGGGGCTACCGACAGCACGGCTCTGCACCCGCTCGCGGGCATACTCCACCGCCTTCTGATAGGCGCGCTCGGATACCGCCATGCCCTCCACACCGACACCGAGACGAGCGTGGTTCATCATGGTGAACATATAACCCAGGCCCTTGTTGGCCTCGCCCACCAGGTAGCCGATGGCGCCACCCTCGTCGCCAAAGCTCATCACTGCGGTGGGGCTGCCGTGAATGCCCAGCTTGTGCTCCAGCGACACGCAGCGCACGTCGTTGCGTGCCCCCAGGCGGCCATCGGCATTGACCAGGAACTTGGGCACGATGAACAGCGAGATGCCTTTCACCCCGGCCGGGGCGTCCGGCAGACGGGCCAGCACCAGGTGGACGATGTTGTCCGCCATATCGTGCTCGCCCCAGGTAATGAAAATCTTCTGGCCGCTGATTTTGTAACTGCCATCGCCTACCGGCACGGCCTTGCTGCGCACCTGCGCCAAGTCAGAACCGGCCTGCGGCTCGGTGAGGTTCATGGTGCCGGTCCATTCGCCACTGGACATGCGCGGCAGGTAGACGGCTTTCAGCTCTTCGGAAGCGTGGTGGTTGATGGCCTCCACCGCCCCCAGCGTCAGCAACGGCGCCAGCGAGAACGCCAGGTTGGCCGAACACCACATTTCTTCCGCCGCAATGGCCACCAGTGCCGGCAAGCCCTGGCCACCAAACTCGGCCGGGGCTCGCAGCCCTACCCAGCCAGCCTCGACATACTGTTGCCAGGCATCCTTGAAGCCTTCGGCAGCGGTCACGCTAAAATCCGGTGACCACTTGGCCCCCTTGTCGCCCAGCTTGTTGATCGGCGCCAGCACGTTTTCGGCAAATTTGGCGCCCTCTTCCAGAATGGCATCGGTCAGCTCGACGGTGCAGTCCTCGTAGCCCGGCAGGGTGCAGATTGCCGGCAGCTCCGCCAGCTCGTTGAGCGCAAAACGGATGTCCTTGCTTGGTGCCTTGTAGATCATGAGTAAAGCTCCTCTATAACTTCCATCGTCGTGCAAAAAAGCCGGCCATGCTGTCCGCCAACGGACATGCCTGTCGCTGCTGCGACAGGAATTCCCCAGACGAACCGGTCATGGCCGGCTTTCTTGTATGACGTGGCACCGTAGCGCCACGCCTTGTTTTATGGGTACTACGGGTATTACTTGGACAGCTCGGCAATCAGCTCCGGCACCACGGTGAACAGGTCACCGACAATGCCGTAATCGGCCACCTGGAAGATCGGCGCCTCTTCGTCCTTGTTGATCGCCACGATCACCTTGGAGTCCTTCATGCCGGCCAGGTGCTGGATGGCACCGGAGATACCCACCGCCACGTACAGCTGCGGCGCCACGACCTTGCCGGTCTGGCCAACCTGGTAGTCGTTCGGCGCGTAACCGGCATCGACCGCGGCGCGGGAAGCGCCAACGGCAGCACCCAGCTTGTCAGCCAGCGGCTCGATCACCGCCTTGAACTGCTCTTCCGAACCCAGCGCACGACCACCGGAAACGATGATCTTGGCAGCGCCCAGCTCCGGGCGGTCGGACTTGGTCAGCTCCTGGCCGACAAAGCTCGACAGCGCCGCGTCCGCAGCAGCGGCAACGCTTTCCACGTTGGCCGCACCACCGCTGGCAGCCGCTTCAAATGCAGTGGTACGCACGGTGATGACCTTGATGCTGTCGGACGACTGCACGGTGGCCAGCACGTTGCCGGCGTAAACCGGACGCACGAAGGTATCGGCGGATTCGATGGCGATGATGTCGGAAATCTGCGCCACGTCCAGCAGTGCAGCCACGCGCGGCAGCAGGTTCTTGCCGTAGGAGGTCGCCGGTGCCAGCACGTGGCTGTAGCCCTTGGCCAGCTCCACCACCAACGGCGCCAGGTTCTCGGCCAGACCGTGCGCGTAAGCCACACTGTCTGCCAGCAGCACCCTGGCGACACCAGCCACGGACTTGGCGGCATCGGCGGCGGCAGCAGCGTTGTGGCCGGCTACCAGCACATGCACCTCGCCCAGCTTGGCGGCAGCGGTAACGGTGTTGAGAGTGCCTGCTTTCAGGCTCTGGTTGTCGTGTTCAGCGATAACGAGAATAGCCATGGCTTACAGCACCTTTGCGTCGTTCTTGAGTTTGGCCACCAGCTCGGCAGCGTTGGCTACCTTGATGCCGGCGGAGCGCTTGGCCGGTTCGGCCACTTTCAGGGTCTTCAGACGCGGAGCTACATCCACGCCCAGATCGGCCGGGGAGGTCTTGTCCAGCGGCTTTTTCTTGGCGGCCATGATGTTCGGCAGCTTGACGTAGCGCGGCTCGTTCAGGCGCAGGTCGGTGGTGACCACCGCCGGCAGGCGCAGCTTGACGGTTTCCAGACCACCGTCCACTTCACGGGTCACGTCCACGGTTTCGGCAGCCACGTCCACCTTGGAGGCGAAAGTGCCTTGCGCCCAGCCCAGCAGCGCGGCAGTCATCTGCCCGGTCTGGTTGGCGTCGTCGTCGATGGCCTGTTTGCCCACGATCAGCAGCTGTGGCTGCTCTTTATCGGCAACGGCCTTCAGCAGCTTGGCCACCGCCAACGGCTGCAGCTCGGCATCGGTTTCCACCAGGATGGCGCGATCGGCACCCATGGCCAGTGCAGTGCGCAGGGTTTCCTCGCACTGCTTCACCCCCATCGATACCACCACGATCTCGGTGACCTTGCCGGCTTCCTTCAGGCGCACAGCTTCTTCCACCGCGATTTCGTCGAACGGGTTCATCGAGAACTTGACGTTGGCCACATCCACATCGGTGCCGTCAGCCTTGACGCGCACTTTCACGTTGTAATCCACAACGCGCTTCACAGCGACTAGAGCTTTCATATTCCTCCAGCGAACTCTCTGGTTGAAACAGCCCGTATCGTGTTGCCACGCGGCAGGCGCCAGGCACACGTTTAAACGAGCGTTTAATTGGTGAATTGACTACAAAGCAACTGCAGTACAACAGGGGTGAGGAGATATTACGCGATTTCCTCGCAATTTGCATTTGGGGGAAAGCATGCAAGAATGCAGCGCAGCATTGAGCACGTCATAACAACAAGATACAGGCAGGAGCACACCCAGGTTAACAGTGGCCAGGCACTGGCGGCTGTCGCGATAGTCACCTTGCAAAGGGAGTTCCCATGACGGTTTTTTTTGAAGACATCAAGATCGGCGATTCCGCCGAGTACGCCAAAACCATTACCGAAGCCGACATTCTGATGTTTGCGGCCGTGTCTGGCGACGACAACCCGGTACACATCAATCAGGAATACGCCGAAGCCTCGATGTTCAAGACCCGCATCGCGCACGGCATGCTCACCGCGGGTTTGATCTCCACCGTGGTCGGTACCCGCCTGCCGGGCAACGGCACCATCTATCTGTCGCAATCCACCAAGTTCAAGGCGCCGGTAAAAATTGGCGAAACGGTCACCGCCCGTGTCACCGTCACCGAGCTGGACCCGGCCAAGAAGCGCGTGAAGTTCGCTACCGCATGCCTGGTAAAAGGCAAGGTCGTGCTGGAAGGCGAATCGCTGGTCATTGCACCGTCCCGCACCGACTGATGGACGCACTGCGCATTGTCAGGCTGTGTGATGCACACGGCCAGATCGTGGAACCGGCCCTGCTGGCGGCAGCCCTGCCGGTTCATCGCCAGTTGCGCCCGATGCTGCCAAACGATGCCGCCAGCTATCACGCCAAAATGGCCCGCATCTGCGGCTTCGGCGCCCGGCTGATTGCCGCCCTGGATGCCGGCGGCAACGTGGTAGCGCTCGGGCTGTACCGCATCTACGAGAACACTTACGAAGACATGCGGCTTTACGTCGATGATCTGGTCACCGACGACAGCGTGCGCTCGCAGGGTGTCGGCAGCCAGATGCTGGACTGGCTGGAAGCCGAGGCGCGCCAGCATGGCTGCGGCTTTGTGGTGCTGGACTCCGGCACCTGGCGCACCGCGGCCCACAAGCTGTACTTCCGTCACGGCTTCGTGATTTCTTCGTTCCACTTCACCAAGCCACTCCGGTAAGCACACAAGGTTGGCCGCATGCGGCCAACCTTTATTGCTACTACCGCCCTTCTGCCTGTCGCTGTAGCGCCCAAATCACCGACTCGCGCACCCAGTCATTGTCATCTTCCTGCCGCTGCTGCAAAGCAACAACAATCGCCGGATCATAGGCCGCATTGCCCAGTCCGATGGCGAGGTTGGACAACCACTTGGCGTAGCCGATACGATAAATCGGACTACCTGCCATGCGCTGCTGGAACGTTGCCTCATCCCAGGCAAACAACTCCAGCAAGCAGACATCGTCCAAGCCGTGACGCACAGCGAAGTCGGCCTCTGCCGTTGGCACCGCAAAGCGGTTCCACGGACAGGCCAACTGGCAATCGTCGCAACCGTAGACCCGATTGCCGATCAACGGCCGCAGCGGCTCCGGAATCACACCTTTCAGCTCGATGGTGAGATAGGAAATGCAGCGCCGCGCATCCACCTTGTAGGGCGCCACGATGGCGGCAGTCGGACAGATATCGAGACAGCGCGTGCAGCGGCCACAGTGCCCGACCTCGCTGTCATCTTCCGGCAACGGCAGGTTGGTCAGAATTTCGCCGAGAAAGAACAGCGAGCCTTGCTGCTTGTTGAGCAGCAGCGTGTGCTTGCCGCGCCAGCCCTGCCCGGCCTGCGCGGCCAACGCCACCTCGGCCAGCGGCGCGCTGTCGGTAAATACCCGGAACTGGTGTGACGGCTCATGCACCGAGATCCGTTCGGCCAGCTTCTGCAGCCGGTTACGTAGCACCTTGTGATAATCCCGCCCCAGCGCATAGCGCGAGATATAGGCGCGGGAGCTATCCGCCAACACGGCATCCGAGGCTGCCGCTTCTTCCGGCCAGTAATGCATGCGCAGGCTGATTACCCGCAGCGTGCCCGGCACCAGCTCGGCCGGGCGCAACCGCAGATTGCCATGACGAGCCATGTACTCCATCTCGCCATGACAGCCCTCTGCCAGCCATGCAGCCAAGGTGGCTTCGGCTTCCACCGGCAGCTCGGCACGGGTAATCCGCGCCTCGGCAAAGCCGAGCTCCTGCGCCCAAGCCTTGATTTGGCGAGCCAAATGGCGATAATTCTCGTTTTGACCGGACATTTCATTCATGGCGACGGATCATACCAGTGTCGCGGGCTTTCTCGCCGACGAAGCAGCCACCCTGCACCTTGGCCAGACACTGGCCAACTGCCTGCAAGCCGGTCTGCAACTGCAACTGCATGGTGACCTGGGTGCCGGGAAAACCACCTTCACCCGCGGCTTGCTACGCGGACTCGGCTACAGCGGTAAAGTAAAGAGCCCAACCTATACTTTGGTGGAAAGCTATTCGCTGCCAATGGCCACCGTGCATCATTTCGACCTGTACCGCTTCAACGATCCACGGGAATGGTTTGATGCCGGCTTTGCCGACTACCTCGCATCCGATAGTCTCTGCATCGTGGAATGGCCGCAAAAAGCAGCCGGTGCACTACCGGCCCCCGACATGTCACTGGAACTCCAGATGGCAAATGATGGTCGCAACTACCGCCTTGTTGCCCACAGTGAAACAGGAAACGCATGTCTCGCCCGCTACCAGACTCTGACCGCCGCAAGCTGATCGGCGCTGCCGCCGCCACTTTTCTGCTCACTGTCAGCCGGGTTGGCTTTGCCGCCAGCAGCCAGATTGTGGCCGTGCGCGTATGGCCATCTTCCACCTACACCCGGGTAACCATAGAAGCCAATAGCGAAATCCGCTACAAGCAGTTCTCGCTGGCCAACCCCAATCGTCTGGTCGTCGATCTGGAAGGGGTACAACTCACCGGCATTCTGCAGGATCTGGGCAAGCAGATTCAGAGCGCCGACCCGTTCATCCGCATGGCCCGTGCCGGCCAGTTCAATAACGATACCGTGCGCCTGGTGCTGGACTTGCGCAACGAGGTCAAACCGCAAATCTTCTCGCTAAAGCCGATCGGCGAATATCAGCATCGACTGGTGCTGGACCTCTACCCGGCAGACGCGCAGCAGGACGACCCGTTGCTGGCTCTGCTGGAAGACTACAACAAGGGCCAACTGGACAATTCCGCACCACGCAACAACAAGGACAAGGGCACGCTCGGCCGTACCGTCACCATCGTGATCGACCCGGGTCATGGCGGTGAAGATCCGGGGGCGATCGGTCCCAGCGGCATCCGAGAGAAAGACGTGGTACTGAAGATCAGCCGTCAACTGAAAAAAATGATCGACGGCGAAAAGAATATGCGCGCAATCCTGACCCGCGACGAAGATGTCTTCCTGCCGCTGGGCGTCCGCGTTGCCAAGGCTCGGCGCCTGAATGCTGACCTGTTCATTTCGGTCCACGCCGATGCCGTCGATAACCGTACCGCGCGCGGCTCGTCGGTCTTTGCGCTCTCGGAAAACGGCGCCACCAGTACCATGGCGCGCTTTTTGGCCAAAACCCAGAACGATGCCGACATGGTCGGTGGCGTAAAAATTGGCGGCAAGGACAAGTACTTGGCCCATACCCTGCTGGACCTGACCCAGACCGCCACCATCAACGACAGCCTGAAACTGGGCAAATCGGTATTAGGCAAGCTGAGCAGCCTGAACAAGCTGCACAAGGACAAGGTCGAACAGGCTGGTTTCGCGGTACTGAAAGCGCCGGACATTCCGTCCATTCTGGTTGAAACCGCTTTTATCAGCCACCCGGAAGAAGAGCAGAAGCTGATTGACCCGGACTTCCAGCAACAGATGGCCGACGCCATCCTGTCCGGTGTCCGCAGTTATTTTGCCCAAGGCGCCGCCATCGCCCGCGTGTAAGCCTAAGAACTTGCAATGCAAAAAGCCGCCTGATCAGGCGGCTTTTTTACGCGGCGTACAGGCTACAGCGTATCCTGCTCTGTCATGGCATCGGCACCGGACAGCGGCACGCGATAACTTTCATCGGCCCATTGCCCAAGATCGATCAAGCGGCAACGTTCGCTACAGAATGGGCGAAACGGACTTTGCGGCCCCCACTCCACCGCTTGGCGACACTGCGGACAGGCAACGATTTTTTCGGAAGACATAGTTCAGAACTTGCAGTAGGTCAGGGTGAAATCCACATCTTCCTCGACCTGGCGGGCACGAACCTCGCCGGTTCCGGCATAGATAAAGCGGACATTAAGTGCGTACTTATTGGCGGAGACCTCCGGCACGATCTGCAGCGACGCGTCATAGGAGACACGAATCAACTGCACGACCTTGCCACCCGACATTTGCTGGAAAGCACCGCGTCGCGCCACATACTGATACGCCTTGCCACTGTCACGCAGCAGCTTGAGCAAAACCGTGGCGGCACGGGCTGTCGGCATCAACGGTGCAGCCCAGCGCAACAGGTCGACCCGACGTGCCTCGCTATCGCGCTGCAGCCACAGATAATAGGACGGCAAATCAAACTGGCAGGTGCCACCGGGAATCACCGAGCGCTGCTTGATGGCCATCAGCCACTCGTTTTCGCGCAGGTGCTGGCCGAATTTGCCACTGATTTCCAGCAGGCTGGCCGCCGTGTGCTCGATTTCATCCAACACCGAATCCAGCGCATCCTGGGCAATTACCGGATTATCGCGCAGAGACTCCAAAGCCAGCTTCTGCCGCTCGAGCTCCTGCAACAGCTCGGATTTCAACTCGGTCCGCCCAGCAGACTCCAGCACCTCAAACAGCGCCATCAGCGCCGCATGATGGCAATTAACCTCGTCCTGCGAAATAAAGAACACCAGCCGCTGGTACACCTGCTCCAGGCGGAGCAAGGTACGGGTTCGTTCGGTGATGGGGAACTCGAAACTGGTCACGGCAGATATCCGTTGGTTCGTAATGTCATGCCGGAGCCGGCAAACCAAAGCAGGCTAGATAATAGCGGTGTTTCTCATCAACTTGAAGCGCCAAATCGGCCAGTTCGCCAGCATTATGAATTACGTCATCAGCTAGCTGCAGCCTTTGCTGGCGCGGCATCTGCGCGGCAATGATTGCGGCCACCTGCACGGCGGCCAAGCCACTGCGCGCCATCACCCGTTGTTGCTGTGTTTCTTCCGGGCAATCCACAACCAGACTACGGTTGACCAGCGTCCGGAACGCCGGGGTTTCAAACAGTAACGGCACCGCCAGCAGCACGTATGGCCCTGACACCCGCTCCAGTTGACGCAGGCACTCCTCGCGAATCATAGGATGCAGAATGGACTCGAGACGGAGCCGCTCTGCCGGCTTGGCAAAGACAAGTTCACGCATGGCTGCACGATTCAACGCGCCGTGCTCATCCAGCACCCGCTCGCCAAATGCAGCTCGAATTTCCGCCATTGCCGCGCCGCCGGCGGCAGTGAGCTGATGTGCAACCACATCACTATCGATACAGGGAACCCCATGTGCCGCAAACAGCTGTGCGACGGTGGACTTGCCGGAGCCAATACCCCCGGTCAGACCAACAATCGGTTTACGCACCCAGATACCAAGCCATGATCGGCTTGCCCCACAAGAATGCCAGCATCCCCGCCGCCGCCAGATATGGCCCGAACGGCAGAGGTTGGCCACGGCCATGCCGTGCGGCCAACATCAGCGCGATGCCACAGATAACACCTACCAGTGATGAGAACAGGATCACCAACGGCAACATCTGCCAGCCAAGCCAAGCCCCCAGCGCAGCCAGCAGCTTGAAGTCGCCATACCCCATCCCTTCTTTACCAGTCACCAGCTTGAATAGCCAGTAGACGCACCACAGTATCAGGTAACCCGCCATCGCCCCCACAACGGCCTGTTCCAGCGGTACAAAACCACCATTCAGGTTGAAAAGCAGCCCCAACCATAGCAACGGCAAGGTAAGGTCATCCGGCAGCAGCTGCGTGGCGGCATCGATCATGGTCAACACCAGCAGTATCAGACCGAACACACTGGCCCACAGCCAGTTAGCCCCCAGCCCCCAATGCCAGGCAAACGCGGCCAACATCACACCGGAAACCAGTTCCACCAGCGGATAACGCCAGGAAATACGTCCCTGACAGTTGCTGCAACGGCCACGCTGCAACACAAAGCTGAGTAGTGGAATATTCTGCCAGGCACGGATAGGCGCCTGACAATGCACGCAGGCTGAGGGCGGGAAGAACAAGTTATAGTTGGCCGCAGGCGCCTCCTGGCCCTGTAGTTCGGCGCACTCGGCCCGCCAGCGCTGCTCCATCATCTTGGGCAGCCGGTGGATCACCACATTGAGAAAACTGCCAAGCAGCAAACCCAAGACCAGCGCCAGCACTATCTGCACAACTGGCGGCAACGTTGTCAAAGCATCAACCATCAACCCACCACCTGACCCATCTTGAAGATTGGCATATACATGGCAACCACCAGGCCACCAATCAACACACCCAGAATAATCATGATCATCGGCTCCAGCAGACTGGATAGCGATGCCACCGCATTGTCGACTTCTTCTTCGTAAAAATCGGCGACCTTATCCAGCATGTCATCCAGTGCACCGGACTCCTCACCGATCGCGGTCATCTGCAGCACCATATTGGGAAACAGATTGCTACGCTGCATAGAGGAATTCAGTGTCGAGCCGGTGGTGACCTCGTTCTGTATCACCTTGGTGGCATCGGCGTACACCTTGTTGCCCGCAGCTCCTCCTACCGAATCCAGCGCCTCCACCAGCGGCACACCGGCGGTAAACATGGTAGAAAGCGTGCGGCACCAGCGGGCAATGGTGGCCTTGCGCACCACATCGCCAATCACCGGCACTTTCAGGATGATACGGTCAAGCCCGTCCTGCATTTTCGGTGAGCGCTTGTAGGTGTAGGCAATCGCCCATATGCCACCAATCAGTGAGCCAAAAATCATCCACCAGTATTCGACAAACACATCGGACAAGGCGATGACAATCAGGGTCGGTGTCGGCAAATCGGCACCGAAACTGGAGAACAGCTCCTTGAAGGCAGGAATCACATAGATCAGGATCACGGCGGTAATAATGAAGGCCGTTGCGATAATGGCCGCCGGATAGACCAGTGCCGATTTGATCTTGCCCTTGATGGCCAGCACTTTTTCCTTGTAGGTGGCCAGTTTTTCGAGCAATGCATCTAGCACGCCCCCAGCCTCACCAGCCGCAACCAGGTTGCAGAACAGACCGTCGAAATACAGCGGATACTTGCGGAAGGCATCGGCCAGGCTACTGCCGATCTCCACCTCGGCACGGACGTCCAGCAGAATACGGGTGAACAAGGCATTGCTGAGCCCTTTTGCTGCAATGTCGAAAGCCTGCAACAAGGGAACCCCAGCCTTCATCATGCTGGACAGCTGACGGGTAAACAGCGCCACGTCCTTTTCTGTGACCTTCTGGCCAAACTTGGGTTTACGCTTGACCACCTTGGACACATTGATGCCCTGCCGGCGCAGCTGAGCTTTGGCAACGATTTCAGTCTCGGCCCGGATCTCGCCACGAATCTGCTTGCCGGTCCGATCCTTGCCTTCCCAATTCCAGATGTGGGCAACTGTTTTTTTGCTTACCGTTCCGGCCATGCTTTTACCCTGTCAGTTATTCGTTGGTGACCGCTTCAATCTCGGTCAGGGAGGTCAAGCCACGCATGACCTTGAGCAAACCGGCACGCCGCAGGTCAACCATACCCTCTTCTCGTGCCAGATCATTGATCTGCACCGCATTGCCATCACTCATGATCAGGCGAATCATGGCGTCTGTAATCGGCATGATTTCGTAAATACCGGTACGCCCTTTATAACCAGTGCCACGGCATTGGTCACAACCAACTGGACCATATGGCGTCCAACTGCCATCCAGCTCTTCCTGCTTAAAACCGGCCCGCAGCAATGCAGCCTGCGGAATATCTACCGGTTGTTTGCAGCTATTGCACAGACGCCGCGCCAGGCGCTGGGCCATGATCAGCAATACCGAGCTGGCGATATTGAACGGGGCCACCCCCATATTCAGTAAGCGGTTGAGCGTCGCCGGCGCGTTGTTGGTATGCAGTGTGGAGAACACCAGGTGACCGGTCTGGGCCGCCTTGATCGCGATATCCGCAGTCTCGAAATCCCGAATCTCGCCGACCATGATGATGTCCGGATCCTGACGCAGGAAGGCGCGCAACGCCGATGCAAACGTCAGTCCCGCTTTCTCATTCACATTCACCTGATTGATACCCGGCAAGTTGATTTCTACCGGATCTTCCGCCGTGGAAATATTGCTGTCGGGCTTGTTGAGAATATTCAGGCAGGTATAAAGCGAAACCGTTTTGCCGCTACCGGTTGGCCCGGTTACCAGCACCATACCGTAGGGTCGGGAAATGGCCCGTAACAGCATTTCCTTCTGCTCCGGCTCAAACCCCAGCTGCTCAATATCCAGCGATGCGGCAGAAGAATCGAGAATACGCATCACGATCTTCTCGCCATACAACGTCGGCAAAGTACTTACCCGAAAATCCACCGCCTTATGCTTGGAGAGCACCAGTTTCAAGCGGCCATCCTGCGGCACACGGCGCTCGGAAATATCCATTCTGGACACCACCTTGATACGTGAGGCGACCTTCTCCTTGATCGCCAGCGGTGGCTGTGCAACTTCCTTCAACACCCCATCGACACGATAACGAATGCGATAGAATTTTTCATACGGTTCAAAGTGGATATCCGATGCACCACCATTAATTGCATCAACCATCAACTTGTTAACAAAACGCACTACCGGCGCGTCATCCACATCCGGCAAGCCATCGCTCGCGGGTTCCGCATCCGGATCCGCGATTTCCAGCTCGCCAAACTCTTCGGCAGCCAGGTTGTTGATGGCCGCCATCGAGTTTTCCGCAAGATGCCCCACCAGCGCGCCAAGCTTGTCATCTTCGACAACAACACACTCGACCGTCAGTCCAGTCTTGAAGGTAATGGCGTGCAGGACACTACTCTGCGTGGGATCGGAAATAGCGATGTACAAGCGATTGCCGCGGCGAAAAAGAGGCAAAAGACGGTTGGCCGCAATGAAATCCTGTTCCAGCAATCCGCGCGGCATGCTGTCACTACTGTGACGACTCAAGTCATACAAAGGCAGGCCAAAAGTTGTAGAAGCAAACAAGGCGACATCCTGTGCCGACATCTTCTTGCTCTGCACCAATTGCTCGACAAACGACACTCCTGCTGTCTGCGCCAGCTTGGTAATAGACTCGGCATCGCTCGCCAGCAGCAACTCGTTCTGCACCAAGGCCCGGCTTAAACCGGAAATGGCCACACTTTCCATACGACTCCCTGCCATCTGCATGAATTGCATCCGCTATTTGTTATAGCGGCATATTAACCACTCACCCAGCTTTGGCAATGCCTTTCTAGTCAGCAATACCAATAAAAAAAGGCTGCCGAAGCAGCCTTTTTCAAACCAAGAACACCAGATTAGAACTTGGTGCCCAGGTAAACGGTAGTAGCGTGCGCATCAACTTTGGAAGAGTCCTTGTAGTTGGTACGAACGTATTCAACACCAGCACGGGTACGCTTGGACAGTGCGTACTCAACGCCAGCGGCGTAGGAGTTGCTGCTGTCACCCTTATTCACGCCGGCGGTCTTAGCCTGACCTTCGTGCCAGTAACCCAGTTTCGGAGTCAGGTTACCCAGCGCGTAGGAAGCAGCCAGACCCCAGCCACTACGCTTGGAGTCAGCAGCTTCATCCTTACCATGAGCATAGCCAGCCTGCAGGGTCAGATCAGCCAGGGAAACAGAAGCGTTCAGTTCGTGCAGGGAGGACTGATTGTTCTGGTCTTGCTTGGTACGCTCACCGTCGTAGGAAACGGAGAAACCGTCGCCTTCGTAAGCCAGGCTCACAGCCTGGGTGCTCAGCTTGTCGGATTCAGCAGTGGAGTTCTTGCCGAAGCTGTGCTGTACGGTGGCAGTGAAGCCAGCAAAAGACGGGGTTTTGTAGGATACGGTGTTGTTGTAACGGGTACCCTGGTCATAAATGGCGGACTTCCAGCCAGCGGAGTTGTTCTCGAAGATGGACATCGCGCCGGAGGTCGGCATGATGTAGATGTTACCCATGGTCAGACGACCGAAGCCACCTTCCAGACCTACGTAAGAATCACGACCGGCCCAAGTATTGCCATCAGCAGTGTCAGCCAGGTTGATCTTGGAGGCGATTTGCCAGATGGCTTTCAGGCCGTTACCCAGATCGTCGGAACCGGCAAACTTGATTTCACCGCTGGTGCGGTCTTCGGTAGTCAGGGAACCCTTGGCGGAATCCTTGGTGTTCACGATACCAACAGCCAGGTTACCGGAGATGGTAACGTCAGCCATTGCAACTGCCGGCAGGGCAGCCAGGGTAGCCAGAACGATCAGCTTTTTCATGTGTGTTCCTTTCAGAGGTCACGTAGGTTGCCCGGGAATTTTTCCGAAGGCAGAACCTTCGGGTGGGCTGTTCAGACCACCGGCATCCCGGCGGTATCTGTGGCGGACTATAAACGTGGCGTTGCAAAAAAACAAATTTCGGACCTGTCGACGAATGCCAGCACAACAACACAAAACAATTCAACACCTTGTTTTTAAAACATTTTTTCAAAAAAAATCTTTGTTGCCACTAGACAACAAAACTTGCTGCCGCTACAAAAGCGTTGCTTTCTAACGACACAAGAACAGACTGCACAATGAAATCGACCTGCCTGATGTGGTTCCGCCGCGACTTGCGCACTGTTGATAACGCGGCTTTGTCGCACGCATTACGGCACCACAACATCACTCATTGCGTATTCGTCTTTGATGAAAACATCCTCCGCCACCTACCCCGTGACGACAGACGGCTGGATTTCATTCACTCCAGCCTGCAGGAGCTGGACGCTACCTTGCGCCAGCATGGTGGCGGCTTATATGTTTTACGCGGCGACCCGATGCAACTGATTCCGGAGTTGGCCGCATCGCTGGGGTGCGATGCGGTGTACTGCAACCGCGACTACGAGCCTTATGCCCGAGAAAGGGACAACAAAGTTGCCGCCTTGCTGCAAAAACAGGGGTGCGAACTGCGCAGTTTTAAAGATCAGGTCATCTTTGAACAGGACGAGATACTGACCGCTCAAGGCCGTCCTTATACGGTATTCACCCCTTACATGCGGGCGTGGCGGAAACGCTTCACCCCCGCCTTGGCGCAAGCACACCCCACACCGCTGCAAAACGCGCTGCCTCTGCCGCCGTCATCACAAGGCTTACCGCCACTTGATGCCCTGGGATTCACGGCAGCCCCCACGCAGACATTAAAGGTAAAAAGCGGACGCACAGGGGGAGAAGCGCTGCTTCTGGACTTTGCCCACCGTATCCACGCCTACAAGGCAAGCCGCGACTTTCCGGCCATAAAAGGGGTCTCGTACCTGTCGGCACATTTGCGCTTCGGCACCATCTCGGTACGAGAGGCTGTCAGTCTCGCCATCGGCGAACAAAGCGAGGGCGCGGAAAGCTGGCTCAACGAATTGATCTGGCGCGAGTTCTACCAGCAATTGCTGTGGCATTTTCCGCATGTTGCCGAATACAGCTTCAAGGCCGAGTACCGGCAGCTGTCATTCCCGGGCGAGGATCGCTGGTTCGATGCCTGGTGCCAGGGCAATACCGGTTACCCGATTGTGGATGCCGCCATGCGCCAGCTGAATCAAAGCGGGTTCATGCACAACCGCTTGCGCATGATTGCGGCCAGCTTTCTGGTAAAGGACCTGCTGCTTGACTGGCGTCGCGGCGAAGCCTATTTCGCGGCGAAGCTGATGGATTTTGACCTTGCTGCCAACAATGGCGGCTGGCAGTGGGCAGCCTCTACCGGCTGCGATGCCCAACCCTACTTCCGCATTTTCAACCCGGTGAGCCAGTCCGAAAAATTTGACCCGGAGGGCAAATTCATCCGTCGCTACGTACCAGAGTTGGCCGCACTTGATAATCGGGCCATTCACGCGCCATGGCAGGCCAAATCACTACCGGCCGGTTTTGTCCTAGGTCGCGACTATCCGCAACCGATTGTCGATCATGCCGTCCAGCGGGAGCTGGCACTAACGCTATTCGGCAAAAAGCAACAAGGCCCGGCATAAGCGGGCCTTGTTGCAGGTCTGACGCAAATAACTAAGGTTTCTTGACGGGCTGCGCTGCTGGCACAGGCTTGGTTGCTGCTTTGGCCGCAGGAACGGCCGGTGCGGCACCACCACTTACCACCAGTTCGGTTTTGAGTTTCTCCAGCATTTTCGGACCGATGCCCGGCACTTTCTCCAGGTCGGCGTAGGTCTTGAATGGGCCATTCTTGGTGCGGTAATCAATAATCGCTTTGGCTTTTACCGGGCCAATCCCCTTCAGCTCCTCTAACTGGGTCGCCGTAGCGGTATTGGCATTCACCGCTGCCCAGGCTGACACCGTCACAAACAGGGCACACAGCGCAGCAAGCAGTTTCTTCATGGCATTTCCTCCCGATTAAATGACAAACAGATGGAGTATCAACTATGTCAAATAGCTACAATTTATGCAAAAAGAATTGCAGTACTACCTTGCTACCGATATAGCCAAATAGCAACAGCGCGAACCCAGCGAGAGTCCAGCGGATGGCGATACGCCCGCGCCAGCCATGCAGCTTTCGGCCCAGCAGCAAGCCACCGAACACCAGCCAGGACAGAATGCCGAACACCACCTTATGGTTAAGCGGCACTGCACGCCCGAACACCTCTTCGGCAAAAAAGACACCACTGATCAAACTGCATGTCAGCAAGATAAAGCCGGTGCCCAGTGTCTGGAACATCAGGTTTTCCAGCACCAGCAGTGGCGGCATGCGCCTGGCCAACGCAAAGCGTCGATCATGCAGCGCCCGTTCTTGCAGCAGCATTAAAACCGCCAACAAAGCACCAATCGCAAACAGGCTATACGCCAGCAATGACACCATTAGATGCAGCAGGAATGCCGGATTATTGATCTGATATAAGGTATGCGGAATCGGCAACACCTCGGCCATCAGCACGCCAATGGCAGCAAGCGGCACCAGGAACACCTGCAGCCCCTCCATGCGCGCGAAGTAACTACCGGTCCAGAATATCAGCAACATGATCCAGCCCAGCAGCGACAGCGCCGTCCCCAGCCCCATGCTCAGTGCGCCGAAACGCAGTACCGGCAACATCAACACCAGCGCATGAACCACCAGTAACGCCCCCAGCAGGAAATGCTCGCGCCCGGGCTGGCGCGGCCATAGCGAGACGCCACGCCAATGACCAATGAAATGCCAGGACAGCCCGAGGTAACCGGACACCAGCAAAATGACCAAAATCAACAAGATGCCACTCATTTGAATTGGGGGGAGTGCCACGCCCCGGCGCCGGGTCGTGGTAAAATGGACGATTGCAGAAGTCTACACCATGCGGAATGCAGTTGGCAGACCATAAGGACACCCCATGCTTGACAACCTATCCTCACGCCTGACCGGTGCGCTGAAAACCCTGCGCGGTCAAGCGCGACTGAGCGAAACCAATATCCAGGACGCGCTGCGCGAAGTGCGCATGGCGCTGCTGGAAGCCGACGTGGCCCTGCCCGTGGTCAAAACCTTCATTGCCAGCGTCAAGGAACGTGCGCTGGGGCAGGAGGTGCTTGGCAGCCTGACGCCAAGCCAGGCGATGATCGGCGTCGTGAACGAAGAGCTGGTCAAACTGATGGGCGAAAAGAACGATGCGCTGAATCTGGCCGCCGTTCCGCCCGCCATTATCCTGATGGCCGGTCTGCAAGGTGCCGGTAAAACCACGACCGTCGGCAAGCTGGCCAAGCTGCTGAAAGAAACGCAGAAGAAAAAAGTGCTGGTGGTGTCTGCCGACGTTTACCGCCCGGCGGCAATCGAACAACTGAAGATGCTGGCGGAACAGGTCGGCGTAGAGTGGTTCCCGTCCGATGGCAGCCAGAAACCGGAAGACATTGCCCGTGCGGCCGTAGATTACGCCAAGCGCCACTTCTTCGACGTGCTGATGGTGGATACCGCCGGTCGTCTCGCCATCGACGAAGCGATGATGGCCGAAATCAAGGCACTGCACGCGGCCCTCAACCCGATCGAAACCCTGTTCGTGGTCGATGCCATGCAGGGCCAGGATGCCGTCAATACTGCCCAGGCCTTTAACGAGGCGCTGCCGCTGACCGGCGTGATCCTCACCAAAATGGATGGTGACTCGCGTGGTGGTGCCGCGCTGTCGGTACGCCACATCACCGGCAAGCCGATCAAGTTCATCGGTGTCGGCGAGAAAGTCAGCGGGCTGGAGCCGTTCCATCCGGACCGTCTGGCTGGCCGTATCCTCGGCATGGGTGACGTGTTGTCGCTGATCGAGGACGTGCAGAAAGGCATCGACGAGGAAGAAGCGGCCCGCATGGCCAAGAAGCTGAAGTCCGGCAAGGGCTTCGATCTCGAAGACTTCAAAACCCAGATGCAACAGATGAAAAAGATGGGCGGCATGACCAGCATGCTGGAAAAAATGCCGGGCGACATCGGCCAGCTGGCCAAGGGCGTACAGGGTGCCGAGGCGGAAAAATCCATGCGCCGCATCGAGGGCATCATCAACGCCATGACCATGGACGAACGCCGCAAGCCGGAGCTGATCAAGGCCAGCCGCAAGCGTCGCATCGCTGCCGGTTCCGGTGTTTCGGTACAGGAAGTAAACAAACTGCTGGCCCAGTTCGAGCAGATGCAGAAGATGATGAAGATGTTCTCGTCCAAGGGCGGCATGTTCAAGATGCTGAAAGGCCTCAAAGGCATGAAGGGCATGCTGCCGGGCATGTAATGATTAGCTGGACGGGCGTCGTGTACGCCCGTTTTTTACGCGCAGATCAAAAGACACCATGCAATACGATGTAATCGTCCTCACTGACCACGAGCTGTTACAGCTCAACGATGCCGATTGGTATAGCCGCCAGGTACACACCGAAGATGGGCTGGTACTGGCCGCGCTGGCAAAACAGGGACTGAAGGTTGGCCGCAAGGACTGGGCCGATGCCGATTTCGACTGGGCCAACAGCCGTAGCGCGGTATTTCGCACCACGTGGGACTACTTCAACCGTTTCAGCGAGTTCTCGGCATGGCTGGCACGCGCCAGCCAGACCCCCCGCCTGTTCAACGAGGCGGCGCTGATCCACTGGAATATCGACAAGCACTACCTGGGTGCACTGGCAGAGAAAGACGTCAATATCGTCCCGACGGTCTATATCGAACGTGGTGATGCCCGGTCACTGGCCCATATCGTGGCGGAAACCGGCTGGCAGGATGTGATTCTCAAGCCCGTTGTTTCCGGCGCCGCGCGACACACCTACCGTTTCGCCGCCATCGACAGCGAACAGTACGAGTGCGTGTTTGGCGAACTGATCGAGCAGGAAGCGCTGATGCTGCAGCCGTTCCAGCAAAACATCCTGCAGCAGGGCGAACTGTCGCTGATGATCATTGATGGCAAATACACCCACGCCATCCGCAAAACAGCGAAAGCCGGCGACTTCCGCGTACAGGATGACCACGGCGGCACGGTGCACCAGTACGAAGCCACGGCTGACGAAGTGCTGTTCGCCGAAGCCACGGTGGCCGCGGTGCCGTTCGACGTGCTGTATGCCCGCGTCGATATGATCCGCGATAACGCTGGCCAGCTGGCGATCATGGAACTGGAGATGGTGGAGCCGGAGCTGTTCTTCCGCTTTAACCCCGCTGCGGCCGACACCTTGGCCGCCGGTATTGCCCGCCGCCTGCAAGCTTGAGTTTTCGTTTTTTATTTGAAGCAACCGGCCAGCTTCCGCTGGCCAGCAACCTGGAAGCACTGAGTGATGAATCTGACCACGCTGACCGCCCTTTCCCCGCTCGACGGCCGCTATTCCGGCCAAGCCGAAGCGCTGCGCGCCACTTTCTCCGAATACGGCCTGATGAAAGCCCGTATCAAGGTAGAGCTGGAATGGCTGAAAATGTTGGCCGCAGAACCGGGCATCGAGGAGGTAAAACCGTTCTCCGACGCCACCATCCGTGAAATCGACGACGTGATTGCCAACTTCTCCGTGGAACACGGCGAAGAGGTGAAGGCCATCGAGGCGCGCACCAATCACGACGTAAAAGCCATCGAGTACTGGCTGAAAGAGCGTCTGTCCGGTAACCCGGAAGTGATGGCCGCCAGCGAGTTCATCCACTTCGCCTGCACCTCGGAAGACATCAACAACCTCAGCCATGCGCTGATGCTGAAAACCGCACGCAACACCGTGATGCTGCCGGCACTGGACGAAGTGATCAGCAAACTGTCCAGCCTGGCACACGAACTGGCCGCGGTACCGATGATGAGCCGTACCCACGGCCAACCGGCAACGCCATCCACCATGGGCAAGGAACTGGCCAACGTGGTGTACCGCCTGAAGCGCCAGCGTGAACAGCTGGTCAAGCAGGAAATCCTCGGCAAGATCAACGGCGCCGTCGGCAACTACAACGCCCACATCGTGGCCTATCCGGAAGTCGACTGGGAAAGCCTGGCCGGCCGCTTCGTTACCGGTCTGGGCCTGACCTTCAACCCGTACACCATCCAGATCGAGCCGCACGACTACATGGCCGAGCTGTACCAGCAACTTAGCCGCATCAACACCATCCTGATCGACCTGGATCGTGACGTATGGGGCTATATCTCGCTGGGCTACTTCAAGCAGAAGGTGAAGAAGGACGAAGTCGGCAGCTCCACCATGCCGCACAAAGTCAACCCGATCGACTTCGAAAACTCCGAAGGCAACCTGGGCCTGGCCAACGCGGTGCTGAACCACCTGGCGGAAAAGCTGCCGCTGTCGCGCTGGCAGCGTGACCTGACCGACTCCACCGTGCTGCGCAATATGGGCGTTGGCTTCGGCTACACTCTGCTGGGCTTCAAGGCGCTGATGAAAGGCCTGAACAAGCTGGAACTCAACCCGGCGATGCTGGCTTCCGATCTGGACGCCACTTGGGAGCTGCTGGCCGAACCGATCCAGACGGTAATGCGCCGCTACGGTGTGCCAAATCCGTACGAGCAGCTGAAAGAGCTGACCCGCGGCAAGGATGGTGTTACCCGCGAAACGCTGGCCGCCTTCATCAAGGGTCTGGAAATTCCGGACGCAGAAAAGACCCGCCTGCTGGAGCTGACCCCGGCCAGCTATGTCGGCAAGGCAGAAGAGCTGGCGCGCCGTATCTGATACGTTGGGCGCACATAAAAAAAGCCACCTTCGGGTGGCTTTTTTTATGTTTTATTCAAATGGAAAGCAGGTGAACACGGCCTTCCACCACGGTCATAATGTCATACCAATTCGAAACCGCGCTGTTGAAAATGCCAGTAGCGGCGCGGCACAGCAAGTCGGGCAAAGAAGCAGTTTTGTTTCCTATCGGCAGGCAAGAGAAAGTAATGCACAGTACTTTTGCGCAAAATATTTTTCCATGCTTTATAAAGCATGCGACTGCCCCAAAAACCACAGAAACCCTAAGGATTGTTCACAAAATTTACTTGAAAGCAAACTGCGGCCAAGTCATCTGATGGTATAAATGGAAGTTTAAATATTGCTGTATCAAATCCTGAAGGCCGGGGCCGGCCTCTTGAAGGAAATATCATGCAAGCAACGCCAGAACGTCCAAACGAAGCCCAAGCCGATACCGAGATGGGGCCGCAGCAACCGGCAGTACCACGTCACCTGCACGCGGTACCGGAACGTAGCGCCAGCCAGCGCTATCAGTACTACACCGAACGCGACATGACCCGCATCCTGACCAATCTGGATACGCTGCGGCGCGAAGCGTTTGCGGCCAATCAGGATGAAGGGCTGGATAGTTACGACCGTCCATTCCCTTCGGTGTGCCTGATCGGTCTTGGCCGTTGCGGCTCGAACATTGCACTGGACGTTGCCACTCTGGTGTACAACGCCCGCAAGTTCTACCTGAACGAATTCGGTAACGAAGAAAAGCCCAGCAACGAGCAGGACTTCCGTCCGCGGCGCTGGATCAAGCGCACGCTGCTGTCGCCGCAGAAATCGCAAAAGCCGGCCTTCCTGATCGAACCGATGGTGATGCTGGGTGACCTGGACAAGGACATCAAAGGCCGCATCCGCTTCTCGCATCGCGGCGAGCAGGGTGCGTTCCTCAACGATTACAGCAAGATGCGCATCATGGATCTGGCCGAGGTACATGCCGGCGGCGCCGGCAACGCGCCTATCCTCGGGCAGTATCTGGCCAAGATCATCCTCAACAAGGACACCCAGAGTTTTTCCGACGAAGACTGGAAACTGATCCACGCCTACCTGATCGACTCCTGCGGCATCCGTGCCAACCAGTCGCGACTGTATTTCTATATCTTCAGCGCCGGCGGCGGTACCGGCTCCGGCATGGCCAGCGAATTCGGTCTGGCGCAGCAATATGCCTACATGAGCAAGACCTTCGAAACCCGCGTCGAACCGGAAGGCAGCAGCACCGGTGACGAGCAGGGTTTCGTGTTCGAGCCGATCTTCACCAGCGGCATCTGCATCCTGCCGAACATCTCCGGCCAGCATGTGGAAGGCTCCGAGGCACTGCACATCAACGCCGGTCGCCTGCTGTGCAAATACCTGTCGGAAGAGTGGGACTTCTCCTACAACTTCGACAACGAAGAAGCCGGTGCCGAAAGCGTGATGCGCCGCATCCGCCCGTGGAACGCCATGATGCTGATCTCCAACGACATCATGCGTTATGCCGAAGAAACCGATAAGGGCAGCATCGAAGATCTGGACGTGAACGCCATGGAGCGCCACGCCAACCAGTACATCTCGCAGCAGATCTTCAACATCCTGACCGCCCAGGCCGTCACCACCGATTACGACGAGAACTACTTCCATCGTGCCGGCATCGACATCGGCGAAACCATCCGCCTCGATGCCAACGACCTGTTCATGAGTCTGGCCGGCCCGGTAGCCGTGGCCTACGCCGAATCGGTGGTAGGAGATCCGCTGGACGTGAACAGCAACAGCAAGTTCAGCATCGACGACCTGTTCTTCCGCTCCATCGATCTGCCGCACTTCAATCCGGTGACCCAGGCCATCGAAGGCATCAGCCTGCTGCCGATCGAATCCGACCGCTACCGTGCCGCGCTGAACGAATACAAGGAATCCGGCTACGACCCGGCCAAGCTCAACGAGCTGTTCTTCTTCCGCAACTGTTCGTCGGTGGTCGCCATCCTGTCGCTGCCCAAGGGCTACAAGCTGTCCTACATGGACCTGAACCGCCTGAAGCAGCACCTGAACGGCCTGTTCCCCAGCACCACGCTGAAGCGCTATGCGCTGGTGATCGGCGCATCGGCCAACCTGTCGCTGACCACACTGGTAGCCAAGAGCCCATGCCTGAGTGACGACTTCCTGACGCTGATCGTGGCCTACATCAAGCGCTGCTTCGCCCGTGGCGGTTATCGCTACAACGACACGCTGGACAACGCCATCCTCGAGCTGATCACCGCCGAAAAATTTGACGAGTCGCGGCTGGAAGAGCTGCTGGACGAGTTCGAGAACCCGGCCAAGATTCTCGACACCAACTGGTTTGCCATCAAGCCGATGTACGAGAAGAAGTACCGCGAGCTGATTCGCGATCCGAAGAAGTTCGTGTCGATCAACGATATCCGCCTGACGCGCAACCACGTCCAGAAAGCGATCTGCTATCTGCGTGAGATCTACCGTCACCGCATTGGCAAGACCCGCGTGGTCTCGCTGAATGCCTATGCCGACAGCCATCCGCCGCTGCCGCATGACTGACCGGCAGATGGCCTTCACGCCCCGCCCTGCGGGGCGTTTTCATTTTGAAACAGCAAGCATCTTGCTGCTATGACGAAGACAAGGCGATACTCGCGCTTTAAACCGGAGAGTGGTGATGACTCACAAAATCCTGTTCGTCGAAGACGACGCCGAACTGGCACAACTGATGCAAGGCTTTCTGGCCCGCCACGACCTGGAAGTGGTGATCGAACCGCGTGGCGATACCGCCCAGGCCGCGCTGCGGCGCGAACAGCCGGACTTGCTGCTGCTGGATATCATGTTGCCAGGCAAAGACGGTCTGACGCTGTGCCGCGAGCTGCGGCCGGAATTCGCCGGCCCAATCGTGATCCTGACCTCGCTGGATAGCGACATCAATCAAATCCTGGGGCTGGAGCTGGGCGCCAATGACTACGTGCTGAAAACCACCCCGCCAGCAGTGTTGGCCGCACGCCTGCGCGCGCAGCTGCGCCAGTACGAACAACGCCAGGGCAATGGCAGCGAAACGGAAGGCGAGCAACAACTTGCCTTTGGCCAGTTGCGTATCGATGCCCGCAGCCGTGAAGTCATGCTGGGCGGGGAGCGCATCACGCTATCCACCACCGACTTCGATTTGCTGTGGCAATTGGCCAGCCATGCCGGTGAAGTGCAGGACCGCGACACCCTGTTGCGCGTGATGCGCGGCCTGAGCTATGACGGTCTGGATCGCAGCATCGACATTGCCGTGTCGCGGCTGCGCAAGAAACTGGGCGACGACCCGGCTGCTCCGGCCCGTATCAAGACGGTACGCAACAAGGGTTATCTGTTTTCACCGGCCGGCTGGTAAATCATGCGCAAGCTGTTCATCCAGTTCTATCTGTTGCTGGTCATCAGCTTTTTGGTGGCAGTGATGCTGGCCGGCCTGGTGTACAAACAGGTGGCCGAAAAAACCGGCGACCGCGCGCTGGCCGACTTGCTGAAGACGTCGCTGAGCCTGATCGAGTACAAGCTGGATGGCATTCCGCAGGCACAATGGCCGGCGGCACTGCGGACGCTGGATCATGACCTGGGCTTCAATGTCTCCATGCAGCGCATGGACGAGCTGCCTATCGATAGCGATACCCTGAAAGCACTGCGCGAAGGCGATATCGTGATGCTGGAAGACGACTATACCTTCCTGCAACGCGTCGGCAACTCGCCGTATGCCTTGGTTGCCGGGCCGATGAGTTACCTGGTGTTCCTGCATGAACTGCGCTGGTTCGACTATGCGTTGCTGGCCTTGATCGGCCTGTCGCTGGCGATTCCGGTACTGCTGTGGATGCGCCCGCACTGGAACGAACTGATGCAACTGGAGCGCAGCGCCAAGCAACTGAGCGAAGGCGAATTTTCCGCCCGGGTACAACTGGCCCCCAGCTCCGGCTTGCAGCCTCTGGCGCAAGGCTTCAACCACATGGCCAGCAACGTCGAACGCCTGCTGGAAAGCAAGCAGGCGCTGATCAATGCGGTGGCGCACGAGCTGCGCACCCCGCTGGCACGCCTGCGCTACCGGCTGGCGCTGCTGGACATCGATGCGGCCAACCCTGCACAGGCCGGTATCGAACGCGACCTGAACAGCGTCGGCGCCATGATCGACGAGCTGTTACTGCACGCCCGCCTGTCGCGCCCCGACCTGCCATTGCAACTGCAGGAGTTACAGCCGCAAGCCTGGTTGCAACAACGGCTGGATGACATCAGCGAGCTCAATCCACAGCTGCATTTCACGCTGCAGATTGAGCAACCTTCGATCAGCGGCGACAGCGTGCTGCTGGCACGAGCAATGGACAACCTGATCGGCAACGCCTCCCGCTATGCCAACCAGCAACTGCTGATAAAGCTGTATGCCATTGATGACTGGCAGTACTTCCGGGTGGAGGACGACGGCCCGGGTATTCCCGAAGAAGACCGCCAACGCGTACTGGAGCCGTTTGTCCGCCTGGACCCCAGCCGCGACCGTGCCGAAGGTGGTCATGGCCTGGGCTTGGCCATCGTGCAACAGATCATGTTGGCGCACCAGGGCCGGGTCGAGATCGATGCCAGTCCGCTGGGCGGCGCCGCATTCACATTGTGTTGGCCGCGACTACAAGCAGTTACATCCGCGAACAAAACCTAACAGACATGGCCAGCAGACCGCTCCTATGATGGCTCCAGGTTGTCGCACTGGCGGCACCCGCTCTCTCACATTATCTGGAATTCAAAATCATGAAAAAACTGACTCTGATCGCTGCTGGCCTGGCATTCGCTGTTGCTGCTTCCTCCGGTTTCGCCGCTACCAAGCCGGCCGCTTCCGCTCCGGCAGCTGCTGCTCCGGCTAAGAAAGTAGAAAAGAAAGCCGCCAAGAAAGTGGTTAAAGCCAAGGCCGCTAAAAAAGCTGCTTCCGCTGCCAAGTAATCGCAGCCAGCAGTAAACAAAACGGGCGCCACTGGCGCCCGTTTTGCATTACCCCTCTGGCAAACCGACCCAGACTCAGTCAGCCAGCGCGGTACGTTGCAGTTGCAGCAACTCGCCAATGCCTTTTTCTGCCAGTTCCAGCAACCGGTTCATTTCTGTCCGGCTGAATGGTACGCCCTCGGCAGTGCCCTGCACTTCGACAAAATGACCGGCACCGGTCATCACCACGTTCATATCGGTTTCGCAACCGGAGTCTTCCACGTAGTCCAGATCCAGCAACGGCACGCCATCGACAATACCCACCGACACCGCTGCCACCTGGTCACGCAGCGGCGTTGCGGCCAACTTGCCGTCGGCCATCAGCTTGGCAATGGCATCGGCCAGCGCCACATAGGCGCCGGTAATGCTGGCCGTGCGGGTACCGCCGTCGGCCTGGATCACATCGCAGTCGATCAACACCTGACGCTCGCCCAGCTTTTCCAGATCGATGACTGCACGCAGGCTACGGCCAATCAGGCGCTGGATTTCCTGGGTTCGACCGGACTGCTTGCCACTGGCCGCTTCGCGACGCATGCGGCTGCCGGTAGAGCGCGGCAGCATGCCGTACTCGGCCGTCACCCAGCCCTGACCCTTGCCTTTCAGGAACGGCGGCACGGTTTCCTCTACCGAAGCGGTGCAAATCACCTTGGTTTCGCCAAACTCCACCAGCACAGAGCCTTCGGCATGGCGGGGGTAATGACGGGGAAGACGCACGGTGCGCAGGGCATCGGCAGCACGGGCGGGGGATCGCATGACGGGAACTCCGGTCAAAAGGAAGCCATTCTAGCGTAAAGCCGGACTGTCTCCGCTCAGGGATGATGCTGCGACAACTGGTCAAAACCGGCACGCGAAACACGCTCGCTATCGATGTAGCCATCACGCGCCGCGGCAAAGTCGTTATCGCCCAGCAAGGTCACGGCAATGCCGCTCAGGTTGTCGCAACCGGCGCCGGCCCGTCGCTCGACCACGTTCATCAATGCCGGCAACACCAGCTGCGGTTCGCGGCCATTGAAGATGCGGGAGATTTCCTCGTCCAGTAGCGGCCCCCATAATCCGTCTGAACACAGCAGCAATGTTTCGTTACCCTGTAACGGGATCGGCTCGCTGACCTCGATCTCCGGATCTATCGTGGCGCCCAGACAGTTATAGATGTGGTTGCGCCCCGGGTAATCCTGCGCATCCTTCTCGCTCAACTGGCCGCTATCGATCAGCCGCTGCACCTGGCTATGGTCGCGGGTGCGGTAGCGCAGCCGATCGCCCTGCAACAGGTACAGACGGGAGTCCCCGGCATGCACCACGTAGAGATGCCCACCCTGTACTAGACCGGCTACCAGCGTGGTGCTGGGGATTTCATGCAAGCGATTCTGCAGCGACTGCGCCAGAATCGCCTCGTGCGCCTCCAGCATCACCCGCTGCAGAAACGGGATCGGCCGCAGCAATTGCGGGTGGGCCGAACGGCGGAAGTTCTCCATGAACACATCCACCGCCACCTGGGCGGCGACCTCGCCATACTCGCGGCCGCCCATACCATCGGCCACCACCAGCAGTAACGATTGGGCAGACCAGATCGCACCTTGCCGGTCCTCGTTATGTTCCCGTCCGCCGACGCGGGACTCGGCTGCTATGGCAAATTTCATCGGCTTTTTTTCCTGCACAAGGCGGCCAGCCAGCGCGGCCAACGTCCTGCCGTGGCCTGAGGCGAGACTTCCTGATAGCTGGCCATCAATTGCTCGCGAATCAGCCCGAGACTGCGCGGACGGGCCGATGCCGCCGGAGCCAGGCATTGCTCAACCAACTGCAGCAGCTGCGGCGAATACTTGCCGGCAAACAATTGCGACGCCGGCGGCAGGGTATCCTGCCGCACCCGGTCGGTGGCTGCAGGCAAGCGTCCACCACCCATGGCGAGGTACATGCTGGCCCCCAGCCCGTAAATATCGGTCCACACGCCCAGTGGCTCGCCATTGTTGTATTGCTCTGGCGCGGCAAAGCCCGGCGTGATCATTGCCGTCGCAAACTGCACCTCTCTGGCCACCTGTCGCGCGGTGCCGAAATCCAGCAACATCGGCGAGCCGTTACGACGCAGATAGATATTGCCGGGCTTGATGTCCAGATGCAGCAAGTGCTGCTTATGCACCTCGTCCAGGCCGGCAATCACCTCGGCAAACAACTTGCGCAACCGCGCTTCCGGCATCCGTCCACCACCCAGTTCCAGCTCGCGGGCCAGCGAGCGGCCATCGGCGTACTCCATCACCATGTAAACCGTCTGGTTGGCACGGAAGAAGTTACTCACCCGTACCACATTGGGGTGATGGATGCCGGCCAGGATACGGGCCTCTTCAAAAAAACACTTCAGCCCGAGCTTGAACACCTCGCGGTCCAGCTCGTTCAGTACCGTTACATCGCCGAGATCGCTGCGGCCAACCATGTCGCGCGGCAGGTATTCCTTGATCGCATACTTGCGGTCGTGGCTGTCCAGCGCCAGATAGACCTCGCTGAAGCCGCCGGAGCTTAGACCCCGCACGATTGTGTACTCCTCCAGCCGGCTGCCGGGAGCGAGAGAACGTGACTTGGATTGTGTACTGTCCATTGTTATAGTGTGCCCGCCCCGGAATCATGGCTGCGATTCGGGGTCGTATCCCTTTAAAAACACAATTGTGGAGCTACCGATGATTCTCAGCATGACTGGCTTTGCCTCCACCACCCGCGAGTTTCCGGGTGGACTGATGTCCATCGAAGTACGTGCGGTCAACCACCGCTATCTTGACGTGCAGATGCGCCTGCCGGAAGAACTGCGTAGCATTGAAGCACAACTGCGCGAACTGATCGCCAGCCGCGTCACCCGCGGCAAAGTAGAGTGCCGCATCGGCCTGAACCAGACGGCGGATGATACCCCGCAACTGGAACTGAACCGCGATACCGTCGCCCGCCTGCTGTCCGTCTGCAATGAAGTCCGCGACATGGCACCGGGCATCCGCGATCTGGGCATGGGCGAGGTATTGCGCTGGCCCGGCGTCCTCAAATCCAACTCGCTGCCGCCGGAAGCCCTGCAACAACTCTGTATCGACGGCCTGGGCGTAGTACTTGAAGACTTTCGCGCCACCCGTGGCCGCGAAGGCCACAAGCTGTCCAACATCCTGCTTGATCGCATCAGCGGCATGGAAACCATTGTCAGCGCGGTCAAACCCAAGCTGCCGCAGATTCTGGAGGCCTACCGCAACAAACTGGCGACCCGCCTGCAAGAAGCACTTGGCAATGTTGATGACGACCGCCTGAAGCAGGAGTTCGCGCTGTTCGCACAAAAGATCGATGTCGACGAGGAGCTGGAACGCCTCACCACCCATCTGGCCGAAGTTCGCCGCATCCTGAAAACCGGCGGCCAGGTCGGCAAACGCCTGGACTTCCTGATGCAGGAACTCAATCGCGAGGCCAACACCCTGGGCTCCAAATCGGTCTCCACCGACACGACCCAAGCATCCGTCGAACTGAAAGTGCTGATCGAACAGATGCGAGAACAGATTCAGAACGTAGAGTAATTCCTGCGGGTATGCAATGCCGTGCCACAGATCAAAGCCACGCTCCGCGTGGCTTTTTTTATACCGGCGCTGCCGGTTGTCGTTATCGCCACAGGCACTATAAATAACGCACACGCAAGACGCGGCGTTCACTGCCCCATCCACAAGCCCGCCGCTATTACCCATCAGCCCCCCCACCTTTGCCCCCACGCGGAGAAAAAAATGGCGCTGTACGGTTTTGACGCCTACTCGCCGGCGCAGATTGCGGACATGGTCGAAGAGATTGGTGTCCGCAAGGCGCGACTACCCTTGCGG
>NZ_CADEPL010000058.1 GCF_902829295.1 Vogesella oryzae
GACTCGGCCAGCATGTCGGCGATGCTGCTGTACATCATCACCAACGCAGTGCTGTTCTCGTTCCTGATGACCAGCGAAGGCATTCCGCAGGCGATGGCCAGCTGGCTGATCGATGCCGGTCTCGGCCCAGTGTCCTTCCTGCTGGCAGTGAACGTGATCCTGCTGCTGGCCGGCAACGTGATGGAGCCGTCGTCGATCGTGCTGATCTTCGCGCCGATCCTGTTCCCGGTGGCGACCGCGCTGGGCATCGACCCGGTGCACTTCGGCATCCTGATCGTGGTGAACATGGAAGTCGGCATGTGCCACCCGCCGGTGGGGCTGAACCTGTACGTGGCCTCCGGCATCACCAAGATGGGCATTACCGAACTGACCGTAGCGGTCTGGCCGTGGCTGCTCACCATGCTGGCCTTCCTGGTACTGGTGACCTATGTACCGGCCATCTCGCTGTGGCTGCCCCGCACGCTGGGCATGATGTAAGCCTTCATGCTGGGCCTGAAAATAGTCATTACCACCCCGTGCCTGGCACGGGGTTTTTATTTATTAATTTCCGGACTGCCAGTAAATCAAGCTCGCATGCTTAAATCTGAATTGCCCACGCTACTCTTGATGCCTGCTGCCGTTATTCAACTCTGAAGCGGAAGCCGAGAGTCATGGCCGCGCGGTCCGCTAAGGCAGAGATAGGCTTATCAATACATTGCTCCCCGACAAGTAGGCACAAACGAAAAGAGACCCAGCAGGGCCTCTTTGATTTGTTCTACCGATCACAAGCAAACAATATTATGCTAATTAAATATTTTATTGTCGCATAACCAACTTAATTCGTTTCGATCTTCAGCCGCAGCAGTTAGCCGACCAAGTTTGAAAACTCGCTAATCGCCGCGACAACGGCAGATGCGCCGCTCTTAATTTGAGAGATGGTTTCGCCTGCCTCGTTGATCTTGTCGACGTTATTCTGAGCCTGGCTACGCAGTAACTCCATATTGTTCACCGCCATAGTGGTGTGATGCTGGATGTCACCGATCATGGTCGTAATCTCGGCGGTGGATTGGGCGGTGCGCTCGGCCAGCTTGCGGACTTCGTCGGCCACCACCGCAAAACCGCGGCCGGTTTCGCCGGCACGGGCGGCTTCAATGGCTGCATTCAACGCCAGCAGGTTAGTCTGGTCGGCAATGTCCTTGATGGTCTGTACGATACTCGAGATGTTCTTGGATTTTTCGCCAAGATGCGCGATATCGTGGCTGGCCGCATCCAGGTTGGCCGCCATATTTTGCATATGCCTTACCGTTTCGCTGATATTGCTCACGCCGGTGTCTGTCCAGCTCATGGTTTGTTGCGAAGAAGTGTAGGCAAAAGTTGCGGCATCACGCTCCTTCTGTACCAGTTCGATTTTGTGCGTGATATCCGAAGCAAACTTGATCACGCTACGCACCCGCCCCTTGTCGTCCATCACGGGGTTGTAGCTTGCCTCCAGCCAGACGGTTCTGCCATCACGGCTCTTGCGCAAAATAGTGCCAGCAAAAAATTCACCGCGCCGAAGCTTCTCCCACAGTTGCTCATACTCAACGCTATTGGCGTACTCCTCGTCGCAGAAAATACGGTGATGCTTACCTTTCAGGTCATTCAGGCCATAGCCCATGACTGTCAGGAAATTCTGGTTGGCCGTCATGATGCTGCCATCTGGGGCAAACTCGATAGTAGCCATGGAGCGGTCGATAGCCTGAAGCACGGCTTTATTGCGCATCGATTCAAGCACCCGCTCCGTGATATCGCTGGCAATCTTGAAAAAACCGGAAACTTTACCGTCCTGGTCTTTGATCGGTACGTAGTTGGCTTCCAGCCAGATGGTTCCCCCGCGGGCATTTAACCGCTCGACCCGCCCCTGGAAATACTCGCCACGCTCCAGCGTTGACCAGAATTGGCGATATTCGGCACTGGCCGCGTATTGCGCGTCGCAGAAAATGGTGTGCGGCTGTCCCTTTACTTCATCCAGCTCGCGATACCCCATTGCAGCCAAAAAATTGCTATTGGCATGAACGACCTTGTGATTCAGATCGAACTCAATCGCGGCAACCGCCTTATTGACTGCAGCGGCATAGCGCTTGAATGTAGCCAAATCTTCCTGCGTCTGGGTGAGTTCAGCTTTTAGTTTCTTATTAAACATGGAGAATCTCCGGAACAGGCTGAAGTAGTTGTTCTAGCATAGCGAGACCAATCTCAAACGAAAAGAGGCCCTAGCGGGCCTCTTTGTTTAGTACTACTGGCAAAAATTGATCATGCCATCGTCGTGACAGACTTCATTACCTCGTGACAGACTTTATTCCCTTAGATCAAGTGATCGGAGATAATAAAGTCTGTCACGACAACATAATGTAAGCCGCTGATTTATAACAATAAAATCAGCCGCCGCGTCAAAATTTTAAGTCTGTCATACCATCCAGTTTTCAAGGGGTTGCGAGCGCACTTGTTGCCATAGTCTGTCACAGCCAGCAATAGCAAGGGTTTCAGTGGGCTAATGGTGACCACCATCTTCACGCCCGTTGTTACGCTAAGATACCGTCTTGGGGAGGATTTATGGTCAGCGGATCGAGTGAGCTACTGAGAGTCATAACTCGCCAGGCGATCAAAAGGATAGTTGGGATGTTGCTGTTCCATTGCACTAAAGATGCCAGTACTGCGCTGAGTACCACGCGTAACGCGTTGATCCACTCTTGGGTAGCTATTCAATGCTCACACCCTATATTTGCTAAACCCCGCTTACACTGGGTTTGAGACATGCGGAACAGCTGAAAGGTTACTAAGCTGGCGTACGCCCGATGTTGGATACTTTTCGCCAAGTTTCCTCTGCTACTTCCGGAGAGGTACGAACAATGTCGGTTTGCTCACTGCGTACAGCGATGAAGAGATCCTTCTGTTCGCTTGCAGGTGGCATGTTCTCATAGAGGCTCGCGAGCTTGGAAATTAAGTAACAAGACTCGGCATCAAACATACCATTCCTGATGTTATCTGCGACCCTTACTGCTCGGTTGAGGTCTGACTTCAGCCATAAGCCGATATCGACTCCTTGGGGTGCAAAGTGTTCGACTTCATCAGAGGAGGTTCCAGCCGGTAAATTATCGAGATCGATGACTGCATTATTTACAGTGTCTTTTAACAGTACGCAAAAATAAGCCTTTGCCATATTTTCACCAGAAATGAAGTGTGCGACGGGAAAATACCTAGTCTCAAGTAAACCAGCAAGACAAGGTACCATTGGATATGGGCGCTCAATTTATGCTTTAACAGCCTTAATTGAGGAAAAAAATGACTCTGCGGCAGTCCAAACTACGGCCAATGCGCCGAGAACAATCGCAACCCGCTGATCTGCGAGCATTCCTAGCGTGGTATCGTCAGCGGTTAATGCGATAAATCCGAGGTGAAAGCCTACTACAGCACCAGTCCATGCTAAAAGGACAACCGCAACTTGGTTGAGTGCGGGGACCTTCTTGCATGCTAAGTAGCTGTACAAAAAGAACAGTGCGCCTGCTGCTGTACCAATATATAAGCCAATCAAGTTGGGGTTGTTCACTTCTTCGACCCCTTGTTAGAACTGCCGCCCAGAAGTGCACCGATGATGCCCCCGAGAAGTGCACCACCGACACCAGGAACAATCATGTTTCCAACGACGACACCGCCGACAGTAGCTGCAAGCACTTGGGCGTTTTTGTCGCCGGTAGTTTGTGACGTTTGCTTATTGGATGTAACTTGAGGTTGGATCAAAACTCGTTTACTAGGAGTTTTTTTTACCGGGCCCGATGTTACTTTCTTGGGGGACTGTCTCTTATTCATCTTGATCCGTATTGGAACTATTTCGGTGTGTTCTTTGGGCTTAACGTTTGACGTAGGAGGCAGCCATAGCAGCAAAGCCGCGAAGGGAACCCGCAAGTTCATCTTGTCGACTGCCACTCCCAACGGATTGGTTAGGCCAAGTCACTTTCGGATGCAGAAATAATATTTTCAATACCTGCATCGGTTAAAGCCTTTGAAAGCTTCTTTAGAAGCTCGTTGGCACTAGCTTGGTCATGCGCCCAATCATGAGGAAGTACGTTCGAGGTTGAAACTACGTTCGGTGCAATTATGTGCAAGGCAACTTTTTCATTACCATTGGATAGACAATGTTCGTACCCACCAGCGATTCCCAGCGGCATCAACTCCCAGCCCGGAACTTGGGAAAGACTATTCAGAAGGATCTCTTCCTCCTTCCCATAGATCAATACTGATCTCATTTGCATTTGGTTTTTATCCATTTTTAATCCCTTTGATGGTTTGTCTAACTGCCTCGCGATACGCGTGTCTAAATCCCGCTCACCATAATTATCTCATCACCTATGATGCCAAGGCGCGAATAACCTTGCCTTCCCATTGGATCAGCTTGTAATCGAGGCCAGCGGTCGCCTCCTTGAAAACCGACTCATTCTCATCGAATGACGCTGCAACTATGGACTGCAGGCCTGATTGCCCACTGAGAAGCTGCAGCAACGCATGCTGACTGATTGATCGCATTGAATGTTGACCAGGCTCGTCCATGAGCAAAAGTCCTGGGTGATGCCCCTCGAAGCCTCTCGTCGATGACGTTTGATAAAGCGCCAGTAGGTAACTCCAGATGAGGCGCACAAAGTCGCTAGCGCTCGAGTCTGCAGTGAGACTAGTCTGAACCTTTGTGCGAATCTCGCGCAGTTCCAGCTCCTCCAAAATCGGGGTCAGACTGTCAAGGCTGATACGGATGTCCTTGATGTCGGCACTCTCATACCCAAATGAACTAGCATTGCTTCTAAAGTTCTTCTCGAATAATGAGATTCTGGACAGGTCTGCTTGGCTGTAGACGTCTCTCGGCAGGGCTCGCCGATCAGCTTGGTTGGCCGCCAGTCGATCCGCGACCTCACCGAACGTCTCCATAAGAGCAGTTGCCTGAACGTTGAAGGCTTGCAGGTTAGATAACTCCAGCTCGATCTGAATTTGTCGACGAACAATGGCACGAGACTCTACCGCGCCGTTGCTCACGTCTCCTCGGAGAGAATTGCGGTAGTCATGGGTCTTAGCTAGACGGGCGGCCACTTCCGTCAGCGCGATTTCTGACTGATGAATTTCCTCAAGAGCCCCGTTGATCTGGTTCTGCAGCATCCTGCGCTGGCTGTCGAGGTACTCAATATTTGTATTCAGGTCCATCTGAGGGCCTGAAACGATCCCAAGTAGCAGGGTGTCGTCGACTTCCTGATGACAGGTGGGGCAATGATCCACGGCTACCGTCAACTCCATCTGGGCGCCAAGGTTGCGGAGTTTCAAGGCCGTCTTGTTGCGCTCGAGATCCTCGCTAGTTTCAGCAAGAAGTACACGTAGATCTTCAAGGGCCGCCTTCTGCAACGTCAGGTTCGTCGTGGCGCGCTCGTGCAGCACACTGAGGCGCTGCAGTTCGGATGATGCTGCCTCAAGTTCCTGAATAGCCTCGGCACCTGTGGCTTTGCCATAAGCTTCCGCCTTCTCTCCAAGTAAGGAGTGCTCTGCGCGCAGCAGGCTGACCTGATCCGCGAGCGACGTCTTCAAATTCCCGTCGGATTTCACTAGCAGTACTGTTGTTGGGTCGAAGGTTGAGGTCGGTGTAGTGGAGAGGCCCTCGATAACTATCCCGTTTGCTGTCGCCGCTTGCCGAAGAGTGTCATAGGCCTTCCGCCAGTCCGAGTCGATGAGCACAGCTTCAGCATCGAGCTTCGCGCGCTTAGCTTGACGTTCAAACACACTCAGCCCAAGCAGGAACTCGGTGACCCGGATACGGACGTCGCGAATTCCGAAGAACGGAGCGTTGGCGATGTAATCGGTCCAACCGCGCTTTTGCTCAACTGCGAGCGCCGCAAATATCGTTTGGAGGTACAGCTTGGCCATACCGCCGGAGGTCGTCGGAACCTGCGGCAGTTGGTATCCAATGAATCCCTCGAGAAACTGGAAGAACCCCTCCTGTTTCTGGGCGCTGCCAGGATCAAACAGGAAAGTTGGCTTTGGCGTTCCCAACTCGACACCGGCGGTCAAGTGGGCACCATCGAACACCTCCACCAGTTTGGGCTGACGAACAGAATCTCGAATTGCCCGCCGAAGCGTGACGCTCTGGGCTCTCGAGTTTTCGAGCTCGATGAAAACCTCAGAGGTGTCGACCATGATCTTGGTCTCGCCTTGAACGAAGAATTCCTTAACGGCATAGGGCAATACCTTCTCGCCCTTACCGCCGATGAGTTCCTCCATCCCAAGGCCATACATGAGGCAGTTAAATAGCGTGCTCTTGCCGCTGGAGTTGCTGCCGCGAATGACGGTCAAGCCACGGCTGAACTCGTACTGGAAGCCGAACTCCCCTTGGGACGTCTCAATCCTCAACTTGATGCCACGCAATTTCATGCTGACTCCCATCCCTTCGCCACTTGGTCGACCATAGCCTCAGTTATGTCCTTGCCAACATGTATCAGCAATTTGCGCTCTTTCGCGAAGGCATCCTGATCCCTCAGTACCTCGGCGATAAATGCCTTGCCCTTGCCAGACAGCTGGTACCCAGTCGAAGTTGGCTTTACCAAGTTCTCTGCAACAGCGAATCGAATAGCGATTGCAAGAGCAGGATCGAAGCCCCACGCGTTCATGTTCAGAACCTTGGACTTCGCTGCCTCCACTAACTTCTGGATGCGATCTGTCCGCTTCAGCGCCCAGTTAAAGAGATGGAGCCGTGGAAGGCTAGACTTCCCTCCGCGGGATGACATTTGCAGGACCAAGAGCAATTGCGTGATTTTATAGAGTGGCCTGTGCTCAACTAGAACCGGAGACGGGCGCCTTTCGAAAAGCAACCGGCGAGGCTCGCTAACTGCTTCAGCCATAGTCGACCTCACATACAGCAATCCACCTTGAGACCATCAGGCGGGCGATTTGTGATGCGCCGGTTTCGTCAATTGACGGCGCGAGCTCTCTAGCGATTCGTTCAGCGAGGCCATCCCGAATTTTCTCAGTTAACTCCTGAGGGGTGCCCTCCCAGGTTGAGCACGTCTCAACAACGTGCGCCTCGTACCCGTTAATGAGTCGCACAAGTCTTGAATGGACAGTGGGCGCCGTGTCGTTGATCCGCCTGAAGTGCGCATCGTGGTCAAGGAACTCCCGAAGTGTAGCTTGGTACAAACGCGCCACCCGCTCTTCCAACTTTCCCATCGGCACGCGGTTCTCGAGTCGAGCCCTCGTCTTGCGCATGACATTCTGCTGGTAGGTATCTGCACTACTCCCCAACACCGGTAAAGTTGTCGGCAGACCTCCAAAATCGAGAGCCTTGCCCACTGCAAGCTGCATTTCCTGAATCTCGGCAGCGTAGTGATCAGCGTCATGAACCAGGACTTGAAAATCCGTGTCAAGGATTGACAGGTTCCACCCTCGAACCTCCGCTTCTTTCGCCTGAGCATGCTTAACTAGGTCGTTGTGGGCAATAGTTGGAGTTACCAAGTACCAGCGACGTAGCTTTGTACTGCCCAAAATCTTCTTAAGATCAGCTTCATTGGTTTGAAGCTTCTTCAGATCAGTCGTAATCTTGTCGCGCTGCTTCTCGTATAGCTCCTTGGCCGGGTAGAGCTTGTCAGGACAGTAGCATTGGAATCCACAGCCAGTGGTCTTCGTGAACCCTTCCAGGCCGTAGTCACCTGGCGTGGCTGGGATGTGCGTATATCCGTCGACTGTGAACTTCCGCTTGAAAACCAGCTGACAGAGTTGCTCCCAGCTGTTGCCGTCGAAAGGGCCGTAAGAAGTTTGAAACACGGAGATGTCCTCGCTAGCGCCTACCGGTCATCCCTAGTGGTAACGACAGCGCTCGATATGTTCAGCCGAAGCGGTATGAGCATCGCTCGGCGAACACAAATGCTAGTGATCAAACCAATGCCCAAAAAAACTTCCTTATTGCCTGCTGTACCGATGCTATGCAGCTTGGCGCCTAGTGTTTAGGCTGACAGCATTATTTAATATGGATTGTTGCTTGTAAAGGTATAGCCATCCTGCGAGAGACGTAGTCTCCAGATTTGGCAGAACACCAGGTCAGCGTATATGACATAACCTTCTGGATTGCCTGACACGGTCTGACGCATCGGCCAATGCGAGGTATAGCAGGCAATTCTCCGGCCCCGAAACCAGAAGTGCGAAGATGTTTTCCAGAGTCGACTGTGCGAATCCGTTAGATCGGTTCTGCCCTTCAAAACGATTAGCTGCAGCATGGCATGTAGCCACCTGTACAACGTAAACACTTGCCACATGCCGTCATTGGAGGCCTGTAGGCATGTCACCGATGGGCACTACAGTTGCCGACTCAAGCTTTGACGCACAGCAGACCAAGCGCCATTCATTGCCCCGATCAACGGAGCAAAATACAACCGGGGTGCCTCGCTTGCCGCCTTCCAGAATTCATGAAAAAACATACGCATGATTGCTCCTTTAAGTATGGAATCATCGTCTACCACACTCTTTAACCGGCCTGTGTGGCCCACCGCATTACTTTGCCAATGTTGGGAACAGACTTGGATCACCTCTTTTCAAACTATATCCTGCTGCCCACCACGCCCACTTCAAATGGTCATCACTATTGAAGAACCTACTTTGTGACTCCTTTCAGTCTTCATGGCCATAGTATTTCCGTCCGCCTTCCTGTAGGGCTTCAAGAGTCAGCGGCGGCGACTTTTTACGCTTTTCCCCAGACGGTTTTCGCCCGCTCCCTTTGGCCCCTTTCACTGTCCCGCCTGCAGCAACGTAAGAACGTTTTTCTGCTGGAGTAAGAGCAGCAGCAGTTGCTTGATCAGTAATCCTCTCGACATACCGCCCTTTCTGCTCCTCCAACCTGATCTGCGTTTCTTCTACATCCATTTCAAATGGAAAAATAAGGTCTTTGCGTTTACTGGGGCGTCCCAACTGGATACTGATCAGTTCTTCGACATCAACACGGTGCTCGCAGTATTCGCCAGAACAATAGGCCCATTCGATATCGTGCATAGTGGCCGTGTACCGGCTCTGCTGGCGGGCATGCCGGTAGGCAATCCGGAAAAGGTCCAGCAGCTTTCTTCGTAACCCGAAGGTATAGCAATGAAGAGGTTCGGCGTCATTTCTCGGGTCAAAAGCCAGCGCGCCACCTGAAACCACTAAGCATTCCTCCAGATACGCCTTCCACGCCCGAAAATCTTCAGGAGCAGCAAGCATCTCTGGCAACAAAGGAATATGCCGCGAGAGCAAACGATCTCTATCTTGCTGCCCCCTCTGTTTCAAGCGATGCACCATGTCATAGTTGGACGCAAAAACCAGAGGCGGCCCAAGGAACGTCATCCCCATTAATGTCGCAGTCGCTGCAGTATTAGCCGCCGTACTTTGAGTAAGAAACTGAAGCTCATCAAGAATTACTGCGGCGATGCCATCACGAGTTGCCAATCGCTGCGCCAAAGAGAGTGCACTCGTGACTGAACTCACTTTTTTGGGCTGCGGCAGTGCTACTTGGTCAACGCCTACGATGCCCCCTTCTTCCAGGGTGAATACCTCACAGCTATCAATAAATGCCTTTAAGATTTGAGCATCACGACAACCGCGATTGACTTTGTAATAATATAAAGTCCGAATTGGAAGCATGTGACCGCCGCCAGCATCAATCTGGCCAGCCTCGACAAACAAATGGCTTATGGCTCTCAGCAGAGCACTTTTCCCAACTCCAGCAGGGCCGGTAAGGCAAATCGCTGGCAATGGCTCGACTATAGGATTATAAAGTCGGCGCTTGAATGCCTTCTCATCCGAATATACTCGATTGGAAAATACACTCGCTTCGGCGAGAATTCTCCTGATTGCTCTTAGATTTCTCGGTGTAAGAAGAAAAATTTCATTGAGCGTACTCCACAATAGATTTTCAGCCTCATATGTAGGATACGCACCTAAGTTTCGCAGCGGTGACGGAGTGAATCGAGTACGGGCCTCGATCACTTCGTCACTTAGCTCCATAAACCTTGTTGCCCATGGAGTCATTGCCATACAAACCTACCTAGGCATCATGGTTTTTTTACTTATGCCTGCTGCAGCCTTACGACCGTGTGAACGGTTCTTTTTACCCACTCTCCAACGGCCAGCAGTTGGTTCTTTGCCGGTAGCGATTACACATGCCTTTCTGTAATTCATCGTCACTGCCACATTAAAATCTGCCTGAATGGACTTCACCTGCTTAAGCGCAGATTTTTCGGATTTTAAATCTTCCAAACTAACATACAATTGACGATCATCATCACGAATCGGCAAAAGCGCCTGAACTTCGACTAACCGGTTATCAACCTCTATCCAGGCGAATCTCACGCAAAGATTCATGGCATAGCCACTGACCTTTAGCGTCTGACCTTTTGGTATTCGGTCCCGGAAACCTAGTTCACACAACTCGGCAGAGTCAAATCGACGATGTTCCAGCTTGATAAAGTCTCGGGTAACCGTGAATTTGACTGGCGTAAGAAATGCCCGAATGGCCTCTTCTACACTAATCTCATTACCACTGGTTCTGGCTCGCCGATCTAAATAGGCCCATATTGCTGTTGGATTAGGTGCGACCCCAGACCGTATCATATCTGGCGTCATACGCTCGCTCGCATCGCTACTCCAGTTATCCTTGATGGTACGGAGTATCTCTCGCTTTGCAACTTCAACAGGATTGAGAGCACTTTGATAGGTAATAGGAGCACCTTCCCTGTGCATAGTTCTGGGATGTGATGACTCAACGGTAGCTTTACTTTTCGGTTGAAATGACCCGACCATCTCAATAAATGGAATCTGGTCTTCCCTTACTACCAAGTCGTCACTTGCTCCTGGCCCCCGGTCGAAAATCGGCTGAGCAGGCAAACCTCGGCAAGGCCATTCCTCATCGCTAATCTCCACGCCAAATAGCCGACCAAAGTATGACTTTGGTACCGCCGCACAAAAAAGCCCCATTTTATACGCGGATAGAACTTCTGCTCCCGGCGCAAAACCGACGCCAACTCGACAGTTAGTTGCTTGATCCGTAAACGTTACTCGGCAAAAACGGTCGCCAAACGGTTGTCCATCGAAGTCCACCAGCTGCTCATCCAGATAATCGCCATCCGCCTCTACCTTTTCGAAAATGTTGGTGACACCCTCGCTAAAACGCCCTACATCCGGCGTCATTTTATTACGTACGAGAGCTGCCCCATATCGGGTCTCTCGCAACATATCCGGCCTAAATAATTTTCTAACCCAATAGCGGAACTGATTAATAGTCGGATATGGTTTACCATCCGGCGAAACAATACGCAAACTTGTCCCTTTACCTTGTACCGTACACCCAAACTCAGTTTCCAAAGTCCGGCTATAAACGTCTCTTTCCGTCTTGCCAAGGCCGGCGTGCCTGGTATAGCCATCCCCAATTTTCTTTGCTACGACTTTATCAATTTTACACTTGCCGCGACGAACCGCCCGAGCAGGGCGCCCTGATGAATAATTTTTGCCAAGTCGTGGGGTTCGATCATAATTTCCTATTCGGCAATAGCTTGGATAAAGAGCAGCAAGATTCCTACCAAATACCAAATAACATGAAAACCAGAAGCGGACCCGGGTAGCATGCTGAGCGGGAGCATTATTTCGCACCCAGTCAGCAATATATTTAACCGGATCAGGAGATGCAAAGACTTCCTTTTCCCTTGCAACCAACGGTTGAATAATGCATCTTCTCTCTTCAGCTCGCTCAAGATTAGAGCGCTTCGCCCCAGTTCTTTCAATCTCGAACGTGTGTATATTCAAGCCATTAATGCGATCAAGCCAGGCTGGCATTTCATCTCGCGACGTCAATATCTGACCATTAAGCAACCCTTGCTCAAAGTCCTCCCGTTGAAAAAAATGATAATCTGCTCGTCGCGTATCTTTCGCAGTAACAAACTCAACACAGATAACCCTGTCTTCCAGTGAAGAATTATCGAGCAGGTACAGTGTTTGCTCATTGGAAATCGAGCCTAATCCTTCTGGAAATTCAAGTCGAGTACCAACGTTCATTTTCCGCTCCTTGAAAAATATTGTGCATATTTGACATGCCACTCCTCTTTCGCAGATTGCAAAGGAGTATCAAACATGACCGAGCGGAATAAATTAATCTGCAACTGGCGATGCCAAACAGCCTGATAAAAAACGATCAGGCAGTCTTGCCGCGAGCAGTCAAATCGGAGCATGAGCTTTTCAAGTAGATCGAGGGGTGAGTAGTTAGTATCAATGATCTTGCAGTAGCAGCTAATCATCGCGTTCTGAGAGGCCAAATTTAGCTTGGTTGGTCGAGACAGCCATGCCGCACACATTCTGAGATTGGCCACGAGCACCTCATCGAAGGTGACGCCAGTGACCCGGTGTGTCGGGATTCCCGCCTGGGCATAGCACTCCGATTCGATACGTAATCGCGCCTCCGCCTTTTGTTGGCTTGCCAAGCTTTTCCTTCGAACGGGTCTCCGATTCTGCCTTTCGAGGAAGCCAGAATTATTCAGCTTGATCGTCCAGTTCACCGCATACAAGCCATCTTCATCGCGAAGAATGAGCAACAAGTCCCCAGTAAGCGGCACCGGTATGCGGGAGCACCGATCGTCACTTAAAAATGAGGGATGGAATGCAAGCAAGCCGCACTGTTCGGCAATTGCTAACGTACCAGGAAGCCCCTCAATGCGACGACCACGCATTTCGGGATAAAGTGCGAGTGGATTGATATCGGGCAACGGCGGTAGGCAGCGTTGTTCCAAAATATCCCTGTTTCGAGGGTGTGCTGCTGCCACAAAAGCGGCTGCAGTTTCCGGTGCACTCAAGGTATGGATCACGCGGCCATACCGTGGGAAGTAGAGACGAGCACAACGCCCAAGAGACGGCGCCTCGCCTTTGACCGCTTGAATGGCCGGTTGATACTCTGCACCGATGCGCGGCACACCTTGGCGCGTTTTGTAGCGGTCGACAAAGATCTTCAAACGATTACTTGCCATGATTTTCCCTTTCACAGGCAAAACTGATCCCGACCACCGCTCAGGCTGAGCCGGTGGATTCCGGTAATTGCTGCAAAAAGGGGAAAGCGAGCCGACAACGGGCCTTGACAACGAGCACGTTGTGGTTAAGGATGAATGTAGATTCCTACACAAAGTAATCTACTAGCACATCCCAAAGGACCGTTTGCTCCTGCCAGAGCCGCGGTCCTTGTGCTTTTCCCCTACTCGACTACTCCCCAGTCATTGGGACCTCCTTTTCTTCAGTCGATTCCTGCGTTATCCGTTTGATCAGACCATCGCTCACACTGGGATCCTTCAGGCCTAGAGCCACTGCAATCCTGTGAGCTTCCCCTCTTGCTCCCCTTACACGTCCCCGCAAAACGCTGTAGACCAGATCAGTCTTGAAGCCATTCTGCTTAGCCCAGTCCGCGATGGTCAGACCGCTTGCAAGGAAGGCCGAGCGGACCTCTTCTGCGGTGTAGATTTTCATTACTGCGTTTTCCCTCCATTTCGCTCCAAATCGGCCTCATAGAGCCGTTTTCTCTCCAAAATTTCCTACTTCACTATGGTCTACACTGCAGTCATTAGCAAGAATGATTTAAAAATACTTTCAGATTAAAAAGCATATGCTTACACGTAGGCATACGCCGGGTGTATCGAAAACCATGCTTAACAACGTATCTGACCTCGAAACCCCACAGCGCCGGCTTCCTGGCTGGTTGCCTGATGAGAGCCTTTTCAGCTGGGCTAGCCGGTTTCACTGGCTATCGGGGAATGTACAAAGTGTAAGAACGAACCGAATACTGTTTGGCCATGCTCGATCAGGGAGCGCTCATGACCTGCCGGGTGGTCTTGACCATTTTGTCGAGCGCTCAGGCGGAGAGCTGGGGGATGTCGAGACGATCCTGCAATGGCACACCATCGCTCCTGTACTGCTAGCTTTTCAGCCACCAGAAAAAATTGAGCGCGCCATCAACCAGATGCGTACCTCAAGTCCCGGTATGCTGAAATTTCTGCTCGGTCTCGTCACTGCACAATTCCGGGCAAACTTTCCACTCAAGGCATGCCCTGAATGCATGGCACACGATTACGAAGAACATCAGGTTGCTTATTGGCATCGTGCCCATCAACTCCCAGGCGTCTGGCTCTGCCCCGTGCATGGATCTGTACTGCTAGAGGCACAGCGCAAAGCTAATGGAGTGGGGCGCTTTGAGTGGGTTCTCCCTGCATCAGCAGAGTTAGGCCCCCCAAAGAGCGAAGACGGACATTCGATCATGTTTACTGCGAGCGCAGCCTTGGCTCGCCTGGCAAGAAGTGCGGTATCTCTCGCGGAAAATCCACTGCGCCAGCCTCTAGCAGCTGAGGCCGTAGTACATAGTCATACAACGTCGTTAATAGAGGCAGGATACGTAACCCGGACAGGAAAACCCCGTATCAGCTTGGCGGTATCTAGCTATCTGGAGCACTGCGCCAAACTACGCGAGATTCCTGAGTTCGTTTCACTACCAGCTACCCCACTTGAAGCAGAGAGCCACCTTCGCCGGCTACTTTCCATTCCACGGTTCGTGCGGCACCCTTTGCATCAGATGGTCATGATCAGCTGGCTCTATCCCTCTCACGAAGCCTTTCTCCAGTCGTGCGCTTCTGCGCAAATGTCACCACCAGCTCAGCCAGTATTAAAAGGGCATAAAGAGTTGAAGAGCTCCACCGTGTCAGCCGCTGTACTGGACAGTTACGCCAGAGGTGAAATTTCGGCACGCAAGGCATCCACCTTGTTTGGCATTGACATCAAAACCTTCATGGCATGTGCAGCAAGCCATGGCATGACCAGCACTCGTCGCCCCAAAAAGCTGAAAGCCGATCTCTATCAACAGTTAGTGCTTGATCTCGAGTCTGGGATGGACAAGAGCATTGCAGCAGAAAGAGCAGGAATTTCCCCCCACACGGTCACAACCGTTTTGCGAACAGTCCCAGGCTTACAATCGCTCTGGCACTCAAAGAGACAAGAGGCTGCAAAAACTCAAGCGAGACAAAGCTGGCTTAACGCCCGCCAAGAAGCTCCGGAGCTCAACAACAAAGCACTTCGCCTTTTACAGCCAGCTGTCTTTGCCTGGTTGTACCGCAACGATCGCGAGTGGCTCCAGACCCATGCGGGCCCAAGGCAACCGGGAATCCCAAAGGTCAGGGTCCGGTGGGACCAGCGTGACATCGAACTTGCGCATCTCGTGGAACAAGCTGCACTGGAAATTGCTCAGGCCTTTCCGCACAAACGCACCACACTGCAGGACCTTTATAAAAAGCTGCCACTTTTGCGTATGCGGCTTGGCGCCCTTGCGAGGCTGCCCCTCACCTTGCAAGTGATCGAACGAGTCACGAAGAAACTACCCCAAACCTCGCCCCCTCTCTTTCCAGAGAAGTAGCCCAAACCTAGATCTTGCCTTAATGCATTTATGTGAATTTTATGCATAATGAAGGCATGACTTCTGACACCCCAAAGCAACTAGCTCTCGCCCTTGCCCCTCAGTTCAAGTCAGCTGGATTGACTCAAGATGAAATAGCCTATGCGATTGGAGCAAGCCAATCACAGGTTAGCCGGGTGTTATCTGGTCATATCAAACACCGTACCAAGCTGTTTGAGAAATTATGCATTTATGCAAAAAATCAATTGCCGCACATCGAAAAGCCCGATGTGCGGGCAAACAGTGAGCTGATGTCGGCTTTAGCTGAGGTATGGGATGGCACCGAAGACCATGCGCAGGCATTGGCACAGGTAATACGTAGCCTGGCGCAACTCCACCCTGTACCAACCAAGTTGCCATAGCAAGGAGGGTTACTCATGGTCATGGTTGTCGAGCCACTGCCTGATGAGCTTGGGAAGGCCCATGCCGGCCGGATTGCCTACCTCAATGCGCTTCCTGGATTAGGAAAACTTCTACACCGCACCTTGGGTCCTGCGAAGGAGCATCTGAAGCGAAATGAATTCCGGCAACAGTTTCACTACCTCGCCACACGATTAGCCATAGAGCCAGAACGGTATTTGGCACAGCACTCCATGCTCCCCTTTCTTTATGCCTACTCGGGCCGAAAGAATACTGGACAGATGTATATGCCCCTTATCCGGAAATGGCTTAAACAAGCCGATAGTCCCATTCTTCAATACGTTCGCTCCTGCCCCCACTGCATTCAAGAGCAGGAAGCGAACATGGGCCTAAGCTGGTGGATACGGAAGCACCAGCTTCCTGGCGTCGACGTTTGCCTGGAACACAAGGTGCCACTCATCCAAGTAGAGAATCAGGACGCACTCTTACGCACCCCCGGCTTTTTCCTAGCTAACTCACTTTTCTCGACTAAGTCGGCCCCTGCTTGGGATCATCCGACAGTATCCCGCTACCACGAATTTGCATCCTGGCTCCTGTCTCAACCATCGCGGCTTCACCCAGAGAAACTCGAGCGTTGTATCAAGACCCAATGTGGTGGACTAGACATCGCGATGGACATCAAGAAGCACGTTCAACACTCCTCGCTTAGCCTATACGTCAGATCTGCATTCCCCGTTGACTGGCTGACAACGCACTATCCCGTTCTTATTGGTGAAAACTATCAAGGACGTGAAGTGGGGATCGATGCAGCCTTCAGGGGACAGGGAGCAACGGGACAAGTGATTGCAATGATTTTGGCTTCGTTATTTGAAAGCCCAACCCACTTGCTTTCAAAAATCGAAGAGAGCCCGGTGCATCTCCCCCGTTTAAGCTCCCGGCGCCTCCCATCGATTGCACGTGCCCAGCTCCGATCACAGGAAGCATTCGTCCAGGTCTATATTCAGGCCAATGGTCAGGCAAATCGCATTGCTGCTCTGCTCAACTGCCAAAACGAAGTCATCTATCGAAGGCTTACACAGTACGGGCTACCGGCAATGAGACGCTCGAAATCGCAGCATAGGGCACAAATCTTAAAACGGTTAAAAGACGCGACTCCGGTCGAGCTTCAGGAATGGGGGAAGGCTATGCAGGCGCATTGGCAACAATATGGCAAAGGGAATTTCCAGCTGAATCTCTCCATTTATGCCTCACTGCTTGGAGTCATTTAACAGCGAGTTGGGCTACCGGCTACGCTGAACAAGAGTAGTTTGTTCGCTTGCCTTTGTTACCCTGCCAGCGTTGCTGAGACGTACCTGACCACGAAGTCACTGCAGGCTCGGGAGATAGTGAATACCGGTACGCTGGACAAGCTCAGCGTAGCTTAACCGTTCCGGCTTGCGGACATTAGCATTGGCCGTCCAGTACACCCATGACTTACCGGCCTCTGGATCAAAAACCAGCTTGTACAACGCATCCGGCACGCGGACATTGCCTGCGTAATGCGGCGGTGTTTGCGGGTCGTAGTACGGTCCGGTAATCACAAACACATCACCGCTGGCCCGTTTCACGTACTTGCGGGTTGCTGCCTCCACCGCGCGCGCCCACACGCCACGGTTATTCTCAGGCGCCTGCGGCACCATATTGGCCAGACTAAAGCTCTGGGCCATGGCTTCAGGGGTGGTGCGCTGAGCGGCAGCCGCCATGTGCCCCCGGTCATAACCACTACCGCGGTAGTCATCCAATCGCCCCCGTTCGGCGCTCGGGAGCCGCGCTTCTTCATAAAAGTGATCGGTCCGTTTTTCATCTGATGCATCGTTCAGGCTGGCCGCAGACAGTTTCTCCGCCGCGAAGACCGGACTGCGGGTGCTACGACTGTGCAGGACAGCAAAGTCTGCATAGCATAGCTCCCGAACACCTTCACCCTGGACCGCACTCGGAATCTGTGGCGGTTGCTGCTGGTAAAACAACCCACGGCAATCACGGAACTGGGTCGCTACCATGCCATCTGCAGCCGGCGTTGTTTGCGCAATGGTGGTGGCTGGGCTCTGGTGTTGACTGACGGCGTAGGCGAGTGCAAAAACCAGCGGGAGGACAGCAAACAGCTTTTTCATGAAGAACCAGACAGAAGCAATTCAAAACGGAACGGCATTGTACGAGAAAGGCAACCGGCCAAACCAAAGGGATTGGCCTGTCTGCATATGTCCAGTACCACTGGCAGCCAGACAAGCAGAACTGACATCATCGGGAGAGTTATCCTGCCGTGATTAGTTCATCCCAGTGTGTCGTCCAGCGCGAAGAGCGTTGTTCCTGTCGCATTGCCCAGCCCCGCTGTAGACCCTCGCTGGCTAACCGGATCGTTCCCCTGCCGTACTCGGCATTGACCCGATCCATTACTGCCATCACTTTGGCACGTCGCGAATCTGGTAACGGTGCAAACAAGTCGCGCTGCTCCAGACCCTGCGGCCCGATCTCCGTGAGGATGACCCCTGCCTTCTTGTAACTGTACCCGTCGCGATAGATGGCACGTAGCCCGGCTAGGGCTGCGCGGGAAATGACGGTACTGTCTGCCGAGGGATGAATCAGCGGGACAACGACCCAGCCGGTGTACTGTGTATCCCGCTCCCGAAACGGGTTGGTGCGGATGCTCACACCCACCATGCGGGCTTCACTGTGTTGTTGCCGTAACTTCTCTGCGGCGCGGCAAGCGTGGTGGCTGATGGCACTAGCCAGTGTATCGACGTCCCCGACCAATTCCGCAAAGCTGCGGCTGGCAATAATCTGCTGCTTGTTGGGCGCCACGTCTTCCAGCGCCAGGCAGCTGATACCGTTGAGCTCTGCGACGGTACGCTCCACCACCACGTTGAAGCGCCGCTTGATGTCGCGGGGATCGGCCCGCTGTAGATCCAGGGCGGTATGGATCCCCATTGTCCCCAGCTTTTCTGCGATACGTCGCCCTATTCCCCAGACATCACCGACCTCGATACGGGCCATGAGTTTGTCTTGCCACTCAGGGGTTAGCCAGTCCCAACTGAACACGCCTTCAGCCTTGGGAAACTTCTTGCCGACATGGTTGGCAAGCTTGGCGAGGGTTTTGGTGGCGCCAATGCCAACACAGGTCGGAATACCCACCCGTTGCAGCACATCGGCCCGCAGTCGTGTCGCGTAGTCTTTAAGGTTCGGGATGCCATCCAGCGTGATGAAGGATTCATCGACGCTATAGACCTCCTGCTCGATACCCCACTCACCAATCACCTGCATCATGCGCCGGGACATATCGCCATACAGTGCATAGTTGCTGGAGAACACCGCGACACCATGGCGCTTGCACAGCTCCCGAATCTCGAAGTACGGCACAAAGCCCTTGATGCCCAGGGCTTTGGCTTCCGCTGAACGAGCAACGACGCAGCCATCGTTATTGCTGAGGACGACAATCGGACGACAAATCAGGTCAGGTCGGAAGGCACGCTCGCAGCTGGCGTAGAAGCTGTTGCCGTCCACCAGGGCAAATAACGGCATTAGCGACTCGCTTGCTTGAACTGCTTCACACAGCCGGTCACCACACCCCACACCTGCAGCTCCTGGCCATCGTGCAATTCGATGGCGTTATAGGCCTTATTCTCGGGAATCAGGGCGATACGGGTGCCGCGCTTGTGAAGCCGCTTCACGGTAAAGTCTCCGTCCACAATCGCCAGCACGATGTCGCCATGTGCCGGCGTAAGGCCACGATCCACCACCAGGATGTCGCCGCTGGCAATGCCGGCGCCAAGCATGGAGTCTCCAGTCACCCGTACCATGAAGGTCGCAGGCGGATCAGCAATCAACAGTGCATTCAGGTCCAGCACCGACTCAAGATAGTCATCGGCCGGCGATGGAAACCCTGCCGGGACGCGCGAAGTAAACACGGGAATCGCCAGCTTGGGCGGACTGGCATCGGGACAGAAAAAGGCGGTAATCATGCTGGGCTCCTGCAGTTACATTTGATTATGTACGAATTCAAATGCAACACCAAGAATCCTGTGACAACTTATACTGGCCGCATGTGCATCAACTTCACTCCACCCACGCGGCAACAACTCGAAGATCACTTCAAGGTGTCAGCGGCTGAATTCGAGTGGAAAGCGGAGACGTGGCAGGACTATCTGGCCCCCGCCATCATCGATACGGGTGACGGCCCGTTTGCCTTCATGGCGAGCTATGGTTTTGTGCCGAAAGGTCACCTGCCAGCAGGCAAACGCCTGACCACGATGAACGCCAGGGCGGAAACCATCGGCCAACTGCCAACCTACAAGCGAGCGTGGCAGCAGTCACAGCTGTGCCTGATTCCGATGCAGGCGTTCTATGAACCGTGCTACGAAACGGGGAAGGCCGTGCGGACACGTATTGGGCTTGTGTCAGGCGAACCATTTGCAGTTGCCGGGATGTGGCGGGGTTGGCAGGAACATGATGGCTCCACGAGTTACAGCTTCACCCAGATCACCATCAATGCGGATCAGCACCCGCTGATGCAGCGGATGCACAAGCCGGATGACGAGAAGCGTAGCCTGGTCATCATCCCACCCGACCAGTACGACGCCTGGTTGAACTGCAAGAACCCAGAACAGGCCCGAAGTTGGATGGTGAATTACCCGGCGGAATTAATGACGGCATCCCCGGCTCCGCTTCCGCCAAGAAGTCGCACTTAACTACGGCTTCTCGGCCAAAGCTGTCTTCCTCCCCATCAGCTCTGAGTGTCTGTTCAGGGCAACATACCGGGCATTTTCCTTGCACCGTAGCCGAAGGGCGGCTTTCTGACTTGGGGAACGCTCACTTTCGCCCCATTGCAGTCAATGGCCGGGACGATTGGCGCGCGCGAATGATTTACATGCCGATCGACTATGCTGAGTGTGTATACGGATTAGCAACTGACAACTAAGATGCACGAGCATGAACATCCGTCTGTAATGCGAATGACAACTCTCAGCCCCGAAACCCGCGATATGCTTCACGCATTGACTTGGTACATGACGGCACGGAAGACCGCGCTGCGTGCAGCCTTGTCGTTTCGCACGCCACTCACCGAGATCGCGCTCACAGATATGCGCGTGCAGTACGGCACCTATTTCCAGAACCTGTTGTCGGCAACTGAGCTAATGCGCGAACCGACGCCGCTGCCGCCAAAATCCTTCGAGACTGAGTTGTATGCGCGGTTCGTCTTCCCTGGGTTTCAGGATGGCAAGTCGAACTATGAATACATTAAGTACCTGAGGAACGCCATCATCCATCGCGGATACGACATTACATCCGCCGCACACGTGAACGGTGATTTCCTGATGCCCGTCGCGGAACCAAGCTTCCAAAACAATGCGACGAACCCAGCAAATATCAAGACGTTCCACGCCTTCGACAAATACGTATTGAACATCATCACGAAGTGTGAATCGGTGATCGGTGGCGTGATCTTTGACACATTGAACAACGCAGGAGTCTTCCAAGCGACCGTTGATCCGCAAGCCGCTATTGCGGAAATTCGCACCGCGGTTCAGAACTCGCACGTGATGCCGGAATGGGCCAAAGCGATGTCGGCAGCTTCGGAACTCAAACCCGAGTGGTTCATCGATATAAACAATTCAATGAAGGACAGGCTGCGCGAAGCTCTTGCGCCGTGCGACGCATTGAATCCGGCATAAAGAGTCAATAACGAGCGACCGCAAGTGGCTGGAAGTGCTCATTGTGGTGTTCACCAATAAAGCTGCCGTTCGGTATTATCGTAACAATCTGAACGTCGGCTTTGTGGAATTTCCATTGAAATGGGGCAATCGGCCAAGAGTGGAAGTCGGGTAAATTACTTCAAAGCAGCCGTAGGCAAGAGATGCTCATAGGGTGGCAGTCGAGAGTACGGCCGGTACAATCCATATGTCATTGCACTTACCAAATATAGCCGCCATCTATTCACGCAACCATTTTTAGTGACTACTAGATGTCTCTATTGGTGAACCTTACAGGTTGATGCCACCACAAAAAATATGGTGCCACTGCAGCTTAAACAGAATTAATGCCATCTACTTTAAGTTATACGCCTTAGCGTAAGGAGTTGAGATAAGTGATCACCGAAATACGCATGGATAAAGTCGCCAGCTACAAGCACACGACGAGCCTTGTTACCGACAAAAAGATCAATTTGATCTACGGCCTAAACGGCGCGGGAAAATCAACAATATCTAATTTTCTTTACTCACCTGATGATCCAGAATTCAGCTCTTGCAGTAAGACACTAACCCAAGCTACACCAGTTTTAGTCTACAACCAAAAATTCATAAGAGATAATTTTTTTGTCACTGACAACTTAAAAGGAATTTTCAGCCTCTCAAAAAACAACACAGAAGCTGAACAAAGAATTGCAGTAGAAACGAAAAAGCAAACGCAACTAGAGCAGACGCTTCAGTGCAAATACAACGAAAAAGAACAAACAAACCAGACATTAATCACTCAGAAACAGCAAGCTACAGAAGAAGTCTGGAGTATCAAAAAAACATACACAGGTGGAGATCGAGTCCTTGAGTACTGTCTAAAAGGTCTAATGGGGAAAAAAGAAACACTGTTTGAGCATTTGATAAATATTACAAAACCAGCCCTCGAGCCGACAAGAAACATACAAGCAATACGAAATGATGTGGATGCACTCAAAGGTGATGAGGCAAACTCTCAGGATCTATTGTCGGATATTAAATTCGAAGCGCATGATATCGAGTCTGATAAACTTTTCAGCACGTCTATACTTGGCAATGCTGACAGTGAGGTTGCGGCACTGATTGAGCAGATAGGAAATGCAGATTGGGTCAAACAAGGTATTGAATTCCTAACTAATGGTGTTGGTGAGACTGGGACACAATGTCCATTCTGCCAAGAGGCGACTATCACCCAAAAATTCGTTGAAAGCGTTAGATCGTATTTCGATGAAAACTATCAGGTGCAACTGGATGCGTTAACTACAATGCAGGAGAAGTACCAATTTGCTATTGAGTCTTTGCCTGGGGTTGCTGCATTTACAGATCACCCATTCGCACAAGAGCATAAGAGCTCACTTTTGAGTAAGTACCATTTACTCGTCACGACCATGCAATCCAATTCCGGAAAAATAGGTGAAAAAATTAAAAGTCCAAAGGTTATTGTAACTTTGGCCGACACATCCAGTTTGGCAGAAGATTTTAATTCAGAAATTGCAGCCATCAACAAGATAACAAATGAATACAATCAAAAATTGCAAAACCGCGAAGAATCACTGGAGAATCTAAAAGAAGAGTTTTGGCTGCTGATGCGGTGGCAATACGACCAAACAGTATCTCGGTTTGAAAAAGATCAGCAAGCTGCAAATCAGAAGCTTAAGGCCTTGAATGCTGAAATAGACAAAACAGACGCCGATCTTGCAAGAATTAAGGAACAGATAGCAGAGATACAGAAGCAAACGGTGAACATTGACGAAGCGGTAGATTCAATCAATGCAGGCCTTGTAGATTTAGGCATAGCCGATTTCATTGTAAAAAAACACTCAGACAGTCTCTATCGGGTAGTGCGTACAGGAGCGAATAATGACGCTTTTCACTCTCTCAGTGAAGGCGAGAAGATGATAATCAGTTTTTTGTATTTTTGCGAGCTTTGCAAAGGCAAATCAAGTATTGACGACACCCACACTCAGCGCATCGTAGTGATTGATGATCCAATTTCTAGTTTGTCACACGTTTTCGTCTTTAACGTGGGGAGATTGATTCGTATGCTGTTCTTTAAAGATGATCGATTCTGCCAAGTGATTGTATTGACTCACAGCCTATATTTTTTTTACGAGCTGACCGAAACCAATCACGACCGTAGAAAGGAAACTCAAAAACTTTTCAGGTTAATAAAGCGCCCCTCTGGCAGCGAAATTCAAGAAATGAAGTACGAGGAGATACAGAATGACTACCAAGCATATTGGTCGGTCATCAACGACAACAACCAACCTCCAGCGCTTATCGCGAATTGCATGCGAAACATCATCGAGTATTTTTTCAATTTCGTACGTAAGAAAGACCTAAGCAATGTCTTTCAAATGCCTGAACTTCAAGATGCAAAATTCCAAGCATTTTGCCGATACATAAATAGGGAGTCCCACTCCCTTGGGCAAAACATTATTGACATGAAAGAATTTGACTACAAGACATTCAAAGATGGGTTGAGATTGATCTTCGAAAAAGCTGGATATCCAGACCATTACAAAGCCATGTCAAAGTGTTAGCGGTACGACGCCCCCCTGCTACTGAAAACGGGGGGACGTCGGGTATTCATGGCGCTCGGCCACATAGTTCTGCAGTCGAGCGGTTCTGCACGAAAGCCGCGCAGGCCGCACATTTCCACGTTCCTGACAGTCTGCTTTTCAATGCTGACTAGTTCCACTTTGGATCGGGAGCTGCCCTAGACAGCAATGGAAAGCGGACATCCGAGGCTAACCTGGCACCAGGGCAGCTGACAGCCCGATACCGGCCTCTCCATCCGATCTAGCTGAACGCCAGCTTTGGCCGACCTGCGGCCAGCCCCCTGGGTAAGTAGCCGCTCGTCGGCCTAAGCGGCCGTTGGCTGAAGTTTTAGCCAATGACTGCCACCAACCCAAAGCAGTCGGTGCCTTCATGAAAAAGCGGACATTAACGCAGAGCTAACCTGCGCTGCGAGACTTTATCGCGCAGCGTCCAGCGACCGAAGGAAGCGAGGTTGAGGGCCGTGTTAAAAATCATTTTTCAAGCTTGCCTTTGCAAAGGCGGACAAACTCTTCGTACTTTGGGACAAACAACGACGATTTTTCGTTGAGAACCTTAGCATCTTCGATAACTGATGCTGGTCTGGGTTGTCCCGTGGCCCTTTGTTGATCGGAGAAAACAGAGATCAGATCCCCGCTCCTGAGCGGTACTGTACGGCCGGCAATTTCTTTGGCTAGTTCTGATGCCAGCGAATAGATGGCTTTCTTTTTTGCTTCCAATTCATCGTCAAGAAACTCTTTATCCACACTGTCCCACGTCTCCACAAATGAATATAGCGGAGCCACATTGGACTTTGAGAACGAGCCTCCGAAGTCATGCTCTTTGAAAAATCTGGTGGTCTGATTTGGCGGGAGCAAACCTGTAAATGCACGAAAAAGCTCTTTGTCATGCATAGATGCGCTTTTTTCAGGGGCGACAAATCGGGTGCGTAGAGGGTCTTTCGCGAGTACGACACCCAACGCCGCAAGAAAAGCTAAAGCTGGTTCAAAGTCGGGTTGGTTGGCAAAGTAGCCTTTGAGAAACCAGGCCTCAGTTCCGACTAGAGCAGCCAAAGTAAAAAAGTCTTCGATAAATTTGCGCATGTGTCAGGTTGATTTCTAACGTTCGAGCCAACCCCGACCGCGGATGCAAGGTTGGGGGGCGGGGGGTTAGGCCTACTTTTTGCGGCGGTCGATTGCACGGTGTAGTTCTGCGGCCTTCTCAGGCAGCTCGTACAGCTGATCGAGTACGTGCTCCACGATCTCGATTGCGAGCTTCAGTTCGTCCGAGGATGGTCGAGCTAGCTCATGAACCGCCGAGTTTCCTAGGTAACGATGCTCATGCAGCGTCTGTGCGCTGGACTGAGTCAGCAGACCTTTCTCCTGGAGGCCAGCTATGCGACCTTCCAAATTGTCGCGTCGAACGACTTGCGTGCCGCCACCTTTTGCTGGTAGCTCGACCGGTCCGTCAGCTATGCCCTGCTGGGCACAAACGCCCTCTACTAAGGCTCGAAGCCCGGCGGCGCAAAGCGTTGGACTATCGTTATTGAAGCAGTCGATCAGTTCGGTGTAAATGCGACGCAGATTTGAAGGGACGTTGTGGTATGGCCGCGGGTTGATCGCATCCTTGTTTCTCAGCGGATAGACTCGCTCAGTGGTTCCGTCATCGTCGAAGTCTTGAGCCTCGGAGAACCAGCTTTGATGACGAAACGACACGGTCTCGCACCCTTGGCACTCGATGACCTGATATCGATCACTCCAATCGACGCTCCAACCTTCGCGCTCGTTGCTTTCCGATCCGGTCTTATCGAGAGAAACGGTTACCAAGTGGCGAGTGGAGCGCTTGCACTCGATGCAGTGGACCGAGACTATCTTGCCCTTGGTGCCGTTCTCAGTGGCCTTCTTTTCAGTTATCAACATGACTCTCCCAAATGGCTTCCACTAGGCCTAACGTTTGAAATCACCGGACGCTGCGCGGCTTTATCACGCAGCGTCCGGTGGGTTGATGGGTTGGGCGTCGCTGCGCCATTAGTAGTCGTGATTTGGATCGAATCTATAGTGCTTCGCTATGTAGCTGTATGCCCGATTGATTGCCTCAGTCAGGTCGGTCATTGTTGTCTCTAACTGCTTATCGAAAAGACCGAGGTTTATATCTCCTGCATGGACAAGAGCATTTCTTTGTTCGACAAGCGCCTCTATTGAGTCGTATAGAGGCACTCGGCGACGCCGGTATGGTTTGCGTAAGGGGGCTGCTAAGTCCAACTTTGGATCAAGTAGCTTGAATGTCTCGGCAATTGCACTTGGGCGTTGGAACGAAAAGAACTCGGCTACAGAGCGCTCAACCTGAACAGAACCTATTGCCAGCTTTTCTAGGTCTGCATGGCTTAGCTTCGCGCGTTTTAATGCTGTCTCCCGTTGCTTCGAGTAGCGAAGACATACCGAAAAAGTGGCCCGGAAAAATTCTTCCCAGACCGCGATCATGTATGGGACGAGCAAATTGTTTGAAAGCAGCCTGGGGTTCATCTCGTCAATGAAACCGAACCCTGTCGAGGAATCGCGAGCTATAGGACCCTCAAGCTTGCGATTCATAAGGTAGAACTTGGCTCTACCGAAATTATTGTGAAACCTCCACCTGGCCAAGTAGCAACCCGACGAGATGGGAGACGGTGGGGGTTCATCAGGACGCCAGTATCTATTGCGGCCTGCATCTGTTTCGAAGTGGCCGCCAAACAAATCCCGCAGGAGCTTTAATGTCCTATTTTGGTGGGTTAAATCCCAATAGCTGCGAGAAGCGGTTGATCGGGTCGTTACCTCTACCGGGCCTTTGGGAGTTTTGTAGATGTCTAGCTCAACTCCCGACCAGGATCGGTAGTCTGTTTCGTCGTACCAAAAAAAACCCGCGACACGATTTGGTACTTTCAGGCCGTCGCTCGCTTGTTTGTAGCCCAGTAGATCGATGATCTCCCTGACCTGGGTAACCGTAGTTGAATGCTGAAGGACGGAAGTGGAGGTGTAACTCATGTGCCAAGAACTCTAGACGCCCAGCCTTAAAATATAACGACCCTCGGTCAGTCATAACACTATTAATTAAGCGTCGGATTATACCCTGCAAACCCGCGCCAATCCTTGATCTTGCCAGAGCTGCATCCGTACAATAACAGCCCAGACATCATAGGGCAGGATTGCCTACAGGAGCCGGGGCAGTCCATATAATTGAGGATTGTGCAAAGGGCAGGCTGACTGCTCAGAAGCTGGAATCGAATGTCTGCATCTAGATGCCATAACCCACCGTCCGCAATTGGCCGATAGCAGTCATGCTAGCACAACAGCATGGTGACCGGTATGGCCGAACTGCCGTCGACTTGGCTGATGCACAGTAAGTTGGTCAGCCTAAGCAGACGTTCAGGTCCTAGGAATTAATGGTCGTAATGGCTCCTAATCCAGACTTTAATGCCGCATTCAGCGGCTTGTCCGTTGCAGTGCTTTGTTAGGCGAACGAAAATAAGACTGATTTCCTAAAAGCCATTTTGGATCAACTGTTCGCCCAACGAGTTTTTCAATAAATCTAGACTCAGTCCTTGCGTTCAAAAACGACAGGCCGCGTTTAATTTCAATGCCGTCGATATAGACATACATATTTTCGTAAAGATAATCACACCCCATCAAACACACAGGCATTACAATATATGGGTCTAAGCGCTCCGCATCATTGCAGTCTGATCTCGGCTTTTTGTGTGCAGTGACTAATGATTTTATGCTGAACTCTTGCCCACAGATAGCGCAGTTTTCATGTGTTTTATCCTTAAATAGCCACTCTTGTAATATGTGCTGCTCTTTTCTTGCTGTCTGCTCTCTTGTTTCATCTGTCCCAGCATCGAGAAGAGCCCTTAATCTGCGAAGATAGAATTCATACGTATCTATACGTGTGCCATTATTCAACGCTGCATTCCGCGGGCCAATTAGACTGTACACATAATGCCTTCGACCTTTTGTCTTATCTACATATACCAATGGAGAAAAATTTGTCGTTTTTACTATATGAGGTCTTCCGTAACCTTTTTGCGATAAATATTTGTCAAGCATGGGAAATGACGCGCTGTCGACGGAGTCAAAAAATGATATTAAGTCTTCTTCGATTTCATTGAGCTTTGTCGTTTCACCTATGAACTTCAGCCCAGAGTCAGAATTAACCATGTAGACAGAACTTCTTAAATATTCATCGATAATTTCTTTAGGTGGATATGGATATTTATTGCTCCTGCAGTCAAGGGCATTTCTATAAGATTCTGCTAGTCTAGAAGGGTCGCAACTCTCAATAAAGCCAAAAATTTTTTCGCTGTAGTTGATAATGGTGTTTGCTCTATTCTCAAAAATATACCAGTAATCATCGCCAACAACTCTAACCCAAGACGTAGGCGAGTTTGCAATTAGCAATGAAACAAGCGTATAGTGCTGGCCAAGCTCTTCTTTTATATAACTTAAATTCGCAATGCCGCAGCGACCAGGGAGGTCCTTTGCTTTTTTGATCAATACTCCAATTTCCTTGGCATTGGAATGTCTAATCAAAAATATGTTCTTGCTGGTTGCAATAGAGTTTCTCGTGGCTCTATTTAAATCTGGAGTGTAAAATTCGAATCCACAATCAAGGCTCATGTCATCAATTAGATTAAATATACCCTTTAGGTGACTTTCCTTGTTGATTAGCCCGGAGCTACAAGCATATTCTTCCAGCTCTGAGATCAGCCAATATTCTCTGGACTGTAAAATTTGAACAAAATCGTTTAGCGAAGGAATGGAGTCTTTGCTGACATTATCTCGGAATTTGGCATTTAGTAACTGCCTAATTCTTTCTCGGGTGCCTACATCAAATCGGTTTGCGGTTTCTTCTAATGTAGGCCAAGGCGATTCATTTAGGCCATAGTAGAATTTAATAATTTCAATATCTCTAGCCTTGTTGGCACCATCCTTGATACTGCGTTCTAGGTGTTCTATCAATTCACTTTCAATGCCCATCTGCACTCCTTGGTCGGGGAATCATTTTACGTTAAGCATACGTCATAAATGATGTGTTAAAACACGTCACTGCGACGACGAATACAGAACATCATGTGAATTGTATGAAATTTGTAACATCTTCTTCGTTGTTAGTCACCCTACAAACAGGGGAAATGTGTCACTTGGAAGTGGAGCCCACGGCTCTCCAGATAGCTCGAAGAGAGCTATGGTTTGCTACCGCTTAAGGTTGGAAACAGACTGCCTAGCTTGGGACCGAAAACGTCCGCTTAGGCCGACAAGCAGCCCCATCGATCCTTGCTATTGCGCACCGTCAAGCCCGGTAATCTCAAATGAAAAGAGGCCCTAGCGGGCCTCTTTATTTAGCACTACGGGCAAAATCGATCATGCCACTGTCGTGACAGACTTCATTACCTCGTGACAGACTTTATTCTCTTAGATCACAAGTCACCACTGCGGCCAACCTTTATTCCACGGTCACCGACTTGGCTAGGTTGCGTGGCTTGTCCACGTCGGTACCACGCGCCAGTGCCACGTGGTAGGCCAGCAATTGCACCGGGATGGAGTGCACGATGGGGCTGAGGATGCCGACGTGGCGCGGGGTGCGGATCACGTGTACACCGTCGGATTCGCTGAAGTGGCTGTCAGCATCGGCAAATACAAACAGCTCGCCGCCACGGGCGCGCACTTCCTGCATATTGGACTTCACTTTTTCCAGCAACACGTCGTTGGGGGCGATCACCACCACCGGCATGTTCTCGTCCACCAGCGCCAGCGGGCCATGCTTCAGTTCGCCGGCCGGGTAGGCTTCGGCGTGAATGTAGGAAATTTCCTTCAGCTTCAGCGCGCCTTCCAGGGCGATCGGGTAATGCAAACCGCGGCCGAGGAACAGCGCGTCGTTCTTGGCGGCGAACTGCTGCGACCAGGCAGTGATCTGCGGCTCCAGATTCAACGCGTGCTGCACGCTGCCCGGCAGGTGACGCAGCTCGGCCAGATACTGGGTTTCCTGCTCGGCGGTCACACGACCGCGGACCTTGCCCAGCGTTACTGCCAGCGCGAACAGGCTGACCAGCTGGGTGGTGAAGGCCTTGGTGGAGGCGACGCCAATTTCGGCACCGGCGCGGGTGTAGAACACCAGGTCGGAGGCGCGCGGAATCGCCGATTCGTGCACGTTGCAGATCGACAACGCGTGCTGGTGGCCCAGCGACTTGGCGTATTTCAGCGCTTCCATGGTGTCCAGCGTTTCGCCGGACTGCGAAATGGTCACTACCAGATGCTGGGGATCGGCAAAGGCGTCGCGGTAGCGGTATTCGCTGGCGATCTCGACATCGCACACCACGCCGGCGATGCTTTCGATCCAGTACTTGGCAGTCAGGCCAGCGTAATAGCTGGTGCCGCAGGCAAGGATCTTCACGCCGGTCAGTGTCGGCAGCACGTTGGCCGCAGCGGCGCCGAACAGCTCCGGTACAAAACCGTCATCGAGCACCACTTCGATGGTGTCGGACAGCGCCTTCGGCTGCTCGTGGATTTCCTTTTGCATGAAGTGGCTGTACGGGCCCAGCTCCAGCGACGCCAGCGACACGTCGGACACGTGCACCTTACGCTCCACTGGCTGGTCGTCCTTGTCGATCAGCTTCACGCCATCACGGGTTAGGTGGCCGATGTCGCCCTCTTCCAGGAACAGCACACGGCGGGTGGCGGACAGGATGGCGGAGACGTCGGAGGCGATGAAGTTCTCGCCTTCGCCCAGGCCGATCAGCAGCGGGCAGCCCATGCGTGCGCAGACCAGCTCGTCCGGACGGTCCAGCGCGATGACACCGATGGCATAGGCACCGGTCAGTTCGCGGGTGGCCTTGTGCACGGCGCGGAACAGGTCTTTTTCCTGCAGGTAGTACTGGTGCACCAGGTGGGCAATCACCTCGGTGTCGGTCTGCGATTCGAACACGTAGCCGGCGGCTTTCAGCTCGGCGCGCTTCTGTTCGTGGTTTTCGATGATGCCGTTGTGCACCACGGCGATCAGGCCGTGCGACACATGTGGGTGGGCGTTGTATTCGGTCACACCGCCATGAGTGGCCCAGCGGGTGTGGCCGATGCCAAGCTGGCCCTGCACGTTGTCGGCTTGGGCGGCAGCTTCCATTTCGGCGACGCGGCCAACCCGGCGCACGCGGGTGATCTGGCTACCGGCGTGCACGGCGATGCCGGACGAGTCGTAGCCACGGTATTCCAGGCGCTTGAGGCCCTCGACCAGTACGGAAACGATATTACGGTTGGCGATGGCGCCGACGATGCCGCACATGCGTTATCTCCTTGCAGAATCAGTTGGTGTCGGGGCGCAGATCAGCGTTACCCCCTTGGCTTGAATACTGTCCCGGGCTTCCGCCGACAGTGCGTCGTCGGTGACCAGGGTTTGAATACGTTCCCATGGCAGTTCCAGATTGGGAATGCGCCGTCCGATCTTGTCGGACTCCACCATCACCACCACTTCACGCGCCACTTCGGCCATCACCCGCGACAGCCCCACCAGCTCGTTGAAAGTGGTAGTGCCACGTGCCAGGTCGATACCATCGGCGCCGATGAACAACTGGTCGAAGTCGTAAGAGCGTAGCACCTGCTCGGCCACCTGCCCCTGGAACGATTCGGAATGCGGGTCCCAGGTGCCGCCGGTCATCAGCAGCGTAGGTTCGTTTTCCAGTTCGCGCAGCGCGCCGGCCACGTTCAGCGAATTGGTCATCACGATCAGGCCACGTTTATGACCTAGCAGCGGAATCATGGCGCTGGTGGTGGTACCGCTATCGATGATGATGCGATTGTGGTCGCGAATGCGTTCTGCCGCCGCACGGGCGATGGCGAGCTTTCGTTGCGAAACCTTGACCGGATCACCGGCATTGACCATTTCAGCCGGCAGCGACACCGCACCGCCATAGCGACGCAGCAGCAGACCACCGGTTTCCAGTAGCGCCAGATCCTTGCGGATGGTCACTTCGGAGGTAGTAAAGCTGCGCGTCAGCTCTTCGACGCTGACTTCGCCGCGCTCCTGCACCATGGCCACGATGGCATGGCGGCGTTGCTGAGTATTTCGCTTGGTCATGCAATGTTTCGTTTCGAAAGTTTTGCGAAATATAACAGCGAAACATGCCGCATGCAAGTGGTCGAATTACGATTCTGCGGCCAACCTTTGCTCTACTTTGTAAGCAAGAAAAAACCGCCCGGCTAGGCGCTAGGGCGGTTTTTCGCGACAGAAGCAGTAGTCAGCTTTTCTTCTGCGGACGCTGCCAGCCTGGAATAGTCAGCTGCTTGGCACGGGCCACCGTCAGCTGTTCGGCCGGCGCGGTGCGGGTGATCACCGAACCGGCACCGATGGTGGCGCCATCTTCCAGTGTTACCGGAGCAACCAGCATGCTGCCGGAGCCGACAAACACGCCATTGCCGATGGTGGTCCGGAACTTGTTCACGCCATCGTAGTTGCAGGTGACAGTGCCGGCACCCACGTTTACCTTGCTGCCGATGTCGGCATCGCCGATATAGGTCAGATGATTCACCTTGGAACCGCTGCCGATGGTGCTCTTCTTCACTTCCACGAAGTTACCGATATGCACGTGGTCGGCCAGTTTGGCGCCCGGACGCAAACGCGCATACGGTCCCAGTTGGCAGCCGGCACCGACTTCGGCCTCTTCCAGATGCGAGTACGGCGCGATGCGGGTACCGGCAGCCACGGTGACATTTTTCAGCACACAGTAGGCACCGATCTGCACGCCGGCACCCAGCTTGACGTGGCCTTCGAACACACAGCCGACATCGATGCTGACATCTTCGCTGTGCTCAAGTTGGCCGCGGATATCGATGCGCGCCGGGTCGGCCAGCGTCACGCCGGCAGTCAGCAGCGCACGCGCCTGGTTCAGTTGCAGCTGTCGCTCCAGCTCGGCCAGTTGCAGCTTGTTGTTCACGCCGGCAGCTTCCCAGCTGGCGGCCACAGTCACACCCGGCACCGCGATACCGTCGCGCACTGCCAGCGCGATCACGTCGGTGAGGTAGTACTCGCCCTGCGCGTTACCGTTGCGCAGCTCGGACAACCAGCCTTCCAGTCGCGCGTTCGGCAGCACCAGCATGCCAGTGTTGATCTCGCGGATCGCTTTCTGCTCCGCGTTGCAATCCTTGTCTTCCACGATGGCTACGATGTCGCCAGCATTGCGCACGATACGGCCGTAGCCGCTGGCATCGGCCAGTACGTCGGTCAGCAGCGACATGCCGCCATTAGCTGCGGCCAACAGCTGCTGCAGCGTGGCCAGGGTGGTGAGCGGCACATCGCCGTACAGCACCAGGGTGTGGCCATTCTTGGGCAGGTGCGGCAATGCCATCTTCAGCGCATGGCCGGTGCCCAGCTGTTCGGCCTGCAATGCCCATTCCACGTCCACATCCTGAATGGTGGCGCGCACCTGCTCGCCGCCGTGGCCGTATACCACCACGATCTTGGCCGGCTGCAGCTGGCGGGCGGTCGCGATAACCCGTGCCAGCATGGGTTGGCCGCCAATCGGGTGCAGCACCTTGGGCAGTGCCGAATACATGCGCTTGCCTTTACCGGCAGCAAGAATGACTACGCTGAGGGATTCCATGAATGCGTCCGCGACAATTCGATGTAGATAGCCCGCCATTATGCGGGGCTTTGCAGAAATGAAAAAGGCTGCCACTTGCGTGGCAGCCTGCGACTATACACCAACGCTTTCGCGTTATCAGTGCACGCGCTTGCGGAGGTATTCCAGCGCCTTGAGTTGGGCGATGGCCGCTGCCAGGGCAGCATGGGCCTTCGCCGTATCCAGGTCGTCGGTAGCGTGCTTGAGGGACTCCTCGGCAGCACGTTTGGCCTCGTTGGCGCGAGCTTCGTCGAGATCCTCACCGCGGATCGCCGTATCGGCCAGAACGGTAATGTGGGTAGGCTGTACTTCCAGCAGACCGCCGGAAACAGCCACCAACACTTCGTCCTTGCTGCCCGGTACTGTCAAACGCAGTACGCCGGGCTTGATACGGGTCAGAAGCGGCACGTGACGTGGGTAAACACCGATTTCGCCTTCCAGCGCCGGCGCAACCAGAAACTCGGCTTCGCCGGAGTAGATCTGCTGCTCGGAGCTGACCACTTCCACATGCATCTTGGCCATGAGCCGTCTCCTTGATTACAGGGTCTTGGCTTTTTCCGCAGCTTCGTCGATACCGCCAACCATGTAGAACGCTTGTTCCGGCAGGTGGTCGTATTCGCCGCTGAGAATCGCCTTGAAGCCCTTGATCGTTTCCTTCAGCGGAACGTACTTGCCCGGGGAACCGGTAAATACTTCAGCTACGTGGAACGGCTGCGACAGGAAGCGCTGGATCTTACGCGCACGGTATACGGTGAGCTTGTCTTCTTCAGACAGTTCATCCATACCCAGAATCGCGATGATGTCACGCAGTTCCTTGTACTTCTGCAGGGTGGACTGTACGCCACGGGCAACGGAGTAATGCTCCTCGCCCACAACCAGCGGGTCCAGCTGACGGGAAGTGGAGTCCAGCGGGTCAACGGCCGGGTAAATACCCAGCGACGCGATGTCACGGGACAGAACCACGGTCGCATCCAGGTGGGCGAAGGTGGTAGCCGGAGACGGGTCGGTCAAGTCATCGGCAGGTACGTATACGGCCTGGATGGAGGTAATGGAACCATCCTTGGTCGAGGTAATACGTTCCTGCAGACGGCCCATTTCTTCCGCCAGAGTCGGCTGGTAGCCCACTGCGGACGGCATACGACCCAGCAGTGCCGAAACTTCGGTACCGGCCAGGGTATAACGGTAGATGTTGTCCACGAAGAACAGAACGTCACGGCCCTTGCCGTTGGCGTCTTTTTCGTCACGGAAGTGCTCAGCCATGGTCAGACCGGTCAGCGCTACACGCAGACGGTTACCCGGCGGCTCGTTCATCTGGCCGTACACCATTGCCACTTTATCAAGGACGTTGGAGTCCTTCATTTCGTGGTAGAAGTCGTTACCTTCACGGGTACGCTCACCAACACCAGCGAATACGGACAGACCGGAGTGTGCCTTCGCGATGTTGTTGATGAGTTCCATCATGTTAACGGTCTTGCCCACACCGGCACCACCGAACAGACCTACCTTACCGCCTTTGGCAAACGGGCACAGCAGGTCAATAACCTTGATGCCGGTTTCCAGAAGTTCGGTTGCGGAGGACAGTTCGTCGAACTTCGGCGCTGCCTGGTGAATTGCGCGGGTATGTTCGGAAGCTACCGGGCCGGCTTCATCAACCGGCGTACCCAGTACGTCCATGATACGACCCAGAGTGGCGGCGCCAACCGGTACCGAAATCGGTGCACCGGTGTTGTTGACTGCCATGCCACGCTTCAGGCCGTCCGAGCTGCCCATAGCAATGGTACGCACAACGCCGTCGCCCAGCTGTTGCTGGACCTCAAGCGTCAGGTCTGCGTCAACCAGCTTCAGGGCATCATAAACCTTTGGCATGGCATCGCGCGGAAACTCCACGTCGACGACCGGGCCAATGATTTGTACGATTTTGCCTTGGCTCATTATCGGTTCCTAACTCAATAAACTTTTACAGTCTGCGACGGTTATACCGCTGCGGCGCCAGCCACGATTTCCGACAGCTCTTTGGTAATTGCTGCCTGACGCGACTTGTTATAAACCAGACGCAGTTGCTTGATCGCGTTACCGGCGTTGTCCGTTGCTGCCTTCATGGCCACCATACGGGCAGCCTGTTCGGAAGCCATGTTCTCGGCGACTGCCTGATACACGACGGATTCCAGGTAACGCTTGACCAGAAACTCCATGACGTCGGTGGCACTCGGCTCGTACACGTAATCCCAAGCGTGGGAGTGTTCGACAACCATGTGTTCCTCGGTCAGCGGCAGCAACTGTTCCAGCGCCGGCTCCTGCTTCATCGTATTAATGAAGCTGGAGTACACGAGATAAACCGCATCCAGTTCGCCTTCAGCGTACTGTTTCAACAGCACCGTAAGCGGGCCAATCAGTTTGTCCATCTTGGGCACATCGCCCAGATGCACTGCGCTTGCCACAACGTTCAATTTGGCGCGCTGGCTGGCGGCCAGGCCTTTTTGGCCCAGGGCGCACACCTGCACATCGACACCTTGTGTCTGCAGCTCGGTAACCTTGGCATAGAAGCGTTTGATGATGTTGGCGTTAAGGCCACCACACAAACCCTTGTCCGAAGTTACAACGATAATGCCGGCACGCTTGATTTCGCTGCGACGGGCAAGCAGTGGGTGCTCCAGATCCGTATTGGCCGAAGCCAGGTGCGCCATGACAGCACGCACCTTCTCGGCGTAAGGACGGGCAGCGCGCATACGCTCTTGCGTTTTGCGCATCTTGGAGGTCGACACCATTTGCATAGCGCGGGTGATCTTCTGCGTGTTCTGCACGCTTCGGATCTTGGTGAGAATCTCTTTACCGACTGCCATATCCTGAACCTTTCTTTAACTCGAGGTATCCGAAAGACTCAGCTTAGAAGCTGTAGCCAGCCTTGAACGATTCGATCGCCTTGGCCAGTACTTTTTCATTGTCGGCAGACAGGTCACCAGACGCATCGGTCGCGCTCAGCACGTCGGCGTGGTTAGCACGCACGTAGGCCAAGAACGCAGCTTCGAATGCCAGGGCACTCTTAACCGGAACGTCTTCGTAGTAACCCTTGTTCACCGCCCACAGCGTCAGCGCCATTTCGGCGGTCGACAGGGTGGAGAACTGTTTCTGCTTCATCAGCTCGGTAACCACTTCACCGTGTTGCAGCTGCTTGCGGGTTGCTTCGTCCAGATCGGAAGCAAACTGCGAGAAGGCTGCCAGTTCACGGTACTGGGCCAGAGCCAGACGAATACCACCGCCCAGCTTCTTGATAACCTTGGTCTGAGCCGCACCACCCACGCGCGATACCGAGATACCGGCGTTAATGGCCGGACGGATACCTGCGTTGAACAGATCGGTTTCCAGGAAGATCTGACCGTCGGTAATGGAAATTACGTTGGTCGGAACGAATGCGGAAACGTCACCAGCCTGGGTTTCAATGATCGGCAGCGCGGTCAGGGAACCGGTCTTGCCTTTCACGGCGCCAGCAGTCAGCTTTTCTACTTCGTCCTCGTTGATGCGGGAAGCGCGTTCCAGCAGGCGGGAGTGCAGATAGAAAACGTCGCCCGGGTAAGCTTCGCGGCCCGGCGGGCGGCGCAGCAGCAGGGAGATCTGACGGTAGGCTACAGCCTGCTTGGACAGGTCATCGTATACGATCAGCGCGTCTTCACCGTTGTCACGGAAGAATTCGCCCATCGCGCAACCGGAGTACGGTGCGATGAACTGCAGAGCAGCGGCTTCGGAAGCGGTAGCAGCAACAACGATGGTGTGACCCATGGCGCCGTGCTCTTCCAGCTTGCGTACCACGTTGGCGATGGAAGACGCTTTCTGACCTACGGCAACGTAGATACAAATAACGCCAGTGCCTTTCTGGTTAACGATCGCGTCCAGTGCAACGGCGGTCTTACCAGTCTGGCGGTCACCAATGATCAGTTCGCGCTGACCGCGGCCAACCGGAACCATGGAGTCGATAGACTTCAGGCCGGTCTGCATCGGCTGCGATACGGACTGACGGGCAATAACGCCCGGAGCAATCTTCTCGATCGGGGAAGTCTTGGTCGCGTTGATCGGGCCTTTGCCATCGATCGGCTGACCCAGCGCGTTTACCACGCGGCCAACCAGTTCACGACCTACCGGCACTTCCAGAATGCGGCCGGTACACTTCACTTCCTGACCTTCGGAAATGTGCTCGTACTCGCCCAGGATCACGGCACCTACGGAGTCGCGCTCCAGGTTCATGGCCAGGCCGAAGGTGTTGCCCGCAAACTCGAGCATTTCACCCTGCATGACGTCTGCCAGACCATGGATACGAACGATGCCGTCGGTCACGGAGATCACGGTACCTTTGGTACGGGACTCTACGCCTTCGGACAGGTTCTGAATCTTGGCCTTGATCAGATCACTGATTTCAGAGGGGTTCAACTGCATGATCTCTCCTAATTCTTGAGGCTTGCGGCCATTGCCTGCAGTTTGCCGCTGACGGATGCATCGATCACGTCGTCACCAATCAGGATTCGTACGCCACCGATCAGTTCCGGTACTTCACGCACGACAATGCGTACGGATTTGGCGTATTTCTGACTGAGATTTGCGGTCAGTTCGGCTTGCTGGGCATCGGTCAGGGCAAAAGCGGTTTCGACGGTAGCGTCGATTACACCTTCAGCCTGTGCTTTCAGCACTTCAAACTGGGCGGCAATTTCCGGCAACAGCGTCAGACGGCGGTTTTCGATGAGGGCCACCACGAAGTTACGTACTTCGTCAGTCGCCTTATCACCCAGCACGTCAAACAACAGCGCCTCAATCTCTTGCGCGGTATGTTTCGGGTTGGTGACGACTTGCGTCACGTCCGGGTTCGCCACCATGGCAGCCAGCCACGCGAGAGCTTCCGACCACTTGCTCTGGGTCTGCTGCTCGGTGGCGAGGCTGTATACCGCTTCGGCGTAGGGCCTTGCTACGGTAATGAGTTCTGCCATGAGTTAATTAAAACTCCGCTTTGATGGAGGCCAACAGATCCGCGTGCTTGGCAGCATCGATCTCTTTGCGCAGGATTTTTTCTGCGCCGGCTACGGCCAGACCAGCAACCTGCTCGCGCAGGGCTTCCTTGGCACGCAACACTTCCTGATCGATCTGAGCCTTGGCGTCCGCCACGAGTTTCGCACCTTCGGTACGAGCCACGTCTTTGGCTTCTTCCACGATCTGGCTGGCACGCTTTTCAGCAGCGATAACGAGCTCGGTAGCCTTTTGCTTGGCTTGGCGAAGTTCGTCAGCGACGCGCTTTTCAGCAGCTTCCAGATCTTGTTTGCCGCGTTCTGCAGCGGCCAAGCCATCAGCGATTCGCTTGGCACGCTCTTCCATCATGTTGGTAAGCGGAGGCCAAACAAACTTCATGGTGAACCATACCAGGATGGCGAAAGTGATCGCCTGGCCCAGTAGTGTTACGTTGAATTCCACGCTTGTTTTCCTCCAGTGTGGTTACGACAACAACCGTTTCCGCTTAAAAATTAAGCGCCAGCTTTCAGTGCAGCTACAGCAGCGGTCAGGAACGGGTTGTTGAAGGTGTACAGCATTGCAACACCCACACCGATCATGGAAATGGCGTCCAGCAGACCAGCGATAATGAACAGCTTGGTTTGCAGAACCGGGATCAGTTCCGGCTGGCGAGCGGAGGACTCCAGGAACTTGCCACCCAGGATGGCGAAGCCCAGAGCGGTACCGATAGCGCCGAGGCCGATGATCAGGGCTGCAGCCAGTGCGGTCATGGACTGGATCTGAGAAACGAGAGCTTCCATTTAAATCTCCTAAAGACTAATGCAAGGATGGTTTGAGAAAAGGTACTAAAAAAACACAAAAAATCAGTGATGCTCGACTGCCAGACTCAGGTACACGATGGTCAGCATCATGAACACGAAAGCCTGCAGGGTAATAACCAGAATGTGGAAGATGGCCCACGGCGCACCCAGCGCCCACTGCACACCCCACGGCAGCAGTGCGATCAGGATGAAGATCAGTTCGCCGGAGTACATGTTACCGAACAAACGAAGCGCCAGAGAGATCGGCTTGGCGGCCAGTTCAACCAGCTGGAACGCGAAGTTAACCGGCGCCAGGATGATGATCATCGGCAGGCTTTCGGCATGGAACGGCGCGGTGAACAGCTCCTTGATCCAGCCACCCAGGCCCTTGGCCGAGATGGAGAAGCCGATGATGCACAGCATCACGGACAGCGACATGGCAAAAGTAGCGTTAACGTCGGCAGACGGCACCACGCGGAAGTAGACATGGTGCGGGTCGTGGCCGAGAGCGGCACCAACGTTACCGGCGATCCACGGCAGCAAATCCACCGGCAGCATGTCCATGGCGTTCATCAGGAACACCCAGCAGAAGATAGTCAGTGCCAGCGGAGCAATAACCTTGCTCTTGGCATGGAAAATTTCTTTTACCTGGGTATCGACCATCTCGACGATGGACTCTACAAACAGTTGCAGACGGCCCGGGTTTTCCAGTTTAGCGTTACGGGCAACCTTGGCAAAAATGCCGACAAACAGGAAGCCCAGCAGCAGGGAAATGGAAAAGGTATCGACGTGCAGACTCCAGAAACCGCCCTCGTGCGAGGAGTTCCAGAACGTCAAGTGGTGCTGAATATACTCAGTTGCGTTACTTGCCATTGCGTTGGTCTCGATTATTGCTCAAAAGCCCGAACCAGTAGCCGGATGTTGCGGCGATATAGCCTGCAAACAGTCCCGCTACGGATAAATCCTTGAAAAATGCGAACGTGCCCGCAAATAACAGAACAGTGGCAACAAACTTCACTGCCTCCGCCTGATAGTGCGCCCGCATCAATTCCGGCGGCGCTGCACGCTGCACCTTGCCGGCGATCCGCACATAAAGCAGGGCGGGCAAGATAGCACACAGCCCGCCAATCAGCACAGACATCGGAACACTGGGCACTGCGCCGGCGATGAGCACACTCACCAGCATGGCCAGAAGGGTTAGTCTGACCTGCGCGCGCAGCACGCGCTTGGCGTCCGGATTAATCATGTCTGAATCTGAAAAAATCGAGCGATTATAGGCTTGAGGTGACGAGAGCGTCAACTTTGCCTCCCGTCATCTGGATAAATGTAACCAAGTTGTCAGCAGCTTGATTTTGCTTGAAGTTTTTCAAGTAGTCCGTCAAGTTCATCCAGGCTTGCATAGTCGATAATCAGCTTGCCGCCCCCCTTGCCGGAATGGCGAAACGATACCGACATTCCCAGACGGTCAGACAACAACTCCGCCAAGCGATCGATATCCGGATCGCGACGCGCTGCAGTCTCTGCCTTGCGGCCAACCTTCTCGCCCCCCGGCGCCGACTGAACCCGTTGTTCGACCTCGCGCACGGTAAGCCCATCCGCCACGATTTCTTGCGCCAACGCCACCTGCTCGATCACCGGCAACGGCAGCAGCGCCCGGGCATGCCCCATCTCCAGCTGGCCCTGATGCAGCATATCCTGCAGTGGCTGCGGCAGTGCCAGCAGGCGCAGCAGGTTACTGACCGCGCTACGCGATCGCCCCAGTGCCACGGCCGCTGCCTCATGGGTAAGATCAAACTCGGCAATCAGCCGCTGGATACCACGCGCCTCTTCAATCGGATCCAGATCCGCGCGCTGGATATTCTCGATCAGCGCCATGGCCAGCGCCGCCTCGTCCGCCACACTGCGCACCACCGCCGGGATCTCCTGCAAGCCGGCCATTTTGCTGGCGCGCCAGCGACGCTCGCCGGCAATCAACTCATAGTCGCCCAGCCCCACCTCGCGCACCACCACCGGCTGTATCACGCCCTGCGATTTGATCGATGCGGCCAACTCCTGCAGCGCTTCGTCTGCCATGAAACTGCGCGGCTGGTATTTGCCGGGGCGGATGCGATCCAGCGGCAGCGAGGTCAGGCGATCGTCCGCCGCCTCGACCGTGGAGAGAAGCGCGTCCAGGCCGCGCCCGAGTCCTTTCAGTTTGGCCATGATTTATTGCTCGGTAGATTCGGTTTGCGGCTCCAGGCGGGCGATGAGTTCGCCAGCCAGGGCCAGATAGGCTTGCGAGCCGCGGGCGGTACGATCGTAGACGATGCCGGGCAAGCCATGACTTGGCGCCTCGGCAAGACGGATATTGCGCGGCACCACGGTCTCGAACACCTTGTCGCCAAAATGGCGCGCCAATTGCTCGGACACCTGTTGCGACAGATTGCTGCGCGCATCGAACATGGTGCGCAACAGGCCCATGATTTCGATACGCGGATTGACGGCGGCGCGCACCTTGCGCAGGGTGCCCACCAGATCGGTCAGCCCTTCCAGCGCGTAGTATTCGCACACCATGGGGATCAGCACGCCCTGCGCCGCCACCAGGCCGTTAAGGGTCAGCAGGTTCAGCGACGGCGGGCTGTCGATCAGCACGTAATCGTATTGCTCGGCCACCAGTTCCAGCGCGTTCTTCAGCCGCGCCTCGCGCGCCAGCTCCTGCACCAGCTGCACTTCGGCGGCGGACAGGTCGCGGTTGGCCGGCAATACATCGTAGCCGCCTTCCTTGGCCGGACGACGCACTTCCTCGATGCTGTTTTCTGCCAGCAGCACGTGGTACACCGACAACGGCAGATCGCTCTTGTCGATACCGCTGCCCATGGTGGCATTGCCTTGCGGGTCGAGGTCGACGATCAGCACGCGCCGCCCCTGCTCCGCTAGACCGGTCGCCAGATTGACCACCGTGGTGGTTTTGCCTACCCCACCTTTCTGGTTGGCAACGGCGATGATACGGGCTGTCATTTTGCTACCACGCGTACCAGATGGCGCTCGGCATCCAGCCCCGGCACCTGCAACGGACGGACTTCCGATACCGCAAAGCCTTCCGGCAGCTGGGCGATTTCCTCGTACGGGTACACCCCCTTCATCGCTACGAACTGGCCATCTGCGGCCAACAGGTGGCGCGACAATTTGACGAAATCGCCCAGCTCGGCAAAGGCGCGACTGGTGATACGGTCGAATTTCTGCTCCGGCTGATACGCCTCGACGCGACCGGTAATCACCTCCACGTTCGGCAGTTTCAGCTCGATGGCCGCCTGGCGCAGGAAGGTGGTTTTCTTGTGGTTGGCATCCAGCAGCACCACATGCAGATCCGGACGGGCGATGGCAGCCGGAATGCCAGGCATGCCGCCACCGGAACCAACGTCCAGCAGCCGGGTACCACCATCCAGTTGCGGCACCAGCGTCAGGCTGTCCAGCAAGTGGTAGCTGACCATGCGCTCTTCCTCGCGAATGGCGGTGAGGTTGTAGGTCTGGTTCCACTTGGCCAGCAGGCCCAGATAACCTTCCAGCAAGTTGATCTGCTGTTCGCTCAGTTCCAGGCCGATGGCGGCCAACCCTGTCGTGATGTCTGCGCGGTGCGTCATGTCGTTTGCAATGAATGTCGGAATTCGTGGATCGCCCGATTGTAGCGGGTATCAAAAACAAATGCGCCCCGAAGTCGGCACTCCGGAGCGCACTGCAGCATTTTTTTTGCCGCTCAGCTGGCGCTACGGGCGTCGGCAAATCCGCGCTTGAGGTGCACCAGCAACAAAGCCACCGCCGCCGGGGTGATGCCCTGAATGCGCGAAGCCTGTCCCAGCGTTTCCGGACGGTGCTGGTTGAGCTTTTGCGACACTTCCTTCGACAACCCTTTTACCAGGCTGTAGTCGATGTCTGCCGGCAGCTTGACGTCATCCAGCTGCTCGCGGCGCGACACTTCCTCGTTCTGGCGGTCGATATAGCCCTGGTACTTGATCTGGATCTCGACCTGCTCGGCCACCACCTCGTCGGCGACCCCCTCCCCCGCCAGCGACAGTGTCATCAGCTCGCGGTAGGCCACATTGGGGCGACGCAACAGGTCGGCCAGCGAATACTCGCGTGTCAGCTTCTGGCCGACAACGCGCTCGTCCTCGCCCGGCTGGATCTTGGCCGGATGCACCCAGATGCTGCCCAGGCGCTGCTTTTCCGCCTCGACGGCATCGCGCTTGCGGCAGAAGGCATCCCACTGCGCATCGCCGACCAGGCCCAGCTTGCGGCCAACCTCGGTCAGACGCAGGTCGGCATTGTCCTCGCGCAACTGCAGGCGGAACTCGGCACGACTGGTAAACATGCGGTACGGCTCGGACACACCCATGGTGGACAGGTCATCCACCAGTACGCCGAGGTAGGCCTCGTCGCGACGCGGACACCAGCCGTCCTGCTCGCGTGCGTACAGGCCGGCATTCAGGCCCGCCAGCAAACCTTGCGCCGCGGCCTCCTCGTAACCGGTGGTGCCATTGATCTGGCCAGCGAAGAACAGGCCCTGGATCGACTTGGTTTCCAGCGTCGATTTCAGCCCGCGCGGATCAAAGTAGTCGTACTCGATGGCATAGCCCGGACGCAGGATATGCGCGTTTTCCAGACCACGGATCGAGCGCACTGCGGCCAACTGGATATCGAACGGTAGACTGGTAGAGATACCGTTGGGGTAGAACTCGTTGGTGGTCAGACCTTCCGGCTCCAGGAACACCTGATGGCTGTCCTTGTCGGCGAAGCGGTTGATCTTGTCCTCGATCGACGGGCAGTAACGCGGGCCGACGCCCTCGATCACGCCGGTAAACATCGGGCTGCGGTCGAAACCGCTGCGGATGATGTCGTGAGTCTGCTGATTGGTATGCGCGATCCAGCACGGCAACTGCTGCGGGTGCATGGCACGGTTGCCACGGTAAGAGAACACCGGCTCCGGCGTGTCCCCCGGCTGCACTTCCAGCACCGAGAAATCGATGCTGCGGCCATCGATACGCGGAGGGGTGCCGGTCTTGAGGCGGCCCACCGGCAGGCTCAGCTCGCGCAGGCGTGCGCCCAGCGTGGAGGCGGCTTCGTCACCAGCGCGGCCGCCGGTGTAGTTCTCCATACCGACGTGAATCTTGCCGGACAGGAAAGTGCCGGCGGTCAACACCACGGTCTTGGCGCGGAAGGTAATGCCGATGGCGGTTATGGCGCCGGCGACACGATCACCTTCGATCAGCAGATCATCCACCGGCTGCTGGAACAGCGTCAGATTGGGCTGGTTTTCCAGCATGTCGCGGATCGCCGCCTTGTACAGGATGCGGTCGGCCTGGGCGCGGGTAGCGCGCACTGCCGGGCCCTTGGAGGCATTGAGGGTACGGAACTGGATACCGCCGATATCGGTAGCCAGTGCCATGGCGCCGCCGAGCGCATCCACCTCCTTCACCAGATGACCCTTGCCGATACCGCCGATGGACGGGTTGCACGACATCTGGCCCAGGGTTTCGATGTTGTGCGTCAGCAGCAGGGTGCTGCAGCCCATGCGCGCAGCTGCCAGCGCGGCTTCGGTGCCGGCGTGACCGCCGCCCACCACAATCACGTCAAAGGTCGTCGGGTAGATCATAAAGTGTGTAAGGCAAAGACCGGGAAAAACGGAACCGGGTATTGTACGCCAAAACAGGATTATTGTAAGTCATTGATTTTCATCACCCTGTTTGTCACAGGGACTTCACCGCCATGTCACACCGCAGTCATGGCAACGACACGGCGCTGTCAACATCGCGCTCTAGCATGATCTGGCGACTTCATTACGGGAAAGCCACATGCAACATCTTCGCGAACAGCAGGTTCCGGCTGCGGCCGGCAAACTCGGCGTCCGCCTCGCCCGCAGCGACAAGGACATCCGCCGTGCGCAGAAGCTGCGCTATCAGGTATTTGCCGGTGAAATGGGCGCGCAGTTGGTTTCCGCCGCCGACGGCATCGACCGCGACGACTACGATGCCCACTGCGACCACCTGATCGTGGAAGACAACAGCACCGGCAAGGTAGTGGGCACCTATCGCATGCTGCCGCCATCGCGCGCCCATGCCGTCCCCTGCCTGTACTCGGAGCACGAGTTCGAGCTGAGCCGGCTGGCCGGCATCCGCCAGCACATCATCGAGGTTGGCCGCTCCTGCGTGCACAAGGATTACCGCCGCGGCGCGGTGATCGCCATGCTGTGGGCCGGTCTGGCCGACTATGTCCGCCAGCAGGGCGGGCAATACCTGGCCGGCTGCGCCAGCGTCAGTCTGGCCGATGGTGGCCATCAGGCGGTAAGCCTGTACCGGCAACTGGAAGGCAAACACCTGGCACCGCCGGAATGGCGCGTGACGCCGCACCTGGCGCTGCCGCTGGACAAGATCATCGACGATGCCGCACCGGCGCCGATGCCGCCACTGGTCAAAGGCTATCTGCGCGCCGGCGCCTGGGTATGCGGCGAGCCGGCGTGGGACCCGGATTTCAACTGCGCCGACTTCTTCATGCTGCTGCCGATGAGCCGGCTGGACCTGCGCCACCAGAAACACTTCGCCGCCTGAGCCGGCAGGTAACAACGTTGGCCGCAGGCTGACCAGGCTGCGGCCAACGTGCGTTGCCGCCACGGCGCATCGGCTACAATCGCGCCATGCGCTTCGAACTCGACACCATCGGCGTGATCCACTCGCCGTATCAGGAAAAATTCGGCATTCCGCGCCAGCCGGCGCTGGCCCCCTCTGCCCCGGTAAGCCTGGAACTGCTGCCACCGTATAACCAGCCGGATTGCGTGCGCGGGCTGGAGGCGTTCTCGCACGTCTGGCTGACCTTCGTGTTCCACGAAACCGCGGCCCGTGGCTGGCAGCCGCTGGTCCGCCCACCACGGCTGGGCGGTAACGCCAAGGTCGGCGTGTTCGCCAGCCGTGCCACCCATCGCCCCAATGCACTGGGGTTGTCGCTGGTGGAGCTCAAAGGCATCGACACCAGCAACGGCGTGGCGCTGCAACTGGCCGGCGCCGACCTGCTCGATGGCACACCGGTGCTGGACATCAAGCCCTATATTCCGTTCGTGGAAGCCAAGCCGCAGGCGAGCGGCGGCTTTGTCGACGGCCCGCCGCCGCAACTGGCGGTGCAATGGAGCGAGCGCGCCCGCGCCGATCTTGCCACCTGGCCGGACACCCCGGCATGGCTGCCGGCGCTGATCGACGAAGTGCTGGCGCAAGACCCGCGCCCGGCCTATCAGAACGACCCCGCCCGGGTATACGGCATCCGGCTAGCGCACTGCGATGTACGCTTCTGCATCACCGGCAGCGACGTGCGGGTGCTTGAAATCGTCACACCTGCCCAGAACTAATTACGGCCCGGCATTGTCCGAGCGGTTGCCTGCCTTCGCAGGCAACACACACTGGAGAACAACACATGAATTCCCGAGTGAAGACGACCGTATTGGCCATCTCCCTCATTACCCTGCTGGCCAGCCCGTTTGCCGACGCCGCCCGACTGGGCAAAGGCCGCAGCACCGGCATGCAACGCACGGCACCGACGCAAAGCTATCAGCAGTCGATTCCGCCGCGGGCACCGGCACAAGCCGCCCCCGCCCAGCAACAGCGCGGCTCCGGCATTGGTGGCATGGTTGCTGCCGGTGCCGCCGGCGCCGCTGCGGGCTACCTGCTCGGCAATGCCATGAATGACGGCAAGGCCGGCACTGGCGAACAAGGCGGCTTCCCTTGGCTGTACGTGATTGGCGGCGCACTGGCCGGCCTCGCCCTGCTGTCGCTGTTCCGCCGCCGTGCGGCCAACAGCCAGCCGCGCCCGCTGCCGCAAACACAGCAGCCGATGCACTATCAGCCGGCAGGCGCCAATGGTATTCCGCCGATCGGTTCCGGCAGCCCGCAATTTGGCGGCAGCGGCCTGACGCCTCCACCGTCCAGCCTGCAGCGGCTGCCGGATGGCACCGAGGTGCCGCACTTCCTGCGCCAGGCCAAGGCCACCTTCCTGCACCTGCAGAATCTGAACTCGGCCGATAGTCTGGAAGAAGTACGCAAATACCTGACGCCGGACCTGTTCCAGGCACTGCAGGAAGACATTGCGGCCAACACTGAACCGGCCGACTTCCCGCAGCTGGACTGCCAGGTGGTGGAAAGCACCGAGGAAAGCGGCCGCATGATCTGCAGCGTGCGCTTCCACGGCATGGTCAGCGAGAGCGTCGGCGCCGCGGCCGTACCGTTCAGCGAAACCTGGCACTATCTGAAGGATGGCAACAGCAACGGCAAGTGGCTGGTAGCCGGCATCCAGCAGAACTAAGCCATACACGGCAGACGAACAAGGCGCCCGCGGGCGCCTTGTTCGTTTGCCGCCGCCCTACCAGCAACAGCGGGCCGCCAGCAGCGCCAAGGTTGGCCGCATGTGCCTGCCACTCGGTTCGACGGCAAAAAGGGCTGCCATTGGCAGCCCTTGTCCTGATCCGCTGGCGAGCTTACTTCACGCCGGGACCGGTCACGCCATCGAAGCCCAGTGCGAACAGCGTGCTGGCTTCCTGCTCGGTTTTCACCCCTTCGGCCACCACGCCCAGACCAATATTGTGGGCAATATTGCACACCCCCTTGAGGAAGGTCTGGTTGCCCTGATGCTGCTCGATCTGCGGCACAAAACTGCCATCCACTTTCAGGTAGTCGATACCCAGATCATGCAGTTGGCCGATCAGGCTGAACTGGCGACCGAAGTGCTCCACGCCAATCTTGCACGGCAGTTCCTCCAGCGCCAGGCACAAGGCGCGGAAGCGCTCGAAGCGCGGCACCACCCCGGCTTCGGCCATCTCCAGCCACAGCCGGCTGGCTGCCTGGCGCTGGTTACGCACCAGCGCTGCCAGTTGGGCGATGAAGCCGTCGTCGTCCAGCGATTCTGCCGCCAGGTTCACCCCCAGCCCCGGACAGGCCGGGTCTGCGGCCAACTGAGTCAGCGCCATGCCCACCGCCGCCAGATCCAGCGCTGCCACGCGGCGGGTACGGATCGCCATCGGCAGGAACTGGCTGGCGGGCAGCCAGTCGTCGCCCTGTTTCAAGCGCAGCGGCGCTTCCTCATGCAGCAAACCACCATGCGCATTGCGTACCGCAAACCGCACCAGCTTGAACTCGCTGGCGGCCACCGCCTGATCCAGCAAGTGCCCCCAGCGTTCGGCAGTCAGCGCCAGCGGCTTGTCGACATTGCCGCCGGCAATTTCCACCCGCGTGCCGCCATTGGCTTCTGCCAGCGCCAGCGCCGCATCCAGTCGCGACATCACGTCGCGGATGGAATCGCCTTGCCGCAGCTCGGTCACCGCCATCGACAACACCACGGCCTCGCCGGCGAAACTGCTCAGCAAGGCCATCAATTCGTCGTGCAGCTGGGCAACCTTGTCGGCATCGAAATGGCTTTGCTGCGCCAGCAGGGTGAAATCGGCACCGTTCATGCGCGCCGCCAGACTGTCGTCACCGAAGCGCTGCCGGTCCAGCAATACCCGGCCAAACTGCGCCAGCATCTCGTCGGTCAGCGGCCGCCCCAGATGCGCATTCAGCTCGGCCAATGCGCCGATACGCATCAGCACCAGCACCTCCTGCGCCACATCCGGTTCGCCCAGCGTTGCCCCCAAGCGGCCCATGAAGTAATCGCGATTGGCCAGTGCCGTTACCTTGTCGAAATTGAGCTGCCGGCGCATCTCCTCCAGCCGGTTGGCTTCTTCCTCGAACATCGCCTTGACGCGGGTCACCATGGCATTCATGGCCTGTGCCAGCCGCCCCATCTCGGGACCATCCGGCTCCGGAATGGTGACAAAACGGCGCTGGGTAATGGCCTTGGCCTGATCCACCACCGCCAGCAGCTGGCGGCGGATGGTGCCGACGCCGATCGAGCCGATCAGCCCCACCACGATGCCGGCGATAGCCACCCAGAACGATACGGTCAGCGCTCCCTGCCACAGCGAGACATAGGCATAACCGGCCTCGCTCTCAACCTCGACAAAACCAGCCTGCATCCAGCCGCTGCTCACCATCGCCCGGGCCGGCGCAGTGGTCAGCGGGAAAATCTGGCGGAACCACTGCGGCGCGCCACCGAAGCCGGCTGCATTGAGACGCTGTACCGTGGCTTTGCCCTCCGGGTCGCGCCAGGTAATGCTGCGGAAGTGGCCCTGGTCGAACGCGGCATTGATCAGCGTCTCGCCCATCGCCCTGTCCGCGTGGTTCTGCGTGATCAGCAGCGCCAGCGAATTGGCCGCATCCGCGCTCTGCGCCGCCAGCTGTTGCTCCAGATAGTTGCGCGCGTTGTAAAGGTTGGCCGCAAGGCTACCGGCCGCCGCCAGCACCACCGCCGCCACCACCAGAAACCACAGCTGCTGAATCAGGGAAACGCGTTTCATCCTAGCCGCTCTCAATTGATAAAGCCTTCGGCTTTCATTTTGTCTATCAACTGCCGCCAGCGGGTAAGCCGGTCGACACTGGCATTGGGCGCACTGCCCCCGCCTACCCAGATACCATCACCATTGAAACTGAACACCGGTTGCAAGTCGCTGCGCTGCGACGCCGGCATGATGCTGCTGATCAGACTGTCCAGCACCAGCGGTTCCGCGGTCGGCTCCGCATAGTAGGCCAGCACCATATGCGCCTGGGTGATGGTGCTGGCCGGGCCGCCGATGCGGGCCTTGACGTAAATCATGCGCAGCTTCTGCTGCGCCACGCCCAATTCGCGCAAGGTGAAGTACTTGGCAAAAGCATAGTCTTCACAATCGCCGGCTCCCCTGCTCATCGATTCCAGCGGTGTGGCCCAGTAATCCACCTGCTTCCACAATTCGATGTCTTCCATGTAGTGCAGCCGCTGGTTGAAGAACTGGTTCACCTCGCGCACCTTCACTTCGTCGCTTTCCCTGCCCAGGCGCAGCACCAGCTGCTGCCAGTCGCGGTAAATACGCAACACCTGCGGACCGTACAGTTGCTGCGCCCGTTCCGGCGTAACGCTGGCCGTACCAAGGCCGGCAAACAGCAACAACGCGCCACAAAGCCATAGCGATAGCCATAATCGCCAACCGCCTTGCATGAAAGGCCGGGCAAATCTCGCGAAAGCTTCTATACCACCCATACAGGTCACGGCCTACGTGGAAAACACTGCCCCTCAATCTACAGCGTTTTATCTTTTACTTGACACTGCCATAAGCAGTTCCGAAAATTCCTATACTATAGCTGGTATTTAAAATACTTCGAATCAAACGGTTTACAATCTCTAGGTTTAGGTGAGGCTATCATGAACTTCCGTCGTAAACACCTCAGTGGTTATACGCTTCTGGCATTGATTGCCATGACTACTCCCGCACTGTCGCATGCCATCGAGCTGAAAGATGCCGTCATGCAGACCGTCAAAGACAACCCGGAAATCGGGATGAAGTGGTACACCTTCCGCGCCAGCGCCGAAGAAAAGGGCATTGCCCGCGCGGACTTCTTCCCGACTGTTGACCTGAGCTACACCGTCGGTCATGAGAATCTGAAAGATCCGCAAAGCAAAAACGTTGCGACCGAGAGCAGCTTCACCCGCCATGGCTATGCCGCGACACTGAACCAGAACCTGTTCACCGGCTTCCAGACCATCAATCAGCTCAAACAGCTGGACTACACTGCCCGGGCCCGCTATTTCGAGTACCTCGCTGCCGCTGAATCGCAGAGCCTTGAATCGGTACGCGCGTTCATCGATGTAGTGCGTTATAGCAAGCTGGTAGAAATCGCCGAAGAAAATTATGCCGTTCACAAAGGCATTTACGAGCAGATTCTGCAGCGGGTATCGCAAGGGGTTGGCCGCCGCGTCGACCTGGAACAGATCAATGGTCGCCTGAGCCTGGCGGAATCCAACCTGATCAACGAGATGTCCAACCTGCACGACGTGAAGGCCCGCTACGCCCGCATCATGGGTGAAGAGCCGCCGGCCGAGCTGACGCTGCCGGCGCTGGACCTGAATCTGGTACCCAGCAATGCCGACCTGATGCCGCTGGCGGACAAGAGCAACCCGAGCCTGCTGGCCGCGCGCTCGTTCTACCGCGCCTCCGAACATGACATCAATGTCCGCAAGGGCGCGTTCTCGCCGAAAGTGGATCTGCGCGCAACGCACGTCAATACCGAGAACTATCAGGCTACCGACAACAACTATCGCGATACCGCGGTCGAGCTGGTGGTCAGCATGAACCTGTTCCGCGGCGGTGCCGACCGTGCCCGCCTGCTGGCGGCAACCGAGCGCAAGGGTGAAGCCGAAGCGATGGGCATCAAGGCCTGTCGCGACATGCGCCAGCAAGTCAGCATCGCCCACAACGACGTGCTGAAGATTACCAGCCAGCTGGATGCCCTGCGCCAGCACGCCCTCTCCACCGAGAAAGCCCGCGACGCCTACCGCAGCCAGTTCGACATCGGCCAACGTACCCTGCTTGACTTGCTGGACAGCGAAAACGAACTGTTCGATGCCCGTCGTGAACAGATCAACGGCGAATTGAACCAGCAACTGGCCATCTACCGGGTACTGGGTGAATCCGGCCGCCTGCTGGAAGCTCTGCAGATCCAGCCGCAGGACAGCTCGCTCAGCCGCGCCGACGACCTGACCTACCCAACCTGCCCGACCGATTACACCGCACCGATGGCCTTCGACAAGGACAAGGTCGCTGCCCGCAACATGACGGCACCGATCGTGGCCAAGACCACACCGGCCCCGATCGTGCGTGACGTAACCGTGCGCGTGCAGGTGCAGTTCGATCTGGACTCCGCCAAGCTGCGCCCGGAAAGCATCCCGGCCCTTGATCAGCTGGTCACCACCCTGAACATGCCGGAGCTGGCCAACAAAACCTTCCGTGTAGAAGGCCATACCGATACCACCGGTGGTTTCAACCACAACCTGGATCTGTCCAAGCGCCGCGCCCAAGCGGTACGCGACTACCTGCAGAGCAAGGGCATTGCCGCCAGCCGTCTAAGCAGCGAAGGCTATGGCAGCACCCGCCTGTTGCCGAACCTGGCACCGACCGACCCGACCCATCGTCGCGTAGTGGTGGTGATTCAGGACAATTCGGCCCCGGCTGCGCCACTGCCGGTGAAAAAACCGGTGAAACGGTTGAAAAAGCCGGCAGCACCGACAAACTAAGCAACAAGGCAATAGCAAAATGGCCGGTCACTGACCGGCCATTTTTTTGTCCTGCTGCCTGCCGTAACCCGCCGGCAAGCCAAGGCACTGCGTCATCTCGCCGACCTCACCTCCTGCCTGGCTTGCGCCTGACTACAGACGGTCAAACGTCCGCCGGGCATTGGCCGAGGTCGCCGCCGCCAGTTCCGCCAGCGGCATCGCACGCAAACCGGCCAGCACCGCAGCAATGCGTGGCAGATTGTCCGGCCGGTTCGGCTGCCCCTGCGCCCACTCCGGCGGGATATCCGGCCCATCGGTTTCCAGCACGATGGCGGACAGCGGCAGGTTGGCCGCCAGGCGGCGGATACGCTGCGAACCCTGATAAGTCATCGCTCCGCCAAAGCCGAGGCAAAAACCCAGCTCGATAAAGGCCTGTGCCTGTTGTTCGCTACCGTTGAAGGCATGCGCCACCCCGCCGCGCACCCGTACCTGCCGCAGACATTTCAACACCTGATCCACCGCCCGGCGGACATGCAGGATCACCGGCAGGTCGAAATGCCGCGCCAGCTTGAGCTGGGCAAGCAGCAGCTGCTGTTGCCGCGCCGGGTCCAGCCCGGGAACAAACAGGTCCAGCCCGCACTCGCCCACCGCCACCGCCTGCTCGCGCGCCAGATAATCAGCCAGCAGTTCCAGGTGTTCATCCTGATGCTGTGCCAGATACATCGGATGCAATCCGTAGGCCGCCGCAACGCCAAACTGCTGCCGCATGGCGCGCACCGCCTCGAAGTTGGCCGCAGCCACCGCGGGGACAATCGCCTGCTCTACGCCGGCAGCGCGCGCATCCTGCCACAGCGCGTCCCGCCCGGTATCAAACTCGCCGGCATCCAGATGAAGATGGGTATCGATAAACATGGCACGCAAAATATCGGGGAATCAGGGCATGACGCGCGGCAGGACCGGGCCCGCCGGCATCTTGCTCCAGCATAGGTCATCGCACTGGCGGCAGCGATGAGCGCCGGCTGGCTTGGCGCCGCGATCGCGGCAGCCGGCACACTGCGGCCAACCAGTAACGCTCACCGGTTGGCCGCATCGGGTTACAGCAGGCGGAACGCCAGAATCGCCACCACGGTCGGCGGCACGGCAGCCAGCAGCAGGCCCAGCGGATGGACCGCCTCATCCTCGAAGTGGCCACGCAAGATGGCGATACCGGCCGGATTGGGTGCGTTGGCGATAATGGTCAGGCCGCCACCGGTCACCGCCCCGGTCACCAGCGCATATTTGAACGCATCCGACAGGCCGTCCACCAGCGAGCCGAGATAGGTCAGTGCCGCGTTATCGGTAATCGCGGTCAGCAAGGTGGTGCCGAAAAAGACCGCATCACTGCTCATCGACAGCAGCACCGGCTGCAGCCACCACTGCTGCTGCCCGCCCAGCACCACCAGGCCGGCCAGGAAGAAGGCAACCAGCAGCCCCTCGCGCAGGATCAGCCGGTCCTGGTAATGCTGGTAGGCATGCGCCACGCCCAGGAAGAACAGGAACAGCCCCATGAACACCGAAGGATGGTGGGCGAATACCACCACCGCCACCAGGAACAGCAGGTGCAGCACAATCATCGCCGCCGGCACCTTGCCGTGTGCGGCTTCGCCTTTGCCGAAAGCCAGTTGCGCCAGTTCGCGCCGGAACAGCCAGGTAGCACACAGCGCATTGACGCCGACCGCCAGCGCCGCCTTCCAGCCGATAGTGGTCATCATGTGCATCATGTCCCAGTGCCACTTGCCAGCCACCATCAATACCGGCGGCGCGGCAAAGGAGGTCAGCGTGCCGCCGATGGAAATATTGACGAACAGCACCCCCAGCGTGACGTAGCGCAGGCGCGTCGACAGCCCGCGGGCAAAGTAGCGGTCACGCAGGATCAGCGCGGCCAGCGTCATCGCCGCCGGCTCGGTGATAAACGAACCGAGCAGCGGCACCAGCGACAGCGTGGTGAGATAGAACGCCAACGCACCGGGCAGCGGCAGCAGCCGGGCCACGCCGCGCACGCCCAGCTGCGCGAACTGCAGGATGGGGCGGGTGCCGGCAATCACCATAATGGCAAACACGAACATCGGCTCGGTAAAGTTGCGCGAATCCAGGTAGGCAATGGCCGCGCCCTGCCCTTCGACCGCGAACATGAACAGGATCAGGATCATGGCCCAGAAGCCGAAAACCACCTCGACCTCGCCCAGCAGGTGCCACAAACCGGCATGAGTGGGGCGCGCGTGCGCCAGATGCTCGAAAAACTTGGTCGAGAACGTATGCAGAATGGCGATGGCAAACAGCACGGCGCCAGTCATCTGGATGATGCTTGGTGTCACAGACTCTCCTCTATGTTGTGTTTTGCCCGACAGTGCAACCGCCGGTCAGTGCCCGCCATCCGTGGCGACGGGCTTGTCGCTAGCGTTCGATTGTATTGCCTTGCCGGCATGTCGCGCATCCGCACACCACGGCGGCCGGCGAACTAGCCGAGCTTGTTGTCGGCAATCCGGTAGTGCGGATCTTCGAATTCGTCCACTTCCACCATGCCCTTGGCCTTGTCCAGCAACTCCAGACAATCCGGGCTGAGGTGACGCAAATGCAGCGTCTTGCCCAGCTGCTGGTAGCGCAGCGCCAGAGTATCAATTGCCTCGATCGCCGAATGATCCATGACCCGGGCGCGGCGGAATTCGATCACCACGTGCGGTGGATCGTTCCTGGGGGTGAACAGTTCGCTGAAGTTGGCCACCGAGGCAAAAAACAGGCTGCCTTCCAGCTCGTAGATTTTCCAGTCGTGACCATCGCTGCGGGTGCGGACGGTAATCTGCCGCGCATGCTGCCAGGCAAAGACCAGCGCGGCGAACACCACGCCGCACAGCACGGCAATCGCCAGATCGGTAAACACCGTGATCAGCGTCACCCCCACCACGATGATGGCGTCCTGACGCGGAATCTTGCGCAGCGCCTGCAGGCTGCTCCAGGCAAAGGTCTTTTGCGACACCACAAACATCAGGCCGACCAGTGCGGCCAACGGGATCATCTCGATCCAGCGAGACAGGAACAGGATGAACCCCAGCAGCAGCAGCGCGGCCACCACGCCGGACAGGCGGTGACGGGCACCGTTGTTGATGTTGATCATGCTCTGGCCGATCATCGCACAGCCCCCCATGGTGGCGAAGAAACCGGCCACCACGTTGGCCGCACCCTGTGCCAGTGACTCGCGGTTCGGCTGGCCACGGCTATCGGTAATCTCGTCCACCAGCGTGAGGGTCAGCAGCGACTCGATCAGGCCGATGGTCGCCAGAATCAGCGAATACGGCACGATGATGTACAGCGTTTCCAGCGTCAGCGGTATTTGCGGGATATGGAACTGCGGCAGGCCGCCGGCGATGGAGCCCATGTCGCCAACCGTCTTGGTGTCGATCCCCAGGCCCGCCACCAGCGCCGCCACGATCAGGATGGCGGCCAGTGCGGACGGGATGACCGTGGTGACTCTGGGCAGCAGGTAGATGATCGCCATGGTCAGCGCGATCAGCCCGCCCATCACCAGCAGCTGCTGGCCGTTCATCCAGTGGCCGGCCAGTTTGAAATGCCCGAACTGGGCGAGGAAGATCACGATCGCCAGTCCGTTCACAAACCCCAGCATCACCGAATACGGCACCATGCGGATGAACTTTCCAAGCTTCAGGGCACCAAACAGCAGCTGGAAGACGCCCATCAACACCACACTGGTAAACAGGTACTCGACGCCATGCTGCTGCACCAGCGAGACCATCACCACGGCAAGTGCGCCGGTGGCACCGGAAATCATGCCGGGGCGGCCGCCGAATAACGCGGTAATCAGGCAGATGAAGAATGCCGCATACAGGCCGGTGAGCGGGCTGACGTGGGCAATCAGGGCAAAGGCGATTGCCTCCGGCACCAGCGCCAGGGCAACGGTCATACCGCTCAGCACATCGGTCTTGATGGCAAGGCGGCTCAGTCGGTTCTGCAACAAAAATGTCTCCGGGGGCAGGCGCGACAGCCTTCATCGCGCCGTGAATCAGCGCGTCGCACCCAGGTTGTCAAAACTGTGCATGGGTAGCGCCGATAGCGGAAACAAGCCACAGAAAACGTGAGCGTCTACAACAGACAGAGTCGATAGATTTGGCAAAAACGATATTTTGCTACAAAATTAATTGTCTGTCTGCAGTAAGCATTGGTATAAACATCAATAAAACAAGTCACTAGGATGGGTACTGTCAGAGGGTAACGCGGCCTGGTCCGCCACCCGTACTCCATAGCAAAGCGCTTGTACGAATTGCAGGCAAGAACGAGAGAGCATTAAGGGGGGCATCCGCCCCCCTGTTTTTTTTGCCTGCCGCCTACTGCCGCTAGCGGCCTCCAGCCTTACCTCACAGCGGTTCGCCGCCGTGACGGAAGCGCTGCAGCGCTGCATCCACCATGCTCTGCACACTGCCGCGGGCGTCATAAACATCGCGCAAGCCGGTGGCATCATTGCCGCGGTACACAATACGCTCGATGTGCTCCAGTGCCGCCTCGCATCCGAGCTCCGCGGCACTTTGCCGCAGCCGGCGCAGCGTCGTCAGGATGTCTTCCCGCAGCGATATCTGCTCGTAACTCTTGGGATGGACCACACTGCCATCCAGCCCGAAACGGCAGGCCTGGAACCGGTTGTAGTTGTAGACCAGGTAGTCATCCTCTGCCGGCATCGGCTCCTCCCCCTGCAGCAGCATGTGGCACAAGGCCTGTAAATAGCAGGCGATGGCCGCGGCACGTTCTACTGTCAGCGGGGTGTCACACACGCGCAGCTCGATGGTGCCGTACTCGGGTTTTGGGCGGATATCCCAGTAGAAATCCTTCATGCTCTTGACCACGCCGGTACGTTCCATGCGGGCAAAGAAACTGTCCCCGAACGCTTCCCAGTCAAGAATGAACGGTGCCCGGCCACTAAGCGGAAAGGCGAATACCGAATTGAGCCGCGCCGAATCGAACAGGGTATCGTGCCCCTGCACAAACGGCGACGAGCCGGACAGCGCGATGAAATGCGGCACATAACGGTTCAGGGCATGCAACAGGAACAAGGCCTGGTCGCCGCTGGTACAGCCGACATGCACATGTTGGCCGAAGATGGTGAACTGCTTGGCCAGATAGCCGTACAAGGCACTGACTTCGTGAAAACGCGGCTTGGAGAAAATCCGCCGCTCGCTCCACAGCTGGAACGGATGGGTGCCACCTCCACAGATGCCGACATTGAGCTTGTCCGCGGCTTTGACCAGGGCATCGCGGATATCGACCAGTTGTGCCAGCAGCTCGTCGTAGCGGGTCTGCACCGTGGTCGAGATTTCGATCATGCTCTCGGTGATTTCCGGGGTGATATTGCCGGGAAAATGCGAGCGTTCGATCAGCTCCAGAATATCGGGGCTGGCCGCCGTCAGATCGAAGTCGCTGAGACTGACCAGCTGCATCTCCAGCTCTACCCCCAGACTGAGGGATTGCGAGGTTGTGAATACTTCCAATGCCATGTCATGACCTCCGTTGGCGCGGAGACTCGCGGGCCAGTAGCAAGGCCAGCGTAGTCAGCAGTGGGCCACCGATTTCCAGCACCAGCGCCGCCGCCGCGAGCGGGGCCAGCTGGTCGACCAGCTGGATACCGATGTATTTACTCTGCTCCAGCAGCAGAATGACGAAAGCCGAAATCGGCATCATTGCCATCCCCACCAGCGCCCCCTTGCGCCAGGTCGTGCCGCTGGCGCGGGCGAACAGCACGATACCGGCCATCTTGGCCGCCGCACGGACCAGTACCAGCAGCAGTCCGGCCAGCAAGCCATCCAGCACCCGTGGCCACTCCAGCGTGCTGGCAATGAACACAAACAGGAACACCGACAACAGCTCCCCGAGCACGCCGAACCCGCGCTCGGAAGGGCTGAGCACCAGCCGGCGGTGACGAGCCACCAGCCCGAAGACCAGCGTGGCAAGCACCGGCGACAGCTTGAGACTGTGCGTCAGCATCACCAGGCAGATCACCCCGATGGCAAACGCCATCGTACTGTCATGGCCCGGCCGCTTGCAGGCATTCAGCCAGGCCGGCAGCAATACCCCCAGCAGCCCCCCCAGCAACGCCGACAGGCCCAGCACCATGAAACTGCTGTACGTCGCCTGCCACAGGTTGCCCGAGGTACGGAACACCACCAGCCCGACAATGATCTTGAAAGCGAACACTGCCAGCACACAGTTGAAGGCCGCCAGATGCAGCACCCGTTCGGTCACCTGCCCCGAGCTGTTCTCGTCGTTGATCACCCGCAGCAC